>JABHFS010000188.1 GCA_018672475.1 Gemmatimonadota bacterium | reverse complement strand
TTGCCTATACCTGGCTTGGCGGCGCTATCAACGACCCGGCGCAGCCGCCCCCTTGCTGGCGGTAGCCATCCTGATTCCGGGCCTATTGCACTTCCTCTATCCGCAGGCGCCGCAAGCCCGCGAGACGCTCTCCATCGCCGATCCCATCGCCGCCTTTGGCCTGTTCCTCGGCTATATGGGCCGTTGCCTCGACTCCGCCCACTGGCTCGTCGCCGGCCAAATCCAACCCTGGGAAATGATCGTGGGCGCAGTCGTATTGCTCGGTCTCGGTTGGCTCGTCGTCCGCCGCACCGGCCCCGAAGCTGATTGGGGGCTCTTTGCCCTTTTGGCCCTTATGCCCTTCGTCGCCCGCGAGACGGTTGAACCCTCACGCTTTTTCTACTTGAGCTCGGCCGGCAGTTCACTGGTCCTGGCATGGTTGCTGCACACAGGCATTGTCAGTCTCCAGCACTTTGTCGGCGCCTGGTTTCGTCCGCTCGCCTGGGGCATCGCACTCTCGGGCCTTGTCGCTACCAGCCTATTCTCGCTACACAAAGCCGAGACACTCGCCTATTATTCTTCCGGTCGATCTTACCATGCACGCTTGCAGCATCAACAAGCCCTGAAATCATACAAAAAAGCCGCTGCACTCGCGGGAAATACAGCGGCTACGCCGCTGCCCGAGGTTTATTTTCATCTTGCCAGTATGCAACTATACTTCAACGAAGACCCCGATCCCGCGCTACGCCAAGCACTTGCACTTTTTCCCGACTACCTGTGGCTTAACCTCGTCAAAAGTCTCGTAGACCAGGAAAACAACAACACACTCATCCAACAGCGAGGCCAAGACCACTTAGTAGCCTGTATAGAACAGGCGAAACGGGAAGGCCGTGAAAATTTGCTTGTTAAAAACCTGACATCACTGCTCCATAATATGGGCAAAGGTTATTTTGGCCAGCAAGACTACCCTCGTGCCATACGCACCTTTGAGCGCGTACTTGAGATCAACCCCGATAAGCACAATACGCGCAAGGCACTCGGCGACACCTACGCCGAACTGGGCTTTCAGTACTTCGAGCAGAATCGCCATGATCTAGCGATCGAAGCCTACCAGCAAACCCTGGATCTCAACCCGGACGACAGGCTCGCGCGCATCAGTTTGGGCTGGCTATTTTATTTCCAAGGTCGCTGGCAGGAAGCCATTGATCAGTATCGGCTGGCTCTTAAACACGAAGTTGATGCTGATGTTCAATTCGCCCTTGGCCTGGCGTATTTGGCAAATAGAGATGACAAAGCGGCACAGACGACCTATGCTCAGGGAATCCGACTCTTTGGGGTAGAAGAAGCACAGCGGATCGGCGTATTGCAAAATCTGGATGCACTAATCAAGAATTCTGAGGAAAACATCGTCGCCCGGGAAATCCGGATGGCCTATTGGCCTTGATATAAACAGGGCTTCAATAGTGATAGACTTGCAGCTCCATATAATCACTAACCTATGGTTTTATCTGGCTTTATTTTGCGTGCGAGTCTCAACTCTTGCCGTTAATATAACGGGCTAACGAATACCGCACTACGATCACAGCATCCAACAACACCATTTGCGCTGCGGCCCATTCCGCTCTTGGCTTTCGGTACCCCGCATTCGCGGGGTCGTAAATGATGGAAAAGAAATGTGAAAAATAAAATAAAAACCTTGCAATATATCTCGATAATACCGGGAGGTACACTGCATATTCACCATGATCTCGAACAAGATCCAGCCGTGTCAGTGGCACGAGGGCGGCGAGCTTTTCGCTGAACTCGTTCGCAATATAGAGAGCGCGGCACTATCGGATAGGGAATAGACTGTGAATCACGCTAGCCAATGGCGGCTGGAGAATGCGCGAGCAATAGCTGAAGCGTTTGCCGCTGAGGCTGAAGTCGAGGCGGTCGTACTCATTGGTGCGGTGGCCGATGAGATGGCCGATGACTACAGCGAAACCCATATGCACGTGTTCTGGGCAAAACTACCGTCGGTCGAACAGCAGCAGCGGGTGCTCGATCGCGCTGGAGGTCTGTCTTTCTATGGTGTGGGAGAATTTAAAAAGGGAGTACCGGCTGAGGGCTATGCTCCTTTTGTTCTGCCGGCGATTGCCTCGATCACGGAGGGGACATCGGGCTACTGGCTGGACGACAGGGGCAAGGAGAAGAATCGCGCGTATCTCGTTGAGCTCGAGAACGACTCGCTCGAAACGGTAGAGTTGAGTATGCGACAAGCATTGCTCGAGCATCGGGTAAAACGCGCCAATTTTGACATGCTAGGCACGATTCAACAGGGGCGACCGCTGTATGGTGAAGCGCTCATTAAGCAATGGCGACAGCGGTTGAACGACTATCCAGATGAGCTCAAGCGGGCGATGATCGAGTATGCCACGGCGGAGATGTGGCAACAAATTCGCTATGCAAAGGTGCTCGCGGTCAGAGAGGATGTCGTCGACTATTTTCGCTCGGCTACTATCATAGCCCACAACGTGCTGAAGGTGCTATTTGCTGTAAATGGCCTCTTTGGCTGGCAAGAGACGCCCAAGCGCTACGCGAATCGGCTTGAGCGTTTCGCCATCACGCCTGATGAGTGTTACGGGCGGATTGGCCGTGCTTTTGAGCCACCGTTGCAGCAGAGCCTTGAGGATCTCATCGGCCTAGCGCGCGAGACGATAGACCTGGCCATCGCAAACGTTGCCGGGCTCGAGGAGGTGTTGGGCAAATACATGCTCGACGAACCCCGGCAATGGCTCGGTCCGGCTCCGTCTTGAGTCGACTACGGTCATCCTTCTGGCTAACATGTGGATGCACGATGCTCAATGGGAGGGAGAGGGAACGCTGGAATTTAAGCGGTCTGGGTTTATTGTTTGGGATCATATTCCAGTCAAATTCAAGCATTTGCTGAATTCTCTAATTAGCCTTTTAGACGGTATGGTCAAGACACATACGTTGAGTTTTTTACTACCGACGTATTTGTTTATAGCTGAATAGCTTCGCTATACGCTCAGTCCGGTTCGTAAAACAGAGAGCCGTTAGAGGCCATGCGATTCTAAAAGATTGAAGTGCGTTTCGATGTGTTCGTAACAATGGATGGTTATTTTTCTGATCATGATATTTATAACAGCTTAATCTGACGAATAAGGAGAACGATAGTGAAGGCAGCGTATTATGGCGGCGACCGCGAAATTAGAGTCGGCGAATGCAAGATACAGGCACCCGGCTCCGGCGAGGTGCGGATCGAGGTGGCCTATTGCGGAGTGTGCGGCACGGACTTGCATATTTATATGGGGCATATGGACGGCCGCATCGATATGCCGCAGGTTATCGGCCACGAGATGTCGGGCAAGATCGTCGAGATGGGGACCGATGTGACGGGTTGGGCGATAGGTGATTCGGTGGTCGTGCGTCCTTTGGATGCCTGTGGGCAATGCGCGGCCTGTAACGCGGGTAATGGCCATGTCTGTCAGAAGCTCAATTTCATCGGCATCGATAGCCCGGGTGCTTTTCAAGGGTCGTGGACGGTGCCAGCGTATACCTTGCATCGATTGCCAGACGATATGCCGATGGATCTGGCCGCGTTGGTCGAGCCGATGGCTGTGGCCTGTCATGACGTGCGCTTGGGCGAAGTCGTGTCGGGTGAAAAGGCGGTGGTAATCGGTGGTGGGCCGATCGGTTTGCTCAACGCGTTGGTGGCTCGTCACGCCGGGGCCGAGGTTCGCGTCGCTGAGGTCAACGAGTATCGGTTACAGATGGCGCGCTCGTTGGGGCTGGAGACGGTTAACCCGCGAAAAGAAGATTTTGTGGCCCACGTCGAAGCTTGGACCGAGGGCGGGGGTGCCGATGTGGTCTTCGAGGTGTCTGGATCGCAGGCCGGGGCTGAGGTGATGACAAAGCTCGCTAAGGTGCGCGGGCGAATCGTGGTGGTGGCGATTTTTGCCGAGCCGCCGAAAATTGATCTGTTCCAGTTTTTCTGGCGCGAATTAAAGATGTGCGGCGTGCGGGTCTATGAGCCGGAGGATTACGACCGGGCTATCGAACTGACAGCGAGTGGCGAACTGCCTTTAGAAAAGTTAATAACGGAAAGATTGTCTCTCGACGAGTTGCCAGACGCCTTCGCGCGGCTGGAGGCGGGGACGGACGCGGTTAAGATTCTAATCGACACACAGGGGGAATAAATGGGAATTCTGGATTTATTTAAACTAGACGGCAAGACGGCACTGGTCACCGGATGCCGGCGCGGCATTGGGCGCGGGTTTGCGCAGGCATTGGCCGAGGCCGGCGCCGATATCGTCGGGGTCAGTGCCACATTGGAAGAAGACTCCGAGGTCGGCAAGGATATCGCCGAGCGCGGCAAGAGTTTTAAGGGGTATGCCTGTGATTTTAGCGACAGAGAAGCGGTGCACGCCTTTGCCAATCAAGTTAAAAAGGATGTCGGGCAGATCGACATTCTGATCAACAATGCCGGCACGATTATGCGTGCACCGGCGGTGGAACATTCCGATGAATATTGGGACAAGGTCATTGAGGTGAACTTGAACGCGCAATTCGTCTTGTCGCGGGAGTTTGGCAAGGAGATGGTCGCTCGCGGTGAAGGCAAGATAGTATTTACCGCCTCTGTATTGACTTTTCAGGGTGGGATCACCGTGCCCGGGTATGCGGCGGCTAAGGGTGGCATCGGGCAATTGACGATGGCCTTGGCAAATGAGTGGGCGAGTAAGGGGGTCAATGTTAATTCAATCGCGCCGGGCTATATCGCCACCGACAACAATCAGGCACTGCGCGATGATGCCGCGCGCAACGAGCAACTGATGGTGCGAATCCCGGCCGCTAAGTGGGGATCGCCGGATGATTTAAAGGGAGCGGTGGTGTGGCTTTCTTCGCGCGCTTCCGATTATGTGCACGGCTCGATCGTCGTCGTCGACGGCGGTTGGATGGGCCGCTAAGGCGACTGGTTATGAAATTCAGGCTATAGACTAAGACAGAAAATGTCGGCCATAGCGGCACGGTGTTTTTGTGTGATAGTCTCTATTAATCTCAGGAGTTTATTATGATTCGCATGGCGCAGTATGGGACCAAGCACGGTCACGCCTCGGGCAAGCTGCAATCAATGCTTAGCAATTCAGAAGTTGAAGTCGTCGGTCTGTATGAACCCGACGCGGAGCGCCGTCGGGCGGTCCAGGGCGGTGACGGGCCCTATGGCCAGGTTCGTTTTTTTGACAGCGCGGAGGAAATGCTTGGCGACGATTCGATTGTCGCGATTTCTTCTGAAGGGCTCAACAGCGAGAGTCTGGATCAGACCGAGCAGATCGTGCAGGCCGGCAAGCACGTATGGTATGACAAACCGGCCGGCGACAAGTGGGAGCAATGGCAGCGCGTCGTAGCGGAAGCCAGAGCCAAAAAGTTGCAGGTGCAGATGGGCTTTATGTTTCGCTACCATCCGGGTTTTGTGCAGATCGCGGATTGGGCGCGTTCGGGTTTTCTCGGCAATGTCTATTCGCTGCGCGCGCATATGTCGACCAAACTCGCACCCGAGGCTCGGCAGGTAATTGCCGATGGACACTATGGCGGTATCTTCTTCGATTTGGCCGGGCATATGCTGGACCAGGTAGTATGGATTTTGGGGCGGCCGGAGAAAACGACGACTTTTTTGCGCAATGATACCGGGCTCGTGCCCGATTTTCACGATAATACGCTAGGGGTGTTCGAATACGAGCGGGCAATGGCCTGGATCGATATCGCGGCGATGGAGCCGCAGCCAATGGCGCGGCGCTTCGAGGTCTACGGGGACAAGGGCAGTGCTATCCTGATCGAGCCCTTCGAACCGGGCCATGCGATTCGGCTCTGTCTGACAGAAGCGGCGGGCGGTTATGAAAAAGGCGAGCAGACGGTGAACTTCGAAGGCATCGGGCGGCAGGGGCTCTATGACCTGGAACTAGAAGCCTTCGTGCGAGTGCTAAAAGGCGAGCAAGAGCCAGATCGTTCGCTCGACCATGAGCTATTGGTGCAGGAGACTTTGTTGCGCGGGACGGGGCTTATCGAGGGCTGAGCCAGGCCTCGGAGATAATTTGTTTGATCGGCGGTGTGGCCAATTGAAAATTGCGGCCCACCGGGCGCGGGTGCGGAAACCACTTCCATAGCAGGGCGCCGACGACGCGGGGTTCGGCGGCGATGGCCGCGAGCGCAGTGCGCATGCAATAGGCCTGAATGGGCTGCGCGTCCTCGCCATCTACCTCGTAGGCCCAAGGTTTGATGGGGGCTTGATGCGACTGGTTGTAGCCCAATTCGGTGAAGAGAATCTGGCGGTTGTGCCGCTCGGAGTATTCGCCCATTTCTTGCATGCGGATGGTCCAACCTTGGCGAATATCCTCTTTGTCGTAATCCGGGTCGTCAGTGAGCGGGAAATAGGCTTGGATGCCGATTACATCTAATGCGTCCCAAAAGGGCACTCGCTGGTAGTCCGTCCAGTTGGCCGCGTAGGTCAATGGCGCGTCGGTATGTTGGCGGACGGCCGCAATAATGTCGCGCCATTCCTCTTCGTATTGCAAGGTGAGGTCCAACTCGGTCCCCACGACAAAGCCGTCGGCTTGGCCGCTGACGGCGGCCACTTGTGTGATCCACTGCTTGTATCCCCGCCAAAATCGCTGCCATTTTTTGTTGTCTTCGAACGTGATTTCGCCTCGCCAAGAAAAAGGCGAGCGCCAATAGGCGATATGCGGTTTGATGCAGATGCTCAGCCCTAGGCGGTGCGCTTCCCGGATGGGGCGGGCGATATGCGCTGGCGGGTTTTCTGGGTCGATTGGGGACCAGCGCAACGAGCCGTCGGCGTTAATGCTGGCATAGGGGTGGATCGCGACCCAGTTGGCGCCGAGGTCGCGGATGGCCAGCAAGGTCGGCACAATGGCATCTGAGCCCCAGTCGCGGCCGCCGCCGTGCGTGGAAATGGTAATGCCCTGGACCTGAGATTTGTCGGGGGCGCTATCGTTGGCAAAAATGGTGGTTGCGAGTGCGAAGACGAGTATAAGGGCATTGCGCATAAGTTTGTGGCCGTCGGTGCGGGAGCGTAGATTACGAATCTGTAAATATACGCCAATGGGATGTGTGATAACGGGAAGAGTTCAGCATATGAGAAAGTTTTATTTTGTCGCGCTTTGTCTGTTGGGTTTTTCCGGGGTCCTCTGTGCGCAGGAAGTGCCGGAAACGGCGACGGATGTGCGGCCTTTGCTGGTAGGTATGCAAGCTCCCGCGCCGGCCGGCCTGGTGGATGATCAGGGAACAGCCTTCGATTTTTGGGCGGCTTTGGTGGATAAACCGACGGTGCTGGTCTTTTACCGCGGCCATTGGTGACCGCATTGCAATAGGCAACTGGTCGAGTTGCAAAAACACAATGCCGCATTGCACGAACTGGGTTTCCAGTTGATCGCCATTGCACCGGACACGCCGGGAAACTTGCTCAAGACCCGACAAAAAAATAAACTGGACTTCGTGCTGCTAAGCGACCGTACGGCCGCGGCGTTGAAGGCCTATGGAATCGCCTGGGGCAAACCGGGCAAGAGAATCTTACCCGTACCGGCGGTATTTGTTATCGGCGCCGACGGCAAAATTGCCTTTCACTTCGTCAACCCCACCTATCAAGTGCGTCTCGATCCGCAAGTCTTGTTGGCAGCGGCGCGCGCCACCGTACAATAAATATCGAAGGTCTCATGCGCATTTTATATATCGATGTCGATTCGCTCCGCCCTGACCATCTTTCGTGTTATGGTTATCACCGCCAGACGTCCCCCCATATCGACGCGCTGGCCGCCGAAGGCGTGCGCTTCAATAATTGTTATGCCACCGATACGCCTTGTTTACCGAGTCGCACGGCATTTTTTTCCGGCCGTTTTGGTACCTGCACTGGGGCGATAAATCACGGCGGCGAATACGCGGATCTGCCGCTGCAGGGGGAGAGCCGGCGGTTTCGTTCAGATTTTGCCCAAGATGCGCTGGGTTCGGCGCTGAGGCGAGCGGGGTATCACACGGCAATGATCAGCCCTTTTCCCAACCGCCATACCTCCTATCAGGTGACCTACGGGTTTTCCGAAACGCACGATACCGGCGGCGGCGGGCAGGACGACGCGCACGAGGTTTATCCGGTGATGCAGCGCTGGCTGCAAAATAATGGTGCAGAGGACAACTGGTTTTTGCACGTCAATTTTTGGGATCCGCACTCGCCCTATGACCACCCGGAAGAATACGGCAATCCCTTTGCCGACGAACCGATCGAAGATTGGATCACCCAGGATCTTATCGACCGGCAAAACGAGAGCTTTGGTCCGCACAGCGCGACGGAAGTCTCTGGTATTACCGACACGTTGCCGGACGGTTGGCGCATGGGCTGTGGGCATATCAAGACGCTCGACGACGCCAAGGCGCATATGGACGGCTATGATACGGGCATCCACTTTGCGGACCATCATATTGGCAAGATCGTACAAGACCTTAAAGACCTGGGTGTTTACGAGGACACCGCGATTGTCATCAGTGCTGACCACGGCGAAAACCAGGGCGAGCTCAATGTTTGGGGGGATCACCAGACGGCCGATTATATCTGTAATCGCGTGCCGCTTATTGTGCGTTGGCCCGGTGTGACTGACGGCGGTCAAGGCCAGGCGCGGGACGGTTTTCACTACAATATCGACTTTGCCGCGACCTTGATCGACTTGGTGGATGGGAAGATACCGGCGTCGTGGAATGGCGAAAGTTTTGCCGCCGACCTAGCGGACGATCAGGGGGGGCGCGACCATCTGATCCTCAGTCAGGGAGCCTGGAGCTGCCAGCGCAGCGCCCGTTGGCAAGATTGGTTGCTGATCCGCACCTATCATACGGGGCTGAAGGAATTTCCCGAGTATATGCTATTTAACGTGAAGGACGACCCGCACGAGACAGAGAATCTGGCGGGGAAGCGACCGGATCTCGTCGGCGAGGGGTTGCGGCTGATTGACCAATGGCTCGCTGAACGCATGCGCGACGGGCTGCGCGGCGATCCGTTTTGGGGCATTGTCGCCGAGGGGGGCTCCCTGCACGCTAATGAGCGACGACAGGATTGGGCCGATTATCTCGTGCGGTTGCGGCAAACCGGTCGCGGGCACCACGCGGATAATCTTGTAAGGTTCGGTGGGCGGCCCTTTACCAGCGGATTGAAAAACTAAGCCATGCAGCCGAATATTCTGTGGATCTGCACCGACCAACAGCGTTATGACACGATTCGCGCGTTGGGCAATGAGCATATCAATACGCCCAATATCGACCGCTTGGTCCGCGAGGGCACCGCGTTTTCACATGCCTTCTGCCAAAGCCCGATTTGTACGCCGAGCCGGGCGAGCTTTCTCACGGGAATGTATGCGAGCACCGTGCACGGCTGCGCCAATGGCAATGACTACTGGTCTGGTGCAGCCCCGTTGGTTACTAAACTTCTGGCCGACGGGGCGGACTACGATTGCGGGCTCGCCGGCAAGCTGCACTTGGCCGGTGCGCATGGCCGGGTTGAGCCGCGCGGCGACGATGGTTATCGCGTATTTCATTGGAGCCATGATTCCCGTGATCAATGGCCTGAAGGCCATGCCTACGCCGACTGGGTGCAGGAACAAGGCCATGTCCTGGCCGATTTGCGCAAGGATACGGCGTCGTTGCCGCCAAAGCTGCATCAGACGACTTGGTGCGCTGATAAAGCCATTGAGTTTATGAACGAAGACCGCGAAGACCCTTGGTTGATGAGCGTCAATATATTTGACCCGCATGGGCCCTTTGATCCGCCGCAAGAATATCTCGACCGCTACGACCCGGTATCGTTGCCCGATCCATTGTGGGGCGAGCAGGATGTCGCCGCTCATGAGAAACTGGGGCCGGTGGATGGAGTCGGATCGATTGACTTGAAGGATGCGAAGGAAGTTACCGCCGCTTATTATGCGATGATTGAATTGGTCGACGACAATGTCGGGCGAATGTTACAGGCGCTAGAAGACAGTGGCCAACGCGAGGATACATTAGTGATCTTCACTTCCGACCACGGTGAATTGCTCGGCGACCACCAACTCGTCGGCAAGGGCTGTCGTTTTTACGAGTGTCTGGTAAGGGTGCCCTTGGTCTGCTCGTGGCCTGGACATATTCGCGAGGGCGTTGTCAGCGACGCACTGGTTGAACTGATCGATATCGTACCGACTCTGTTGCAGTTAGCCGGTGTCGCCGTCGCGGACAGGATACAGGGGCGCTCGTTGTGGCCGTTGTTGACGGGGGCGTCCGAGGCTGAAGATCATCGGGCCTATGTGCGCAGCGAATATTACCGCGCGCTCAACCCGGACGTGCCGGGACGCGAGCATTTGCAGGGTTCCTATGGCACGATGATACGCGATCGCCGCTACAAACTGGTCTGTTACCACGATCGCGAGATGGGTGAACTCTACGATCTGACGGCGGACCCTGGTGAATTTAACAACCTTTGGGACGACCCCGCATCTTCGCAAGTGCGTTTCAGATTGATGAAACAGAGCTTTGATGCTTTGGCCAACGCGGTAGATATTGGCCCTAAACAGGTGACGCAGTTTTAGCCTTTAAGGATTGGATATGTGTACTATCGGTGCCGTGACGCAAAACAGCCGAACTTTTCTCTTGAAAAATTTCGATTATCCACCGGCCCCTACCGGCTGGGCTTTTTTTGATACCTTTGACGGTGGATATCCGCACTTTGCACTGGTTGACCACGACCAACAGGGGCTCAATTCCGGCCTTAATGCACGGGGTTTGGCGTTGCAAATATCGCGCTCGAAGTGTTTGACGAACGCTACCCCTGAACGAGAGGAATTGCGTACAGTCCTCAACGCCGAGGTCCTGACGCGCTCCGCCGATGTCGCGGAGGGACTAGCGCGGGTCGAGGCTTATGCAGCGGAGCATCCTGAGATGTTGGGCGGCAATGTGATGTTGGGTGATCGGGAGCGAATCGCGGTGGTCGAATATTTCGCTGGGCAGGTGCTATCGGAGATTGTCGAAGACGGTTTTCTGGCGCGGGCGAACCATTCGGTCTTAGGGGTCGTCGACAACGAGACACAGGACAGTGTCAGGCGCTACGAGCGGATGGTAGATTTTCTCCAGGAGTTGTATACGTGGTTGCCGACCCTGGACGGAGAGGATGTGTTGGCGCGTTGCCGGGCTGTATTGCGGCAGGAGCCCATTCTAAACGGAAATACGCGTTGTTCTTTTATCATTGATGTCGAGGGGGGACAGGTCGATTATCTGCTGGGGCAGGGGCGGTGGCAAAGTTATTGGCTGGCGGGAGTTCGTACAGCGAGCAGGTGATAGAACGGTTGGCATTCCAATATGAGGCATGTCCATCGCTCTCATTATAGCCCACCATCCCTGACGGTTTCGAGCGCAATTTCCCTACGCCGTAATCCTGCGGCTTCCAGAATTGCAAGCCGCTACGGGAATCCCTCATAGCGGATCTTACTGAATATAGGGGCACATCGCGAAGGCTCTGGATTGTATGAAAATGGGTATAACGACTAGAGATTGTGCGTTTCCGTCATTTCGCCGTGATGTGGTTATGTTCATCGTCCGCTAGTCCCAAGGCTCCAATTACCGTATAGTTTCGCTGTGAATTTCGCTATTTAAATGGAGAGGTATTATGAGTAAATACAGAGTTGCTTTAGTCGGTTGTGGAGGTATGGGCAGGTCGCATCTGAATACGCTTGAGAAGATGCAGGATTTTGAGGTCGTCGGTTTGTGCGATGTGGCGGCGGAGTCTATTGACAAGGCGCGGGAGATTTGCGGGGAAGTGGCGGGTTTTAATGACTTCGTGAAGATGTACGACGAGCTGAAACCAGATATGGTGACGGTGGCGACGCAGACGAGGGGGCATCACGGTCCGACTGTGGCGGCTTTAGAGCGGGGAATCTCGGTGTTGTGCGAGAAGCCGATTGCGATTGATTTGCAGGAGGCTGACGAGATGGTCCAGGCAGCCGAACAATCGGGAGCCAAATTGGCAATCAATCAGCAGAACCACGTTAATCCGGCAGTGCGCAAGGGGTTGCAGATGGTGCGGGAGGGAGTGGTCGGCGAGGTGGTGACGATTAGGGGGCGCAATAAATGTGGGCGTAAGAGTGGTAACGAGTTTACTGAGATGGGGACGCATGTAGCGGATATGATGCTGTGTTTCGGCGGTGCGCCCGAATGGTGTGCGGGCAGTGTCTGGTGGCAGGGGCGACTGGCGGATGTGGGGGATATTATGGAAGCCAAAGAGATGTCGCCGAAAGACCGGGATTCGGGGTTGGTGGTGGGGGAACGGGCGGTCGGTCAGTACGGTTTTGCGAACGGGGTATTAGGGCAGGTGCATTTTATGGGGTATGAGCAACAGATGAGTGCCAACTACGGTGTCGATGTGTTGGGTGTTGAGGGGCAGTTGGCGATCCGTGCTTCGAACAGGTTAGAGCACAGTTTGTGGCATCTGCCGCGGCCGATGGAAGGTTTGCCGTCGCAGTTCGGTGATTGGCAGGCGGTCGATCTGGGCGAGGCGCAGGACGAGGATTCGGTGGCGACGATGTATCGCGAGTTGCTGGGGGCCGTCGCAGAGGATTGCGAGCCGCCCTGTAGCGGCCGAGAGGGGCGTTGGGCTTTTGAGATGGTGTTGGGGATTTATCAATCGCACCGCGAAAGCGGTAAGCGCATTGATCTGCCGATGCCCGACCGTCGCCATCCGCTCGAAGTGTGGCGAGAGGAGGCCTGAGCATGTACGGATTGAGCGTCGAGCAATATCGCTTCTTCGGCGAGAATGGGTATTTGCGTGTCGAAGGGCTGATCGGCGACGAAGCGTTGCAGGTACTCGACCGCCACTCGATGGCTTTAGCGTGCAATGAAGTCGACTTGAACGGATTGCCGGTCGAAGCGCGCAACGAGGGTACCTCACCCGCCGATATGGAGGATAAGTATTTCCGTTTTATGCAATTTCACAAACACCTGGAGTTGCACGAGCGCTATATGTTACACGGACGCGTGCTCGATGTGCTGGCGCAGTTGATTGGCCCCGACGTGATGGCGATGCAGTCAATGCTCTTCCTCAAGCCGCCCGGCCAGACCGGTCAGGCCTATCACCAGGATTCCTTTTATATCAAGACCTTTCCCGATACGCTATGCGGCGCTTGGATCGCGATCGACGATTGTGACGAAGAGAATGGCTGTATGGGCTTTGTCGCTGGCTCGAACAACGAGCCGATCCATCAGGAAGTGGGCGCGCCAGAAAATCGCGAGGCGTTTAACGAAAACTTGACCGAGATCCAGGGTGTCGATGAAAGCCGCGAGGTGATGGCGAAGGCGAAGGCCGGCGATGTTGTGTTCTTCCACGGGCACTTGATCCACCGCTCGCGACAAAACCGTTCGGCCGACCGTTTTCGTCGTGCTTATGTCTGCCACTACGCCAATGCGCGGTCGTATACCGAGTGGGGCGGTGGCAATTCCGCGCATATTCTGGCGCGGGGGCAGACGCATCTGGAGTATGCGCAGCCGCGTTTTGTCGAGCATGACCCGCTGGCCTAAATCGGATCGTGCCCCACTTGCGAATCAGTTGTAATTCAACGTTTCCAAAAGTAGGTAAGCTTACACTGCAGCGAGCGGTTGAGCTGGCCGCCGCCATCGGTGTCCCAAGCCTGGCTGTAGACCAGGAAGAGATCGCTGCCGGGGCGGTAGCGCCAATTGCACAGCGCGTTAATACCGACGACTTCGCGTTTGGAATTCCATTGCACGAGTCCACGCAGGAATAAGTCTGTGGAGAAGGTGTAGAGGAAGCGGTTGCTCAGCGCGTTGGTTTTAAAGTCGCCTTCGGGCAAGGTGACGCTATTGAATTCGTAGTCGGCAGAAAGCGAGAAGCGGCTATTGACCTTGATCGTGCCGTTGGTCGAGAAGCGGAAGCGCTCACCGGTCCAGAAATCACCTACTTCAATGCTACCGTCGCTGGATAGACGGCGTCCTTGGTCGCTGAAAAAATTGAGACTGTAGGCGGTTAAATCGTGTTCGCCGTCGGGAATGTCGATATTCTCGTGGATCTCGAAGGATTCGTCGAGATTTTCGAAACGCTGCCTGAGGCGCAACCCGAGCCAGTCTCCGGTTTCTAAATTAACATAGGCCGAAAAACCGAAGTCGCGGGTTTGCAGCTGGTTGTCGAGGTCGGTCAAGTAGGTGAACTCCGGGCCGATGGAATAGCGGCGGATCCACGCGGTGTTGGGCAAGGGGCGATAACGCAGGGTAGTGCGGTAGCGGCGGATGCCATCGCGCGGGACAAAACCGACTTCCGGGTTGAAATCCTCGCCGACGTCGAGATAGGAGGCGTTACTTTCGAAGGCGCCGTGACGGTAGTCGACGGCGAAGTGCTCGGCGTCTTCGCGACCCTGTTGGTCGGGCGAGAAGGTGCGGGCGGCGAAACCGCGGATATTGAGTGCGGCGTCGAGCAGTGAAAAGTCGGCGTCGACGCCGAAGGAGCGGTTGTAGTCGGTTTCGCCGCCGGGGTCGCGGTTGACCGCGATCAGACCAATCGATGAGCGCGAGAGAATGTCGCGGCGCAAACGCACGACGGAGATATTGGTCTGCCGCACTCGGGTGGTATCGATAAAATCGAAATCGACGGTGTCAACGATTGTCGCTTGTTCGAGCAGCGGGTCGTCTCCGGCGAATAATAAACCCGCCTCGTCGACGTAGCGGTCTTCCGTTTCTTCGTCGCGGAATTGTCTGGCCTCGGTGGTGATATTGAGCACGCCAATCTCAAAGGGGCCGCTGCGGCCGGTGAGTTTGCCGCCAGCGAATACCGGCAGGGCATGGCCCTCTTCAAGGCCGATGCGGCGGCTGTAGAATAGCAAGGTCGGCGGGCGACTGCCGCCCCCCGAGCGCTGGACCCTCTCGCCGAAGGAAAAAATCCCGGCCCCTTCCAAAAAGAAATCGCGTTTTTCGGGGAAGAACAGGCTGAAGCGGGTTAGGTTGACCTGTTCCTGGTCGGCCTCGACCTGGGCAAAATCGGTGCGCCAGGAGAGATCGAGCGTCAATGCCGGGGTGACCCCGTATTTGAGGTCAATGCCGCTGTCGAGTTTGTATTGCGCGTCGGCGTCGAGAGCTTCGAAGTCGCGGGTGGCGCCTGCTTGCGCGTAAGGCGTAATTTCGAGGCGGGGGCGCTCTTCGAGGCGGCCTAAGTTTGTAAGTGTACCCAGGCGCGAGGTGCGGTAGTGCCCGCTGAAACCATAGGCCAAAGGCGGCGGCACCAGGAAGGCGCGTTCGTTCTTGCGGCGGATGGTGCGGGCGAGGTTGATACCCCAGGTGGCGTCTTCGCTGACCGCGTAGCGCAGTTGGTCTAGGGGGATCGCCATCTCGGCGGTCCAGCCGAGCGAGTCGATTTGCGCGCGACAACTCCAGACGCAGTCCCAGGACTCGTTGCGGGTGCGGCCTTCTGATGAAAGCGATACGTCGAGACGCGCGCCCAGCGGGTTGGTGGCGAAATAGAAACCGCCGCGGCGGTCGTTGTAGGTGTCGAGCACGACGTGCACGTTGTCGTCGTCGCCGAGGTCGCCGTCGCGGCGCATCACTGTGGCGATGATTTGTTCGGGCTGCGCGTCGAAACAGCGGAAACCCAGATAGAGATTGTCGTCGTCGCGCAAGATGCGCACCTCGGTCCGCTCGCTAGCGGGCGCACCCTCATCGGGCTCGCGTTGCAGGAAGCCGGAGACGGGCACTGCCTGGGACCAAGCCGAGTCGTTGAGTACGCCGTCAATACGCGGCGGAGCAGTCGTTATATGGGCCTGGGCAACGGGGAAGTCAGCGGCGAATGTCGTCGAAAATAAAAGAGTCAAGAGCGCGGTCTGCACGAGGGTCTGCACGATTAGAAAAGTCCTATGTATTGGAGCTGGGCACTTTGTCGCTGTAATTAGCTATCTGGCAAATCTAATAAAAAATGGTGAACCTGCGATAGCGTGGATTTCCTTTGCCCGCCGTGCGTAGTGGGGGTATCTTAAGCCGGTGAATTTTATCTAAGACAAGGAGAGGTTGAAATGGCAAAGAAAAAAACGGTCGCCAAACCCGTATTGTACCAGTGTGCGTCGCTCGGTTCTCTGGGCGGTTATGGAGGTAAGAAGGAGTGGAGTTGGGAGAAGAAGATCAAGACCGTCAGAGAAGCCGGTTTTCCCGGTTTCGTCAGCCGCATTACCATGGTCAACAAGAAACAAATCGACGATTCGAGTTTGATTTTTGCCTGTACTACGGACTTAGGTGGGGTCAAGGAAATCAAACCGAAGCTGCGCGCGATCAAGGCGCACGGGGCCCGAGTGGTCAATGTACAGATGCTCGACCACGATACGACGACGAAGCGCGCCCTGGAGGTGGCCCGGCGGTTGATGGGGACCGCGGATGAGTTGGAAATGGATGTCTCGATCGAAGTGCATCGAGATACCTGTACCGAGACGCCGGAGAAGGCCTATGCGCTGGCCGAAGGTTTCGAGAAGGCTGAAAAAAGGCCGTTGAAGATGACCTGGGACTTTTCGCACCCGGCGGTGATCAAACATCTTAACCCTCCTTTCTGGGACCGTTTGGCCGAACGTCCGGACCTGATCCAGCACGCGAATCAGCTTCACTTTCGGCCCTTCAACGGCCAGCACGCGCAGATCCCTGCGCTCGATGCCAGGGGTAATATCACCCCGGAGTTCGTCGACTGGCTCGAATTTGCTGAGCGGGTCTTGGAATGCTGGCTAAAGACCGCGACGCCGGGCCGTGAACTGTTCATCTGCCCAGAGCAGATCGCCGGTGCGTATTATCTGTCGGTCTTCGGCGATCGTTGGAAGGATACATTGGCCGTACAGCGCGAGATCGGCAGGGTGTGGAAGCGGCAATTGCGCAAGTGGAAGCCGCCGTGCGCGAAGCAATAGAGTGGTGGCCCGGCTCGCTTTATTCTGGGTCGGGCCATAATAGAATCATTCTTAAACCTTGTGCCACGGAGGGCTAAAATGGAAAATACGCAACCGCCGTTGAGCAGCGGTATGCCGGGCGGTGGTCGGGTTTGGCACCAGGTCGAGTTGGCGGACGACGAGCGGCGGCGTTTGCACGGCGAAGGCCATTGTCGTATGCCGCAACGGATCGAGGCCGGTGGGGCGGTCGATGTCGAATTCACCTTCAAGATCGGCGAGACGGAAATCCCTAAGGGCGGCAAGTTACGGGTGGCTTGGCGTTGGCCCTTTGATTGGGTGGCGCCCGAGAAGATCAGTGTGCAGTCTGTCGGTGCCGAATTGGCGGCCATTTTTCAACTTAAGGGCGACCTCAATCCCTGGCATCACCACATTGAAATTGAAGTGCTTGAAGGGACGCTGAGGACCGGCAACCGAGTCGAATTGTCGTGTAATGGGTGGCCCGTGCCGACTTTTGCGACACAGAGCGCTTTTTTCCTGATGATAATAAACCCCGGGGGTGGGAGCGATTGGATTCGCTTGCTCGACCCGCAGAGGTATGAAATAGCACCGGCGGACCCTGTGCGTATGGTGGTGATTGCCGAGGCCGAAGCTGGAGTCGGCGAGATGGTGCAGGTGCGCGTGCGCGGTGAAGATCGTTGGGGCAATCCTGCGCCGCTGGTGGAGGTTCCCGTTCTTGAAGGCGGGGAGGTGGAAGCTGTGGCGGACGACAACGATTGGTACGCGTATCTTTTTCGCGTGCGCTGGGACACTCCGGGTGTCCATCGTTTGCGGGCGACCAGCGGAATATTGCAAACGGAGAGCAATCCGGTGCGGATTCGCGTCGAGCGGCCGGAGCGCCGGTTGTTTTGGGGCGATCTGCACGCGGGGCAGACCGAGATCGGCTGTGGAGCGGACTCCTTAGAACGCCATTTTTCTTATGCTCGTCACGCGGCAGGTCTGCAATTCGCCAGCCAGCAGGCCAATGACCATTATGTCACGCGAGAAATATGGCAATTGGTGCGCGAGGTGTCGCACGCCTGTGACGCACCGGGCGATTTTGTCTGTTATCTCGGTTGTGAATGGAGTCCGTTTACCGAGGACGGTGGCGACCGCAATGTGATCTATCGCGATGATGAGGAGCGGATTAGACGCTCGGACCGTTTTTTTACCGAGCGCGCGCCGGACCCTGAGCCGGACCTCAAGCGGGCGCCGGAGTTTTTGGCGGCGCTGCGCGACGAAGAAGTACTGCTCAACCTACACGTTGGCGGGCGCCCAACTAATTTACATTGGCACGAGCCGAAGATCGAACCGCTCTTTGAGATTCATTCGACACACGGAACCTCCGAGTGGTTTGTCAAAGACGCGATAGAACGCGGATATAAGGTGGGCATTACCGGTGGCACGGATGGCGTGATGGGGCGGCCGGGTGCTTGTCGGCCGGGGCGGCGGGTGACGCGCAATGTGCGCAATGGATTGACGGCGGTCTGCGCCAATGAGTTGACGCGCGAGGGGTTGTGGGAGGCCTTCTTCGCCCGGCGCTGTTATGCGACGAGCGGCGAGCGGATTCTGCTCTGGGTAGCAGTCGACGGGCACGGGATGGGGGAGGAATATCAAACGGAGGGTCAACCAGAAATACGCGTCGAAGTCGAGGGCACGGCGGCGATTGAGCGGGTGGATATATTGCGCGGAGTTGAGGTGATTCACTGCCATTCGGTGGCGGCGGCGGACGAGAAACGGTTGCGGGTGCTGTGCGGTGGGGCGGAAGAACAAGGCACGGCGGGGGAACAGCGGGTGGTTTGGGACGGCGCCTTGACTGTCGCTGGCGGTGGCGTTGATGATGTGCAGTCGGTGGGGCTGCAGAGTCCGTTAGATCAGGTCGAGCAGGTTGATGGGCAACGGATTGCTTGGCGTGCGGCGACTGGCGGCAACGACATGGGCTTTAGTTTTGCAGTTGCGGGTGGGCGTTGCGCCTTTTATACGGCGCATTGCCAATTTGAATTTGCTGTGGATGAAGTGCGCTCACAAGCTTTGACCGTCGATGCCGGCGGCGTCAGTAAGCGGGTAAACGTTGGGCCGGCGCCGAAGGAAGACGGGCCGCGCCGGGTCGAGTTTTCCTTCGGCGATGAGGCACCTTTAAGCGGCGAGCAGGCCTATTGGGTACGGGTGGTGCAGGTCGATCAAGAGCAAGCGTGGTCAAGTCCAGTGTACGTCAAGCGATCTTAAACTCCGTCCTGCCGTCCCCAAAATAGCGGCAGCGGGCACCATTGTTCGAGCAAGGCCGCATCAGCCGGCAGGGCCAGTACGGCGGAGGGCGGCAAAGGGCCCAGCAACAAGCGCATCGCAGTGGCGGGGTCGGCGCTCAGTGCGGGCTCGGCATCAGTGCGCGCGCAACGGATATGCTCGCCGTCGACCTCTAATAACAACCTTCCATATTCTTCAATTTCTATAATCACTGCACCGTCGACTAGTGGGCCTTGCGCCGCACGCGTTTTGAGCAGGGCGTCGAGCACGTTTTCCCAGTCGAAGATCAGCCAGTTGCCCGAACTGGATACGCTCATGCCTTCGCAAAGATGCGCGAGCTTGGGCAACAAACGGTTCCAGGGGGATAGTTCGAAACGCGTATCTCCGTGTTGCTGCACCCAGGCGGCGGCGATTGCAAGCTCGGGTTCGCCCTCATTGACGGCGAGCAATTCGGTGATGGTGTCGCCTGATTGATTGGCGACGAGGTAGCCGATCATACGGCCGTCAGCGGAAAGCGCGATATGGGGTTGGTGTTGCCAATCTAGCAGCAAGTCGTAGAAGCGCTCGGGGGCGCGCAAACCGCGGAAGGGCTGCGCGTCGTGCAGGCCGATGGCGCCTTGCAAGTGTGTCTGGTCTTGCCTGGTCAGCGGGTGAAATTTGATGGGTAGTGGATCGATGCCAAAGACGTGGCGCAGGTTGTTTTTGCTGAGGCTGAGATAATAGGAGATACCGCATTTTTCGTAGCCATAATAACCGTAGCGCTGGCGCTGGCCGCCGAGATAGGACAGGTGGTAACCCTCTGCGCGCATCGACGCGACGGCATGGCTCATCAGTTGTTGCATATAGCCCTGGTTGCGCGCGCGCGGGTGGCAGGAGACGCCGCCGATGCCGGAGATGCGCAGGGTGGTCTCGCCGAGTTGCCAGGCGAGCGGGAAGGCGCCGACTATGGCGCGGATGCGGCCATTTTCGCGCACGGCCCAGTTCCAGCTCATATGTTCATCTTCGGCCTTGTAGAGCGCGGGTAATAATGTCTCGAAATTTTTTGGGTGTTGGAAGCCGAAGGAGAAGTTGAGCATGTCGAGGGCTTCTTCGAAGTCGGACGCTTGTAGGCGGGTGATTTCGCTGGACATTTTGGGCTCCGTTTGCGGGGTGATTGCGCTTGGGTAAGAGGGAGAAAAATTTGGATTTTGTCAAGGTGGGGTGGGGGGAATGTTCCGTTCGCGGGAGGCGAGCTCTGGATATTTTTAGACCCCCGGAGCTCGCCCTCAGAATCGTCGTCACGACCACTTTATCGGCACTCCCCGGCCCGGTTTTTTACGACCGCCCCGCTCGAAAAAATACCCTGTATCGCGCCGGGTGATATTGGGGTCTGGGCCCGGATTGTCGATGATTTCCGCCGTAGGTCTGGCTTAAACGGTGAACGGTGAACATTGCCTGGGTGGTGTAGCGGGCGACCTGGTCGGCGGGCCAGGGGGAAGCTTATGACTGGGTTTTAGACTGGGCTGACGACGGAGACGGGGGGCTCGCCGCGTATGACGCGGGCGGCGTTGGCGATGATATGCGAACTGATCTTTGCACCGACTTGCACGGAGCGCCCGGCCGAATGCGGGGTGATGAGCACATTCGGCATATTTAAAAGCGGGTTATCGGTTTCGATGGGTTCGCTTTGTGTTACGTCGAGGCCGGCGCCAAAGAGGTGGTTTTCTTGCAGTGCGCGGATCAGGGCTGCTTCGTCGAGCACGGGGCCGCGACAGGTGTTGATAAAGATCGCGGAGCTTTTCATTAAACCGAATTCGCGGTCGGAGAAATAACCGCGAGTCAGGCGGTTGAGCGGCACGTGCAGCGAGACGACATCGGACGTCTGTAATAACTCGTCGTAGGGTAGGTAGCGCGCGCCGGTGGATTGCACATAGGCTTGGTCTAAGTCGGCGGTGTCGTGGTAGACGATCTCGCATTCCCAGCCGGCGAGTCTTTGGGCGACGCGTGAGCCGATACGGCCTAATCCGACTAGCCCGATGCGTCTGTTCTCGAAGGTATAGACCGGACGGTCGAAATCGACGCCCTGTTGCCAGGTGCCGGCTTTGGCGCTGTTGAACTGCTCGGCGATCTGCTGTTGGACCGCGTAGATTAGACCGATGGCCCGTTCGGCGACGACGACGGCGTTGGCGCCATTGTTATCGGCTACTTGTACGCCGATTTCGGCCAGGCCAGCGACGTCGAGCCAGTCGGTGCCGGCGGTGAAGGTCTGGATCAGTTTTAGTTTGCGCAGGCGGGCGGCGAGTGCGAGCAGGTCGGCGGGTTGGCCGTTGGCGATGAGCACGGGCGAATCGCCGCAGGCGGCAACCTGCTCGTCTGGCGATAATTGATGGTCGACAAAAAGCAGCTTGAGGTCATTTTCGCGCGCTGCTAGGTCTACTAAGCCCTGGATGGGCTGGCCACCTCGACAAAGCACTACGGCAGTAGCCGTGTCCGCGCCCGTCACCCCACGGCCTTGAGCCGGTCGGCGAACTCCTTGCGGAATTTACTGAGCTTGGGGTTGATCACCATCATGCAATAGGGCTGATGGCTATTGAGTTTGTAATAATTCTGGTGGTAGTCTTCGGCCGGCCAGAAGGTTTCTGCTGTGGTAATTTCGGTGACTATGGGGTCCGGCCACAGAGCGGAGGCGTCGGTCTCGGCTTTGCTGGCGACGGCGATTTGCTGTTGCTCGTCACCGTGATAGAAGATGGCTGAGCGATATTGCGTGCCTTGGTCGGCGCCCTGGCGGTTAAGGGTCGTCGGGTCGTGCGTGCGCCAGAAGATATAGAGCAGGTCGGTGAAAGAAATGACGGCGGGGTCGAATTGCACTTGCAAAACCTCGGCGTGACCAGTGGCGCCGCCGCAGACCTCGCTATAGCTAGGTTTTGCTCCCGGACCGCCCATATAACCGGAAACAGCGCTGGAAACGCCTTCGAGGTCCTGAAAGACGGCTTCGATGCACCAGAAGCAGCCGGCGCCCAAGGTCGCGTTTTGCAAGCTCATGTTGTCGTCTCCTGCATCCATTGTTGGTGTTTAGTCCAGGTGCCGCCTTGCGGATGCGCGTGCATCACGTTGTGGACCTGGTGGTGGACGTGGCCATTCTCTTCGAGCAGACGGCTGAGATTGCGGCCTTTGATCCGGTAGGCGAAATTGGCCGCCAGGGTAAAGAAGATCAGGTAGAGCCCTTCGCCAAAGTATTCCATAGTGTTTTATCCCGGTTTATATTAGATCCTTAGTATACGCTTTGATGGTTCACATTACAATATCTGAGCGGAGGTATTATTCATGTGTGAAAATACCTGAACCTCTTGACAGATATGGACTTATATATGACCTTTTAAAGGTCTCTTGTTGTCCCCAAGGAGGCTTCTCCCCGTGGTCTAACTACGGGAATGTATTATGTCCATCGCCATAATGAATCGGTCCGATAGCGAAGGGGCGACCTGGAAGACGGCCAAGACTTTTCTCTTGGGGTTCGTCATCGGGGAAGCTTTTCTTCTGGCCCTTTTCAGTTTCTTGCTTTAGCGCGGCGACTGAGAAAAGAAAAAAGGCAGGCTATTCTATAGCCTGCCTTTTTGTTATGCGCTATACGTCGATCGTGACGCGTGCTTTAGCGGTGGGCCGCTCGTGTAAGTGCCCCTGACCGGGAAGGGCGATACCTAGGCGCACCGAAGGGCCGTCGCCTTTGGGGAAAATATGGTGGAAGGTTTGTGCGGGCACATAGACGAAGTCGCCGGCTTTTGCTTGCACGGGCTCGTCCCGCCCTTCGATTACCCAGTGTATCTCGCCCTCTAACACGACCCACCATTCATCGTAGGTATGGCAGTGGTTGTCGTTTTCCTGGCCGGCATTCTGGTAGATAACGACGCCGACGACATGGTCTGTGAGCACAACGGCATGCGACCAAGGTGGCGGACCCATCTCTGCTTTGATCTTTTCGAGGCTGATGGTATTGAGGGTAGCGTCCAGGATAGGGTTGTTGAGGGCCATGAGGCATGCTCCTTAGGTGGTTATTGTGTGAAAGAAATCCACGGGTAAATGTGTGTAATCTTCTATCATCCGGTCGGCCAGGCCAGGTGGGGGTGGTGGGCTACTATAAGTAAGGGCGATGGTGGGCATGCCGGCGGTGCGGGCGGCACTCAGGCCGGGGAGCGAGTCTTCGAATACCAGGCACTGGTCGGGGGGTAGATTGAGGCGTTCGGCGGCCATCAAGTAGCAACTGGGATCGGGTTTGGAGGGGCTGTACATCTCGTAGCTCAAATAGAACGAACAGGCTTGCCGCAGATCGGCCCGATCTAGGAAAGCTTCGACGTCGGCGGCGCCGCTGCCGGTGACTATGGCGGTGGGCACTTGTGCATTGGCGGCGAGAAAGGTCTCGCGGGCGCCGGGCAAAAGCGGCGGTGGTTCAGTCTTGGATATTTCGTAGAAGCGCTTTTCGAGATAGCCCAGGACTTCCACATCGGCGAGCGTGGGGTAACGCTCTTTGAGGATTAGCTCAAGTCGTTGCCAACTGATCCCGTGGAATTGCAGGAAGTCGAGGCCTTTTGTATCGATATTATGCTGAGTCAGCAATTCGCCGACGGCGCGGTCGGTAATCGTTTCGGAGTCGATTAGCGTGCCGTCGAGGTCGAAAAGTATGGCGCTGATATTTTCCAAGGGCATTTGTGCATCCATAATCGGGTAATAAATAGGTTTGTGGGGGCGCTGGCGGCAAGGCTGGTCCCGTGCCAACCGTTAAAGCCGGGAGAGTGCGGTCGACCGCACTTTCCGGCAACTTAATTTTTTTGTGCATGCTATCTGAATATTTGTGCTTAGAAAAAGCGATTGTGCAACCGCATCTCCACCCCCTCAAACCCCAACACCTCGTAACAGGTGCCCGCCGTACACGCGAGCCCCGAACGGCGTTGTCCGGCGAAGATACCGACGCTGTGGCCATCGCGTATTTCCGCGCCGAAATTGAGCCCCCACCACCAGGTCGTGCCAGAAGGGTCCGCGCCGGTTTCTAGCTCGTCGGTGGTGCGCTGGAGTTGGATGGCGGCGGACAGGCCGGGGGCGCGGTGAGCTTCGAGATTTAAATAGAGGTTGGTGTAGGGAAAATCGAGGGTGCCGAATCGGCGTTCGACGTCTTGGAACTGCGTGTCGAAGTTG
Source organism: Gemmatimonadota bacterium (assembly GCA_018672475.1). Classification (GTDB taxonomy): domain Bacteria; phylum Latescibacterota; class UBA2968; order UBA8231; family UBA8231. Next base: position 103,453 of record JABHFS010000188.1, on the reverse strand, counting down.
AGCGTGTGGCGGTCGTTGAACGACCAGTTCCACAAGGTGCCGTAGAGTTGGCTCTTTTCGTTTTCGAGGATGTAGTTGCGGCTGAAGTCGGCGAAGAGTTGCGCGTCGATATATTCGCCGACGGGTGAATCGAATTGTAGGAAGATCTCGCGCAGGGTCTTATCGTCTTCGTCGCCTATATCGTGTCGGCGCACGGCGCGGGTGAAATTAGCGGTAAGCGCCTGGCCGCCGGCAAAAGTGTAGCTCAACTCGGCCTGATAACCCTGTTCGTCGTCGGCGAGCAGGTCGTGTGTATTGCGGTTGAGCAGGTAGGCGGCGTGCTCGCGGATCAGGGTCGGCGGATTGTTGACCTGAGAGAGTGAAAAGTCTTCGTAGTCTTTGTATTCAAGGCTCGCGCCCCAGGCGCCCCAAGTCAGCGAACTCGAAAGGTAGAGCGCGCGGCCGAGGTCGCGGTCGAGCGAGAATAAGCGGTTGGCGGTCACGTCGCGCTGCGCGTATTCGCCGTGCAGGTCGGCGTAGAGTCCTTTGAGTCCGAGGTGGGCCAATAGCGGCGCGAGGCGCCAGCGGGCGTTGAGGGCCGCACCAGTTTCTTCTTGTCCTCCGATGTCGTAGTGCAGCATGCTGAAGCCGGTGTCGAGGTTTTTATGCGTTTTGAGTTGTAGGGAACCGCCCTGGACGGTGCCTTGGCGGCGGTTGATGCCGCTGAGGCCGGGCGGTAGGCTGGTATTGATCGGTGTACCGCGCAGGAGTTGTACGGTAGCCCGGCCGGCGCGGTAGCGCACGTGCGCGCCGTCGAGGTCGCGCACAATTTGGTAACGGCGGCGGGAGCCGCGCTCTTCGGTGATGACGCCGGGCAATTCGAAGGCATGCGCCAAGATACCGCTGCCGACGATGGTGTAGAAGTGGCCGATGGTCGCTTGTAGGGGGCCGCGGCGGTAGGAGGCGAAGCGCTGTAATAGTTCGCCGTAGTTGCGGTCCGGCTCACTGGAACCGAAGCCTTCGCCGCGCAGGCCGATTTGAAAGCCTTCTAAGGCGTAGTCGAGGCTGAGTTGATGGTAGCTTGTCTTAAGGCCGCTGGGTTCGCCCTCGGGCAGGTTGCCAAATTGCGTTTCGCTTAGGGCGGAGAGGCGGAGTTGGGCGGGTAGTTGGGCGAGTAGTGGGGCGGCGAGCAGGAGTGCGGGTAGGACGAGGTGGTAGATCAAGCGCATGATTTCTGTATGCCGTGTGGTTAATTTATGTGGATGCTTATTCTTTGGATCTTAGTAGTTTGAGTGGCAAGGTCTTAGTTGCTTCAGGGGGACGGATCTCGGAGACTTGGGGTGCCTCTGCCAGGTCGTTTGTCTTACCCTGAAAAACATCTTACGTCGTACTCCGAGATCGTACTTCGGATCTTTTCAGTGCTTCTCGTTGGGCTTGTAAAAATATAAGATAGCCATTGGCGGCCAAGAAAATGTGAATTTTTTCCCTGTGTGGAGGTGAATCTCTTGTATATTTAGGGGAATATAAATAGGTAACTAAGTGAAAGTAAGATTTATGATACCGATTATTGCGTTCACCTTTTCTTTGTTCTTTTGTGGCCTCGCCGTTGCGGAAAAAGCGCCGCAACTAGTATTGGAAAATATCGACGGGACGACTTTCTCGTTGGACGAGGCGCGGAAGAAGGGGCCGGTGGTTTTTGACTTCTGGGCGACCTGGTGTAAACCTTGTATCAAGGGGTTGCCCAAGATACAGGCGTTGTCAAAGAAATACGCAGAACATGGAGTACAGGTGTTGACGATCAATATAGACGGCCCGCGCAACTTGCCGAAGGTCCGGCCCTTTATGCAGCGGCACAGGTTGGAGTTGCCGGTCCTATTGGACCATACCAACGAGGTCCTCAAGCAGTTTCACCTGGCGGGCGTGCCGGCGACGCTGATTATCGCGAGCGATGGGGAAGTGTTTTACAAACACACAGGCTATCGGCCCGGCGATGAAAAAAAACTGCGGGCCAAATTGGATGAGTTGCTTGCCATAGAGAAGGCCAAGTTGGACGAAATAGAAGATACAAAAAAAGAAAGGTAGACAAATGCGAATGATGGCAGCACTTATCGCGGCGGCGCTATGGACGACTACGGCGGCGGCGCAGACGACTATTGGCGAAGAAGCGATCGACTTTACTCTTGAATCGCTAGATGGCGGTATGGTCTCGCTCGGCGATTTACGCGGGCAGGTCGTGCTGCTAAATTTCTTTGGTTATAGCTGACCCGACTGTATCGCGGAGGCCGCGAATGTCGAACGCATCTGGCAGGAATTTTCCGAAGACCCGTTTATCGTTTTGGGCGTAGAAATTTGGGACGCTCGGGCGAATCAGGTCGATGCCCGCTTCAGGCAAAATACGGGCACGACTTATCCCCTGCTTTTGCAGGGTAGCTCGACGGCAAGTCAATACATTATGGGGCGGGATCGCTATATCGTGATTGACCATCGCGGAATCGTCCGTTATCGCACGCCGGCGACCGGTCGTTTGGGGACTTCATTCGACGATATGGCCATTCGCTCGGCGATAACAACCTCGCTGGACGAATTGAAGATGGCGCTACAAGCGGCGGATGCGCAGGCTGAGGCGGATGCGCAGGCGGCGGCGGATGCTCAGGCTGCGGCGGATGCGCAGGCGGCGGCGGATGCTCAGGCGGCGGCGGATGCGCAGGCGGCGGCTGATGCGCAGGCGGCGGCTGATGCGCAGGCTGAGGCTGATGCGCAGGCGGCGGATACGGAATCTGGAGGGGATATGACAGCGGTGCTTGCAGAGACCGCTGTGCCTGGGTCCTTTGCGTTGATGGGCAATTACCCTAATCCATTTAACGCCAATACGGAGATTCGCTTGCAACTCGCCAAGGCTGGGCCGGTGGTCTTAACTATTTACGACGTGCAGGGGCGTCTGGTGCGCGGTTTGTGGAGTGGGCTGTTGGCGGCAGGGGCGCACCAATTGAGCTGGGACGGCCGGGATGAGGCTGGGCGCGCTGCAGCAACGGGCATTTTTCTCTATCGGCTGCAGTCGGTGGGGCAGAGTGAAACGCGCAAAATGTTGCTGTTGCGATGAATGTGTGTCTTCAACGTTTTGTGGCCGCGATAGCGAGCGGCCGAGGTCACGGCGCTACTGGGCGTAGAGCAGGCGCGCCGGTCTTTTCTCGCTCAGTGGCAGTAGCCCGAATCCCTTCAATGTCGCGACGGCGATTCATCTACAAATAAGCTCGGCCGGGCTGGCAGTGCTGCATGTTTAGGATGCGCAAGGGCAACTGGTGCGGCGGCTGTGGCGAGGGCCCTTGGCGGTGGGGGCGCACAGTTGTTTTGGGATGGGTGCGATGAGGCGGGGCAGCCTGTGGCGACGGGCGTGTATTTGTATCGCCTAAGCCACAGGCCAACAGGCCCAATCGCGCAAGATGTTGCTGATGAGATAGTGTTTGTGCCGATTGACCACCCTCTCCTGTCTACTATATTCCCAGCATGAGATTTTCATTCGTTTAAATGCGTGCGCTATACTAGGTAATTCCCTTAAGCGCCCTTTGCGTCTTGCTCGCGGTACGGCTTTCGGCGCGCTGTGTGCACGAATTGCTGGCGCTGGCCGTCGACCGCTATTTCAATATAGCTATACGGCTGGGCTTGCCGGTGGGTAGGGGCTACAGCTTGCGCTGGTAGGGCAAAGTCTACTCGCCGCGCAACGGGCCGAGTTCAGCCCCGATTTTCTCAATTCGCGCAGGGCCGAGAGCCAACGCGGTGTATATCCATTTTTAAATTGGAGTTCTAATGAGCGTTGAAGAAATGGCCGCGCTGTCGTTCGATAATCGTTTTACGCGCGAGTTGCCGGCCGACCCGGAGACCGCGAATTTCTGTCGCCAGGTGCAAGAAGCCTGTTATTCCCGCGTGCGTCCTGTCAGCGTGGCCAAGCCGGAATTGGTGGCCTATGCCCGCGAGGTCGCGCAAATTCTCGACCTGACGCCGGCAGCTTGCGAGACGGCGGAGTTTGCTGAGGTCTTCGCGGGCAATCGCCAGTTGCAAGGTATGGACCCCTACGCGACCTGTTATGGCGGGCACCAGTTCGGCAATTGGGCCGGGCAGTTGGGTGACGGTCGGGCGATCAACTTGGGCGAAGTCGTCAACGGTCGCAGCGAGCGCTGGGCGCTGCAATTGAAGGGCGCCGGGCTGACGCCCTATTCGCGCATGGCCGATGGTTTGGCCGTATTGCGCTCGTCGGTGCGCGAGTTTTTGTGTAGCGAGGCGATGTTCCACCTCGGTGTGCCGACCACGCGCGCGCTGAGTCTGGTCAAGACCGGCGAGCAGGTCGTGCGCGACATGTTCTACGACGGCAACGCCAAGCCGGAGCCGGGTGCGGTGGTTTGTCGGGTCGCGCCGTCGTTTACGCGCTTCGGCTCGTTTCAGATTTTCTCATCCCGCGGGGAAGTCGAGGTATTGCGGCAATTGCTCGATTATACCCTGCGCACGGATTTTCCTCACTTAGGTCCACCCTCTAAAGAGACCTATCTGCAGTGGTATCGCGAGGTGGTCGAGCGGACCGCTGAGATGATTGCGCACTGGATGAGGGTGGGGTTCGTGCACGGGGTGATGAATACCGACAATATGTCGATCCTCGGGCTGACGATCGACTACGGCCCCTACGGCTGGCTCGAAGACTACGACCCAAATTGGACGCCGAATACCACCGACGCGCAAGGCCGCCGCTACCGCTTCGGCAACCAGCCGCAGGTCGCGCATTGGAACCTCGCACAATTGGGCCAGGCCTTGCTGCCGCTGGTCGAAGAGGTCGAGCCCTTGCAGGAGATTATCAACGCTTTTTCGTCGGCCTACGAGGGGTACTGGCAAGCGATGCTGACGGAGAAGTTGGGGGTAGAGGTCTTCGACGGCGAGTTGGCGGCCGAGTTGCACGAGATCCTGCCGTTGGTCGAGACGGATATGAGTATTTTTTATCGCAAACTGGCGATGGTCGAAGTTGGGGCGGCAGGGGACGCGACAGATGAGCAGTTAATGGCGCCGCTGATGGACGCGTATTATGTGCCGGAGCAGCTGACCGATGATTACAAGGCACGGCTGGGCGCTTGGCTGCGTTGGTATGGCGCACAGGCGTCTGCCGATCGACGCGAGCGCATGGACGCGGTCAATCCCCAATACGTGCTGCGCAATTATATGGCGCAACTCGCCATCGACAAGGCCGAAGAGGGTGATTATACCGTGGTCAACGAACTGCTGGAATTATTGCGCCGGCCCTACGAAGAGCAGCCCGAGCGCGAGCAATACGCGCAGAAACGGCCGGATTGGGCGAGGGATCGGGCGGGGTGTTCGATGTTGTCGTGTAGTTCCTAAGCGATATCCCGGACGCGACCGGCCGAACGGCAGCCGAGATCATGGCGCGAAAAAAGACCCCCCTTTTCGTAAAATGGCTGAGAAGTATTTTGCTGTATGACGAACCGATGAAAATCAAATGAACCTGCGCTTATTTCTGCAAAAGATGAAGGGCGGAGAGACCAGCCCGGACAGAAAGCCGTTCAGCGAAATCGCCTGGTCATGGCTCGGTGCATTTTTTGGCATATATCTGGCGGCGACGGCGGGCAGTATGGTAGGTGCTGATTTGCTGAGTCGTCTATTTTTGGTGGGCTCATTCGGAGCCTCCGCGGTATTGCTTTACGGTGCGCCACAGGCTGACTTTTCCCAACCGCGCAATTTGCTGGGGGGGCATATACTCTCAGCGATAATCGGCGTATCCGTTAATGCCTTTCTGCCTTTTGATATGGCGTTATTGGGGGCATTGGCAGTCTCCTTGTCGATTTTGGTGATGCATCTTACCCGCACCCTACACCCTCCGGGCGGCGCAACCGCCCTTATTGCGGTCATCGGCGGCACGAATATAACGGATATGGGATATTCGTTTGTAGGGGCACCGATTGCAACCGGAGCTGTTGTTTTGTTGCTCGTCGCCCTATTGCTAAACAACCTGTCTAATAATCCCAAGCGCCAGTACCCTAAATATTGGCTGTAAACGTCTAAGGTCGCTGAGGTCAGGCCGAGGGTAAACTCCTAACGACGGCCCTCGGAGCCCGACTGGGATGTCGGGTGAGAATGAGCGTTTGGCCTGACGGTTCCAGCTGGAGATAGATTGCCAGCCATACAAAAGCCCCATACGATTTGTTCCTTCGTACGGGGCTTCTGGGTATTGAACGAGAGCTTATTACCAGTTGGCCGCCTTATAAACCGCGTCGAGTATTTCGAGGTTTTTCAATTCCAACTCCAGCGGCATCGGCACCGGACCCTTGCCTTGCAGCGCTTTAATCATCGCTTGGCCGACGGCGTGCATATCGCCCTTTTCGTGGCGCGACATATTGACCTTGAGCACCTTCTTTTTGGCCTCGCCCTTGCCGTTGTTACCGACGTAGAAATGCTCGACCTCGTGCACGTCGCCGAAGGAGGTGTAGGTGAAGCGCAGGCCGCCCTTGGTACCGTAGATGCTCGTTTGGTTGGGTATGTCCTGGTGGGCGTTGCTGGCGCGTTCCCAGTAGTATTTGAGGCCGTTCTTAAAGACAAGCAGCGCACCGCCGTGTTCTTCGACGGTGAAGGTCTTGGTGCCGGCGGGCACCTTATCGAGGCCATTTATACAAAAGGCTTCACATTTTTTAAATTCGGGCTCGTCGAGTATGCCGAGGTGGAATGATAAGTCGTAGACGCCCCAATCGTATAAGGGACCGCCGCCTGCGACTTCGCGGTCGAGGAACCACTTGGCCGTCGGATGGTATTCGATGCCGGGGCGGCCCTGGCGGCTGACGGCGCGGTGATGGATGAAGTAGACCTCGCCGATTTTTCCAGAGTCGATCAGTTTCTTTATAAAAGGGTATTTGGGCTGTAGGCGCGCGTGGCGACAGGAGCAGCCGGTGGCCAATAACTGTGGGTGCTTGCGGGCTTCTTTGAGCAGGCGGCGGGCTTCCGCCGGTGTGCGTGTTAGCGGTTTTTCCATGATCAGATGTTTGCCTGCGCGCAATACGTCGATGCCAATTTTGCAATGCAAGCCGGGCGGGGTGCAGACGACGATGGCGTCAATTTCCGGGTCTTTGAGCAGGGCTTTGTAATCGGTGGTCAGGTGGGGGATGCCGTATTCGGCGCCCGTATTTTTCAAGGCGGTTTTGTTGAGTTCGGCTAGCCCGCGTATCTCTGTACGGCGGTCGTCGTGGAAATTACTCATGTGCGCATTGGCGATCATGCCGCCGCCGATGAAGGCGATTTGCAGTTTTTTATTTTTGGCCATTTCCCCTCGTGTAGTGGGCGGTGGTTGGAAATATTGTGCGAATTCAAGGTTGGTTTTGCGGTTGTTTTCTTTGGGCAATTAGCACCCCGCAAACAAAGGGTTGGATTTTGCGGTCTTAAGTCCATGCCGCTTGTGCGGCGATGGTCCTGAATACGGCGATGGCCTCGTGGGATTTGTCCGCGCCATCTCGTTCGTAGTCGGGATAGGCTGCACTTTGCGCGCTTACGACTAAGCCGGTCGTCCAGCTTTCATCGAACCAGGTGGCAATGTCTTTGTTTTGCCCTTGATAAAATGTGGGTCTTCGGCAGGTCGGTTGGTTGGCGCGCGAAGGTGTGTGCGACGGGCGATCGGTGAATGGCGGCAGCGGCAAATGCCGCATTCATCGTGCGGAAATCATTGACGATGCGATCTGAATAGAAAAGAGTGATGACCTGGTAGACGCGGATGAGTTTCTTGTGCAGTAAGCCGCAGATGGTACTGATCAGCACCAATGAAACCAAGCCGATCGTCAGCGGACTCACTGCATTCCCTGCAGATTCAATTCGTCGGCCAGATGGCAACTGACCTGGTGGCCAGGGGCGATTTCGCGCAAGGCCGGCACTTCGCTTCGGCAGGTTTCTTGTGCATGGCGGCAGCGGGGGTGGAAGGGACAGCCCGGTGGCGGGGCCGAAGGGTCGGCTACTTCACCGGGCAATAACAAAGGGGCCTCGCGGCGCGCTGGGTCGGGTGGTGGTGCGGCGGCGAGCAAGGCTTCGGTATAGGGGTGCGCCGGTTGCGCGTAGAGCCGGTCGACCGGCGCCATCTCGACGATCTTTCCCACGTACATTACCGCGACGCGGTCGGCGATATGGCGGACGACGCTCAAGTCGTGCGCGATAAACAGATAGGTCAGGCCGAGGTCGCGACGCAGCTTTTGCAGGAGATTGAGGATTTGCGCCTGCACTGATACATCCAGCGCGGAGACGGGTTCGTCGGCGACGATGAGCCGGGGATTTAGCGATAGGGCGCGGGCGACGCCGATGCGCTGGCGCTGGCCGCCGGAAAAGGCGTGTGGGTAGCGCAAGAGGTGCTGGGGGTTCAGGCCGACTTGCTGCATCAACTCGCGGACCCGCGTTTCGCGCTCAGTGCGGTTTTTGACGCCGTGGATCATCAGCGGTTCACCGATGATGTCGAAGACGGTCATACGCGGGTTGAGCGAGGCGTAGGGGTCCTGGAAGATCATCTGCATATGGCGGCGCAGGGTCTTGAGCTGGTCCTCGGACGCGCGCGCGATATCGACTTCTTCGCCGTCGTGGTGGAAACGGATCTCGCCGTCGGTGGGTTTGTAGGCGCGCAGCAGGGTGCGGCCTACGGTGGTCTTGCCCGATCCGCTTTCGCCGACGAGCCCGAGACACTCGCCCTCAAAGAGCGAGAAGCTGACCCCGTCGACGGCGCGGACCTGGCCGACGACCTTGTTGAAGAAGCCGCTGACGATGGGGAAATATTTCTTGAGCTCGCTCACTTCGAGCAGGATGTTTTCAGACATCGGTTCCCCGTTTCAAACAGGCGCTCAGGTGACCGGGTTCGATTTCGTGCAGTGGCGGGCGTTGGCCTTTGTCGCACAGCCCCTCCTGATATTCGTCGCAGCGGGGGTGGAAGGCACAGCCGGCTAGACCCTGGAAGGGGTCGGGCACCGATCCGCGAATGGCCGCGAGTTCGGATTGGCGCTCGATATGCAAACCCGGCAGCGAACGCATCAGCGCCTCGGTATAGGGGTGCTCGGGCCGCTGGAATATTTTGTGCACCTCGCCGTATTCGACGATCCGACCCCAATACATCACCGCAACCTCGTCGGCCATTTGTGCGACGACACCCAGATCGTGGGTGATCAGCAGAATGGCCATACCGAATTCTTCTTGCAACTCGCGCATCAGCGCCAATATTTGCGCCTGTATGGTCACGTCGAGGGCGGTGGTCGGCTCGTCGGCGATTAAGAGCGTCGGTCGGCACGAAAGCGCCATGGCGATCATCGCCCGTTGGCGCAGGCCGCCGCTCAACTCGTGCGGGAAAGTATCATAGCGTCGGGAAGCGTCGGGGATGCCGACGCGCTCCATGATATGAATAGCGTGCTGCTTGGCTTCTTTTCTGTTGGAATCGGTATGCAGACGAATCGCCTCGGCGATCTGTGACCCGATATTGTGCACCGGGCTGAGGCTGGTCATCGGCTCTTGGAAGATCATCGCGATCTCGCTACCGCGGATGCTGCGCATCTGCTTGCCGTCAGGCGGCAGGCCGGTAAGCTCGACCGGGCCGTTGTCGCGGTGCAGGGTGATCTGGCCGTCGACTATTTTTCCGGGGCGCTGGATCATCTGCAAGAGCGAGAAGGCGGTGATGCTTTTGCCACAGCCGCTTTCGCCGACGAGGCAGAGGGTTTTGCCGCGCGGGATCTCCAGGTCAACACCGTCGACGGCGCGCACGGTGCCTTCGTCCAAAAAGAAGTGCGTGTGCAGGTTATTTATGCTCAGTAATGGGGGCATTGCTTCGAGTCTATCTTCCGTAAGGGTCGGCCGCGTCGCGCAGCCCGTCCCCGACAAAGTTAAAGGCCAGAACCGCGACGACGACAAAAATAGCGGGGGTTAATAACCAGGGTTGCATGGCGACAGCCTGAACGTTTTGCGCTTCTTGCAGCAACACTCCCCAACTGGTGATCGGCGCTCTGAGCCCGAGCCCCAAGAAGGACAGCGAGGTTTCGCCGAGGATCATACTGGGCAGGGCCAAGGTCAGGCTGACGACGATATGGCTGGTGAAGCCGGGCAGCAGATGGCGGGTCATGATCCTGGATTTGGAGGCGCCGACTAAGACCGCGGCGGTGGCGTAGTCTTCTTCGCGCAGGGCGAGGATCTTGCCGCGCACCACGCGCGCCAAGCCGGTCCAACCCAAAAAAGACAGAACGACGGTAATGCCAAAATATATTTGCAGCGGAGTCCAGGTCGCCGGTAGCGACGCCGAAAGCGCCATCCATAGTGGGATGGACGGGAAAGAGCGCAATATCTCAATTAATCGCTGGATGACATTGTCGATCCAACCGCCATAATAACCCGAGATCGCACCGATGCTCAACCCGAAGATAAAGCTTAAAGTCACACCGATCAGTCCGATAGTCAGCGAGATACGCGAGCCGTAGAAGATGCGACTGAGCAGGTCGCGGCCGAGCGAGTCGGTGCCGAGCAGAAAGAGGGTGCCGCCTTCTTCAACGCCGAGCAAGTGAATATCGGTCTCGATCAGACCCCAGAAGTGGTAGCTTGGGCCGCTGGCGAAAAACTGCATAGGGTAGATCTTGCTTTTGTCTTCGACATAGACTTTGCGCAGCGTCTGAGGGTGACGGATGCCCTTGAGGCCATAGACGAAGGGGCGCAGGTGCAAGCCGTCGGGACCGATTAAGTGCAAGCGCTGCGGTGGAGCGTAAATATATTCGAGATGCTGATCGTCGAGGCCGTAGGGCGAAAGAAATTCGCAGAATAGCGCGCCCAGATAGAGCGTTAGCACGATCATGCCCGACCAGACGGCGAGGCGGTGCTTGCGGAACTTGCGTTCGACAAGCTGCCACTGCGAGGCGGTGTAGATATGCTCCGAGGGTTCTTCTTCTTGCAGAATTCCGCTCATGAGGAGACTGACTCCCGCAGGGCTTGCAAGAAGCCTTCTGGATCTTCCGGGCCTAAAAGCAATGCATGTTCACTGTGCGTCGGGATATAAACAACCCTAGGCATGCCAGTGTAGAAGACATGCGCCTTTTCGCCGTTTTTGAGGAAATACGCGCCTCCGTAAAAGAAGAATGCTTTAATCGCGAAGATTTTTTTGCCGGGCAGGTATTCGAGTTCGGTGCGCAAATCGATGATGCGCGCCTCGTCCGTCTTAAGCTGGTCGTAGGTGAAGTTTTGGCCGTGCGCGCTATTGCGGATAAGCAGATGGGTCTCGATCAGGGCGAAGTTCGTACGCCGGCCGCTAAGATAATACCAGATAAATACGGAGAAGAAGATGAAGAGCATCATTGCCCAAGAAGAGCCCAAAGCCACCGGCGCGGCGATGCGTCCGACTTCGCCGTCGATATCGATAACGGCGTAGATGGCCAATGAAAGCAGGACGAAGAACAGGGTGGTTATGGCGAAAGTTAGGATGAGCACTTTGGCAAAAAGGCTGGTAGATTGCGGAAAAATGGGAAAAATACGCGCTTCCATTGCGGCTATACCTCGGGTTTATCAGCGGGGTCTGCCGCTCGGATTAGCGCCAAGAGCAGACCATTGGGGGCGGTGGGGCTGAGCAGTAGGACGTGCTCGAGTTTAGTCGGGATGTGCGCGACGTGCCGCGCGTCGGTCAGGCGGATCTCGGCGGTGTCGCCATTGCTAAGTTGAAACTGGCCGACGTTGTAAAAGAGGGCGACGATACGCCATGAGCGTATATCGAAGGAGCGCAGCACGGGTTTGTATTCGGGCTTTTTTTTAAGACTGATGCCGCGCATCTGGTCGATGTGCAGATCGCGCAGACGGTAGGGGGTCGACTCGCCGTCTTGGTGGATGGTTAAATTTTTCCGGTCGACCTCGAAGATCGTCTTTTTTCCGGTGGTGTAGTAGTCGGTGAACCGCCCGACGCACAGCGAGAGGTAGATCAGTGCGACGATATAGATGACTACTAACGAGGTGATCGACGCGGTGAAGCTAATGCGGTCCTCGTCGACATAGGGAAAAAAGAAGAAAGGCGCGCCGATAAAGGTGGCGATAATGCCGCTGGTGATTGTCGCTTCGCGCAGCATGGCTTGTTTGGGTGGTTGTATGCGGAACAATTGCGTGTCCATTGTAATCAGCTGGCTTTGATCAATGCCAAGCCGCCGGCGATGGTGATGATGCCGACGGTTTTGCAGGGTGTAAGGCGTTCTTTTAGGAAGATGAAACCCAACCCGGCACCGATAATGATCGCCGACTCGCGTGCGGCGATTATATAGCTGATCGGGCCCAGCGTATAGGCGTAGAGGATAAGCAGATACGTGCCCATGGAGGCCAGGCCGATCAATAGGATATAGGGCCAGAAGGCGCGAAGAGTGGCCGGCAGCGATACATTTTCTTCGCGCAGGACGAAGGGTGCACGCAATAGCGTGCCGATAATCCACATGCCGGTGATATAATAGGTCGGGTGCATAAGCCCAACGCCGATTTTGTCGACGAGTGAATAACAGACGATGGTCAGGCCGACGCCCAGGGCGAGTTTTAGTCCGTGGGATTGCCGTTTAAACGCCGGGGCGCCAAGACAGAGAATGCCGGCGAAGACCAGGCCGATGCCGCCGGCGCCGAGCGGGGAGATTTCTTCGCCCAGCCCGACCCAGGCGATAAAGGCGGTCAGACCTATTCCTGAGCCGCGGGCGATGGGATAGACCAACGAGATCTCGCCGTGCTCATAGGCCGAACCCAATAGTGCAAAATAAAACGCGTGCAACACGCCGGTGGCCAATAGGCACAGACCGCTTGCCCAGGTGAGGTTCGGTGGCTGGCCCTGCCACCACAGATAGGCGCAGACAGGGATCAAGGCCAGCATGCCTACGCCGAAGGCGAGCCAGAGTACGACCATGTCGCCGGCGACTTTGCGTGCGGCGAAGTTCCACACCGCGTGGCCGACGGCCGCGGTCAGGACCAAAGCCCAGACTTCACCGGTCATGCGTTGTCTCTCCCCTCGTAGCGGATGCGCGGATCGAGCCAGAGCAGTAGGATGTCGGAAAGCAGGGTGCCGATGACGGTTAGAAAACTCAGGATCATAACCATTGAACCGGCCAAATACATGTCCTGGTTTTGCAGCGCGCGCAAAAGCAGGGGGCCAGTGGTCGGCAGCCCCAAGACCACGGCGGTGATCACCGAGCCAGAGACGATGCCGGGCAGAACCCAACCGATGGTGCTGATCAGGGGGTTGAGCGCGACGCGCACCGGGTATTTGATCAAAAGCTTCCAGGGGGCGAGGCCTTTGGCGCGCGCGGTCATTACATATTGCTTGGGCAATTCGTCGAGCAGGTTACCGCGCATCACGCGGATCAGGCCGGCGGTGCCGGCGGTGCCAATGACGATGACCGGGATCCAAAGGTGTGCCAGTAGATCAGTAAAGCGAGCCACCGACCAGGGGGCGTCCTGGTATTCGGGCGAGAACAAGCCGCCGGCGCTGATGCCGAAAAACGAATAACCGAGATACATGAAGACCAGAGCAAGCAGGAAGTTCGGTATGGCCAGGCCGATAAAGCCGAGCACCGAAAAGGTGTAGTCGCCCCAGGAATACTGGCGCACCGCCGAATAGATGCCGACGGGGATCGCTAAGGCCCAGGTAAAGAGCAGGGTGACGACGGAGATCAGCATCGTCAGCAGCAGGCGTTCGCCGATCAGTTCGGTGACCTGGCGGTTCCACTCGAAGGACATGCCGAGGTCGGGCCACTTGAAGCTGGGCCAGTTGAAATCGCCTGCGTCCGTGCGCCAATACGAGCCGGTGTCCTGCCGTTCAAAGCCGAAGGGCAGCAGATTATTCAGCCACTTGAGATACTGGATCATAAAGGGGCGGTCGAGGTCGTAGCGGCGGCGTAGGGCTTCGACTTGTTCTTCGGCTACGGGTTCGCCGGTCTCGGCTAGCGCGGTGACATAGGAGGTCAAATAGTCGCCGGGCGGTAGTTGGATCAGCGCAAAGGAGATAAAGGAGATCGCGAAGAGTGTCGGGATCATCCACAGCAGGCGTTTGAGTATTAGATGAAACATATCAGTGGGCTGCTCAGTTGGCTACGATAGCGTAAGATTCGGGGGCGGTCGCGCCCGGGGTCCTCAGCGGCCAGCAGCCGACGGCGACCTCGGGCACATTGCGAAATTTGTTGCTGACGATAAAGATCTGCGGGATCGCGCCGATGGTGCCGATGGTCCACAGGTTGTGCCGGTTGATTTCGATGATCTCCTTGAACAGGCGGATCTGCTCTTCTTCGTCGACGGTGCGTTCGATCTGGCGAAAAATCTCGATACAGCGCAGCATGTCCGGCGGCGGTTTTTCGCCCTTCTTGCCGTTGGAGCGGAACCAGCGCGCATAATCGAGTCCGAAAAAAGACGAGGCGTTATAGGGGATAAACCAGCGTGGATCGAGCGTCGGGATGATCTCGCCGGCCCCGCCCCAGACTAACACGTCGCACAAGAGCGCGTTGCGGCGCTGGGCGTAGAGCTGGCGGGCTTGGTGTTTGACCACGGATTTGATGCCGACGGCGGTCCAGTTTGCGGCGATCATCTCAAAGGTTTTTCCCGCGCCGAGCATGGTCGAAGAAGTTTCGATATTGAGGAATAGCGGCTGTCCGTCGGGGCGCAGCCGATGGCCGTCCTCATCGCGGGCACTAAGGCCGACTTCGTCTAATAGGCGGTTGGCCAGTGCCGGGTCGTGTGTTAAATAGGCATAGAGGTGCTCGGGCACATAATAAGCCGAGGCCGGCGGCGGCGAGACTTGGCGTGGCTCGCCCTGGCCTAAATAAGCGGCCTCGCGCATGGCTTCGCGGTCGAGCGCGTGCGACATCGCGATGCGGAAGCGGCGGTCGTGAAAGATCTTTTTCAACACCGGGTCTTTGTGGTTCAAATTGAAGGTGATGGCCATCGTGCCGTCGCCACCGTCGAGCCAGTGGCGAACCTTGTAGCCGCCGCGCTCCTGATTGGCCATAAACAACGGGTAGTTCTGGAAGGTGGTATGGCGCCCCTGCATGCCGACCTCGCCGTTGATGGCCTTGATATTGATCGTCTCGATATCGAAAATCTCAAAAGTCATGCGGTCGATATAGGGCAGTTGTTGGCCTTCGGGGTCGACCTTCCAATAGTAGGGATTGCGCATAAATTCGGCGGGCCTAGCCGGCGGTGGTTTGCTGACGATCCAGGGCCAGATACGCGGGCAGGTGGGGTTGCGATAGTCGTAGCGGTCGGTGAAATACTGATACCAAAAATCCTTGCCCGAAGCGCGAGCCTTGGCCAATAATTCTTCTTCGGGTACATAGCGCGGGTGGAATTGCTTGAGATAATGCGCCGGGTAACTGACGAGCTGGTAGCTCAAATTCGAGGCCATCATTTTGAGAAAGAGGCCATAGGGCTCGGCGTAGCGAAAGCGCACGGTGTAGTCGTCGAGTTTTTCGATCTGCACCAGTTGGCCGCCTTTGTTGTACTCGACGGAAATGACTGGGGTCAGGTCCTTATTCTGCAAGACGTCTTCATACCAGAAGATAATATCGTCGGCGGTAAAGGGATGCCCGTCGGACCAGCGCACTCCACGTCTTAGATGAAAAGTATAGCTGCGGCCCTCGTCGGCGATGTCCCAGTGCGTGGCCAGGTTGGGGCGGATCTCGCGGCCCATCGGCCCCCAGCGCAGCAGGCCATCATAAGCCAGGCGGTGGCTGAAGATGCCTATATCAGAAGGACTGGTGCCATAGCGGGTCCAGGTGCCGCCGTAGGGGCCGTTCTGGTGGGCGGGCACGATGACCAACGGGTTTTCCGGCAGGCGTTCGGCGACCGGGGGCAGGGTGCCGGTCTGGACTAGAGCGTCGAGCATTGGCGCTTGTTGGAAGGCACGGCCTTTGGCGATTGGCCATTCGGCGACTTGATTCAGGCTTTCTGGCGGGCGGTCCTGGCGGGCGGGTGCGGGCAGGGCTTCGAGGCGGCTTAGATCGGCTTCACCTGCTCCGGAGAGGAAGAAGGTGATATAGCCGAGGGCTTCAGTGAGGAGAAATAGGCCGAGAGCGACTAAGCCTAAACGGCGTAGGAAATGCAGTATGGAGCGATAGGGCAATGTGATTATCTCTTTATTGCTATACTTCGCGTCGGGATTGATTGCATGTAGCAGGAAATTTTACGGGTGCCAGACGAAAGACGGGTGATTGTGGCTGAACCTCCTCGGACCTGTGTGATAGGCAAACCTAGCAAGATAAAAGAGTTACGTCAACTAACTACCCAGGATGGTACGGTGTGCACCTTCGGCATCGGCCTGGTGTGGCGAGAGGGTGCATACGAGGCCGATGCCGCGGTCGGGGAGTGGGTGTACATTGATTGTAAAACACTCTACATTGACCCCGGTAGCCCTTGGCAAAACGGTTATATTGAAAGTCTACATTGGCTTCCTTGAACGTGCGTTTTTATGACCGGCCGCCGCGCATTGATCGAAGCCGATACCCCCTTTCTGGATATCGACTTCACCGGGCTCTAAGCATTGGGCGGATCACCGGGCTTTGATATATTCAATCCCATGAGGACACAAGACGAATTATCCCAGACCTTTGCCCATTATGCCGCGCTGCGTCGCGAGATGTCGCTGTGGGTCGAGCAGAGTATGCAGCGCGACGGGCCGGATCGTCATCAAGGCGGCGAAGACGAGGCCAATTACGCGTTGGCCTTTTTTCCCCAGTATTTAATCAGCGGCGACGAGCGTATCGTTGAGCGCTTTCGCTCACTGGTCGCCGACCTCAAGCACTGGGTCGCGACCGAGGGGTATTTAGGCTATGAGGCCGAGGCCGAGGCGCATCACGGCACCGAGCCTTTTTTATTATTCCTGCCGCGCTATCTGGGCCTTTTTCCCGAAGACAAAGAGGCGGCGGCGCTATTGCATGGTGCCGCGCAGCATATCGGTAATTGGGGAGAGGGCGTGCCCGATTGGTACGATTGGCAGCGCGATGTTTTTTTGAGCTATCGTATCGGCAGCAAAATCGTCGGCGGGGATGTTGTTTTTGAACGCGAATTGGCCGAGCACTTTCGCTTCGTGCACATCGCCTTGGCAGCATGGCGTATCACGGGCGAGCAGCGTTATCGCGATTGGGCATTGCGCTACGGTCGGCGGCGCGCCGAGCGGCTGTTGGCCGTGCAAGGGCCGATGCCGTTGCTGTGGGACTTGGCAGGTCGGGGTTTGCACCGCGAGGATCTGCAGACGCGGGAGGAGCAGGTGATGGCGGCGGCTAATCATCACCTGCCCGGAGATCCGTTGGCCGGTATTGAGAATCTGCTGGCTTCGGGGGCGGTTTACGCGCTTGGGGATCTCTATTTATTGTCGGGTGATGATCTTTTTCGCGATGCGGCGGCGCGTATCGTCGAGCCCTTGCTTGGCGAATTGCTCGATCCCTTCGCCGATGTCGCCGCCGCCGCGCTCTCTTATTATCGCTGGACCTTCGACGATACCTCGTTCGATGATGCGATGCGCGCGGTGCTGGCCGAGATGCCGGCGGAATCGCCGGCGCCGTGGGCGATGGTTTTTCCCGAAGAGCGCCGTCGCCGCGAGCCGGGCGTCGGCAAGCGCAATGATATGATTTACTGGGGGCAGTGGGCTGATGACGGTTCAGTACAGCCTGTGCGCGAGCCGTCTACGGCCGCGTTGGCGTTGGCTTATCAATTGACTGGTGAGGTGGCGTCAGCGAGGCGGTCGCTCGCTGCGGCGGCGGTTAAATTGACGATGGCCAGGCGGGTGTTGCGCGGTGGTCGTGAGCACGCGGATATGGGCGGAGCGATTTGCTCGGTGGCGGCGGGCCACGGCCGCAATTGGGGGTATGGGGCGGTGACCGGTTGTTATGGGCCGTTGTTGTTAGGCACGCGAGAATTGCAGAGCGCGGTGGTGCCATTGATTGAGTGGGAGGGCGGGTCTGTGTCCGAGCAGGTGCTTTCGTTGGTGCGCCCGCCGGTGGGTGCAGCGGGTGCATTTTTGCTTTTTAACGGCGGCGATCAGCCATTGCAATTGGCTTGGCGTCTTGTGGGTGCCTCGGCGTGGCAGCGCTTGGCCTTGAGACCCGGTGAGGCGCGTCAATGTATTTTGGAGAAAAACACATGAGCGAACATATTTTTTCTGGTCTCGACGGATTGCCGCGTGCGGCAAAACCGCGCACCGATGGTTTAACCATGGTGATCGATTGGGGTTTGGGGCCGCATGCGCAGGAAGACCTGTTGACTGTCGGGGCTGATTATGTCGATCTGGCCAAGGTCGCCGTCGGTGTATCGCGGCTATTGCCCAATGATTCGTTGCGGCAGAAGATCGGTGCATACCAGCAACGCGGTGTCGAGCCTTTCCCCGGCGGCCAGTTTCTCGAATACGCCGAGATCAACGGTCTTTCTGGACACTACTTACCGGCGGTGTGTGAAGCTGGTTATCGCTGGGTGGAGGTCTCGGATAATCTGGCGCCGGTCGGTTTAGCATGGAAACGGGAAATCATTGCGAGGGCCGTGGGAGAATTTGGCCTCGAAGTGCTGGGGGAAGTCGGGCAGAAAGAGGGTTTAGAAAGCGCAGCGCCTATGGCGGTGGATGCGGAGACCTGTCTTGAAGCCGGGGCGCGGATCATCTTATTGGAGGCGGCTGAGCTGATCAGCGATGATCCGGACACGGCGCGCGAGGTGGAGGAGGTGGTGGCGGCGGCGGGGATTGAGCGGGTGATGTTCGAATTGCCGGGGCCGTGGATCCAAGGGGTGGCGTTGCACGATATTCACCGGCTGCGCCGCGAGTTGCTGCGGCGCTACGGTTCCGAGGTCAATATGGGTAATGTGAGTCCGGACGAGGTGATCGTCGTTGAAGCGCTGCGGCGGGGCTTGGGCGCTAATGCAGGTGGCGAAACGCTATAATGGGGGACATCGAACGCATTGTCGAAGGAGTTTATCCAGCGGCAGCTCTGTTGGCGGGCATGCAACTGGATCTCTTTACGCCCCTGGGGGAAAGGCCATACGGCGCCGGCGAGTTGGCTAAGTTATTGCATGTGCAGCAAGAGCAGCTGGAAACCTTGCTTTACGCGTTGGCGGCGGCGGGTTTGCTATGCGTGTGCGATGGGCGTTTTGCCAATGGTGAAGAGGCGGATCGACGCTTGGTGCGCGGGCGTAGCGGTTTTGTTGGCGATAAACATCTTATGTGGTCGCATTGTTTTGCGGCGGCCTTGCAAACGGCGGAGAGTGTGCGCAGCGGTCGTCCGGCGGCGCAGGTCGATTTCTCCGCTCGTGATGATAGTGAATTGGCAGAGCTATTGGGTGGCTTGCACCCCGGCGCTAAAAACGTTGGTCGGGAATTGGCAGCGCTACTCGATATTGCAGAGAGGGCAGAAGTACTCGATGTGGGCGGTGGGTCCGGCGGGGTGGCGTTGGGTATTCTCGAAGTCTGTCCCGGGATCGCGGTCACCGTCGCGGAATTGCCCGAGGTCGTCGCGCTGACGCGGCGTTTTATCGCCGGCGAGGGGCAGGCCGAGCGGGTGCAGGTGATTGAATGTGACCTATGTGAAGAGTCGCCAGTGGGCGCTTTTGATATGGCGGTACTCAAAGCCTTTGTACAGGTGCTCGCGGTGGATATGGCTAAGCGGGCGCTCGTGCATGTTTATCAGGCACTTGCGCCTGGGGGGTGCGTCGTGATTTACGGCGATATGGTTGACGACTCGCGAGTCGAGCCACCTGAGATGGCGCTTTTTTCTTTATTTTTTCTCTCGGCGTACGAAAGCGGCCGCGCCTATACTGAAAGCGAGTATCGATTGTGGTTGCAGGAAGCGGGTTTTGTGCGCGTCGAGGCATTGGAACAGGGCGTGTTACTCGCTCATAAGGAAGGTTAGTATGAGCGAGCAACAACAGCTACCGACGTTCGCGGACATACAGGCGTCGGCAGATTTTATCGGCGCGCACCTGCCGCCGACGCCCTTGCTGCACTGCTGGAAATTATCCGAGTCGCTTGGTTTCGCCTATCACGCCAAGTGCGAGAATCTGCAACCGGTGGGTGCCTTTAAGGTCCGCGGCGGGGTCAATCTGCTCGGGCGGCTGGATGCGGCCCAACGGCAGCGGGGCGTGATCAGCGCTAGCACCGGCAACCACGGGCAATCGCTGGCTTTTGCCGGTCGGCTGTTTGGTGTGCCGGTGGTCATCTACGGGCCCGAGCACAATAGCAATCCGGCGAAAGTACAGGCGATGCGGGCGTTGGGGGCCGAGGTGCGGCTCTTCGGTCGGGATTTCGACGAGGCACGTGAACAGGCCGAAAAAGTCGTGCAGGAGGAAGGCTATCACTTCGTGCATTCGGCCAACGAGCCCTTGCTGATCGCTGGCGTCGGCACGATGGGGCTGGAGATTTTTGCCGAGTTGCCGGAGGTCGACGCAGTGATCGTGCCGGTCGGCGGAGGTAGTGGCGCTTGCGGTAACGCGTTGGTCGCGCGCCATTTTAATCCACAGGTCGAAGTTATCGCCGTGCAGACGGAAGGTGCGCCCGTCTGTTATCGGGCCTGGAAAGAGCGTCGGCTGGACGTGTCGGGGCCGATGACTACTCGGCACGAAGGTTTGGCGACGCGGGTGGCTTTCGAGATGACTACGCGTATGATGTGGGATCTGGTTGATCGTTTTGTACTGGTGACGGACACGGAGATCGATGTGGCTGTCGGTTTGTTGGCGACGGAGGCGAAACTGGTCGCCGAAGGGGCGGGGGCCGCGTCGTTGGCGGCGGCGATAAAGCTAAAGGACTATCTGCGCGGCAAGAAGGTGGTGGGGATTCTGAGCGGTGGTAACGCGTCGCCCGTGCTTTAGTCGCCGATAAAACGCTGCACGACTTCTTTGATCTCCTTCGCGCCATCGGCGAAGAGCGCGTCGCGTATACGGCCGCAATCGTCCTCACTCAAATTGAGTTTTGCAAGCACCGCGGGGTCGTAGTGGGGCTGCTCGTCGGGCAGGTAGCCCATGGCCAATTCCTTGCTCAGGTTATTGGCCAGATGCACCAGGCAGACCAGGTCCGAAGGGTTTTCGGGCACGGCGTGTGTGGCGACGGCGTCGACCAGCCCCTTATCGACTTTGGATTTCATCAGCAGCAGCTTGCCGAGGTATTCGTGGTTAGCTACGTCGCCCAACTCGATCTCGGCTGCACGGAAACTGCATTGCAGCCGGTGCATCGTCTGCAGGACCTCCTCGAAATGGGACCAGAAGAAGAAGCCGAGCACCAACTTGCCGATGTCGTGCAATAGCGAGCCGATCCAATAGTCGTTGAAGGCGATCGACTGCTGGAACGCTAGCATCTTGTTCTTGTACAGGCGGTCGGCGATTAGGGCGCAGCCGACCGAGTGCATCCAATAGCGTTCGAGGTTGAACTGACTCTCCTGGGGTTTGACCAGGCTGTTCATCAGTTTGACCTGCTGGGCGATGGCGGCGACTTTTTTGCGGCCAATGCGCACCAAGGCTTCTTTCAGGGGCCAGCCCTCCTTGTGCCCGACGCCGGCGAATATCGGTGAGTTGATTACTTGCAGCAGTTTGTGCACGATAGCTGGATCGCTAGTGACGACCTTGTCGAGATCCTCGACCGAGGTCTGCGGGTCCTCAACCATATTCATGATTTTGAGGGCGACTGCCGGCAGGGTGGGTAGCGTTTTGAGGTGCTTCAGGCGGTTTTCTATTTTCTGCTGCGCCACTTCGAAGGGCAGTTTCTGCACTGCGTGGTAGAGGTCACCGATATCGCCTTGCGCGAAAATGCGCCCAACGATGTTTTGCACCCCGGCGTCACCACCCTTGAAAACGCTTTCCCAGGGGCAGTAGTGGATGTTGTCTATGCGGTGCAGCAGGGTTTGGTGGTCGCCGATTAGTTTCTGGGGCAAGAGTAAGAAGAGCAGGATGTTGCCGTTGAGACTGAGGCTGGCGATCGATTTTTTGCTTTCGATCTTTTCCTGTTCGATCACGAAGGCGCAGTGGATGCGCGGGCCGTATTTTTTGACTTGCGCGTAGGCGCTGGCGAAACTGTCGGCGCTGATGATATCGAGCCCGTAGCGGTAGGTCAGCAGCATATTGAGAAAACGGGCGATCAACGGTTGCGGTTGGCCAGTGGCCTGGACAATCAGGGCGTATTCGCGGTCATCGGATCGAGGCATTGTCATGGGCGATAAGCGGTTGTAATGAGGATCCCACAAGTAAAGGAAAAGCCGGGTTAAATGCTATAAGAAAATCGCCAACCTGCTGGTGGCCAGCCTCTGCCGGATGCGGACGGGCATTCGTTGTGGTCTGTGATGCAAGGATGAGATGATGGGCGTCGCGCCGATGCGATTTTAAGCGAGTTTGGCCGACGCGCATGATTCGTCAAGGGCAGTGGAAGCTGTAGCAGTATGGCGGTGGTGTGGGTATGGTTTTAAGCGGCGAGCGCGGTTTGGGCGTCTTGGCGTTTTTTATTGTTTTTGCGCGACAGTGCCTGGGCTTCTTCAGGCGAGGGCAAGTTGGCACTTTGCGGGTCGAAGGCTTGTAGGGTGCGCCGGCGTTTTTCTAGCAGCATCGGGTCCTGGCTACGGCCTTTGGTGTGGACTGCTTCGTCGTTGTAAATGGTTTCGACGATCTGGCGAAAGAGCTCGATCATCTGCTGGCTGCTCTTTTTCTCGCAATCTTCAGTGGACTGGCTGAGAAACGCGCGAATATTCAGGGATAGCTCGTCAGAGCCGCAATTCTTGACGGCGGACGTGAGCATCTTGTCGAGGCTGATACGCTCGTCGGCGATTATGCGCAGGGCCTTGCTCAGGGTCACCTGATCGGATTTGCAGAGTTTGGTGACGAGGAAAACTCGGCAGATATCATAGATCCACTGGTCGACAAATCGCTCGAAGGGTTGGCGGCGAAAAGTGTGCTCTAGAGCGAATTTATAGTAGCTGAGCATGGTGGAGGGTAGCTCGTCGATATCGACGCTGCTATCGTCGATCATGCGGAAAAAACCCAGCATATGACGGATGGGGGCTACTTCTTCTTTAAAGCTCTGGATATCTACTTCGCCGCGCGCCGCTCTCAGTCGCAGGAAATAGGAAATATTAGGACGCTGTCCCGAGACCTGTTCTAATGGCGCGCAGATTTCCTCCCAGACTTCCGTCGCCTTGCTCGGGCTTAATTTTAAAAGTTCGCACCAACGTCGCCAGGTAGAGGCTGCGATGCGGCTCATCTGTTGTAGGCGAGCGAGGCTGTCGGGGCCGTCGAGGGCTAGGTCGGTATATTCGAGTGCGGTTTGCGTCACGTTTTGTTTCCTCTTGAGTATGCTTCTTACTACTTATTATCGGCGGCGACGACAAAAGGCTTATTCTTTTTTTATATTATCATAAAATACTGTTTTATATGTGGTTATGGTTAAATTGTTATGGGCTTTACGTTGACTGGGCGCATAAGAGGAAGGCGCGTATGGTCAATGGAGAGCAAAAATGCAAAAAAGGGCGGCGACGCGGTGCGACCGCTAGGCAAATGCCGATTTAGGCGCTCATATCGCCTCGCTGGGACGGACGACGGTCGAGGCCTATGAAACCTGGTGTCGCGATCACGGCCTTACCGCCGCGCTCAACAAAAGTTGGCAGGAAAGGCGGCAGGAACGTGCGATCTACGAGGAAGACCAGTCGGCTCGCAAGCCGAAGACGCGCTGATGGTTCATAGCAAAGAAAGAGTTGGGGCTGGATGATCTAAGCGGCGATCAGGCTTGGTGCCGCGCACAGGGTTGGGCGATACGATACACAAGAGCCCGGCCCAGCGCAGCAAGGAAGTCACGTTGCGCCAGTGTCTACAGAGCGATTAGGCTTTGCAAAAGGTGCGTAAGCATACGCGTCGCATCGGTGAGGGGATCAGGCAGATTTACGCGGTGCAGGTGAAAACGGAGGAAGCCCTAAGACCGAGGTGCTGCGATCTATTTTTCGCGCCTTTGCGGGTTTGCAACGCGAGGAACGAATGCAGTTATGGGACTGATTGCTAGTGGTCGAGAAGAAGGCAATGCCTATATAGGCGCACGGCGGATCTGCCGTGCGCCGTTTTCAAAGCAGATGGCGCATGTCTTTTTACTGGCGCCGGGCGATATCCGCTTAACGATCCCAACTGTAATGGCCGATAAATTCGCGCAGAGCGGGATCCTCTAAAGAGAGCGGCCCGAGCCAAGTGCTTAGGCGCTGGCGTTTCCACCAGGCGCCGGTTTTATCGTCGGTTGCGGTGAATTCATAATCATATAAATCGGCTTGGATATAGGCCGGTGCTTTGCCGTCAAAGGGATCGTGCTCGATCAGGCTCAAAGCGCCCTCGTTTCCCTGCAGCAACTTATATATGAAATGCACCAGCCAGGGGTTGCTCTTGTAGTCGGACATCGCTGCGAACCAAATCTGCCAGTCCAGCCGGTAGTGGTAGGGCGAGACTAGGGCGGGCATGCGGTCGACATCGCCGGGTTTGGCCTTAAACTGGTATTCGTGCCAGTGCGCATTGGGATCAGCGGGATGATCGTTGGTGCCCTTGAGGATTATTTCGCGGCGTTGTTTGCCGATATGGCCGAAGGCGCCGTAGGTGTTGACTAGGTGCAGTGGATCATAGGAGCGGTTCATGGCCTGTTGCGGCGAGACCATATTCTGTATTGGGGCGGAGCTCAGGTAGAATACGAGGATGCACAGGCTATAGACGCCGATGCGGCGGATGTGGCCCATCTCGGCGGGTGGGTCGCGTTGGATAAAGTTGGTGAGCCGATGGGGGAGAATGCGTTCGAGTGCATGGTCGTCGAAGCATGGGATACATAGGGCGATGGTCAGCCAGTTGAACCAGGACAGGTTGCCACTGAGAATGAGCAGGACCTGGAAGCCGATCAGGATTAGGCCGGCGAGGTGGCGCAGGCGGCGCGGGCTAAAGATTAAGAAGGGCACCAATAGCTCGATTATATGGGTCGAGAGTACGCTGAGCTTGTGGAAGAGGGCGGGCAAGTGGTGCAAATACCAGCTCAGGGGATTGGGGATGGGCTGGGTCTGATAGTGATAGCACATACAAGTCAGATCGAGCCAGCAGGCGTCGCCGCGGATTTTGATCAGGCCGGCGCCGAAGATGACGCGAAAGAGCACCCAGCGGTAGAGCCACATTAGCGCTGCTGGCGACGGGGCTTGGCGCTGCCTTAGCGGGGCCAAAAAGATGGCCAGGAAGCCGCTTTCCAATAGCAGGATCTCCCAACCGTAACCGTAAAAAATTTGGCCGACCTGGTTAAAGGACAGATAAATCACCCAGAGCGCGGCAAGTTGTAGGACGTGGCTTATACCTAATAGCAATAAGACCGAGAGCAATAAGCCGAGATGGCAAAGGGCCATCATCGTTTCATCACTGGCATCGAACCAAAATAGCGTCGGCAGTCGGGCCCAGGCGGTGGCGCCGTCGCCGAAGTAGCGCAGGGTTTTTTCTAGGAAGAGCGGGACGGGCAGCAGGCCGTCGGAGCCGAGCAGGGGGCTGAGTTGGTTGGCTAGCGATAAGAAGGCGAGCGTGTAAATCAGGCCGAGGAAGCGCAGGAAGATAAAGCTGGTGAGCCGGTAGGATCCCGGGTCTAGGGGGCGAATCCATTCGGTCTCGACGCGCGGTAGTTGCTCGAGTACGGTTTTATAGCTCATCTTTTGCGTTGGCAAGGGGCGGATGTTTTATTCGAGCTATTGAAGATAGGTGTGGGGAAATACCGCGACAAGGAATGGTGGGCCGAGTTGACGCTGATCGAGTTTGAACTGCTGCCGGGTGACTACGCGCAAAATAGCGCTGGAGAACGCTTTTTCGAGCATCAGGACTGGCGCCTGATACCAGAAAATGTGGTCGCCATCTATGTGCGGCAGGATTTTGAGGGGGAAGTCTATTATTACCCTTTTGACCGTTTCGCAATAGAACGGATCGGCGATATGGATACGGGTGTGCCGCAAGTCGTCTTGGGGCGCGGCGTGATCTATGTCTTCGACGACAAGGGGATGATGTCGGGCGAAGTGGTGTCGGTGTCGGTGATGGCTTAGACGAACTAGTCGTCGGAGTCGCCGCGGACGATCTGGTCGGGTGGTACATTGCACAGCATATAGAAGCCCGAGGAAATCTGCGACGAAATACGGTCGAGCATTTCCGGGGCTTTACGTGGCCCGACGGCGCGCTCCAAGGCTTGGTGGGCAACGTCGATGCCGCCTTGCGAGATCCACTTACCAGCGATCAGGTGCTGCTCGAAGTCTTCGAGGATCCGGTCCATGACCTTGACCGAGATATTCTTGAGCCTGGCGATGGCTTGTGTGATCTCCTCGATCTCGTAGTCGGCGAGGTGTTTCATCACCTCGCTGGACGCCTCCTCGCCGAGGGCAACCCTCACAATGGCGCCTCTTCGCCCCCACCGTCGTCGTCTATTTCTACCACTGTTTTAAGAGCCTAAATAAGAACGAGATTGCCGCTTATATAGCGGATTGGTAGCCCGGGGAGAATGTGCAAGTATCTCTCTCGGGGGAACATATGGTTGTAAATGTAGTTATGAAATTATTTTATTTTCTTATTATTGTGGCACAGGGTGTTGCAAGGCTTGTATTTTTCGTAAGATACGAAGAATGATGTGATGAGGAGGGGGTAGTGAAAGGGGATATTGTTGAGAAAGAGAGAGGAACTAGCCATTGTCCAAAGGGAAATATCGCGTCGCGATCGTTGGCGGGGCTGGCTCGTGGGGGCGAAATTATACCCGCGCCTATGCCGAGCATCCAGATTGTGAGATTGCCGCATTGGTCGAGCGCGCCGAGGATCGCGGTAGGGCTTTTGCAACGCACTATGGCATCCCGATGGTCTATAGTGATATTGCGCAATTGCTGGCCGATGAGGTGCCCGATATTGTTTCGGCGATTTTACCCGTAGCGCATACCCACGATGTAGTGATGGCCTGCGCCGACGCTGGAGTCAAAGTGGTTTCGTGCGAGAAACCCATCGATTTTGAGTTGGCGCGCGCGGATGAGACGGTGCGTATCTGCAAGGAAAGCGGCACCGTATTTGGCTGTGGTACGGCTTTGTGGATGTGGCCGCATATTCGGCAGGCGGCAGCCTGGATTCGGGCGGGCCATATCGGTGAGATCACCGGGGCGACGATTCCGCACGGTTTGCCGACGGAGGTTTCGGGCGGCGGTTGCCACTTATTGGTTGTGATGCAGTATATGGTCGGTCTAGAGGCCGAATGGGTAGAGGGGTGGATCTTGCCGCCGGAACCGGATTATGTCGCGGCGGAGGTGGAGAATGCCACCGAGATCGATTGCCCGGCGTATGGGCGGATCGGTTTTAAGGGCGGAGCGGTTTGCGAGTTGCCGCGGCCCCGGCCCGAGTTGTCGATCGCCGGCCATGTGGGTATAACCGGGACACAAGGGCAGGTGTGGCTGATGGACGAGGGGCCGGTGTGCATTCTGGGAAAGGGAGTTGAGCAGACACCGGTGCGGCCGGATTTTTTTGCCGACCCGACGCCCGCGCATTGGATTACTCCGGTGGTTGATCGGTTGGTGCGAGGGGTTGAGAGCGGTGTGGTCGAGTGCACTGGGCACGATTATCGCCAAGCGCTTGAGATCGCTATGGCGCTGACCTTGTCGGCGCACAATAATCATCAGCGGGTTAACTTGCCGTTGGTAGGCCGTGAGCAGAGGCTATACCCAAGCTCGTATCGTTTACATGGCGGCGATGTGACGGGATGGGAAGGGATGAGTCCTGCGCCGGAACTGCAGTAGGGTTTTGTTATCGGACCGCTGGGGCGAAAGACCGTTTGCGGCTGACTTATTCTTGTTTTCTTTGGGACATATTAGACAATGAAGATATTGATTACGGGGGCGGCGAGCGCGTTGGGACGCGAGATTGCCGCCGCGCTGGATGAGACGAATCAGGTGCGACGGCTCGATGACTGTGGCCCGATCGACAAGCGCGGTGAGTGGGTCGAGGCTAGTCTGGTCGACATACAGGCTATGGTGGAGGCGGTGCGCGATATCGATGTGGTGATCCACACCGGTCAGCCACCTCCCGCCTTGCCGGCCGATGCCTTGCTCTGCGAAGAAATGTTATTGGACCTGGCGACTAGGGGGACGCACGTGTTGTGCCAGGCGGCGGTAGAGGCGGGGGTCAAGCGCTTGGTGTACGGCAGCACATTAGAAGTCTTCGGTGACTATCCGGACACGGTATTTGTCACTGAGGACTACAAACCTTTACCGACGACGGAACCGCGTGTATTAGCGCAATATTTGGCTGAGGTGGTCTGCCGGGAATTCGCGCGCGATTATGCGTTTACCGCTACGGCTTTACGCTTAGGTAAGTTGGTGCGGGAGGAAGATCTCGCGGGAGGAAAGCCCGATTTGATGTGGCTCGACATACGCGACGCGGCAAGCGCTTTTGCCCAGGCGATCAAACGGGATAACAGCGATTCGTTGAATTGGGTCGCCCGTTGGGCGGTGTATCATATTTGCGCGCCGGTGCCGAATGCCAAATTCCTGATCGGCCGGGCAGAGGGCATGGGCTATGCGCCCAAGCGCGATTTGCAGGAAGGTGCGCGATGAAGAAGAAAGTATTGTTGTTGGGAGCCTCCGGACTGATCGCGCCGAATCTGCTGGAGGGTTTACAGCCATATTACGATTTGCACCTGGTCGATGTCAAAGCTCATCCGGACGGGCGAGAAGTCGACCAATGCGATGTCAGCGATTATGGCCAAGTGCTCGCGGCGGCTGAGGGTATGCACGCGATTATGAACTTCACCGTGATTCGCGACGATGCCGAACGCAGTTTTCACGTCAATACGCGCGGTGCCTTGAACGTGATGAAGGCGGCGGTGGCGTACGGGATTAAAAAGGTGATCCACAGCGGTCCGCAATTCGTGCGTCGGACCTATGATCACGATTTCGATGTGGCGGATGTGCCGCCGGTATTGGGTACGGGCTATTATTGTTTGACGAAGGGGCTGGCCAGCGAGATTTGCCGGGCTTATGCGCGGGCTTATGATATGCAAATTATAAGCTTTGTTTTCAACGGCCTCGGACCGCGCCCAGAAGCGCAGGTCGCCGATGCAGATTTTCCTCCCTTTACCGTGGTGTGGGAGGATTTGCAGCTCGCCTGCCGCTTGGCCCTGGAAATCGAAGAGGTGCCCGACGGCTTCCAGGAATTCAATATGCTCAGTTGGGAAGGACACGGGAAATACAATGTCGACAAGGCCAGGCGTTTGCTCGGTTTCGAACCGACAGAAAATTGGGGACGCTATTTTGCGCGCAAACCTTAGGGCGTGTTGTGTGAGGTTATTCAATGTTTTTACACGAGAGCAAATCTGTGAGGAATTATGAGCCATTATGTCTATGTCCCGATTGGTAGCGCGCAGCATCTGCTCGTCTTGGCGATGGATCCACTTTCCGGAGCCCTTGCCGTGCAGCACGAAGTGCCGCTCGGCAAAAGCCCACATGCAATGTGCGCCGACTTCGCGCGCAAGAATGTCTATATCGGTCTCAGGCAGGGCGAGGCCTATGCAATCGCTGCTTATGCGATCGATCGGCAGACCGGCGGGCTGACGCTGTTGGGCGAAGTGGCGGTCGAGGGGATGCCCTGTTATCTGGCGACCGACTGCACGGGGAAGTTTTTGCTAGCGGCCTATTATAGCGCCGGTCTGGCGACGGTGCACGCGATCGGCGCGGATGGTGGGCTGCAAGAGCCGGCCGTTTGCCGCTATGAGACCGAAACCTACGCGCATTTTATCGCGACCGACCCGACGAATCGTTATGCCTTCGTGCCGCATGTGGAGTCTGCCAACGCGATTTACCAGTTTGACTTTGATCAAACCACAGGGCAACTGACAGCCAATAAGCGCACGCCGATCTTGGCCTGTGGGGCAGGGGAGGGGCCGCGGCATTTGGTCTTTCATCCGACGATGGATTTGGTCTACGCCGACAACGAACAGGGATCGAGCGTCACTGTTTATCGCTTTGATTCCGGCCAGGGGACGCTGGCCGGGATGCAGACCGTATCGACGCTGCCTGCAGAAGGTTGCGAAGGCAATAGCAACGCGCAAATCCATATGCATCCCTCCGGCAAGTCGTTGTATGTCTCCAATCGCGGCCACGATTCGATCGCGATGTTCGCGATTGACGCTGAAACCGGGCTGCTCACTTCGTTAGGCCAGCAGCCGGGAGAAGAGGTGCCGAGGGCTTTTGCTATCGACCCCGACGGCGACTTCCTCTATTCGGGTGCCGATGCTTCAAATTTTCTGCGCACTTTTCGCGTTGGTGAAGATGGCCGGCTTGAGCCGCAGGGAGCGCCTTTTGACCTGGGCGGGACGGCCGGGTGGGTCTATCCGCTGGTATTGGCGTAGTGTTGCGGAGATCTAGTCGATTATGCTTGGGATAGATCGGCGCGGCGCGCGCCTTCGAGCCCGACCTGGTTTTGCTGAATGTGCCGATACCGAAAATAGACAATTTTGAGGCCTGTAGTTTCTTAAAGACGCATGCGTCCGCCGGGCCGGTGATCTTTCTTACTGCCGGACTGAGATCGGAAATGAAGGGACATAATCGAATTGGCATCTAGCATAAAAAAAGAAGATATCGTCGCTGGGTTGCGCGAGTTGGGATTGACGGTCGGCTCGGGTGTGGTTGTGCATTCTTCGCTCAAGAGCTTTGGTCGGGTGGACGGTGGGGCGCGGGCGGTAATCGAGGCGTTGATGCAGGTCGTTACGTCTGAGGGCACTTTGCTGATGCCGTCTTTTAACCACGGTGGGGCTTTTGCAGACGGGGCGCCAGGTTATTTTGATCCGCGGGAAACGCCGACGAGTAATGGAGCGGTTCCCGAAACGTTCTGGCGCATGCCCGGCGTGGAGCGAAGTTTGAACCCGACACATGCCTTCGCGGCCTGGGGCCGGCGGGCCAAGCGCTATGTGCAGTACCACCATCGCACGATAACTATGGGGCCCGAGTCACCCTTGGGGCTGCTGCAGGCCGACGACGGTTATGGTCTGCTATTGGGGGTCGATTATCGCTCGAATACCTTTCACCACGTAGTCGAGATGTCGACGGATGCACCTTGTTTGGGTGTGCGGACGGAGGCCTATCCGGTGCGTTTGCGCAATGGTGAAATGCCCGACGGGCGGACTTGGGCTTGGCGCGATGGAAGCTGCCCTTTTACCGATGAGGCGCGTTATCACCAGGTGATCGAAGTTCGCGGTTTACAAAGGGAAGTGATGATCGGGCAGAGCAGAGTCGTTCTCTTTCGGTTACAGGATTGTTTCGCGGTGTTGGAAGAGATTTTCGATAAGGGCAAAGACGGTTTCTCACCTTGCCGCGATTGTGCGATAAGGCCGCGGCGAATGCAGCGGACGGTAGAGAGTGATTGGGATCGGGCGGGGCAATGTCTGAGCGCGGATTCAGCCGCACACAGTTATTGAGGCTCTGCACGGCCTATCCGTTTTTCATGCAGTTGCAGGATGCTTCGGTTTTACTCTGCCGGCGGCGACTGAATCATCCATGCAGCTGTAACCGGTGGAGTCTCGACGGCGATTTGTAGCGGCTGTGCATTGTTAATAGCTTGAGTTCCAACGAATACAAAGGAGACCATAATGCGCCATTTTACCCGTACCCCCTTTTATAGCGGCCCGGACGATCCTGAGATGGGCCAAGTGCGCGGCAAGCTCGCGCTTGACGAGACGGTGGTTATCGAAACGATCGGTGGGGCCGACAACGATTATGAAGCCGCCGGTTTCTTGAAGGTCGGCCAGATTATATCCGGCGACAGTCATCGCCGTTATGCGCGGCCGGGTGGCCCTTTTTTTATCGAGGGCATCGAGCCGGACGATTGGGTGGCGATCGAAATTATTAATATGGAAGTGGGGCCTTATGGCTTTTATCGCAATGGCGGTCCCAACTGGGGCAATTGGCGTTGTCTGGCAGCAGTGCGCGATGGGCTAATCCACTTTCCGCCGGACTTCGTCGTGCCGGTGCGGCCGATGATCGGCGTTATACAACTCGCGTCGTGGGCGCCCAGCGGCATAGACCACGGCGGCAATATGGATTTCAACGCGATACAGCCGGGCAGCACCGTGCATATTCGCGCGCAGAAGCCCGGCGGTTTGCTTTCGCTGGGCGATGTGCACGCGCGTATGGGCGACGGCGAACTGACGGGTGCTGGGGTCGAAATCGATGCGGCGATTACGCTCAAGGTGAGTCGCTCGCCGGGATTCCCTTGTAGTGCGCCGGTAGTCGAGACGACCGGAGTGGTGGAAAGCGCCGAGGAATGGCTTACTAGCGCCCGTGCCGAGCACTGGGGTGAGGCGTTGCGTTTGGCCTGGACCGAAATGGTGGCCCTGCTTATCGATCGTTACGAGACCACCTACGAATACGCCAATATGATTGTCGGGACCATTGGCGACGCACGGCCCGGTTTCGCCACCGGTTATATGGGCGGTTATGTCACGTGCCAGATCGCGGTGACGAAGGAATTGCGGCGCACGGGCGAGCCCTACAAGCCATAATGGATAATTTGAGAAAAATGGCGGATATCGCGACGCCCGCGGTATTGATCGATCGGGCGAAACTGGAGCGCAATCTATCGTCGATGCAGCAGTTGGCCGACAGGCACGATGTTGCGTTGCGCCCGCACGCGAAAACGCACAAGTCGATCGAGATCGCTCGGCGACAACTGGCGCTGGGCGCGACGGGGTTGACGGTGGCGACGGTCGGCGAGGCGCTGGTGTTTCTCAAGAGCGGGGTTGAGTCGATTACTATTTCCCGCCCGATGGTGGTGCCTGGCGACTTTGCGCGCTTGTGGGCGGAACCGGCGGCGGTCGGTGCGGATTTGCGCGTCGTCGTCGATTCGGTGTGCGGGGTAGAGGTCGCCGCCGGGCAAGCGGCTAGCGCGGCGCGGACACTGGGTGTATTTATTAAGATTGATGTCGGTTTACATCGTTGTGGGGTCGACCCCGAAAGTGCGGTGTCGATAGACTTGGCGCGGCAAATTGAGGCGGCCGAGTCGTTGTATTTTTGCGGTATTCTCTCACACGCAGGGCAAGTTTACGCCGTAGAAGATCGCCAGGTCGCTGTGCAGATCGCCGAGGCTGAACGCACAACTATATTAGCGGTGCGCGATACGTTGATCGATGCGGGTATCGCAGTGCGCGAAGTCTCGGTTGGATCGACGCCGACGATACTGGCGGCGGAAAGCTTCGAGGGTATAACGGAAATCCGGCCGGGCAATTACACCTTTCTCGATTTGTTGCCGATCAAAGTCGGTGTTGTGCAACACGAGGATGTTGCGCTGTCGGTATTGGCGACGGTGATCAGTAAGAACG
Source organism: Gemmatimonadota bacterium (assembly GCA_018672475.1). GTDB lineage: Bacteria > Latescibacterota > UBA2968 > UBA8231 > UBA8231. The sequence goes on along the minus strand of JABHFS010000188.1, from coordinate 70,158 downwards.
CGAATTTTTTCATTACCGACGCTGGTTCGAAAGCGCTTACCTCGGATACCGGCGGGCACGGAATGGCCAACGCGCAAGGTTTTGGGATGGCCTATCCTTGTGATCGCTATCTGAGCCCGGAGCACGGGTTAGTGGTGGTGGGTTTGTCGGAAGAGCACGGTAAGATCGCACGTGCGGAGTACGACCTGGAGATCGGCGCGCAGGTGCGCATCATCCCGAATCATTCTTGCCCGGTGGCCAATCTGGCGCGGGAGTATACTGTGCTGAGCGGCGAGGGCGTCGTTGGCACTTGGCCGATTGATGCGGCTTCAAACGCGATATGAATATACCGGAAACGCTGCATGCGCTTGGGGTACGCGATGACACGCTAACCGCGCAAGATAAGGCACAGCTTGATACGGTGGGGTACCTGCCCATGCCCGGGACGTTGTCGGCCGCCGAGATCGCGGGCATACGTGCGGCGATGCAGGGCGTCTACGCGAAAGAGAAAACTGGCAGGGAGGGCGGCCCGGCCGAGTCCAGCTATATGCAAAACAAAGCGCCGGGTTTCGATCTGTGTTTGCAGAAGCCGCGCGTGCTCGCCGCGATCGCCCATGTGCTCGACGGCCCTATTAAATCCTTTGGCGTGCACGGCCGGCCGCATCCGCCCGGCGGCGAGCGGCAAAATTTACATGTCGACTATAATGGCCCTGCGCCGACGGAGAGTCGCTACGCGGTTGCCAACTCGTTGTGGATGCTGGTGGATTTCACGGAAAAAAATGGGGCGACGCGGGTGATTCCCGGCAGCCACTTGAGCGGTGAAACCCCCCAAGACGCGCTCGATGATCCGACCGCGCCGCACCCAGACGAGGTGTTATTGCTCGGGAGTGCGGGCACCGTCGTCGTTTGGAATAGCCATCTGTGGCACGGGACGACCGCCAATCACAGCAAGCACAGCCGTCATAGCTTGACCAGTTTTTTCTGTCGTCGTGACGACCCGCATATGGTATTTTCGAGTGCGCTCAGTATTGAGGCGGCCGAGCGGTTGAGCGAGCAGGTGCGTTGTTTGTTCGCAGACGATACACCATGGACTCCACCGGAGGAGTAAATGCGCATGGCCTATGAAGAGCAGGTAGCACAATACTACGAGGATGGATATTTTATCGCCGATGATGCCTTCGATCCCGGCATGTTGGCCCCGCTGGAGGCGGCGGCCAGGCGGGCGGTGGCCAAGGTCCAGTCGGGCGAGGTGGTGGTGAAGACGGAAGGTATCAGCACCGGGGGGCCGGGAGATGATACGCGTGATATACTCGGTTTGATCGCACCGGAATTCGGCGAGCCACTTTTTGCTGAGTATTTGGGTGGCAAGGCTATTGAGCGGTATATGCACGCGCTATTGGGGCCGGATCTGCGGCTGGGCTGGGTCGCGATATTCGCCATTCCGGGGCCGGAGGCATACGACACGGGTTGGCACCGCGATTTTAGCCACGAGGAGCGCGATGGCAGCAAAGGGGTGGAAATGGAGATTCTTGGACGCCACCGCAAGGGGGTAATCAAATGGCATATGGCGCTGGTTGATGACGCCTGTCTATGGCTGGTGCCAGGTAGCCAGAAACGCTATCGCACAGCCGAGGAGCGCGAAGCCTTGATTAACGAGCACTTCGTCGAGTTATCCGACGCGGTGCAGATCGTATTGAAGAAGGGGCAGACCGTGTTCTGGAACGGGAATACGATTCACCGGGGGCGTGCGTTTGAGGGCATGCCCGAGCGGTTGGCGATCATGGGTGCGCTGTCGCAACACCGGGATAGCGATCCGCCGCAGCAAGTAGAAGAGCGCTTTGGCTGGCGGATGGCCGAGAATATCCGCGAGGGATTGCCGGAGAAGACGCGGCTTTATTACGACCGGTGGCGCAGTTTACAGCAGGATTGAGTCGGGAAGAAATGCGGTTGTTGGTATCACCGGCATAACAGGAGAGCATAGGCATAATGGAATATCGCGAATTCGGACAGACGGGTATGCGCTTAAGTGCTGTGGCTTTGGGCGGATTGTTGGCTCACTACTGGGAAGGGGAGTCGATGCACCCGCCGCCGGAGGAGAAAAGGCGTATTTATTTGCGGGCGGCCGAATTGGGGATAAACCTTTTTGATATGGGCTATGGGGACGAGGTGCATATCCCCGACGAATTGAAAGGCCCTGGGGATGATCGCCATTTTTCACTGAAGGTCGGTGCGCCAGAGGCCGATGCCCTCGAAAAGATGGTCGACGGGCATCTGAGCAATGTGCGGCGCGAGGCGCTCGATATCTTGCGCGTCCACCACTACGGCTATATGGAGGACGAGGCTCTGCGCGAACGCATCGCCGAACTGAAAGAAGCGGGCAAGGTGCGGTCGCTGTGTCTGATCCGCCACTTCGAAAAAGACCAACAGATCTATGCAGATCGCGGACCTGAGCCGGAAGCCGACGCGGATCTGGTGATTTACAACTATGTCTGTCGCGGGCAGGAACCGGGCATCGCGACGGCGGCAAAAGCGGGCAAGGGCGTGTTGATTATGAAGGCGCTCGGCGGGCAGTATTTGAGTTGGCAGCACAAAAATTCGACCGACTGGTCGCAAGCGACGGAAGAGACCCTGATCGAGCTGTCGCCCCTGGGCGAGAGCATGCGGCACGAGTTGGATCTAGTCTATTCGTTTAGCGCGGGGCCTTGGCGCGATTTGGCGCAGGCGGGCGAAGAGGTCGCGCCGACGGGGTCGGCGGTGGCGTGGGTGATCAAAAATAAGAATGTGAGCAGTGCTTTGGTGGCGGTGGCGAGTGTCGAAGAGTTGCAGGCGGCGTTGGCGTGCCTCTAATTTGACGCGGCGGGACTTCTGCGGTGAGCGCCCTTTAATTGCAGGATGATAGACGGCCCGGTATGCGATCTAATAGGTGAGCATACCGGGCCGAGTTGTAGTGCATATGGTTGAATTGCGTATTGGTCGTAATGGCCACCGGGGTGATCGATTGCGAAAAACTGCGGCCTAGAGGAGCTGTCTAAAAAACCCAATAGCTCGCCGAGTCGAGGCCGTTGAAGGATTGGCTATAGTAGCTCAGATAGGGTATGAACGGGGCTATCAGCAGGATGCAGTTCAGCCTACGCGGGGCCTGCCACTAGCCCCGCATGGGCCCACGGCTGTCCAGCTAAAGCCAGGGCGCTATGCGGCGTTTACACTTCCGCGTTCTTCGAATCCCGTACGAAAAACACGGCCAGAGCAAAGGATAGTCCAGTGGCCACGAGCAAAAATCCCCAAGGCGAAGCTTCGTGCCATTCGTAGAACAGGCCTCCCGCTAGGGAGGCAAGCGCCAACGGAATAATCGTGAAAAAACCCACTCCTGGCCCGCCTGTGCCGCCGGTCGCCGCACCGATACGCACACTGCCGCGACCAATCGCTGCCATCACCCGCCCGCGAATATCTCTGGGGATTGTATCGGCCAAGAGCGCTCCGCACGCCGGCCCGAAGAAGGCCATGGTGATGGCGACGACGCAGCGCAATGCGATGACCTGCATCAAGGTTTGTGCGAAGATAAAACAGGGCAGAGTCGCAGTGGACAACAACAGGGCCGCGAGGATAAAACGCGTGCGCCCGTAGCGGTCGGCGAGAAAGCCGGCCGGAATTCGCACGGCGTTGCCCAGGGCGGCTTCAACTAATAAGACCAAACCCCATTGCGTTGATGTTAGGCCGATATGGTTGTTGGCGTAGACGACCCAGAAGGGCCCGGCGAAGCCATTGGCCATAAAACCGAGAATGATGATCGCAGTGAGTGCTTTCAACGTGCGGGGGAATTGTCGTAGGAGGGCTGGTATGCCCGAATAGGCATTTTTTAAACTCTCAGAGAGTTGTGAAAACTCTACCTTCTCCGTTTTGGCTTCTACGGTGTCTTCGATAAATATTAGGTTGATCGTCGCGCTGAGCGCATAGGCTGCCGCCATAATGGCGTATAGGATGCGCATTCCCGCGTCGATGCCCTGCCAATCGAGCATATGGCCAGCGGCATAGGGCGCGAGAATGGCCAACGCACCCGAAACCGTCGTCATGGTCGCGATACCGCGTCCCCGACTCTTGGGCGTGAGTGAATCGGCGATCAGCGCGGAAGAAGCCGGGTGCTGCAATACGGCAAAGCCCTGTAGCAGCCGGGCCGCGGCCAGCCAATGCCAACTGGGGGCGAAGATATAGATCAGAAAAGTCAGGCTGGAAAAGTAGCCGGTGAAGGCGATGAGCTTAGCGCGGCTGACGTGGTCGGCGAGATAGCCGGCGATGGGGTAGACTATTAACCCGCCGAGCGGTCCAAGCGCATAAACAATACCAATCTCAGCGGGGTTGCCGCCGAGCGAGATGATAAAGAGCGGCGCGTAGGGAAAGACCATGCTGCGGCAAAACATGCCCAAGGCACCCGAGATCGAGAGTACGAGGATATTGCCGCGCATAAAGGCGAAGGTTTTGGCGGGGGTGGGCATGGTTTAGTTCGTCTCGCTACTGAACAGTTCCGCAGGGCATATGGGGCCGGTAGGAGATTGTAAGGGTTTGCTTGTGATCGTTTTTCTTTAGGGCCTCGCCGGGCTGCCATCGGGCAGTCGTTTCTGAGTCCAGTTGATCACTTCGTTATGGCACGGATGTTTTGCCGCGATATCCTCATCGATGTCAATGCCTAGGCCCGGTTTTTCATTGGCATACATATAGCCGTTGCGCACTTCCGGTAAACCTGGGAACATCTCGTATATCTGCTCGTCGAAGCGGCACCATTCCTGGATGCCGAAGTTCGGTGCCCACAGGTCCAAGTGCAGGTTCGCCGCGTGACCCACCGGCGAGGTGTCGTTTGGCCCGTGCCAGGCTGTGCGCACGCCGTACATATTGCCGAAGGCCGCAACATTGCGCGCTGGGGTGATACCACCCATCTGCGACACGTGCATGCGCATAAAGTCGATCAACCGGCCCTCGATCAGTGGCCGCCATTCGTGCGGGTGGTTAAATAACTCGCCCATGGCCTGTGGTGTCGAACACTGCTGGCGAACATTCCTAAACCAGTCGTTGTCTTCCGGCGCTAGTACGTCCTCAAGGAAAAATAGCTTAAACTCCTCCATGTCCTTGGCGAATCCTACCGCATCGGTTGGGTGCAGCCGTTCGTGCACATCGTGCATAAGTTCAATGTCAAAGCCCAACTCGCAGCGGATATGCTCGAATAAGCGCAGGTTGCTGCTCATTAATTTTTTGCGATCGTAGTAGGCGCCTGCGGGTGAGCCTTCGGGCGCGCTATCGGGCGTGCCCATCAATGAGGACGCGCTGCTGGAGCTGCCCAATTGGCAGCGAAAATGGCGATAGCCCTGTTCTTGTAGTTGCTGGATGTTCTCGACGACGGCCTCGACTGTATCGCCACGGGCGTGGATATAGGTGTCGGCGGCTTCGCGGCACTTGCCGCCCAGCAATTGGTACACCGGCATGCCGGCGCGCTTGCCTTTGATGTCCCACAGCGCCTGGTCGACGCCGGAGATGGCGTTGTTGAGCACCGGTCCGTTGCGCCAATAGCTGTTGACCATCGACATCTGCCAGATCTCTTCGATGCGGTCGACGTCGCGGCCGATGAGAAAGGGCTTGAGGTGTTCTTCGAGGGCCACGTGTACGGCGTGGAAGCGCTGTGTAAATGTGGCGCACCCCAACCCATAGAGTCCGTCGTCTGAAGTGATTATTTTGACGATGACCAGCTTGGCGTGGGCCGGTTGGGTGAGTATCGTTTTGACGTCTTTGATCGTGACGGCCATGGGATTGTCCTTTGTGGTGCTATCGGGCTAAGGTCTGGGTACACTGGTGGTGGCGATTTTGACAGATGTTGTTAGGCCGGGAGGGTAAGGAAAGAGGTGGTGATTCGTCAAGGTCGGCGCAATCTGTATAATCTTGGCTATGTAATAACAAGAAGAACGGGCTGTGCTACTATTCACTTGCGGCTCGTTCTTTGTTAGTTTGCTAAACGAATTAATGAAAGGAATCTCATGAACGTCATCTGCATCATGCTCGACAGCCTGCGCACCGACTATGTCGGTGCTTATATGAACGGCAAGGCGCACGCCAAGACCCCTAATATGGACCGTTTTGCCGAAGAAGCGGTCGTCTTCGACAAGGCCTATGCGGGCTCGTTTCCCACGTTGCCGTGTCGCCGCGATCTGTTTACTGGTCGCTGGGGCCATCCGTTCAATACATGGGACGAGATGGAGCGCGATATTCCGACGCTGGCCACTAGCCTGCGCGCGCAAGGTTATACCACCGGCCTAGTGTTCGACACGCCGATGTTTATGACCCAGGGCAATCATCTCGACCGCGGTTTTGGCTCGATCGAATGGATCCGCGGCCAGGGCGGCGAGCCGTGGATCAGCGACGGCTTTGCCGATATTCGGCTGCCCGCCGCTGAGTCCAAGGTCAAGGCAGGCACCAAGCGCTATTTGATGAACCAGACCCGGCGGCAGTTCGAGTCGGATTACCTGGGTCCGCGCGTGATCACCGAGGCGGTGCACTGGCTGGAGAAGAATTATCAGCAGGAGCAGTTTTTCCTCTGGATCGACTCGTGGGATCCGCACGAACCGTGGGACCCGCCGCAGTATTATGTCGATCTCTACGATCCGGGTTACGAGGGCGAAGAGGTGATCTACCCGTGGTATGGTTTTTCCAAGGATATTATGAGCGAAAAAGAGCTCAACCACGTTAAAGCGCTATACGCGGGTGAGGTGACGATGGTCGATCGCTGGTTGGGGCGGCTGTTTGAGACGATCGAACTGACCGGGCTCAAAGAAAACACGCTGGTGATGCTGATGTCGGATCATGGGCATTATTTTGGCGATCATGGCTTGCAGGGCAAACCATGGGGCGATCTGGGCCAACTCTACGAGCCGATGGCGCATCTGGTGATGATGATACAGCACCCCGAAGCCAAGCCGGGCAGGAGCAGCGGGCTGGTGCAGCCGGTGGATTTCTTTCCGACGGTTTGCGCGTTGGCTGGGATAGAGCCGCCGGCGGGGTTGCAGGGGCATTCTTTTGCGGCACAGTTGCGCGGCGAGGGTGAGGGTTCGCGGCAATACGCGATCACCGGCCGCAACCTCGACGACTCGTGGGGCACGGTGCCAGCGACGATTACTGACGGCGAATGGAGTTTGGTCTATTGGCCGAACAAAGACCTGCAGTACAAGAGTCCGCCAGTGCGCACGGAGGCCTATTCGAATATCGGCATGCCCGAGCGGCGGGTGGAGGAATTGTTTTATCTGCCCGACGATCCGGACCAGCAACAGAATGTGCTGGCAGAGCATCCGCAAGAAGCGAAACGGTTACACGCGGCGCTCTTGCAACTGATTGCCGAGTCGGGTGTCGAAGCGGAGTTGGCGGCGACGTATCAGCGGCCGCCGGGCGATAATTATCATCTGTCCTAGACATCGCTTGATCGGGTTTCGGTGTCGGGATATATTGACGGTCGGAAACCCCTAAAGGAAGGTATGGGTTATGAGCGATCAGTTTACACCTTTAGATCTGAGCAAAGCCTATAACGCGGGCAGCGGTAATGGCGAGACCGAAGACGGATACCGAGTTTGGCCGGCTTCCGACGAAACCCCCGATAATACGCCCTTGGTGAATTTGCCATGGGGCGAGTGCAAATTTTGGGGTGTGCCCTTTAGTCTAGGGGAGGAAGGGGCAGATCAATCCATTGTCTTGGTCGCACAGAAGGCCAAAGACGGGATCGGCGATGCTGCGAGGATTGTCGTTAAAGCCAACGCGCGGCGAGTGCTTTTTGCGCACGCTTGTGCGCCGGTAGAAGGTGAGCGCGTTACGGTCGAGGGCACGGGCGAGGCGATCGGGACCTATCGCGTGGTCTATGCCGACGGCAGCGCGGTCGAACAGTTGTTGCGCCGACGTTTTGAGGTACACGACGTGCAGATCCCCTGGGGGCATCATCCTTTTTTGTGCCGCAATTGCCGCAATTATCATGCAGAGCCTTTGAATAGCCGCGCGCAATCCTATGGCCTGACCCAGACGGGTGCTTTTACCCGCGACGGCAATGATATGCAGGGTTGGTGGCTATATGACTGGGAAAACCCCGAGCCGGATAAGGAGATCGCGACAATCGAGGTGTCGGCGGCCAGTAGTACGGCGCTGGCTTTGGCGGGGATTACACTGTGCCACGAGGCGAGCGATCCTTTTTCCTGGCCCGCCAGGCAAGAAGTGGCGATCAGGGTTGATGCGGAGGGTGTGCCCGAAGTCGAGATGCAGCGCGGCGAGGTGGTGCGCCAGGATACACTTTTTGTACCTAATGCGGATTTTCTCCGCTCGGAAGAATCGGGTTGGGGGCGCGGCGGCCAAGAGCAGGTTGACGGCGGTTATGTAGAGATCCATGGTTCCACCGAAGGCGAGATCAGAGTTAAGGCGGGGGGCGTCGAGGAGAAGATTCGCTGGGGGCAGGTGCTCGAAGAGAAAACGGTCGAACAGGGCAAGGTCAAGATCGAAGTGGTTGGGCCGCGTGGCAAGCAATGGGTGCATGTTAGGGTCGAAGACGCCGATACCGGTCAGCCGGTGGGTACGCGCGTGCATTTTCGCTCGCCGCAAGGCGCTTATTTAGCGCCGCACGGCCACCAGGCCGATGTTAATATCGCCTGGTTTGAGGATATGGGCGGCGATTGCAAGACCGGCGGCGTGCCCTACGCCTATATCGACGGCACCTGCCAGATCGATTTACCGGTCGGCCCGGTGTACACCGAGGTGGTACGCGGCTTCGAATACCAGCCGGTGCGCGAACTCGTCGAGATCAAACCTGGTCAACGAGACCTGACGCTGAAGATCAAACGCGCCTTTGATATGAAGGAGCGCGGCTATTATTCGGGCGATACGCATGTGCACTTTTTGTCTTCGCAGTCGGCGCATCTGGAGGCGGCGGGCGAGGATCTCAATGTGACGCACCTTTTGGCTAGCCAATGGGGGCGGCTTTTTACCTCGTGGGAGGAATTTACTGGCGGATTGTCGCCGACTAGCAGCGACGAGCATATGGTGTGGGTCAGCCAGGAAAATCGCCAGCACGTGCTCGGGCATATCAGTTTACTCGGTCTCAAGGATATGATCGCGCCGATGTGCACCGGCGGGGCCAACGAAGACTGGATCGGCGGCGCGGTCGAGGCGCTGATGGCCGATTGGGCTGAGGCCTGCAAAAAACAGGGCGGTTTGGTGATTATGCCGCATATGCCGCTGCCCGATTTTGAGAACGCGGCCAATATCGTACTCGGCCACGCCGATGGTGCGGAGATGTGTTGGGTCTGGGAGGGCGAGAAAATTAGCTCGGCGGAGAAGGGCTATTATCGCTGGTTAAATGTGGGGCAGAAATTGCCGATCGTCGGCGGTACTGATAAGATGTCGAATGGGCGAATTTTGGGCGGTTCCAGGACGTATGTCAAGTTGCGCGACGATGAAGAATTTACCTTCGACAATTGGTGCCAGGCGGTGAAGCGAGGCCAGACGTTCGCCAGCACCGGCGCGGTGATCGATCTCAAAATCGAAGGCCGGGAGATGGGCGAGGAGATCCACTTGCCGGGCAATGGCGGTACGGTCGAAGTAGAGGCGGTGGCCGAGAGCGTCTGGCCGCTTACCGGTTTGGAATTGATCTGCAATGGCGAGAAAATCGCGCGCGAAGTTGAAAAGGACGGCAGCAACCAAATCAAGCTCAAGTTTAAGCTCAAGACCGAGCGTTCGTGCTGGGTGGTGGCGCGCTGTTGGGGCTCGCACTACACCGACGCTGGCCCCGTGATGGCGCATTCTTCGCCGATCTATATCGACGTGGGCAAGCGCTGCGCCTTCGTGCCGACGGAAGGCAATTATCTCTTGACGCATATGGAGGGCGGCATCGCCTGGGCCGAGCAGATTGGCGTCTTCCGCGACGAGAAAATACGCCAACGCTTGATTGGCGTATTTAATGAAGCCAAGGGCGAACTGATGCGCCGAATGCAATAGGTCTATCTCGGCCATAGTGAAGACCGCGAAAGTTTCCAAGGGGCCGAGACGGACCCCGTAACTGGACCGTCCACCCGCACCTGATTTGAGCCGAAAATGATAATACTATACACGATAAGGGGATAATTAATGTTAGACCAGCAACACATCGACGAATTCGACCGCGACGGTTTTCTTACCGTCGGCAACCTTCTTTCTGCCGACGAGGTCGCCGAACTGAGCGACGCGCTCGACCAAGTCTTGGCGAAGGGCCCCGAAGGTTTTGCCGAAGGTGAACCGCAGCCGGTTTCTTTTCGCTCGCTTTCAGGTGACGAAAAGCACCCGGTATGGCAGATTGTCAATATTTGGGAGGCGATGCCCGCTTTCGAAAAATTGATCTACCATCCGGCGATCGTCGAGGGGATCAGCCAACTCGCAGGCCAACAGGACCTGATGGTCTGGCACGACCAGATCCAATACAAACCGGCGCAATACGGCGGCTCGACACATTGGCACCAGGACGCGCCCCTATGGCCAATCATCAAGCCGATGACGCCGGTCTCGGCCTGGATCCCCTTTGACGACGCGACGGAGGAGAATGGCTGTATGTGGATGGTGCCCGGCAGCCACAAATGGGGCAATCAGATCGAATTTCTGCGCACCCAGGGCGATCTGTCGTTGTTGGATAATTTTAAGGACTTGCAGGGTTTTGAACCACCGGCAGACGCTGAAATTCGCACTATTGAAGCGCAACCGCGTCCGGTGTTGTGCGGTGAAGTCTCTTTCCACCATTCATTGACCTGGCACGGTTCTCCATTCAATCAATCACAGCGGCCGCGCCGGGCGATTGCCATCCACTATATGACCGGCGAGGCGCGTTTCGACGCGGGCGGCAATCACATTATGAAGCAGTTTGTCGACTTGCCGGACAATGCGCCGATGGCCGAGGCGGGTGCACATTTTCCGCTGGTCTGCCGCGATGGAAAACCGCTGGGTGCGCCCGAGCGGCTGCGCGCGACCACGGCCTGATATATGAGCGAGGGCGATGTCTTGTCGCAATCGCCCTCGCACGCGGAAAAACTTCGCGGCCTGCGTTGGGCTGTGGCGTCGGAAACCTTCGGCAGCGCCTACGGAGTATTGGTGCTGGGCTCGATATTGGTACTCTTCCTCGATGAATTGGGTTTGCGCAAAGAGCAGATCGGCCTGCTCAACGGGCTGATTTTCCTGCCTGGGCCGATCGCGCTTTTTATCGCACCCTACCTCGCCCGTTTCGGTAGCAAGCGCTCGCTGATCATATTTTATGGCGCGCGAAAAATTGTCGCGGCATTGTTGATTCTGACGCCGGGTGTATTCGCTGCTTGGGGGGCGTCCGTGGTTTTCGCCTATGTCTTCGCGGTGATGATGCTCTATGGGTTGTGCCGGGTTATCGCCGAGACGGCTTTTTATCCCTGGATACAGGAATTCGTTCCCGATCGGGTACGCGGCCAGTATATGGCTGTTTGCAATATCGCCGGGACTTTGGCTGGCATATTGGCAGTGGCCTGGTCGAGTTATATGCTCGGCTCGGGTATGGGGATCGGTCGTTTTCAGGTGGTCATTGCGGTAGGCTGCGCATTGGGACTGGTCGGGATCGTGCTGAAATTCCCGATTCCCGGTGGCGCGCCGCTGGCCAAGCGGACCGATCAGCGCACGCATTTTAGCCAGATGAGGCAGGCGGTGCGGGATCGCGGTTTTCGCCGCTTTCTGTTTGGGCTGGGGGTTTTGGCTTTGGCGACCGGAGGGTGGGCGGCCTTTGTGCCGCTCTATTTAAAAGAGGCGATCGGCTTGGACGCGGGGGCGGTGGTCGGTTTGCACAACTGGACACTCATCGGCATGCTGGTATCGAGCTATGCCTGGGGGTATTCCGCCGACCGCAAGGGCAGCAAGCCCGTGCTAATGGCGGCACTGCTATTGGTGGTATTATTGCCTTTGGGATGGATGGCCTTGCCGCGGCATGCGGCCGATAGTGCGCTGTACGCCGGGGTGATGGCGCTGTTGTCGGGGGTGGGGATGATGGGGTATAGCATCAGTAATGAGCGCCTGCTTTTTGTTTCTGCTGTACCCCCCGAAAAGAAGACCGAATATATGGCGGTGTTTTATACCTTCACCCAGATACTGATGGCGCTAAGTCCATTTTTGGCGGGGCGGGTATTAGCGGCGGCGACTGGTTGGGGGGGGCGGGCTTATGGCTTTAAATTTGACCAGTATACGCCCTTTTTTGTCGGCAGCCTGTTCTTAGTGCTTGTCGGGATTTGGATTTTTAGCGGGGTCAGCGAGCGAGACCGCTTACCTGGCGATACTCCGTAAATTAGTCAGATTGTCGATTTGCGCTATACTCACGTTTATATAAAAGGAAGCATAGTTGGTCTGTCGCTCGGGGAAGACTTGTATGTGCACCCGCAAGAAGAAAGCTGAATACAGTGAGAGCAATTAACGCGTTGTTGGTATGTATGATGACCGTAGTTGCCGTAGAAGCCCAGCCGCCGTATCTAGCCGATCCCGCGCCCGGTCAGGTCTTTCTAACACCACGAATCGATCTGGATCTGGGACCAGTGCCGTTAGTCGTACCCGAGCGCTATGCTACAGCGAATCTAGCCGAGCGCGAACTGATGTTGCCTCCGGGATTTTCCGTCAATGTCTTCGCCGCCGGCGAGCCTTTGGAAGGGCCGCGTTTTATGGCCTGGGATCCGGAGGGTGTGTTGCATGTGGCGAATATGAAAGCGGGTGGGGGTTCTGAGTTTGCCCCACCGGTTAATACGGCTAGGCCGCCGGCCGTCGAGCAGATGAAGGGCCAGGTATTGGCGTTGCCCGATCGCGACGGCGATGGGGTGGCCGACGAGATCCTGGTCGTCGCGGACCAGTTTTGGTTTCCCAACAGTATCCAGTTTTTTGCTGGTTATCTCTATGTAGCGGATATGCACCAGGTCGTGCGCCTGCGCGACAGTGACGGCGACGGGCGTTATGAGGAGCGCGAGATCGTAGTGCCTGATCTGCCGATCGGCCACCACCGGACCCGGACGATTGAATTCGACCGGCAGCGCGAAAAACTCTATCTGTCAATCGGTTCGAGTTGCGATTTGTGCCGCGAAAGCGATCCCCGGCGGGCGACGATTATGGAATTTGACCCCGACGGAAGCAGTGGCCGGGTCTACGCCAGCGGTTTGCGCAACGCCGTCGGGCTGGGCATGCATCCGGTGAGCAATGAACTGTGGATCACTACCAATGGTCATGATAGGGAGGGCGCGCATTTGCCGCCGGAGATGGTCACCGTAGTACGCGACGGCGGTTTTTACGGTTGGCCCCTGGCTTTCGGTTTCCGCAGTTGGATTGATTTTTCGATTAGCGCATATCAAGATTTAATCTTTCCGCTCACCGCGCAAGACAGCAGCGATGTCGAGCGGGTCCCGCGACCGGTGGCGATGCTGCAGGCACATACGGCACCGATGGATGTGCATTTTTATCAGGGTGAGCGTTTTCCGGAGCAGTATAGCAACGCGGCCCTTGTTGCCTTCCGCGGCGCGTCCAAGTCGCGTGACGTCGGCGGATATAAGGTCGTGGCGCTCTTTGCCGATTCGGATGGGCAAAACGCGCGGGTCGGCGATTTTCTCACCGGTTTCCAGTCCGGTCGCGATGTCTGGGGGGAGCCGACCGGTTTGGCGACGGACGCGCAGGGCAATCTGTTTGTCAGTAGCGACTGGAGGAATTACATGATTTTACGGGTGGTGGCCAGCCCGTATGTCACCGCTGTTGCTGATGAGGGGGGCGTGCAGCCCGACGGATTTTTGCTGGCGCAGAATTATCCGAACCCATTTAACGCGGAGACGGTGATCCACTACAACATTGGGCGCAAGGGGGACGTGGCGTTGAGTGTATTTAATTTGGTGGGACAGCAGGTCAGGCGCCTGGTGCGGGAGGTGCGAACGCCGGGTTTCTATCAAATCGTATGGGATGGGCGGGATGACCGGGGGCAGGAGATGGCTAGCGGCGTGTATATCTACCGGCTGCAGGTCGGCGACCTGGCCGAGGCGCGGAAGTTGCTTCTGTTGCGCTGAGGGATATACAGAATCAGCGCTGGTTGTGTTTTTAGTTTGCTCGGCAGAAACCGTTATGGGGCTTCGACGGTGAGATAGCGGTCGATGGCCACGTTACTTAGCTCGCTGGTCTGCCCGCTGGGCCAGAGGATGTCGATGTGCTCGACGCGGGTGCAGTTGCCCAAACCAAAATGCAGGCGCGGGTCGTGTGCGGAGAGATAGGTGCCGCTGGTAGCTACTACGCGAAATTGGGTGCGGTCATCGCATGTTAGATGGACCTGCGCGCCTATGGCTTGGTCCTTGAGTTCAAGCCCGAGCCAGTGCGACCCCGGCGGTCGGTCGTTGCGGTAGAGCGCGGCGGGGCCGTTGAGGTGGTTGACCAGCACGTCGAGGTCGCCGTCGTTGTCGTAATCGCCGCGTGCCGCACCGCGGCTGACTAGCGCCTGGGCGAAGGCCGCCCCGCTGGTCGCAGAGATATCGCTATAATGGCCCTGGCCGTCGTTTTGCAGCAATTGGTCGTTTTGCGCGTAGCGCAGGTCTGCTTCGAGGATTTGGATGCGGTCTAGTACGTGGCCGTTGGCGATATAGAGGTCTAAGTCGGCGTCGTTGTCGGCATCGAAGAAGAAGGTGCCGAAACCGAGTTGGTTGAAGCTGGCGTTGGCGGCGTCGGTGCCGGGGCTGACGTCTTTAAAACCGGCGGCCCGGTCATTGCGGTAGAGGGTGTTGGTCTCGCGCGAGAAATTAGTCACGAATAAATCGAGGTCGCCGTCGCCGTCGTAATCGCCGGCGTCGACACCCATGCCGGCTTCGGGGCCACCTTCGCCATTGTAGGCCGCGCCATTTTGTAGCGCGATGTCTTTAAAACGCTGTTCGTCGTTGCGATAATAAAAGTTGCGCACGCCGTCGTTGGCGACATAGATATCCTGGTCGCCGTCGAGGTCGAAATCTCCGGCCACCACGCCCAAACCCTTGCCGAAGAGACTGGCGACACCTGCTGTTGCACCGACATCGGTAAAGTGTTCGCCGTCGTTGCGGAAGAGCGCGTCGGGCACGCCATTATAACGGCGCGGGGCGCAGTAGGTACGGCGCTCGTCGGGGATGGCCAATAGGCCGGCGCGGCGTTTCTCGCCGGGGGCGGTGCCACCGCAGAGGCGGTTGTTGGCCGGGTGGAAGTCGAGGTAGTTGGCCGTATAGAGGTCGAGGTCGCCGTCGTTGTCGTAATCGAGGAAGGCGGCGCTGGAACTCCAGCGCGGGTCGGCGACGTCCGGGTGTTGGTCAGGACGCGTGAAACGGCCCCGGTCGTTGCGGTAGAGCGCATTGGGGCCGTAGTTGGTGATATAGAGGTCCGGGTCGCCGTCGTTGTCGTAATCGCCGACGGCCACACCCATGCCATAGCCTTCGTCGTCGGCGCCGGTTGCTGGTGGTGCGGTGTGAAAGGTGCCATCGCCGCGATTGCGGAAAAGGCGGTTGCGCTTAGAGGTCGAATCGTCGGCTGGTGAGACGCGCTGGACCGTAGGATGAATGCCGCCGTCGTAGCGCAGCGGGGGCGTGAAATCCTCTTCGACCCAGCTAAAGCGCTCGTCGCGGCGCATGAGATTAATTGGCTCGAATTGTCCCTTGAGATGCCCAAGATCGAAGCCGTCAAGCAAATATAGGTCGAGGTGCCCGTCGAGATCGTAGTCGAGAAAGGCGGCACCGGCACCCATGGTTTCGAAGAGAAAATAGTCACCGCTGGCACCATTTTTGTGTGAGAAATTAAGCCCTGAGGCCGAGCCGACATCGACGAATCCAGGCGTCGGCTTGGGCGTCGGTGCGGGTGCACAGGCAGCTATACAGACCAAAAAGAAGGCCGCGCGTCGGAGAATGGAAATATGGTAGAAAAAATTTGGCAAAGAGGCCTGAATGGATTGGTGAATGCGGCACGGGGCTGCACCATTTTAAGGCAGAAGTCGCCGAATGTCCAGAATGGCGGATAAAATGCTCAAGATACTTTTTTTAACGCTTTGTCTATCCGGCGTGTGCAGTCCGGTTTGTGCGCGCTCTTCTGCAAGCGTGGCGGAAATGCTGGAGGAATTGGCCACGGCGACTCCGGTCGAACTCAATACCGAGCTCAACGCGGCCCGGATAGATTCGCTGCAGCATGCGCTGGCCAAGGGGCCGAGCTGGTCGCGGACCGTGCGGTTGCGCCTGCAATTGGGCGAGCAGTTATTGCGGGCGGGGCGCACGCAGGAGGCCATCGACGAATTGAGCTTGCTGCAAGAGGAGTTGGCCCGGCGCAAGAGCCCGGCACCGCTGCGCGCGACCTGGCCGGTGCACGAGCGCTTGGGGTTAGCGTATCTGCGTCTGGGCGAGCAACAGAATTGCCTCGTCAACCACACGACGGAGTCCTGCCTGTTGCCGATTTCGGCCGAGGGGGTGCATATACTGCCGGAGGGGTCGCGGCGGGCATTGACGGAATATGCGGAAGTGCTCGCGCAGCGGCCTAAAGATGGGAACGCACGCTGGTTACTTAATGTTCTCCACATGACCTTGGGCTCGTACCCGGGGGAAGTGCCGGAGCAATGGCTGGTCCCACCGGCAGTGTTCGTCTCGGATTATGCGCTGAGAAAATTCAGCGACAGGGCTTCGGCTTTGGGGCTGGATGTGTTGGGATTGTCGGGGGGTAGTATCATCGAAGATTTTGACGACGATGGCCTGCTCGACGTGATGGCGTCTTCGTGGGGCTTAGCCGATCCGCTGCTCTATTTCCGCAATGGCGGCGACGGGGCCTTTGCCGACCAGACGGCGGCGGCAGGGCTGGGCGGTCAGGTCGGCGGGTTGAATATCACGCACGCCGATTACGACAACAACGGTTATGCGGATGTGCTGGTATTGCGCGGAGCCTGGTGGAACGAGGATGGGCATCATCCCAACTCGCTTTTGCGCAACGACGGTGGTCAATTTGTCGATGTTACAGAAACGACGGGTCTACTTTCCTTCCACCCGACGCAGACGGCGGCTTGGGGCGACTACGACAACGACGGCTTCGTTGACCTCTATATCGGAAACGAGTCTAACGACTGGGAAAGGCACGCCTGCCAACTCTACCACAATCAGGGCGGTGAGGCCTTTGTCGAGCGGGCACAGGTCTTGGGTATCGACAATATCGGCTATGTTAAAGGTGTCGCTTGGGGCGATGTGGACAACGATGGCGATATCGACCTCTACTTGTCGCGGATGGGCCAAGTCAACGCGTTATACCGCAACGACGGTGAGCGGGGTTTCAGCGAACGCGGGGTGTCGGCGGGGGTCAGTGAGCCAGTGTGGAGTTTTCCGACGTGGTTTTGGGATTACGACAACGACGGCTGGTTAGATCTTTTTGTCGGTGGTTACGACAATGACGCGATTGACATCGCCGCGGTTTATCTCCGGCTGCCGACGTCCGCGGCCAGGTCCCGGCTCTTTCGCAACTTGCGCGATGGGACTTTTGTGCACGAGCAAGACAACGGGCTCGAAGGTGCAGTCTTGGCGATGGGGGCAAATTTCGGCGATTTGGACAACGATGGTTTCGCCGATTTGTATATCGGTACCGGCAACCCCGATTTTCGTTCGTTATTGCCCAATCGCATGTATAGAAACGACGGGGCCGGCTCTTTCCAGGACGTGACGAGTGCAGGGGGTTTTGGCCATTTGCAAAAGGGGCACGGCGTCGCGTTCGGCGATTTGGACAACGACGGCGACGAGGATATTTACCAGGTGATGGGCGGGGCTTATTCGGGGGATGTGTATTACAACGCGCTCTATGTAAATCCGGGGCACGGCAATCACTGGATCGCGCTGAAAGCGCAGGGCACCGTTTCGAGCCGTGACGGGATCGGGGCGCGCATTGCGGTGAAGGTGCGCGAAGCCGGGCGCGAAAGGGCGATCCATGCCGTGGTGGGTACGGGCGGTAGTTTTGGCGGCTCGAGTCTGCTGCAGGAAATGGGGTTGCGGCAGGCCACCAAAATCGAATCCATCGAAGTGCGTTGGCCGGCGACGGGTCTTATTGAACGCTTTGTCGGGGCCGAACTCGATCGGGCCTGGGTGCTGCGCGAGGGGACGGGGCGGGCGGTATTAATGGAGCGCCCCGTTATTGATTTTAGTGAGCGTGCGGGAGACGATGCGCACGCTCACCATTAACAATTTCCCTAACGTTTTTGTCCAGCGGTTTCGATCTCGTTAATGGCTTTTTCTGTTTGCTCGTAGCCTGTGTTGCGCGCACCGATCTTAGCATAGATTGTTCGCGCTTGTCGCAGGTTGTCCAAAGCCTTATCTGCAAGGCCTTGCTCGTATTGCACCAAGCCGATGTTGCCCAAGCAGTCGGCTTGGCCGCGGGGGTGGTCGATGAGTTTGAAGATGTAGAGTGCATCCTGAAACGAAGATAGGGCCTGGTCCAGTTTGTTTTGGTTAAAATGTATATTGCCGATATTGCTCAATTCGGCGGCTTGGCCCTGGCGGTGGCCGATGCGGGTGAAGATGTGCAGGGCTTGTTGGTAGGTATGCAACGCCTGGGCTAAATCGCCTTGTTGTACGTAGACGGCTCCGATATTGTCGAGTTGTGTGGCTCCCTCGACATGGCGGTCGAAGCGCCGATAGATCTCATGGGCCTCGCGATAGGCCTGCAGGGCGGCTTCTAGACGGCCGAGCCCTTGGTTGAGAGCGCCTAGCTTGTTGAGTTGCTCGGCTTGGCCGCTGGGGTGGTCGATTTGGCGAAAAATGGCTAGGGCTTGGCGATAGAAGTCCAAGGCCTCTGGTCTTTTGCCCTGGAGAATATGCACGGTGCCGATCTGGTCGAGCTGTGTCGCCTGTTCGCGGAACTGGTTGGTGCCGACGAATATTTCGTGGGATTCTTCATAGGCTTTTAACGCTTCGCCGAGCTGACCTTGCAGGAAGTAGACTTTGCCCAATTCGCCGAGCAGCGCACCCTGTTCGCTCGGCGGGGCGATATCGCGGCTGATGTCGAGGGCTTGTCGATGGGCGTCCAGCGTCGCTTCGAGATTGCCCTGTTGGCGGTGTACCAGGCCGATGCCGGTGAGCTGGGTAAGCTGGCCGCGCCGGTGTTCGGTCTGCCGATTGATCGTTAGGGCGTCCTGGTAGGCCTTGAGGGCGTGGTCGAATTCCCGCCGTTCGAAGCGCACATTGCCGATATTACCGAGGACGCGTCCTTCCCCGTTTCTATAGCCGATTTTCCGGTTGATGTCGAGCGCGGCCTGGTAACTGGTCAGGGCACTGTCGAGTTCGCCGCGCAGGATGTAGACGGTGCCGAGCCGGTCTAGGTCCTGTGCCTGCCCACGTGGATAATCGATCTCTCGATTGATTTTCAGCGCGTCTTTGAGCGCGGTTTGCGCGCTGTCGAGCTCGCTGCGCAAAAAATACACCATGCCGATATTGCCGAGGCTCTCGGCCTCCCCAATCGGGCGCGGGAGCTTCTGGTATATCGCGCGGGCGTCGCGAAACGCAGCGAGCGATCTGGACAGGTTGTTCTGGTTGGCGTAGACATTGCCGATATTGCCCAAGAAAGCAGCGGTTAAAGCAAGATCCTGTCGCTTGCGGCTTTGCGCCAAACCACTGGCTAAGGCTTTTTCGGCCGATGTTAGGTCGGCGGCATTGAGCAGGGTGATGCCGAGGTTGAGGTGCGCCGCCATTGTCGGCGTCTCGGCGATGGATTGGCGGTAGGCGGCGGCGGCTTCGCGATAACGGCTTTGGCTGAAATAGGTTTCGGCTTGCGCGAACGATCGTCCTGCGGCGCCGTCATTCGGGGCTTCGGCGGCGAATCCGGCAGAGGTAGCCCGTGCGGCGATAACGCCGTTAGGCCCTTCGAACGACTCGAGTGTTGGTGGGGCGTCGGAGCAAGAGCAAAGCATGCAAATTAGGCAAAGCCGGAACGCGGTGCGCCGATAGACGCTATTGCCCGGCGTTGGTTTTGCTCTGCTTATAGAGCGGCGGGCGAGCGAGGACAGCGGTGCGTATAGGATTGCGAGTAGGGTAAAGAGAGTGGGCGCGGCGCTCATAGATATCTAGTCAGGTTCATGGGGCAGGGCGTTGACTCAGGCGCAGGATCTGATTTGCTGCGACGGCGCGTAATTGCTGCTCTTGTCCATCGGGCCAGCGAATGTCGAGATCGACGTTGGTCGCCGAGCCGAGGCCGAAGTGCAGGCGGGGGTCGTGGCTGGAGAGATAGGAACCGCCCGACTGGCGCTCGCGGGTTTGGGAGGTTGCGTCAAAGCGGGCGACGATTCGTGTGCCCAACGCGTCGCGGTGTCCGGCGCCTACCAGTTCGACGATCAACCAGTGTTGTTGGTTGCCGCCGTCGTTGCGCAGCAGGCGCGGCGGGTCGGCGACCCCGTTGACTAACAGGTCGATGTCGCCATCGTTGTCGTAGTCGGCTACGGCAGTACCGCGTCCGACATTTTTTGCGGCGAAACCCGGGCCGAGTTCGGCCGAGACATCGGTGAAATGTGTTCCGCCGTCGTTGCGCAATAGTTGATTACTCTGGTAATACGTCAAGGTGAGGGTGGTATCGACCTGGTCCATCAGGTCGAGCACGTGGCCGTTGGCTATAAAGAGGTCCAAGTCGTTGTCGTTGTCGTAGTCGAGAAACTTGGTGCCGAAGCCCAGTGGGTCGTAGCTCGCTTCGGACAGGCCCACCCGGGTGGCGACATCGTTGAAGTGGCCCTCGCCGCTATTGTGGTAGAGGGTATTGGTTTCATAGGCAAAATTGGTAACAAAAAGATCCTGGTGTCCGTCGTTGTTGTAGTCGCCGAAATCCACGCCCATCCCGGCTTCGGCTCGGCCGTCCTCGTTGTAGCGGGTCCCGGCTTGCAGGCCGGTTTCGCTGAAGCTGCCGCGCCGGTTCTCGTAGAGGAAGTTCATGGTGCCGTCGTTGGCGACGTAGATATCGGTGTCGCCATCGAGGTCGTAGTCAGAGAGAGCAACGCCGAGGCCGCGCCCCTTCAAAATGATGCCGGCTGTCGAGGTGACGTCGCTGTAGCGGCTGCCGTCATTGCGGTAGAGGATATCGCCGAGCGCTTCATAGGCTTGCGGGCGGCAATAGGTGCGGATCTTACCTTCTTTACATACGACATTGGAGTTGAGGTTGAAGTCTACGTAGTTGGCGACGAAGAGATCGAGATCGCCATCGAGGTCATAGTCGAGGAAGGCGCTGCTGGTGCTCCAGCGTACATCGTCGACGCCGACGGCGGCGGCGACATCGGTAAAATGCCCCTCGTCGTTGCGGTAGAGCCCGTTGCGGCCAAAGTTGCTCAGATAGAGATCCTGGTCGCCGTCGTTGTCGAAATCGGCTGCCGCTGCGCCCATTCCATAACCCTGGTCGCCGGCGCCGGTCGCGTCGGTGCGGTTGGCGAAGGTGCCGTCGCCGAGGTTGCGGTAGAGTTGGTTGCTCGGCAGCGGGTCCGGGGCTAGTCCGGTGAGGTAGCTGCCGTTTACGAGATAGATATCCTGCCAGCCGTCGTTGTCGTAATCGAAGAAGGCCGATCCTGGGCCGAAGGTTTCGACGTAGTAGTAGTCGCCCGAAAACCCATTATAATGCTCAAATTCGAGCCCGGCCTGCGCGGCTGCATCTATAAATTGCACAGCCGATGGGGTGACCACCGGATCTTGCGGTTGCGAGCAGGCGTTGAGCAGCAGGGCGAGAAAGAACGGCAGGGCGGGCATCGGCGGGCTCAGAAGGAGGTAAGCAAGGTGAGCAGGAATAAGCCGAGGCAGAGCCAACCGAGCAGCATTTGCGCGACGATGAGCATACGGGAGATTCTCGCGCCTGCGGACCCGGCGGGCGGCCCAGCCCGCAGAAAGGTCAACAGGCTGAAGTAAAGGTAGCCGCTGAACGAGGGCGGCAGGCCGAAGATGCGGTAGAGCAGGGCGAATACGAGGATAGAGCCGACGGCGAAGAGCGCGAGGCGGCCGATGTCGGTGCCGTAGCGGGTGCTCAGGCGCAGCAACTGTAGCCAGTGCCATTCTGCCTCGCGCCAGTTGAGGGTCTGTAGTCGGTGGTCCATGCTCGCGGCAAAACAGACGCGGGCATCGGTGCTGAGGCCTTTGCTCGCCAGATGGTGGCGCAGTCCGTCGTAAACGAAGCCGAGGTCGTGGCCGGTGCTATCTTTGCTGGCGAGGCGGCCGGCCAATTGTTGCCAGCGGAAGAGCATATGCTCGAAATTGGCGCGTTGCAGATAGACTCGCGCGGTATCAGTGAAGGTCGAATCGGGGTTGACCGTGGCGCGTTCGCCGAAGGGCGGCAAGAGGTTGAGGCTAGGTCCGCGGCTATAGCGCAGGTCGAGCACGCTTTTGAAATAGGCGTTGAGGTCGAGGTCGGCTTCGAAACGGGCGCCGGTGAATTCGGCCGCTTTTTTGAAACGGCTGTCGGCGAAGCTGACGGATTGGCGAAAGGTGGCGCGGGTAAAGCGGGCGGGGTGCACGAAGGTGATATGGCGAAAGGTTGTTGGGCCGGCGAAGACTGCCTGCTTGAAGGATATTTCGCCGCGGCTACGGGCGTTGTCGAAGTCGACTGGACCGTCGAAACGGGCTTGCCAGAAACGGGTCCGTTGTTGGAAGCGGGCGCCGCCGAAGTATGTTGCGCCGTGCCATTGTGTTTCTTTGAAGGCGGCGATGCCCTCGAAGAAAGCGTCGCGAAAATCGGCGTCTTTGCCGAAATCCGCGCGCTCGAAATAGGTGTCGGCGGCGAAGTGGGTGTTGGCGAAGGAGGTGGCCGCGAAGTGCGCCTCGATAAAGGAGGTGGTTTGCTTGAATTGGTTGTTGGAAAAATCGGCAGCCCCAGCGAACACGGCTTTTTTGAAGCTGGTGTGTTTGCGCGAGGTGCTTTGGCTGAGTGTCAGGTCGCCGTTAAAACGCGCGCCCAATGCAGAAAGGCCGCCGTTGAATTGCACTTTTTCGAACCGTGTCTCGGCGTTGAACACGATGCCATTGAAGGATACTTCCTTGAGGAACACGACATTGGCGAAGGTCAGGCGGGCCCGTACGGTGTCGAGGTCGGCGGTGGGCGAGAAGAGCGGCCCGTCGACGGCGATGTCGCGGTATTCGAGCTGGGCCGTCGACGGTGCCCGCCGCAATGAGTCTAGGAGTTCGGTCGCGCTGATTAGGCTGTAGGTCTGGCCGTCGATATCTATATCGCGCGGGGTATTTGTTTGCCCGTTGACTTGCGTGGACAGCAGTAACAGGCTGAGGCAGAGATTCGAAACAAGGGTGCGCATGGCGATCATTCTCCCGGCTGGCCGAGTCGGTGGGCGCGGTCGCGGTGCGCGACGCTCTGCAGGCTGTCGCCCATTTGCCAGTAGGCGTCGCTGAGATACATATGGACCCGGGCGTTGTTCGGATCGATCGCGCTGACTTTGAGGTAGGCGTCGACAGCCTCGGCGGATTGCTGCAGCCGCATGCGTGCGACGCCTAGGTTCATAAAGGCTTCGGCGTAGTCCGGGCGCAGGGCTCCGGCGCGGGCGAAGCGGGTCGCCGCCTGGGCCATTTGGCCTTGGCGCGCTTCGATCAACCCCAGGCCGTAAGAGGCTTCGGCGAGCGAGTCGTCGATGACCAGCGCCATTTCGAGTTCGGCCCGAGCTGCGTGCAGGCGGGATTGCTTGAAGTAGACCATGCCGAGGCGGGTGCGGTTTATCGGGTCACGGGTATCGAGGTCGACGGCCTGGCGCAAGACTTCGGCCGCCTCATCTAATTGTCCCTTCCAGGTCAGCAGGATCCCCAAGCCGCTATAGGCGTCTTTGTGCTCGGGGTTGAGTTCGATGGCATTTCTGTATTCGATGAGCGCTTCTTCGTGTCGGCCCCGCAAGGCGAGGTTGAGCGCCATATTGTAGTGCGCCGTCGCCGGTCCGATGGCGACGGCGCCGCCGGTGGGGGAAGTGATCTCGGAGCCGATGCCGCGTTTGTTCTGCCGTAATATCTCCGACCGTTGCAGCGCGCGCTGACCGTCCTGACGCCGGCCGGTGCGCAAGTAGACGCCGGCGAGATTTGAGTGGATCTGCGGTGAGTGCGGGTTGAGTTCGGCGGCGCGTTCGAGGTATTGCAGGGCGACTTCGTATTGGCCTTGGCCACGGTGCAGCATGCCGAGGTAGAAGTGGGCCTCGGCGTCTTCTTGTGCGTATCGTATGGTTTGTTCGAGGTGGTGGATGGCTTGCTCCAGATCCCCTTCTTTACGCGCCGCCAAGCCGAGTTTCTTATAGGCGGGTGCAAGGGTGGAATCGGCGGCTAGGGCGCGTTGGTAGTATTGCTCGGCTAAGGCGGCGCTATCGCGGTAGGCGTAGACCAACCCCATATTATAAAGCGTGTGTCCACGCTCAGGGTCTATGGTGAGGGCTTGTTGGAAGGCGACGAGGGCGTCATCGGTATCGCGGTAATGGGCTTGGGAAAAAGCGCGGCCCATGTGAATGGCGCCGAGAATATCGTAGAGTTCGGCATTTTGATCCTCTGCAGCGAGCGCTTTTTCAATATAGCTTTGCGCGGTGTCATAGCGGCCGAGGGCCAGATGGGCGCGGCCAAGTTGGCGATGGACTGCGAGATCGCCGGTCGAGTCGGCCAGGGCTGCTTCGAAGGCGGTGATCGCTTCCGAATAACGATCGGCGAGAAAATGCTCGCGCCCTTGCGCGACTGGAGATGCGGTGGCGGTCTTCGTTGTCACTTGTTCTGCTTCACCGCCGCATGAGTATATTGCGAAAAGAAGCGCTAGGGCGGGGATAGCGTGTGAGATCATGGGGGCGTATGCGGCGATAACTTGCGGTATTTGCGGGTCTTAAGCGTACAGAACATATTATTTATCTCTAAGCTGTGGAATTATAAACCATCTATCTCGGGTTGCCAATGGTTCGCGGAAAAAATCTATTTGTACTGTGTTGCGCAATGATGGGGGTGTGGACAGCGGTGAGCGCTGCCGCCTCGGTGCAGTTTGTCGATCGTGCTAAGGCGCTTGGCATCGATATGGTCAATACTTCGGGAGCGACTCAGGAGTATATCGTCGAAGGTATGATGGGCGGCGCGGCCTTTTTTGATTATGACGCTGACGGTGATGTGGATCTCTATATAACCAATGGTTCTTCCTTTGCCGGTTTCGCCGCCGGGCAGCATCCGCAAAATCGGCTCTATCGCAACGACGGCGATCTTTTTGTCGATGTCACGGAACGCGCGGTAGTGGGGGATACGAGTTGGTCGATGGGTAGCGCAGCGGCCGATTATGACAACGACGGGCAGGTCGATCTCTACGTCACTAATTTTGGCCGTAATACTCTCTATCGCAATCGCGGTGACGGCCGTTTCGCCGATGCGACTGCAGTGGCGGGAGTGGGGCATCGAGGTTGGGGCACCGGCGTGACCTTCGGCGATTACGATCGCGATGGCGATGTCGATCTCTACGTGGCGAATTATGTCGATTTCTCGCTCGATTACGAGTCGCCGATTCCCTGTCTATGGAAAAACGTCAAGGTTTATTGCGGGCCGGTGGGGCTCTTGCCGGGTGCGGACGTCTTCTATGAGAACCAGGGGGACGGCACCTTCGTTGAGCGCGGCGAAGAACTTGGGTTGGCCGGTGAAGCCCATTACGGGATGACGGCGATCTTCGGTGATTACGACGCCGACGGGTGGCAGGATATATTCGTCGCCAACGATTCGACGCCGAATAAACTTTTTCGCAATATGGCCGGCGAGGGCTTCGAGGAAGTCGCGCTGATGGCGGGGGTGGCCTACAATGGCGAGGGAGTGACCCAGGGGTGTATGGGCGCGGCGATGGCCGACTACGACAACGACGGGTTGGCGGATATTTTTGTCACTAATTTTGCCGACGAGAACAATGCGCTGTATAAAAACGACGGCGGCGGTTTTTTTTCGGATGTCTCCTACCAGGCGAAAATCGCCAGTGCGGATAGTCGTCATGTCGCTTGGGGCACCGTTTTTATCGATTATGACAACGACGGCGACCGCGACCTCTTCGTGGCGAACGGGCACACCTATCCCCAGGCCGATCTGCCGGGGCTGGCCGCCAGCTATAACGAGGGGAACCAGCTTTATGAGAATCTGGGTGCGGGTGATTTTACAGAGGTGTCGGACCGGTTGGGACCGGGACTAGCACTGAGTGGGGTGAGTCGGGGGGCGAGCATGGCCGATTACGATTCAGACGGCGATGTCGATCTTTTTGTGCTTGAGCTTAACGGCCCGCCGCGGCTGTTGCGCAACGACGGCGGTAACGCAGGCAACTACCTGTTGATTGATACGATAGGCACCCGCAGTAACCGCGATGGCATCGGCACCCGCATCGAACTGGAGGTCGGCGGCCTAAAACAATACGCCGAGGTCCGCAGCGGCGGCAGCTACCTGTCGATGAACGATCGGCGGGTGCACTTCGGCCTAGGCGCGGCCCAACGGGTCGAGCGTATTGAACTGCACTGGCCCAGCGGTGCCGTGCAAATCCTACGCGATGTCGCGGCCAATCAGGTTTTGCAGGTCCGCGAACCCGAATAGGGCGCGGCTATAATTTAGGCTCAGCG
The DNA here is from genome assembly GCA_018672475.1 of Gemmatimonadota bacterium. GTDB lineage: Bacteria > Latescibacterota > UBA2968 > UBA8231 > UBA8231. The sequence continues at coordinate 43,598 of JABHFS010000188.1, read as the reverse complement.
CTTATTTTCTGCAGTATTTCCTCGTTGATCTCCACCGGATATTTCTCCCGCAGTGACTGCACGTATTTGACATAGCTGCGTTTCGCCTTGTCGACTTTGACATAGGCGTGCGAGCGGCGCTCCGACTCTTCGTTATACGTCGACTTTTCTTGTTTGCGCTCGAGAACCTTGAAGACTGAATAGCCTTCCTTGAGTTTGACCGGTCCACCGACCTGGCCGATCTCGAGCTCTTTCATAACCTCGATGATCTCGGGGAAGTATGACTGGTTATAGGCGTTGATGTCGAGGCGGCCGTTGTGATGGGCGGCTTCTTCGCGCAGTGAATAGCGCTCAAAGAGCGCTTGCGGGTCTTCGCCTTCCTGCATGAGTCGTTTGACATGCTGGGCTAACGAATCGCTGGCGACGAGGACTTCGGCGGCGCTGGTGGTTGCCGGTGGGACAAATTTCCCGGGATTCGCGTCGTAGAAGGCCCGGGCTTCGTCCTTGCTGACTGCGATATACTGATCGACTTGGCGTTTGCGCAACAAGCTGAGCAACATCGAGGTTTTGCGTTTGTCGAGGAACTTGGCGAGTCGGGGATCCTTGTCGATGCCGAACCCGAAGGCTTCAGCCATAAAGAGATGCGCGGGGATGAAAATGCGCTCGAGAATGGTCTTGATTCGGGCGGGGTCGGTGAAATCACGCGGATTGACGTGGGCCTCTTTGGCATCGATGAGGAACTCAGCGAGGGTGATTTCGCCGCCGGTGAAAGAGACCAATGGCAGTTTGCCCTCTTCCTCGGGTAGCACGAGAGGGTCGTCGGGGGTCGCATTGCTCAATTTTGCCAGCGGACCCATGTGGTCATCTTGGATCTGAGGCTGGTATTTTTCTTCGATAAAGGCGAGCAATTCGGTGATGCGCTCGGTCCGTTTGCGGGCGAAGACTTCTTCTTTGACCGATTCGTAGGTGGCGTCGAGCGGCACGGGCATTTCGTCGAGCACTTTAAAGATGACAAAGTGAACTTCGCCTTTATGCGGTACGGGCGTGGGCTCGGAAATTTGGCCGACCTCAAGCGGAAATACGTTTTCGGCGATGGTCGGAACCGTCTGATCGAGCAGTTTGTAACCGCCGCTATCGCCGCCGCGTTCGCCCGTTTCGCGGTGGACCGAACGCTCGGTGGCTAACTTGTGGAAATCGGCCCCGCCTTCCAAGTCGGCAATGGTCTTTTCTGCCTCAGCCTTCGTTTTGAGCATGATGCCGCTAAAGCGCAAGGCGCGATGGCGGTAGGTGGCGCGCTGGTGCTCTTCGAGCTCTTCGTCACTGATCGCAATTTTATCGCTGATCTCCTGCTTCTGGTAGAGATTGAGTATACGCGATTTGGCTTCTTTGGCGATGGCTGCTAAGAATTCGGGGTCGTTTTCTAGGTCTACGGTACTGGCTTCAGTGAGCAGCAGGGTTTTGTCGATCAAGCTGCCGAGCAGAGACCTAGTGGCTTCTAAGGGCGTTGTACCGCGCTTCATACCGTCGGGAATGCTGGCGGCGAAAGTGGAGAAGTCATCGGCGGTAATTGTTTCGGTGCCGACCTTGGCGAGAGTGGCTATCTCTTCAGTCGGTTCGCTGCAACCTAGCCAAAGGCCAACGGCGATTAGCAGAGAGATTCGGATGATCTGCATTGGCGAAGTAGTCTCCTATCAAATAACTGTGTTTGTCGGTTCGTATTAGTAGAGTTGTAATATACAAAAATCTGGTGATTTAGTTAGCGTCTTGTAGAAATAACGATTAAGATCTCGATCTTATTTCTGAGGTGCTGCCTTAGTGATTACAGGTAGGTTGATGAATCGAAGGTCATAAAGTACTGGAGCAAAGGGGAAAATGTCATAGGGTTAGATATAGTGTTCGGGCGGTACAGTTCGGAGAAAACGCTTGCTCTCCACAAAACTATATGTTATTAATAGTCCCGAAAGTTTAGCGAAGGCTGTGTGGTTTCACACGCTCCGAATTCTAATAAATTCAAGTGGTTGGGGTGTGCTTTGGCAAATATGATTACAGTCTTTGCAAAAGCAATTGCATACTAACTATTGATAAGATCGTTTTTAATTTGCGAGGTGCCGCTGCGATGCTGTTGAAGACCCATTGGTATACGAGGTCCCTTCTTCTCTGTTTTGCCCTGACGCTTGGTCTAAGTGCGATGCCAGGGGAAGCAGAAGTGATTATAATCGGCGGCCAAGGGCTGAGTTGGGAGGAGGGTGGTGATGGTATCGAGCCCACGGTTATTCGCAGCGCCGTCAAAGTGGAACACACCAATACTCCAGGCGGTGTTATAGATTTCAATTCCGCAGATTTACCTAACTGGATCTTTCCGCAAAGAGCGGATACGACGCTCAATATCGCGGTCGGGGCTGCGTCTGAGGACCGCGGTGGCAAAATTACTTCGCCCAACGCGCAACGCATTCGCGCTGATCTACCCAATATGATCGATAACGATGGACTCACCGCGCTCGATTTGCGGGTCGCGGCGGGGCAGGCCGCGCAAGTGCTCGGTATCATCATCGATCTTGATTTGGGCGCGCGTTTCGGCATTAACCGCTTTAAGTTTTTTCCGCGCAATGCCGATGCGGCTTTCCCGGCGCCGGCCTTTCCCTTCCAGAATGACTTTATGCGCGGCTTCGAACTCTTTCTTAACGACGGCACTGACCAGAGCCAACTCGAAGGTCGCCCAATTTACCAGACCATTGCATTGCAAAGTCTTAACGAAGAGTCGGTGGTCAATCTGCGGGTTGAACCGCAATACGTTCGTCATATTCGTTTGAAATCGCTGACTACCGCCGGTTTTGAAATCGCCGAGTTCCAGATTTTTGGCACCGGTTTTGTGCCGGAAGCTCGTTATCTCTCTGATTTAATGGATTTTGGCGATTTGGCGCTATTCGGAAATTTGCGCTGGGTCCAGGTCAGCGAGGGCGACGAGGGGCGTTCGAGTGTGGAGATTCGCACGCGCATCGGCCAAGATGCCGATCCTGTGGAATACAATAAGATTCGTCCGGGTGAGCGTGTCTTTCGCACCGGTGGCGGTGCGACTTCGGGCAATAGGGCCGGCACGACCACATCGGGTGATCCGGTGCCGTGGAAATGGGCTGACGATGTCGAAGATGCCGAATTGAAGACTCTGGTCGAGACAGTGCTCGATAACGAGGAGCTCGATATTCGCGAGGCCTTCGAGGCATTTAACGATCTGCCGCTCCAGCAGCAGATCCAGGTCACGTTGGAAGAATCGGAATTCAATAGTCTAAAAAACGAAGACAAGGGTGGGATTCGCGAGGATGTAACGAATTGGAGCGGTTGGTCACCGCCATATTCGTCCAGTGCGGTGGTATCCGAGGCCGAGATTGAGGATGCGAGCATGGGCGTACCGATCATCGCGGTTAGTCCCAGGCGTTACTTTCAGTTTTCAGTTGACCTTATCAGCGAGGAATTTAAAGCGGCCAGGGGAGTAGGGGCGTTGTCCTTTGAGGTGGTTACGCCGCCTTTTGCTGAGCACATTATCGGCGAGATTTCGCCGCGCGAGGCGGCGGTCGGGCAACAGACGAGTTTTACCTATGCAGTGCGCAACCAGTCACGGCCCGGTCAGGATCGGGGTTTTGACCGCTTCGAGATCAATACGCCATTAAAGGCGCAGGCCGTCCAGCGGATCAGCGTCACGAACCCCGATGGCTCGGTACTGATGGCTGATTTTACCGGGATGTCGCTAGACGCGTTACCGCTTAGTCAAAATGATATCATTATCATAGAGGTGAGTGACAATGCCCTCGTCGTAGGCTTTCCATTAATTGAAGGAGATGGCACGGTGCTCAAGGTCGAGTTTGACGCGGCGGTATTGCGTTTTGGCACGACCTTTACCGGACGGGCGCTCAACCCTGATGCTAGCGAGACCATTGGTCAGAACGCGGTGCCGGGGAATGCTGTGGATTTGAGCGCCGACGGGTTCGTCGATACCGATATACAACCCGTTGGCACGCCATTGACGGGTAATCTCTCGGTCGCGGTGCCGATTGTGCGTGACCTGCTGGTTAATCTCGCCGTCGTTCCGGGTGCTTTTTCGCCGAATGGAGATGCGATCAACGACGCGACGACGATCCAATACGATATCACCAATATCGCGCGGCTGGCGCCGGTGAAAGTTCGTATTTACGATTTGTCCGGGCGCGAGATCCGGCGACTTTATGACGGCCTAGACTCTAGCGGCCGCTTCGCCCGCGCATGGGACGGACGAGACGATGGTGGCGACATGGTGCCTCCGGGCAACTATCTCGTCGCGGTGTCGCTCAAAGCGGGCACCGGTAGTGAAAAGGGTATTGGGATCGTCGCGGTGGCCTACTGAGTTTATTGGAAATATATATTTGTAGTCGAGTACAAAGGGAGGGATCGAGTTTGAAAGTGTATAGATATTATAGTTTGCTTTGTCTGACGTGCCTGTTCCTGTGGGGCGGGGCCGCATCGGGGCAAGAGTACGGCAGCCGATTGGGCACACAGCGGGGGGGGAAAGTCTCCTTTGAACCCCAGGGTTCGGGCGTGATGTTCGGTGCCTTGGATCCCGCGGTGAAAAAATGGTATATACCCCAGGAATTGTATAGCGAGTACGGTTGGCGCCAGTGGGAGTATTCCAATTATTCCCGCGATCCCTACCAGCGCTATGTCAGCACCACGCTGGAAGGCGACTATTTCTACGATTTTTACGGCAACTTCATCGGCCGTGGTTGGTTAGTCTATGATTGGCGCCAGGATCAGCCGCAGCAGTTGGGTAGCAGTATATTTCAGAACAGCCGCTTCTCGTCTTGGTTCAACTCGGTCACCATCGGTGGTGATTCCAAGGGGGAATACCACTATTCGATCACCGTCGGTGACCGAATCCGTACGACGCTCACCCCGATGACCTTTTCCAAACCGACCTTCAACGGCGTCCAGATCGATTTCTCGTCGGACAAATACGCCGCGACAGTATTGGCTTCGCGCGCCAGCGAGCCGATTCGCGGTACGACGAACCAGCCGATCACGCGGACCAATGCCACCAGCCTTTTCGGTGGTCGCGCGACATTCCAACTCGGCGACTTTATAGAGTTGGGCGCGACGTTGGTCGATGCCCGCAACTCCAATACCAGTCTCGACCTTTTTAGCGGTGATATGGTCGCTGGAACTCTGACTTCCGGCCAGAGCAGCACGCCGTTGACCGCTATTGCAATAGTACTTGCCGACGATTCGCCCGAAGACGGCGAAGGCGGCGCGGCGCTCTTTAGCCACGACGTGCGCATTGTCAGCAAGAATTTCGAGACCGGTAAGGAGGAGTCCTGGAACCTGCAGCAGGTCGTGCGTGGCGGGGCGGAATGGCCGATCATCTTCGGCGGGTTCCAGCGCGCCGGTTTTATCGCCGCCGATGGTCCTGAGCGGATCGTGCTCAACTACGACTTCGACGATCCCGCCTATATCGGTCCGGACCCGACTTCGATTATCGCAGTCGAGTTTGACTATGTAATGGCGAACGACTTCAGGGTCGACATGTGGTCGAGCCAGCAGACCGGTCGCCGCCCGATGCCTTCGGCGCCGCTCAGCCCCGAGTCGATCGACTCATCCGAACCGGCTTTTCTCACGGTGCGCAAGGCCGATGGCAACGTGCAGGACATCTCGAACTTGCAGCGGGTCCGTTTTGACTATGGGCTGCCGACGGGCAATTTGGTCGGTGGTTTCTCGATCGAAGGGACCGAAGTGCTGGGGTTTGACTTCTACGGCGAGTGGGATCGCAATAAGAAATACAATCAATATCCCAACGCCGCGACCTTCACCGCGGGCAAACAACACGAGATCTCGTCGATAGAGGCCGACGCTTGGCATTTCAATCTCGCCAAACAAGCCTACCCCTGGTATCTGTTCGGCGAGAGCTACTCCTTTGACGAAGCCTATTCGACCACGGCCTTCCTGGCCGATTCCAATGGCGACGTGCAATATGACAATACCCAGCGCTACCTCTATGAATTTGTCGAGGACAACGACGACCAGGATCGCTTTCCGGATTGGACGCGTTTCGGCCAGTTGAACGACAAGCTGATCTTTCCGGGCTGGGATCAGAACAATGACTTTATCTCGGATTTCAACCAGAACGACAATGCCACGGTCACCAATGTCTTTCCCGATTACGAGGAGCCTTTTCTGCGCTTCGAGGTAGACCGGCCCGAATTTCTCTTTGGCATCGACCACAACAATAATAATTGGATCGACCGTTTCGAAGACGATGACTTGCCCGATTATCCCTACAAGCCCAACCGTCGCGGTTATAACTTCTATGTCGGGGCATTTATCTCGCCCGATATCAAGTTGAGCATAGGACGCACCGACGAGGAGATGATTTCGGTCAATCGTACCAACGAGACCAATTTCCTGCTCTTTTCACTCGATAAGAGCTATCCGGGCATGGGGCGTTTGCAGGTTTTTCAATCGCTCAAGCGCGCGAAGGATACGATTCCGGATGACCGGCGTGAGCTTACGCCCTTTGTCGAGGCGACGGGTATTCAACCATTGGTACGCGACTTGCTGCCGGCACAGGATACCTGGATCAACACCACCTGGTTGGGTTTCGACTATGAGGGCATCGACAAGCTGCGGTTGATCAACAAGTTCAAATGGGATCTCTACAACCAAGCCCAGAAGGGCTTGCGCGATATCGACAACCGCTTGTTGCGCGACAATTCCAGCTTTTTCGGCGCGATCAACAAAATCGATTACGCCTACGATCTGGGGCGTTTGAGCTTGCGCCCGAGATTCAAGAGCGAATATCTACGGCAGACGCCGTTTCTGGCCAGCGAAGACAAACGTAAGCAATGGACGGGCACTGGCATATTACTGGCGCAGATTCCGGCTTTGCAGAATACGTTGTTGCAGGGTGGCATCGAACTGCTGTGGTTGCGGGATCTGGTCGCCGACGAAGACGAAATGGTCGATCTGGGGCTCACTAGGGAGACCGGAGATACTAGCGCGCGGACGATCGCGGTGCAGCTTTCAAATATTTCGAACTACCAGGGCTATGTGTTGACGACGCAAATCGGTTTGCGTTTTTCGCGAATCCTAACCGAGGGCATTACCGAGACGGCGACCGGCGGATTTAAAAAGGGCGATGAAACCAGCAACGTGACCACCAGCTTTCTTACCGTCTATGCGGGGCTGCAGTAATGATGCGGATTTCCAATTGCACGGCGGCTCTGATCGCGGTAGCGTTATTGGTGCTGGTGGCCGATATCAGCGCGCAAGTCGATTATGGCAATCGGCTCGGGCGGCGGGTCGGTGGTCGCAACACCTATTCAGCTGCGGGCGTTTCGATCGAGATTGGTTCGCTCGATCCGACCGTTCAGCGGTGGTATCTGCCGCAAGAGCTCTTTAGCGAGTATGGTCGGCGCCAGTGGGAGCAGACCAACTACGCGCAAGACTCCTATCTGCGCTATATCGACCGCAATCAGGAAGGTTTTTATTTTTACGACAGCTTCGGCGAACTGATCACTCGCGGCCGGTTGGTCTACGATTGGCGTCAGCGGCAGCCGCAGACTTTCGAGGCGAGCGAGATCACCAAACCGGGTTTTTACGCGAGCTGGTTCAATCGATTGGTTATCGCTTCCGATCAGGGCGGCGATTATAGCTATTCGATTATGATCGGCGACGAAATCGGCACCACGTTGACACCGATGACCTTTCGCAAGTCTGGCTTCAATGGGGTCGTGATCAGTGCCGCGAGCACCGATGTGGAGATCACCGGTCTCTTTTCGCGGATCTCGAACCCGATCATTGATATCGACGGCGAAATACCGACCCGACCCGCGTCGCATTTTACCAACCTGATGGCTGGTAGGGTTGAGGCGGCGGTGAGCAACTCCTTGACCTTGGGCGCGACTTTCGTCAACGCCCACAATGGCACCGGTGCACGCGCGAGCTTTGAGGACAACCCCTTCAAGGGCCTGTTGACCGGGGGGCAGATCGATCAACGTCAGACGCTCCTCGTAGTGAAATTGTCCGACGATTCGCCCGAGGACGGCACCGGCGGTGCGGTGCTTTTTAGCGACGATATCGAGATTTCGACGACGCTGATGCGCCCGGTAGAAGGAGCCGAAGGGGTCGAGCTGGTGGCGCGTGACACGGTTATTACTGGCAGCAGTATCGGCTTTAGAGGGACGCGCGAGGGCGGCAGTGTTCGCGACGGCTTTTTGACGGCGGACGGCCCCGAGAGTATCACCCTCAAATACGTGCTGACCGGTACTGAGGACAACGAAGAAATCTCGCTGCGGTTGCGGCTGCAGCAGGGCTTGGGCCTGACCTTGTCCGAGGCCGAAGACGTGGTTACCGCGATCAGAAACGTGCGGGTCCGCTTGGTCGTGGCCAACGACTACCGGGTCGAAGTCGCCTCCGATCGCCAGGTCAATAATGTGGGGCAGCCGCAGTTCCTGATCGTCTCGCAAGCCCCGGGTAATATCCGCAATCGCCTGAATCAGCGCGAAGTGATTTTTGACTATGGGTTGCCCACGGCCAACCAGATATTTGGTGTTACGGCCGAGCTGCGAGATTTTCACGGTTTTGACTTCTACGGTGAGTTCAATGTCAACAACCAGTATCGCAAATATCCCTCGGTAAATAGCAAAAAGCGCCCGTCAATCACTGGTATTGTTGACGACGCTCGGGCACTTGGCTGGATGGCCAATCTGTCGAAAAAAACGGGCGTGTGGCATTTTTTCGCCGAAGCCTTCGGGATGGACGAGAATTACAGCACTTCAGTGCGCCCGGTAAATGGGCGCGGCGTGGTCGATTATTCACCTGAAGCGACGAATCGCATATATGATTTTGTCGACGACAACGACGACAACGACCGCCATCCGGATCAACTGCGCTTCAATCAAGGTAGCCTAGTGCCGATCCCAGGGCAGCAGTTCAGGGTGCGGCCCGAGGGCATCGGTGACCCCGCGGTTTTTCCCGGGTATGACGAAAACGGCGATTTCCTCTCTGATTTTAACCAGAACAGCAATGGCGACCGGCAGAATTACTTTCCGGATTATGACGAACCGTTCCTGCGCTATAATATCGATCGGCCCGACTTTCTCTTCGGTATGGATCTCAACAACAATGGTTGGGTCGACCGTTTCGAAAATGACGATACACCGGACTATCCCTATAAGCGTGACCATTGGGGACACAATGTGTACGGCAGCGTAGAGGTTTCACCTGAAATCAAGTTGACGGTGGGCCGTCTCGACGAAGAAATGCGCGGCGCTGACCGTCAGAACCAAACCACCTACGGTATTTTTACCTTTGAGATGAACATGCCGCGGGTGGGAAGGGTGCGGACCTACAATATGTTGAAGCGGGCGGAGGACACGATCCACGACCATCTCTCGCAGTGGATCCTGCCCCGGCCGCAATTCGGCAACCCGGTGGAGACCAGCGGGCGCAACGAGGCGGTCGTCGATCTGCTGGCGGCCGAGGACACCTGGATCAATACCTTTGCTACGGATTGGCAATATACGAGCCCCAGGCGTTGGGGCATGCGTCATCGCTTCAAGTGGGATCTATGGAAACAGCGCAATGTGGAAGTCGAGTTACTGCGCGACGATTTGCGCGAGGTCGTATTGGACGAGGAAGGGGTGCCGGTTGTGGCCTTTGACCCGCTTGGCCCGGATGGCCGCAATGGCCGGGAGACCTCAAGTTTCGTAGGACTGATCAATAAGGCCGACTATATGTTGCCATTGGGACGCTTTACCATATCACCGAAGGTCAAGAGCGAGTTTTTGCGCGTGATGCCCTTTAGCCGGAGCGCGGGCAAGCAGCACAGTTGGGATGTGCTGCTTTTCTTGCAGGCCCGTTTTCCCCTGATGCGCACGACGCATATTGAGGTGGGGGTGGAGCAGCGTCAGTTCGCCAATCTTATCGGCGACGAAGCAGAGATGGCTCCGGGCACTTTGAGCGGCGATTTTCGCGGCACGGTTTTGGCGGTGCAGCTGACCAATACGCGCCCGTATCTCGGATATAACCTGACGTCTCAACTCGGGGTGCGCTTTGATCGGCGCTCGCTTGAAGTGGTCGAACAAGACCGGGAGAGTCGCACCGCTGGTGTGGCCTTTATCTCGATCTTTGCGGGGTTCTAGGGCGGAATGAACAACCGCTTGTTGTATCGTGAGGATAAAACGGTGATCGCCGTTTTCAGGTATTGACGATGAGCAGTAGTAACGCCCCCCAGGGCTGGATCATCAACCGAGCTAGCGATTCGCTGTTCTTTATCGGTATGCCCTTGTTATCGTTAATCGCCCTTCTATTTGCCTCCAATTATTTCAGTTCTTTTGACATTGCCTTGTTTGTGTTGGCTTTCTTTGCTGTCGGCCATCACCTACCTGGCTTGATGCGGGCCTATGGCGAAAAGGAGCTTTTTGATCGTTATAAGGCTCGCTTTATTATTTCCCCCATAGTGATTATCGCCTGTGTGGGGTGGAGCGTATTCAACGGGCATCTCGGCTTTTTCATTTTGCTCGCCCTGTGGGACATGTGGCATTTTTTTATGCAGCACTATGGTTTTATGCGGATCTACGAGGTCAAAAGGCATAAGCCATCGCGGTTGAGCGGTAGGTTGGATTGGCTGCTAACGGTGAGCTGGTTCACCTATATCGTCGTCGCTAGTCCACACTATCTGGTCAACTTTATGGAGCGCTGTCATCGTTACGGGTTTGGGCTCTACTCCTGGATCAATCCAGACTACCTACAGGATCTTAGGCAGTGGGTGTTGGTATTAGCGATAGCTATTTCTGTCGTCTATTTGGCTCATTTGGTGCGCTCGAGCTTGCAAAAACAGCCTATTGTCTGGCCGAAAATCGCCATTTCGTTTACGACCTTCCTGACGGTCTATTACGCCTATATCGTGCTCGATGATGTGATTCTCGGCTATGCAATAACGGCGCTGGCCCACGATATTCAGTATTTCGCTATCGTTTGGATATATAATCATGGCGTGCTCAAACGCTCAGAGAGGTTAGGGGCTTCCTTTTTCCGCTATTTATTTGCTGATGGAAGATTTCGTATCATATTTTTTTACCTGGCTTTAATTCTGCTGTATGGCGGAGTGGAAACCATGGCTCGTGCTACTGAGAATTATTTAATTTACGATTTGGTAAAGATACTGATCGCAACAACAGCCTTTATGCACTATTACTATGATGGTTTTATGTGGAAAGTGCGTAAAAAGGAGATTCGGCAGAATTTTGTCGCGGAAGAAGAGGATGAAGTTGTAGTGGTGGTAAAGGCTGGCTGGCTGGAGCGATTGAGAATTTATGGCGATCGCTGGGCGGGTTTTCCCTATGTTTTTGAGACGGGGAAACAGTTTATTTACTTTGGTTTACCAATATTTTTTCTCGCTTGGACTGATGCTACCTATTCGATGTCGACGATTGACGCAAAGGAATATTTGGCGCGTTTAACGCCGGAAGTTGCCAAGGTACACGATGACTTAGGGGTGGCCTATACCCGCGAAGGAAAATTGGCGAAAGCTATAGCCTCCCATAAGAGGGCGCTTGCGGTCGATGAGCAATACGCGCCGGCCTATACCCATCTGGGAATTGCCTATTCGGTGGCGGGCAAGCGCGAACAGGCCATAAGCCAGCACGAGCAGGCACTGGCACTGGATGCCGATCTCGCGAAAGCTCACTATAATCTCGGGGTCGAGTATTATCAGTTGGGGCGTTTGTTAAAGGCGATTGCGGCTTTCGAACAGGCGATCGCTATTGATGAGGACTACGGGAGAGCTTATTTGGCACTAAGCAAGGCCTATAAGCGACAGGGCAAGGGCAAGGAAAGCAATGCGTATTTACAAAAAGCCCGCAATGTAGAACAACTTGCCTTGCGCAAGGAATTGAGTCGTAGTGCGATGCCTTGGGCCACGGGGACACCCGTGAAGGGGGATTCATAAAATTTCCACTTAATTATGATATTTCTTAAGAGCTTAGCCGCTTTAGAATTTGCTTGACATATGTAAGAGGGAAACCTTAATTAAGCATGTTATAAATCCGGCTAAGAGTACATCGCAGGATTTTTTTCAACCTTTTTAAGGGGGTTTAACGTATGAAGAAGTTTTTCGCGCTGGCAGCAGTCGCAATGCTGACTGCTTCTTCGGCCTCAGCTCACGTGCCCGAAGGCATGATCTTCGGGGCATGGAACTGGCCGACTTCGCACCTGCCCAACCTTGACGGTGACATCTCCGAGTGGAATGTTTTGCCGGCTGAGTTGTGGCTCGAGATCAATCCTGATCTCTTCGCCGTCGATGACGGCAGTGGCAAGCCCGTCGACACCTCTGACTTGTGGTTCCGTTTCGCCATGGGTTGGAACGACGAACTCGATCGTATCTATTATGTGTACGATCGTTTCGACAACAACTGGGATCGCGATGCTGGCGGTGTTGGTTGCTGCGGTCAGGACGATAGTGTTGAGGTCGGTCTTGATTCCGATCACAGTGGTGACTGGTTCTGGCAACAGGAAGGCCAGAGCGAGGAAGAGCAGTTGCGCACCCGCGGTCGTCAGGCCCAGACGGGTCACTATCGCTGGCCGGCTCTTGAGCCCTTCGGCTGGTACTGGTTCTGGATGAGCACCTCCGATTGGCACGACGAAGAGCCCTACTCCTGCTGCACCGATTCGTTCACCTTGGACGGCGTGCACGGTTCCGAAGCTACCATCCAGGCCGAGTGGTATACGGTCGGTTGGGATGACTTCAACTTCGCCGGTCCCGGCGAGAGCCTCCAGCACGACTTCGTCGAGGGTGAGATCATCGGCGCTGGTCTGCAGGTCGTCGATAACGACAATGGCACCGAAGAAGATCCCAAGACCTGGAAATGGGTCCTTGGTGGTCAGGCAGATATTTTTGGCAATGCCAGCTCTTTCAGCGATTTCATTCTCCTCCCGGTTGACGAGGCTAACTTGCCGACCGCCGTTGAGAACGATAGCTGGGGTCACATCAAGGCTTCGATCGCCCAATAAGCTTGATGAGGTGATATTAGTCTGGTCGTAGACCAACTAAAAAGAGGGGGAGATCGCAGTTGATCTCCCCCTCTTTTTATATTATATAATGTATGTATGTATGTATTGACCAAGATCTCTGAGGATATTGCACTATGGCTATGAGAATTGCGCGGTTTCTGTTGCTTGCTGTTATTGCTATCGTCTATCAAAGACCGGTCGATGCAGTGACGATTTACCGGATTGGCGGTGAGGGGATGCCGGAACCGGAGCTGGATATGCCTTTCGACTTTGTGCAATTGTCATGGGCGGAGGCGGATCCTAAATTGCATGGCAGTGCGGAGCTGTTACAGGTGACCCCGGATTTTATCGCCCCCCAGGAACTCGATCCGACGGTTAATCTTACGCCCCTACTCAAAGAGCGGGGTGGCAAGATTCTCTCGCTGACTTGGACGGGTTGGGGCCCTGCTTTTGGCCGCGACCTCAGAATGTTCGACAACGACCGGTCTACCGCCTTTCTCGGCGATGGAGATTGGGGCGGTGACTACGGCGCCATTCGCCAGAAGTCGATGATTTTTGATCTAGGTGGGATCTTCCTGCTCGACCGCATTGTACTGTCTCCCCGCGACCGCTTTCTCAACGAGCGTTTTATCGAAACCTTGACCATCGGCCTTAGCGACGGCGATCCGCTCAAGGACGGCACCCGCGAGTTTACGTCCGGCACCCGAGGGCAAACTTTCGACTTCGACTTGGCGCATCAATTATTCGAGAACAATAACTCAGTCCTGAACCTGAAACTGCCGCAAGTTTACGTCCGTCAGCTGCTCTTCGAAGCACCCGAAAACACGCGCGGCATTTGGGAAGTCGCTGAGCTGGAAATTTACGGCATTGGTTTTGCCCCACAGGCCACCTATCTCACCAATACCATCGATTTGGGTGCGCAGGCGAGTCTCGGCGATTTGGTCTGGGGCGGTCGCCAGGAGGATGCGGCCAAGATCGATGTCGCCATGCGTTCGGGTGATGACGACGACCCCAATAATTATTGGCGTTTTACTTTTAGGGGAGATGAGCGCGCGCGTTTCGATAAGAATGGCGTGCCTATGAAGCTGGCGGCCTATAAGAAGCTTGACTCGGGGGAAAAGGCGGGTATCACCCACGATACCGAGAACTGGGAATTCTGGTCCACGCCCTATGATTTTACGGCCCAGACCGGTGCGTTGGCCGGCAGCAAGCCGCGGCAGTTTGTCCAGTTCCGGGCCGATTTTACCTCCGGGCCAGAAGCGAGCGGCCAATTGGATTATTTACAGTTCAAAGTATCGATCCCGCCAGTGGCTAATGAAGTAATGGCCGAGATCACGCCGAACCGGGTTGCTGCCGGGGAAGTGGCGCCCTTTACTTACAAGATCAAACCGCAATTGAAAGCCGATGACTTGGGTTTTGACAGCATCACGATTGATACGCCGGCCAAACCGGCCAGTGTCGATGCAGTGCGCATCGGTGGCATCGAAGAGAGCTTTGAGCTCTTGGCGCTCGACGAAACGGGTTTCACTATCCGCATTCCCATGATCGATACCGACCAGACCGGTGAGCTGATCGAGGTCGATTTTCAAGCAGAGGTCTTCAAGCTCGGTACGGTGTTCGCAGGGCGGGTTTTTAACAGCGAGCGCCCCGAAGAGGTGCACCAGGCACTGACTCCCGGCGACGCAGATCCGTTGGTCGATGGCGATCTTTTGCGGGTCGATTTACAGAATTTGCAACAGAAAACGATACAGGCCATGCGACTGTCATCGCCGGTGTTGACCCCTAACGGCGATGGAATCAATGATGAGATCGCCATTGAATACGACTTGTTCAATTTGGTCGGCGGGCAACCGGTGGAGGTTGAGGTCTTTGATCTCTCCGGACGGAGTTTAGTCTCAATAGCATCGGGTGGTGCAGCCAGCGGTCGCTTCACGACTGCGTGGAACGGTCTCGACCGCAATGGCAGCACTTTGTCCCCAGGGCTGTATATACTGCGGTTAAAAGTAGATACCGACGGTGGAGCCGCTTATAGTGAGCGCGTCGTTTCCGTCGTCTACTAAACGCGTTTTAATCTAGGTCTTGTGCGTGGAGAAAATATGAAACGTTTCGGGTTTTTAGGTTGCTTGTTGGCTGCTTTGGCAGTGGGTCTGTGTTGTAGTTGGCAGGCCAGCGCTTTGACCATCTTTCGTATCGGTGGTGAGAGTCTGCCGCGGCCGGAAATTGAAGGTGACTTTGATTTCGTGCAGCTGAGTTGGTCGGAGGCCGAGGAGGCACGGCACGGCAGCATGGAGCTCTTGGATGTCGATCCGGACTTTATCGTGCCTCGCCAGCTCGATCCCAGTGTTAATCTAACACCCCTTCTTGAGGGCAATGGCGGTCAGATTTTGGCATTGGGTTGGACTGGTTGGGAAAAGCGGCAGAAAGAAGATCTGGTTTTCTTCGATGAAGATCCCAATACGGCTTATTTGGGCGATGGCCACTTCGCCGCACATGCGCCGCCGCAAAAGCACATGATCTTTGATTTCGGCGGCAGGTTCCTCATTCAGCGCATTCGCTTTTTTCCACGTGAGCGCTTTGAGAACGAACGTTTCGTGCAGAAGTTTGTTATCGGCATCAGTGACGGCGACCCGCTTAAGGACGGTACCCGCGACCGCGAATTCGGTACCCGTGGTCATTTTCTCAACTTCGACGTCGCGCACGAGATCACTGAGAACACGGAGGCGATCATTGACTTGCCGATGCCGCCGGTGCCGATCAAGCAAATCCTTTTCCAGGGTTTTGAAAATACGCGGGGGATCTGGGAAATCGCCGAGTTCCAGATCTTTGGCGTCGGCTTCGCGCCCTTTGCGCATTATGTATCGAATGTCATCGATCTTGGCGAGCCCGCAAGCCTTGGGCAGTTGACCTGGCTGGGGCAGAAAGGGGAGGATGCTCATATCGACTTGAGCATGCGTTCGGGCGATGATGACGACCCCAATAACTATTGGCGTTTCACTTTTAGAGGGGATGAACGCACCCGCTTTGGCGTCAATGGCCGACCGTTGCAACTGGCCACCTACAAAAGGCTGGAATCGGGTGAAAAAGCCGGTATTACGCACGATACCGAGAACTGGGAATTCTGGTCGACGCCATACGATTTTGAGCCATTGGCCGGCGATCTGCTCGGCAGCAAGCCGCGCCAGTTCGTTCAGTTTAAGGCTGATTTTGCCTCGAACCTCGAATCGAGCGGCCGGCTCGACTACCTGCAGTTTGCGGTAGCGATTCCGCCGCTGGCTAGCGAGGCATTAGCCGAGATCGCACCGAACCGGGCGCCAGCCGGTGAAGTTACCTCTTTCACCTACAAGATCAAACCGAATCTCGAAGGTGCCGATCTCGGTTTCGATAGCATTACCATCGACACACCGGCTCGGCCTGCAAGCATTGACGAGGTGCGCGTTGGCGGGCTTGTCGCGGATTTCGAGGTCACCTCCGTTGACGAAACGGGTTTCACCATTCGCATCCCGCATGTCGACATCCAGCAAACCGAGGAACTTATCGAGGTCGATTTTCAGGCTGAGGTTTTTAAGTACGGCACTGTTTTCTCCGGGCGGGTCTTTAATAGCGTGATGGCCGAGGAGGTGCATCAATCGCTGACACCGGGCAATGCCGACGATTTATTCGACGGCGATGCACTCAGGGTTGATCTGGTCGGTTTGGATTCGAAGACGATTCAGAGCATGCAGCTTTCGTCGCCGGTCCTCACGCCCAATGGCGATGGGATCAACGACGTCCTGGTGATCGAGTACGACCTGCTCAATCTGGTCGGCGACGTTCCGGCAACGGTTGAAGTCTATAATCTTTCGGGTCGCAAGCTGGGGGCGGTGCCTACGGCCGTAGTCGAGAGCGGTCGTTTCACGACGGAGTGGAATGGACGTGATGAGGAGGGCAACGTGTTGCCGCCGGGCATGTATATCCTGCGACTGCAAATAGAGGCGGACCGGGGTCCGGATTCGGTCGAACGCATCGTCTCACTGGTCTATTAAGGTGGTTAGGAGAAGCCGCATGCGACAAAGTTACGCAAATATGCTGCGGGGTTGCGGTCTTATTATCGGCCTATTGTTATTGAATTCTACAGCGGTAGCCCAGGGGCACCGCCTCACCGGTAATCAGGTTATCGTAGAGGGCCGGCGGCATTGGGAGAATTGGACCTTTCCCCATAGTACGCTCGAAGTTTCCGCGGCCGGTGTCGTGACGCCGCGTCTATTGCGCAAAAATGTGAATGCAGTGTTTGATATCGTCGATTTTATGCGTCTACACCCCCCGCCCGCGCTCGGCAGTAAGGCGCCTGAGGATATTCAGTTACTAGATGCGATCCAAGCGGGCTCTAATCGCGAGGACGTGGCGCTGATCATGGACGGCGATATGACAACCTATTGGGAGCCTGAAACGCCGTTGCCCGGTGTCGATTTGGCCTCGCAATGGTGGTTTACCATCGATTTGGGGCGTTTCGTCTTCATCGAGAAACTGGTATTCAAGTTTGCTGACGAAGAGCAGGGCGACCCGTTTTTGCTCTTTGATGTTTTGGTGTCCAATGGTTTGAACCCGGTGCGCGTGCCCAGTTCCAAAACGCCGAATTTTAAAACTGTTCTGCGCCTGCTGCAACCCAATAAGAGTCAGCGGGTTTTCGAAATCGATTTTGCCGATGTCGCCGAGGCGCAGAGTGAAGGGGTGCGCTTCGTGCAAGTGGTGGTTAATGGCAGTGACCTAGACCGGGCGCGCGAAGTCAGCCAAGAGGCATATGAGACGCTCGACGCGGTTGAGCAAGGGGTGGTCGAATACAACAAGCGCTTGGTAGACGGCCGCGAAGTCGTAGTCAAACAAAGTGTCTACGAGCAACTGGATGCTGAACGCCGAGGCAGCGTGCGCTATTTTCGCCGCGAGCGCCCGCGCTTGGCCGAAATGGAGGTTTGGTCGACGGGAGACGAGATCGCCAATGGCACCATTGCGCGTGGTGGTTTTATAACCTCGACACAGCAAATAAATACCGCCGGCGTTATCGACGGAAGTATTCTGAGCTTTGGGACGGTGACGACGACGATCGCCGAGATTTCCGACGCCAACGACCTTAATCTCGATATGTTTTTCGACCTGGGTTCGTATTACTGGATCGACACCCATCGCATCGTCTATAATCCGGGCAATGTACACGCGCGCAGCTTTTTCGACTATCAATTGGATTTTTCCGATGGTGCCCGCGCCGCCAATGGCGAGTTGGACTGGACTACCGCATTTTTTCGCCAACAAGAGGCGACGCTTAAAGCCGTGATCGAGGGCAATCGCTTCGACCTGGTTAAAGCGCGCTTCTTCCGTCTGCAAGCTAAGGCGCGGCATATCAGAGGTAATGGCTTGGTGCCCGTCGCCGAGATGCAGCTCTATGGCGCGGGCTTCCAACCGCGGGTGGATCTGGAGTCTGACCTGATCCGTCTTGGCGGCAGCCGCAATTTGTTGTCGATCGAATGGGTCGCTGATGTGTCGCCGGGCACAAGCGTGCAGATCCAGACGCGCACCGGCAACCAGCTCGGCGAGATCTTGCACTACTACAAAAAAGACGGCACGGAGGTTACCGAAAGCCAGTACGGTAAGTTGCTGTCGATTTTTAAGGGCGATATCGTGCCGGAGGAAGTGCCAGGCAACGACTGGAGCGGTTGGAGCGAACCCTATACGCTGGCCGCGGGTAGCGTAATTACCTCGCCCTCGCCGAGGGAATTCCTCAAAGTACGGGCGATATTGGTCTCCGATGACCCGCAAGTCTCGGCATCCCTGAAGTCGATTCGTTTGGATTTTGTTGATCCAGTAGCGCAGGGTCTCATCGGTGAAGTCGTGCCTTTTCAGGTGGATTCGCTGGGGGTTGATCAGCCCTTCTCGCTGTATATTCGCCCGAAATTCGATCGGGGCGATAGCGGCTTCGACGAACTATTGTTGGTCTCGCCGCCGGATATGGTGTTAGAGTTTACGGGCATTTACGGCGGCCGTGAGGCCGATTTTATGAGCGATAGCGGCGACATAAGTGGGTTGTCGCTGTCGGGCGCGGAACTCGTAACCACCGGGTCCGACAGTCTGCAGATAGCTTTCGATGCCATTGATCCGAATGCCGGTATGGATGTTTTGCGCTTGGATTTTCGCACGACGCTCTTTGCGACTGGCGCGGTGCTGCGGCCTTCACTACAACAGCGCGGATCGACGACGAGCACCTGGCAGCGTGTCGACGGCGGGAACGCAATCGCGCTGGGCACCGGTAATACGACCACCTTGGTCAGTTCGGTGGGACAGGCACGACTGATTCGTGAGGTCGTGGTGCGTCCACCGGCCTTTTCGCCCAATGGCGACGGTATTAACGACGAGACAGCTTTCGAATTCAAGGTAGTGCGCGTGGGGGATGATAGCCCGGCCGAAGTATGGGTCTACGATTTGGCCGGGCGGCTGATGCGGCGGTTGGTCGAACAGCGGAAGATCAGCACCGGCGAACACGCGTTGCGCTGGGATGGTCGGGATCAGACAGGCGAGGTCGTGCCGCCAGGAATTTATTACGCGCGGTTGCGGGTCGCTACGGAGACTGACGGTGCCGGGATTGAGAACGCCGAGGTCCTGCGCACCGTATCGGTTGCTTATTGATATGGCGGTAATATTACTAAAAGATCTGGAAAAGGGTCGCTATGCGTCGCAGTATATGCTTTAATACGCTTTTAGCCTCTGGCTTGGGTATCGCCCTGCTTTTTATCGGCGCCATGAGTGAGGTGCATGCACAGGGACACCGAGTCAGTTCCAATCAGGTGATCATCGAGACTCAGCGCCAGTGGGAGAATTGGGAATTCGCCTTGGGCACCTTGCAAATCGAGGGGGGCGAAGTGAGTCCCTCGGTAATGCGGCGCAATACCAACGCGGTCTATGAAATTGTCGACTTCCTCAAGATCAACCCGCCCAATGGTCTCAACAAGGATTCGCAGGATATTGTGCTCGCGGATGCCATAACCGGCGGCTCAAATGCGGCGGACGTCGTCAACCTGCTGGACGGCGATATGAGCACTTATTGGCAACCCGATGCTCCGGAGCAAGGTAGCGACTTGGCGTCGCAATGGTGGTTTACGGTTGACCTGGGGCGTTTCGTTTTTACCAAAAAGCTGGTATTGAAGTTTGTCGATGAAGAGATGGGCGATCCGTTTTTGCTCTTCGACGTGTTGGTCTCTGACGGGCTCGCTCCACCGCGAGTGCCCGGTTCGAAAACGCCGCGCTACCATACGGTGTTGCGCACGTTGCGCGAGAACAGGGATCAGCGGTTTTTCGAGATTGATCTGCAAGGCGTTAGTCCGGAAGCAGCGAGTGATGGCATCCGCTTCGTGCAAGTAGTAGTCAACGGTACGGCTGCCGGTCGTGGTCGCCTGGTGACGCAAGAAGAATACGAGGTTTTGTCGGCTTCCGAACGCGGCGAGATTGAGTACAATAAACTGCTGATTAATGGCGGTGAAGTGCCGGTGCGGCAGGATGTTTATGAGCAACTCGAGACACCGCGCCGAGGGCAGATTCGCTATTTTCGCCAGGAGCGCCCTCGCTTGGCCGAGTTGGAGGTCTGGGGTTTAGGTGACGAAATTCTTAGCGGTACCATTGTCCGCGGTGGGTTTATCTCAGCGACGGAAGGCGGTGTCGCGTTAAACCCCTTTGTCGACGGAGATCGTGGTACGAACTCCAGTATGACGTGGGATGTTGCCCCAGGTAGAACGCAAATCCTCGATCGGGAGCTGTTCTTCGATCTAGGTTCGTTTTTTTGGATTGATACCCACCGCATGGCTTATGGCGGCCAGTTCAATAAATTCGGCGATTATCTCTTGCAGTTTTCCGATGGCTCACGGGCACCGGACGGTACGTTGCAGTGGACGACTGCCTTCGAGCGAGAGCAGGCGGGTAGGGCGCGTGAAAACTTCGAGGGGAATATTTTTTCTCCTGTACAAGCCCGTTTTTTTCGCATGAGCTGGACTGTTCAGGAAGTTCGCAATGCCAAAGCAGAATTGGCAGAAATTCAACTATATGGTGAAGGGGTGCAGCCGCAAGTCGTTCTGGAGTCGGATCTGATCCGTCTGGGCGGTAGCCGCAACCTGTTGTCGATCGGATGGGACGCCGATGCGCAGAGTGGGACCCAGGTCATAATCCAGACGCGCACGGGCAACGAGTTGGGCGAGGTGCTGCACTATTATAAGAAGGACGGATCTGAGGTAACCGAAAACCAATATGGCAAGCTATTGTCACTTTTTAAAGGTGATATCGTGCCGGAGGAAGTGGCCGGCAACGACTGGAGCGGTTGGAGCGAGCCCTACGCACTACCAGCGGGTAGTGCGATCACTTCACCCTCGCCGAGAGAATTCCTCAAAGTACGCGTCACGCTGATTTCAGAGGATTCGCAAGCCGCTGCGGTCCTGCGGTCGATTCGCTTGAATTTCGTCGATCCGGTCGCGCAGGGACTCGTCGGCGAGGTGGTACCCTTTCAGGTCGATTCGCTGGGGATAGAGCAGCCTTTCTCACTATACATTCGGCCTGATTTTGATCGACGAGACAGTGGCTTTGACGAATTATTATTGGTATCGCCGCCGGATATGGTGTTGGAATATGTCGGGCTCTTCGGCGGCAGCGAGGCAGATTTTTTGGCTGAGGGCAACGATATTAATGCGTTGACCGTCGCAGATGCCGAAGTGGTCGCCAGTGGTGGTGACAGCCTGCGGGTAGCGTTTTCGGCCATTGATCCCAATAGCGGGATTGATGTCTTGCGTTTGGATTTTCGTACGACGCTCTTTTCGACCGGCGCGGTGCTGCGCCCTTCATTGCAGCAACGCGGAGCGACGACGAGCACTTGGCAGCGGGTTGATGGGGGCAATGCGATCTCCTTGGGAGCGGGCAATACCACGACATTGGTCGGTGCGGTCGGCAATAAAGATTTGATCCGGGATGCGACGGTTCGCCCTCCGGTATTTTCGCCCAATGGCGACGGTATAAACGACGAGGCGGCGTTTGAGTTCAAGGTGGTGCGCGTCAGCGGCGCCAGCCCGGCGGAAGTGTTGCTCTATGATTTGAGCGGGCGGTTTGTGCGCCGATTGTTCGAAGAACGGCAGGTCAGCACCGGGGTTCATGTTTTGCGCTGGGATGGCCGGGATCAGGCGGGCGAGGTCGTACCGCCGGGCATCTATTATGCGCGACTGAGGGTTGCTACTGAAACCGATGGGGCCGGAGTCAGCAACAGCGAGGTATTGCACACTGTATCTGTGGCTTATTGATTGTTCTGAGAAAGAGTAATAGGAGAATGTAAATGGCTGTATGGGGTTTGAGTTTGCGGGTAGGTTTTGCATGGTCGGTGGTTGTGGCGCTGGGCTCATCGGGCGATCTGTCGGCGCAGGCCAGCGGTCACCGAGTGAGCGCGAACCAGGTCATTATCGAGACCCAGCGCCACTGGGAAAACTGGGAGTTTTCCCTAGGTACGCTCGAGATCGAAGACGGGTCTGTGCAGCCACAGCGATTGCAGCGCAATACCAATGCCGTCGTCGATATCGTCGACTTTCTCCGGCTCAATACCCCCGACCATATCAAGAAAGATCCGGAGGAAATTATCCTGGCCGATGCGGTGCAGGCCGGCTCTAATTCCGCCGACGCCTTCAAGGCCATCGACGGCGACCCGATGACCTATTGGCAGCCGGAGCCGTTGCCGGAGGGCATTGACCTGCCCGCGCAGTGGTGGCTGAATCTCGATTTGGGGCGCTTTGTCTTCGCCGAGAAGATCGTGCTGAAATTTGTCGATGAGGAGATGGGCGATCCCTTTCTGCTCTTTGACGTGCTGGTCTCCGACGGGTTCAAGCCCAAGCTTTCGCCGCTGTCGGCCACGCCCAATTACACGACGGTGATGCGGCTATTGCAGGAGAACAAAACCCAGCGCGTTTTCGAGATTGATTTGCAAGAGGCCGACGAGGAACCCCAGGGTATGGGGCTGCGCTTTGTCCAGCTGGTGATTAATGGCACCGACGGCACCCGGGGACGGCAGGTAACCGAAACTGAGTACGGCGAGTTGCCGGCCGGCGAGCGCGGCGCGATAGAATACTACAAGCACCTGCGCAGTGGCGGCGAACTGCAGGTCGACCAGGATGTATACGAGATGCTCAGCGCGGAGAAGCAAGCGGAGATTCGCCATTTTCGGCGCGAGCGGCCACGGCTGGCCGAGATCGAAGTCTGGGGTGAGGGCGACGAGATCCTGAGCGGTACGATCACCCGCGGTGGCTTTATTTCTACCACTGAGCCGGGCGTTTCGCTCGGTCCCTTTATCGACGGCCGTCGCGAAACTTCGTCGATCGTCGTCTGGGGTGTTGGCGGCTGGACGGGCGCGACGACCGAGATCAACAATCGCGAGTTGGTCTTCGATCTGGGCACTTTCTACTGGGTCGATACCCACTTGCTGGCCTACGGGGGGCGCAATCTCAACAGCTTCGGGGATTACCGGCTAGAGGTGTCGGACGGGTCGGTGGCGGCGGACGGCAGCCTGGAGTGGACCCGGGTGTTGAATAAGGGGCAGAGCGATGGCACAGCGTCGCAATTCGAATTGACGCCCAGTCTACGGCGTCGCGGATTCGAGGGCAATACCTTCGCTCCGGTCCAGGCGCGCTTTTTCCGCATGCAGTGGACGGTGGCGACTTTCGGTGCCAATGCCGAGTTGGCGGAGGTCCAGCTCTACGGCGAGGGCTTTCTACCGCGGCTGGCGCTAGAGTCGGATCTGATCCGCTTGGGCGGTAGCCGCAACCTGTTGTCGATCGAGTGGGAATCCGATACGCCGCCGGGCACTGAAGTTCGGATTCAGACCCGCACCGGCAACGAGTTGGGCGAAGTGCTGCATTATTTCAAGAAGGACGGCACCGAGGTCACCGAAAGCCAATACGGTAAGATGCTGTCGCTTTTTAGGGGTGAAATCGTACCGGAGGAAGTGGCGGGCAACGACTGGAGTGATTGGAGCGAGCCTTATACGCTGCCGGCCGGTAGCGCGATTACCTCGCCCTCGCCGAGGGAATTTCTCAAGGTGCGGGCGACGCTAGTCTCCGAAGATCCGCAAGTCGCCGCGTCGATCAGGTCGGTTCGCTTGAACTTCGTCGATCCGGTGGCGCAGGGCCTTATCGGTGAGGTGGTGCCTTTTCAGGTGGATTCGCTGGGGTCACAGCAGCCCTTCTCGCTCTATATTCGCCCAGATTTTGACCGCGGGGACAGTGGTTTCGACGAGCTATTGTTGGTCGTGCCGGAAGGTATGTCGCTAGATTTTACGGGGTTTTATGCCGGTGCCGAGACCGATTTTATGTCTGGTGGTGATGTTGCGGCGATGCGGGTCGAAGACGCGGAACTGATGGCGACCGAGACAGACAGCCTATTGCTAAGTTTCCCGTTGGTACAGCCCAATAATGGCATTGAGCTATTGCGTCTGGACTTCAATACCGCGCTCTTTTCGACCGGGGCGGTGTTGCGGCCGTCGTTGCAGAATCGCGCGAGCGGTGAGGGGGCTTGGCAACGGGTGGATGCGGGTAATGCCTTTGAGTTGGCTACGAGCAATACCACTACGTTGGTAGGGTCTTTGGGCAACAAGCAATTATTGCGCGATGTGCGCGTTGCACCGCCGGTCTTTTCGCCCAATGGCGATGGTATAAACGACGAGGCGCAGTTTGAGTTCAAAGTGGTGCGCGTCGGCGATGACAGTCCGGTGGAAGTGCAAATCTACGATTTGAGCGGTAAGGCGATCCGTCGTTTGGCCGAGCAACGGACGCAGAGTTCGGGAGAATATCAAATTGCCTGGGACGGCAAAGACCAATCCGGGCAGGTGGTGCCGCCGGGCATCTATTATGCCCGGTTGAAGGTCTCGACGCAGACCGCGGGCGCCGGGATCGGGGCGCGACAGATTCTCAAGACGGTCTCGGTGGCGTATTAACCCTAATATGATACGGTATCTAACGCTTCCATTGCTTTTTGCCTGTTCGTGGTTGCAAGCAGCTGATGCGCTGATTATTTACCGAATTGGTGGTGCGAATCTGCCCGCGCCGGCGCTAGATGCCCCCTATGAGTTCGTCCAGCTGGACTGGGCCGACACGGATCCGAACCTGCACGGCACGCTCGACCAGCTGGCCGTCGATAATGGCTCAGTCGCGCCGCTGCAGCTCGACCCGAACGTCAACCTGACCCCCTTGATCGATAACGAGCTCGGCGGTCAGATCCGGATCCTGCAATGGGCCGGCTGGAAGATGCGTGAAACCGAGGATGTTGCCGCATTCGATGGGAATCCCGAAACGGCGTACTTAGGCGATGGCCATTACGTGCGCGTTTCGGGCTTGGGGCCGCAGAATAAGATTTGGCTATTCGATCTGGGCGGGCGTTTTCTACTCGATCGCATCCGCATCTTCCCGCGCGATAAATTCAAAACCCACCGCTTTATCGAGAAATTCCTCATCGGCATCAATGACGGCGACCCGCTCAAGGACGGGACGCGCGACTATCGCCTGCAGTTTGCGGAATTCGACGCCGACATTATCCACGATATCAGCGAAAATACGCAGCCGGACCTCGAACTGGCGATACCCCCGGTACCGGTGCGATTTTTGCTCTTTGAGGGGCCGGAGAACTCGCGCGGGATCTGGGAGATTGCCGAGTTCGAGATCTACGGCGCCGGACCGGCACCCTTTGCCGGTTATGTGTCGAATGTGATCGATCTCGGCGCGCCGGCCAGCATCGGCGAATTTAGGTGGGGTGGCAGCAAAGACCCCGAGGCGAATATCGACTTCAGGATGCGGGCCGGCGATGACGACGACCCCAACAACTACTGGCGCTTCACCTTTCGCGGCGACGAGCGTAGTCATTTTGGCGGTGATGGCAAAGCGCTGAACCTGCGGTCCTACGGCGGGTTAGAATCGGGAGAGAAGGCGGGCGTGACCCACGATACCGAGCACTGGGGTTTCTGGACTACTGCTTTCGGGTTTGATGTGGGCCGCGCCGACATTACCGCGAGCCAACCGCGGCAATTTATCCAGGCGCGCGCCGACTTCGAATCGACGGACGTGGCTAGCGGTCAACTCGATTATCTGCAATTTGCGGTGTCAATCCCACCGGTGGCCAGCGCGACGCTGGCCGAGATTTCGCCGATGGTCGCGCCGGCCGGTGAGGCCACGGCTTTCTCCTATAAGGTCAAACCTCGGTTGCAGCCGGGCGATCTGGGTTTTGATAGCATCTCGATCGATACGCCGGCACGGGTCTTAGGCGTCGATGCCGTGCGCATCGGCGGCATCGATGCCGCGTTTACAGTGGTCGAGCTTGCCGAGGTTGGTTTTACCGTGCGCATTCCAGCCGTCGACACCCAGTTGACCGAAGAGTTGATCGAGGTGGATTTTCGCGGTGAGGTTTTCAAGTTTGGCACGGTGTTCACCGGCAGAGTCTTCAATAGCGAAATGCCGCATGAAGTACATCAGAGTTTGACGCCTGGAGATGCCGACCCGCTGGTCGACAGCGACCGCCTGCAGGTGGACTTGCTCGACTTGCACCATAGCACCATCCAGGCATTGCGGCTCTCGTCACGAGTCTTGACGCCCAATGGCGATGGAGTCAATGATCACATCGAGATCGAATACGATTTGCTCAACCTCTCAGGTGGGGTGCCGGTAAGGGTGGAGATTTATGATTTGGCCGGACGCAGCTTTGGGCGGGTATTACAGAGCACGGCGGATAGCGGTCGTGCTCTGATGCAGTGGAGTGGACGTGCGGGCAATGGTTCGGTGCTGGTGCCGGGGATGTATATTTTGCGTTTTGAGGTAGAGGCGGATAGTGGGGTGGATGTTATTGAACGCGTCGTGACCATCGCTCATTGAAGGGATTAAAATACGGGATGGGGTTTAGTTGAAGTGGGCGGCGAGCATATATAGGTCATTTTATCGCTTGTGTCTGGTCCTATGTATCGCCTGCGGCGAAGGGGAAATACCCCAGGCGGTTGAGTCGGCTACCGAGACGCTGCCACTTCGCAGTCAGCATATTCTGCCCGTCACCCCCGCTGACGAAAAGATCCCCGGTCGAGCGGAAGCTATTCGCTACTGCCAGACCTGCCACGTCTTTGCCGAGCCCGACCTGCTCGACAAACATACTTTGCGGAATTTTATCCTACCTTTCCTCGCCGAACGACTCGGTATGCCCGTCGGCACAACCGATCTGCCCGCCAATCCGATTACCCGACAGCAGGACAGCAAAGCACTCGCGGTTTTGGCCGAAGCCGGCGTTTATTCCGAATATCCGCTGGTACCGGTCGACGCTTGGCCGAGTATCGTCGATTATTACCTGCAGGCGGCGCCGGATAAGGCCTTACCGCAAGCCGACAAGGACTCTGTGCGGCTGGGCCTAGAACAGTTCGAAGTTTTCAAGCCCGCTTATCGCACGCCGATGCCTTTTACGACACTCGTCAAGATCGACACGGCAAGAGGGTGGATTTATGTCGGGGATTCGGCCGACAACTCGCTAGCAGTGCTCGACAATCAAGGCAAAGTGCTACAGAAAGTCGCATCGATTCCCTCGCCGGTCGCCATCTCAATTCGCCCGGATGAGGATTGGATCTTGTCGATTGGTTCGGTGTTTCCCTCCGATAACCCACGGGGCAAGCTGATCACATTGCAGAAAGAAGAAGGTGAGCTAAGCTTTCCTCCACGGGATATTTTGGCAGGGCTTTCGCGGCCGACATTTACCAGCTATGCCGATCTGAACAACGATGGTTTGCAGGATATCGTCGTTTCTGGTTTCGGCTATTTGGTGGGGCATTTCTCCTGGTTCGAAAATATGGCCGATGGCAATTACCGGGAGCATATCCTCAACGATAATCCTGGGGCCCTTAGCAACGCGGTCTATGATTTTAACAACGACGGTTTGCCGGATATTGCGGTGCTGATGGGGCAGGCGCGGGAGGGGGTATTTATTTATTACAATCTCGGTGACGGGAATTTTGCCGAGTCCTACGAGATTCAGTGGCCACCGTCCTATGGGGCCGCACATATGTCGTTAGTCGATTTCGACGGCGACGGTGCGATGGATGTGTTGACGGCTAACGGCGACAATGCAGACTATACCCCCTTCGCCAAGCACTATCACGGAGTGCGGGTTTATCTGAACGACGGCGAAAATAATTTTGTCGAGGCCGTCTTCTATCCGCTGAACGGGGCGTATAAAGCGCTACCGGTAGATTTTGACGGCGATGGCGATTTGGATATCGCGGCGATTTCGTTTTTCCCCGACTACGAAAAGGCACCCGAAGAATCCTTTGTCTATCTGGAGAACGAGGGAGATATGGCCTTTGTCGCCTGGACTTTTCTGGCGGCTACCGACGCGCGCTGGTTGACGATGGACGCCGGCGATATCGACGGCGATGGCGATGAGGATATTGTTCTGGGCGCTTTTGTTCGGGGGGCGAGCAATGTACCGCCTGCATTAGAAAAACGCTGGCAGCGAGAGGCGACTTCGATATTGATCTTGCGCAATAAGCATTTTTAAATACTTCTGGATACAGATCATGGTTGTACTCTCCCATTGATCAGGTCTCTTTGGATGGGATCTTTTTTGCTTTACCTGCTGTTTTCCGAGAAAATCCATCAGCACTAAATGCATCGCCGGTCTACAATCGAGTCAGCGAAAGCTTGCTCCTTAGCTAGTATGTAGTGAGCTTTACACTCCTATGAGCGCGAAAGAAATTATTGGTCTAATCGGTGCCGTCGTTATAGTCCTGGCATTTGTGCTATTTTACCCAACTCGTCCTCACGAGAAGGGAAACCCTGCGCAAGCAGACGCAGTAGACTGGTCGGCAGTCGAGGACGATCGCTCCGAGCAATTAACCATCCGCTGGTTGGGACCGCCCGTCTATGCCAACGGCCAGGAAAATACCTGGGTCCAAGGGCTATTAGAAGAACGCTTTAATATCCGCTTCGAACCCGTCTTTCTCGACTGGACGGCCAATAGCAGACTCAAGCCGCTAATGTTCAGCGCGGGCGATGTGCCCGATGTAAGCTGGGACGGCGACCCGCTGTATGTGCGGCGCAATATCCACCACGGCTTTGTGATGGAATTGCCCTACGAGGTGATCCTCGAGCATGCCCCCACCTACGTCAAATACCTCAATCAATACGGTCGCGAAACCTGGCTATTCGCTTTCTACCGCGGCAAAAACTATGGCATTCCCACTTTTGCCGCCGCCGATATCTACCCAACGGCCGGATTGTGGCGCATGGATTGGCTGCGCCGAGTCGGCCTCTCTAAGGTACCCGAAACGTTGGACGAAATGGGTGAGGCCCTGCGGCGTTTCCGCCACGGGGACCCCGACGGCAATGGCATCAAAGATACCTATGGTATGTATCCGCGGACCCATTGGTCATTGGCCTATGCTGATGTCTTCGCGACCTTCGGGCTCTTGCCCCAGGATTTTGTGCTGCGCCAGGGCAAAGTGGTCTGGGGTGGGGTCCAACCCGATGCCAAGGAGGCTTTGAGGCGACTGCGGCGCTGGTACGCAGAAGAGCTCATCGATCCGGATTTCGCCATTGCCGGCCGTAGCGGCGACCAGTCGAGCAAGAAATTCCAAAACGGCAAAATCGGCTATCTCTACAAGGGAGGCAGTTGGCTGGATCTCGAATTGAAAAATCCCAACTCGACCTATTCGGTGCTGCGCCAGCTCAATCCCCAAGCCGAATTGGCGCCCAGTCGGGTCCTGGCGGGGTTTGACGGCCAGAGGCGCGACCGGGTGTGGGGCGGCCCGGCCCATGTGATGTGGTTTGGGACCCAAGTCGCGCAAACACCACAAAAGGTACTGCGTGTGCTGCACATGTTTGAAACCCTGGCCACGGACCAGGAGCTTTTTGTCCAATCTCGTATGGGCCAGCGCGGTCGCCATTGGGACATGTCGGCCGAGCGGGGCGCGTATCTATTGCCGCCCTACGACCGGCGCGGGGCCGATACGCGTCACTTGGTCCACGTCGGCCTGCTCGAAAACGCCTATGGCTTCTTTTCAGCCTGCGCCGCGCCACTCCAGTTTACCCGCGGCTATTTGCCCGAAGGCATGGCCGAGTTTCGCGATGAATATTCTCATCCGAGCTGGGGCTTGAAAAACGCGATCGGCAAATCGGATGTGGTCGATTCGGCCGGTCGCTACCTGGAGGATTTGCGCCATTACCAAGCCACGGTGTTCACGGAGATTATTCGCGGCGACCGTCCTCTAGATGACTTCGAGCCCTTCGTCGCTACCTGGCGCCAACGCGGCGGGGATATCCTCGTGGCCGAAGCCAACGAGATGTTGTGGCAGATGTACGAGATTTACGACGAGGTCGGCATCGATCGAGAGGGGACCGATGGCGGCTGAAGCGAGTTGGACGCGGACCTATCGCCGGCACCGTGGGCTATTGCTATTGATCGGCCCCTGCTTGGCCTACTTTCTTGTTTTCCACTACCTGCCGATGGTCGGGCTGATTATCGCCTTTAAAGATTTTGTTATGAGCCACGGGGTCCTGGCCAGCCCTTGGAATGGCTTAGACAATTTTGTCCGCCTCTTTGCCAGTGAAGATTTCCCCCGGGCTTTGCGCAATACCGTCTTGATTAGTTTGCTGCGGCTCTCCTTCGGCTTTGTTGCCCCCATTGTGCTGGCGCTAATGCTTAACGAATTGCGCATCGGCTGGTTCAAGCGCGGGGTGCAGACCCTGACCTATCTGCCCTACTTTTTTTCTTGGGTGATTTTGGGCGGCATCTTTTTGATGCTGCTCTCCGGGGACGGACCAGCCAATAATATAGTGCGGGCGGCCGGGGCCAATCCGATCAGCTTTTTGGGCGACGATCTCTGGTTTATCGCCGTCCTGATCGCCGCCGGCATCTGGCAGAGCGCCGGCTACGGCGCCGTGATCTATTTGGCGGCGCTGGCTGGCATCGATCCCAATCTCTACGAGGCGGCCTCGATCGATGGGGCCGGGCGTTGGCAGCAAACCCTGCGCATCACGTTACCGTCGCTGGTGCCGACGATCATCGTGCTCTTTATCCTCAGCTTGGGGCAGGTCCTCAACGCCGGTTTCGATCAGATCTACAATATGTATAATCCCATCGTCTACGATGTCGCCGATATCATCGACACCTATGTCTTGCGCCGTCTGATCGCGATGGACTACGCGCTGGCGACGGCGGGGGGACTTTTTAAATCGGCAGTGGGACTAGTGCTCGTCGTCGGGGCCAACTGGATGGCGCGGCGTTTTAGCGACGATGAATATGGTATCTGGTAGGAGCAATCGATGAAACTGACGCGTGGTGAGCGGGTTTTTTCTGTCTTTAACTTAGTTATCCTCTCCGGAGTCGCCCTGGTGGCACTCTATCCTTTTGTCTATACGGTATCGATCTCGTTGAGCACGGCGGCCGAGGCCAATCGGGATTCGCTGCACCTCTATCCCCGCGATGTATCGCTGGCCGCCTATCGCTTGGTGCTGTCTAATCCCGATATCCTCAATGGTTTTGCCAATACCATCCTGCGGACGGTACTGGGCACGGTCTTGACCGTAATCACCACGGCGCTGGCGGCCTATCCATTGGCCCGGCGCGAGCTGCCGCACCGGGGTCTGGCGACTTTTTTGATTCTGTTTACGATGATCTTTAACGGCGGAATCGTGCCGACCTATCTGCTGGTGCGGGAATTGGGGCTGCTCAATAGCGTCTGGTCCCTAGTGCTGCCAGCGATGCTGACGGCGTTCAACATCATCATTGTAAAAAACTTCTTCCAGACCATTCCCGAGAGCTTGGGCGAAGCTGCCCGGGTAGAGGGCGCAGGGGAGTTGTCGATCCTGTTGCGGATCTACTTGCCGCTGTCGAAACCGGTGCTGGCGACGATTTCGCTGTGGACGGCGGTGATGCACTGGAACCAGTGGTTTGACGCGATGATCTACATCACCGACGACCGCAAGCAGGTGCTGCAGAATTTTCTCCAGCGCATCGTTATCGAAAATAGCACGATTATGCTCGATTTGGGCATGACCGATCTCAACGTGACCCAGTACACACCCGAGACGATCAAGGCGGCTACCGTAGTGGTGACCATCTTCCCGATCATCTGCCTCTATCCCTTTGTGCAGAAGTACTTCGTCAAAGGGATTCTTCTGGGCGGGGTCAAGGAGTGAGGAGAAAGAAATCAGCCTTATTGCTCTTGCAATAAGGCTGATTTTAGTCTCGCGACCGGAGCCGGGTCGTGCCCACCCCCGACATATATATCAAAAACGTTTTTATTGTCTTCGGAGTGCCAGCAAAGCAGGCGCGATCTACTTTGCGTTACCGTATCAACAACAGCTTGCGAGTCTGCACTACCTGATCACCGAGCAAACGCGCCAGATACAATCCGCTGGCCAGTAGGCGACCATCACCGTCCCGCCCATCCCAGATCAACTCGTAATAACCCGGCGCTTGCACGGCATCTACCAGCTGCACGACTTGTTGCCCACTAAGCGAGTATATCGCCAGCTTTACCGGTTGCATCCGCTCAAACTCATATCGCAATACCGTGGATCCATTAAATGGGTTCGGCACGTTCTGATGTAGATACGGACCATTAGGCACTTGACCGATCTCACGCTCGCTGACGAGGGTGTCTAACGAGTCGGCCGAGTGTACACCGTCACCATCAGAATCAGCATCTTCCAATACTATTGACGCATTAACTGCACCAAGAGAATGCGATAAAGCAAGAGACAACATCTTTGTATCCGCATTCCAGCTCTGCTCCACCAACGCAGATGTTGGACTAACCGAAACTTTAGGCTCACCACTCCATTGCATAACAAGATTGGTAGTCCTATTGTCCGTGTACTCCACTCCTTCTTCAGCGTTAGCATGAATCCAAACGCTTTGTTCTGTTGGATTATTCGATATTATCATATAACTATGCGGCATAGCATTGCCAGCAATAGTTTTGAGGGATCCTTGTAGATCAATCGAAAAGTTTTGCTGGATATTACGATTTTCATGAGAGTTAGTCACGAAAATTGTATTTCCTATTTGATTTACCCAAGCGTTCCCCACAAACCGATCAGGGTAGTTAACATTAAAAAGATCTAAAATTTCCTGCTCAGTTTGGAGGTCATCAATAGACACTAATTCAATGTTTTCCAAGGCAAACTGATTGGCCGGATGAGGAATAACCGGTATGGTGAAATAACGGCCGTTATTAGGAATAAGATCGTAGCGACATCCTGACGCGGATTCTTCGATTTCTCCTTCTTCCATATCGCTTGTGGGTTCTATAAAGTTTTCGATGCCCAAAGTGTATCTATAGAGAGGAGCGTAATGGCCATAGCAAACAAAATTTCCTTTGTCGCGCTCCACTGGCCCTGGGTCTATGGCAATCTTTATTTCTTGGGAAACAGCATTTTGATTCGGAATTAAATGTTTGGAAGTGACCGCTCTAATAAAGGGAATTATGTAACGCTCGAAACCCAGCGTACTGTTTCCATTCATATCCCAAAAGCTAGTATATTCTGTCCCGTTTCCTTGGTTTAATTGATCCTCATAAATTAGCCCATCCTCATCAACCACGGCATCTTGGCTTCTATCATAGAATCCACGATTTTCTGAGACTCCAGACTCGCCACCAAAATGATAGACTGCCGCTCCATTGGCGAGGCTTTTTAACATCATCTGTAGCCAAAATATCTGCGGCATCGTGACAAACTCGCCAGGCTCCGTTGATTCAGTAAAGACTCCATTTGAAAATCCAGCATCTGTCCAATACCAAGCTTCCGCCCAAATTCCATGATTCTCAACCAAGCCCGATATTGAAGCTCCCAAGACCGCGCTGTCCATTTGATGATGAGACCAGAAGATATTATTTTTGCTGCTGGGAACAAAAGCGTCTCGATTATCCTTGATTAATTGCTGATCTAACCACTCATAGTCATTATCATCTCTTGAGCTATTGTTAGCTGGCGCTTCTTTGCCCAGGTATTTATCCCACGCAAAATCATAAGCCCCCTCTCCTGAAATGACGTATTTACCATACTTACCACTGATTTTTATGACATTTTGCAGCCATTTAACCTCTGTTTCTCGGTACGTTGCTTTTTGATAACCATCAATCGCTTGCCATGTATTTTCACCCGTCACTACACCAAGTACATTCGGATTATTTTGATATAAGTCCTCAAGCTCTGTTGCACTTAAATAGTTTTGAGGGTCACCATCTGGACCACCAGTTTTTATTAAAATAGGGATATTTAGATCAGTCAAAGGCTGAATAAAATCAGCATAACGAACCACCTCGCCGTTTTCTGTGCGAGAGGGGCTGTCATAGCCGCCCCAACCTTCGTGAGGAATAGCAAATGCAATAAATGGCTTTATGTCATCAGGGAAAAAATTATAGTAAGCACTCCAGTCAGGATTTTCTCCCCAACCTCCACTATCACTGTCGTACATATCAAAACTGAAGATAGGATTATCCGATGATAATGGTCTTGTAATAGGCCGGTGAATATTATCAGAACTTATCGTAAAAGAGATGGGCGAGGACCAGTTTTGATCTGAGCTATCCGCTGCTCGCGCTCGCCAATACCATGTTCCTTCCTCAAGCGTCGTCGATGGAACATGAACTATCTCCGTCCAGTGAGCCAATATTTCTGCTATTTCTTGAGACTCCTCATCATCGGCATCACCTGCCTCTATTCTATCTGGGTTTTGACCCGGTGCCTTTTGAATAATGTCGATAATCGGTGCATCAAATTGGCTATTGTCAGCGACTTGCAGCTGGTATGAGTTAATGGTCCAAGTTGAGGCTGATTCCTCCTCCTCACCATCCAAAAAGGATTGCCTTTGCCAAGTGAAACTCAGGGCATAATCGGTAATTTCCCAACCTTCCCCGGGAGCAATAAGTACTGGAGGTACAACTGTAGATGCCTCACTAAACTGGATCGATAAAGAAAAGAGAGCCATTAAAATTAATGAACAGACATTTTGCATTTCAATACCACGCTTGCCAAATTATAAGGGTAACCGGACTTTCGACACTTATCCAGTTATTGAATAATAAGTAAACTTTCAAAGCGAACTTTGACACTCCAGTAGACGCGACGCTCCATCGCTCCCGGTCCCTCTCTTCATCGGAGACATACGCCTCCAAGTCCCACGCTGGCTGGGGTAGGGGCTCTAGGCGGGATAAGGCGGCGGCTCGGTCGGCAGGCCGACGCTTGCAGATAGCGCCGGACTGAGGCGGGGTCGGCCTGCGCGGCGATCAGGCGCCGCCGTCCTCCACAGGCGGGGCAGACAGTGACGTCGAGCGCAAAGGCGCGGGCTAATAACGCCGCCCAGGTCAGTCGATGGGGACTCACTCGCTCCGCCCATCCGCCCCCACGGTTTTTTATTCAGAGACCACACTATCTTTCATATCCAATGAGCGCACACTATCTTGGTAAATGACTTTGGGCATATCATCGAGTTTTGTCCCCCAGAGTTTATCCGTCGTAAAATCCGGGGTGGGGTCGCCTATCATATAACGCCACAGTCGGATTCGATTGATGTTTTCCAAGCGTTGCTCTCCGCTATGCCAAGGCATTCGTTCACCGAGGATGGTTAGAATCTCCGAATCATTGATATCCTCGGTGTTCCAAAGACGGACTTGCTCAACCGTTGGGTTGAGACGCAA
Source organism: Gemmatimonadota bacterium (assembly GCA_018672475.1). Taxonomy (GTDB): domain Bacteria; phylum Latescibacterota; class UBA2968; order UBA8231; family UBA8231. The sequence continues at coordinate 7,885 of JABHFS010000188.1, read as the reverse complement.
TTTGAAGAGTAATCGATCGTTGTCGCTATGATTACTTCGTCCTGAATGCCATAGATTGCTGTGCATAAATAAGATTGTTCCTGCCTTACAAACCAATTGTTGTTGTCCGACAATATTTTGGTATCTTCCAATAGCGCCTGAATTGACTTTTCTAAAATGACTTCCGGGAACGACTAAAGTGCCGCCCATTTTTTCTGAAACATCATCCGGGAAAAAACAGATCAGTAAATCGAAACCAAAATCTCTCGTGTCGTATGTGCCGTCCTGATGCAAACTGTCTGTATCGTTCGTGTGCGCTTTTTTGTTGTGAATATAGTGATGATCGTATTGAGGATTAGGCCCCAGTAAACTCTCGATGATTGCTCGCACTGTGGTTAAGCGAAAAATCTTACCCATGGCCGAATGCTCCCAAAGCGAATAAAAGGGAGCCCCTACTTTATCGTATGCATCCATTTCTCCTAATGCTATGGCCTCTTTCGATTCCTCGCATAAATCCTTTGGAATAATTTCGTCAAACCGCAAATAACCATTTGAAACAAATTTTGCCATTGTGACTGAATCCAGCAGATCTGTTTTATTCATCGATTAACTCCATTTTTTCAAGGACAAATTCAAATTGTAGATAATCCGTTTTATGCTCTCTACCTATTAATGGGGAATTGATTGTGGGAATCCCGATGACTCTCCAACCGTCTCTCATTGCCGCTAAGACTGATTTATACGGAAGTTCTTCATTGTCTATAATATCTGCTTCATCATCTGTTGTCCCATCATAAAGCGACCAGCCTACTACTTCACTATTCAAACTGGCATTTCCCAGATAAAGGATCAGTATTTTTTGCCTATACTTAGATTCACTCATAATTAAATTATATTCCAGGGTCAGTTGATAATTGGTTCATTTCATCACTTCTGCTCCTGCTCCCATTTGATTTCAGATTAGGGGGTCAGGGCAAGCGGTGTGGCTGTCTTTGAGCAACCTCGCGGTGGGCTGCGCCGCTCTTGGCTACGCCCTCTGGTCTGCTGGGCCCCCATCGGATTTGGGTGTGGTGAAATGTCCTGCCAATAGGCTGCAACGCGATCGTTGGCCCATCCATCGGGGCCATTATCAAATACCGGATTAAACAAAATCAGCGCGTTAGGTCGGCAGGAAATACTGAGGTCCTCCCCCTCTTCATTAAACTGCTCTACCGTGGCCGCCGCCGGCTGCTAATCGTTGCGGATCAATCCCCAACTCACTGGCTATGTGCACGAATCCAGCGGATCGCCGATTTGCCATCGCTGACGCATTCCTGTGGCGAAGTGCCGTGTTTATTCTCCACCCGATATTCCGCCGAGATCGCGACTAAACCGCGCGATGCTAAATATTGGCTATGGGGAAAGAACTGTTCGGGGTTGCCATTCACCCATCCTCCGCCAAAGAAGAACGCGATCGCTGGCCGCGCATCAGAAGGATCAAAATCCACCGGATTAAAAATATGGAGCTTTAGGTCTCCCTGTTCCGTTTCCTTATAGACAACTGCTCGATCGGCCATAAATCCTCCTATATTTTCTATTGAGCTATATATGGCTAATATATTGTCGATAATGGCTATTTAATTGTCGTTATGGTAAAACTATTAAAAATAAATATTTAACTTATTAAATATATAAAATAGACAAGTAAATAGTTGCTTATTATAAATGGAGTCACTTTTTATTCGCCACAATCGCCGCCATCGCCGCTTCAGCCAACGCCGGCAACAACGAAACCGCCGTTAAGAAAGTAGCCTACGTCGAGGTCACACAGACCATAGAGCGCGACGACAATGGCAATACCGCCCTGATGGCTGCCGCCGCCTATGGCGAGACGGACAAGGTTCGCACTATCATTGCTCGCGGCACCGACGTCAACGCTCACGGTCGCATCGGCAACACGGCTTTGATTTACGCCGTGCAAGAAGGCCACACGGAAATTGCCCAGATGCTGGTCGCCGCCGGAGCCAATGCCGACGCCAGCAACGACTATGGCAACACGGCCCGCACCTTGGCGGCAGGTTACGGACAACGCGAGATCGTCGAAGCCTTCGAGATTGCGTCGCCGGTGCAGAGCAGCCAGAATCTGGTCGCTGGCCTCTTCTAAAGAAGCATACACAAAAAACCGACTCTATCTCTATCGATAGGGTCGGTTTTTTTGTGTATGCTAAAACTATTATCGCTACAATACAATAAAACTACTACTCAGAGCGGCCCTTTTCACCATCGATCAATTCACTCACCTGACAACAGCGCCTGCGCCAGGATCGCTTCGGCGACCTCCATCGTTTTGACGCAATCCCTAAAGGGAGAGGTCGTCACGTCCTCGCCATTTTTTATCGAGTCGATGAACTCGCGATTCTTGTCGCGGAAACCAAAGGCCTGCCAGTTTTCGCTGCCGCCGGCGACCTCAAAACAATCGAAGGTCTCGCCTTCGTAGTCTCCGTCCTTGTACAGCACTGCCTTCGACTCGACTTCGGCATCGCAGTAGATATTGGGGGCATGCATCTGTATGCGAAAGACGCGCCGACCACTGGCCCAGCTGTTTACTAGAATACCCGTCGCGCCACTGTCGAACTGAAGGGTCGCGCCGATCCAATTGATATCCGGAGTCTCAATGCGCTTGCAGTGACTTTCGATTTCGACCACCTCACCGCCGCACATCCAACGCAGCGTATCGATGGAATGGGTCAGTCGTCCATCATGTGATCTCGGGGACCATATGATGGTGCAATATTGGATTTGAAGAACTCGCAGACCGCGTGGGTGATCGGTCCACGCTCGAGACAGGCCTCGCGCATCTTGCGCAACAGAGGGCTGGAGCGCCGCTGGTGACTGACCTGCGTAATGACGCCTTTTTTCTCGGCTAACGTGGCCAGCATTTGCGCCTGATGCCAGGTCAGACCCATCGGTTTTTCGATGTAGAGGTTGAGCCCTTCCTGCAGACACCAGATCCAGATATCGTACATCAGATGCGGTTGCCCCACGACGTAGATCCCGTCGGGCGCGACTTCGGCGACCATGCGCCGGTAGTCGTCGTAGCGGGCCTCGATGCCATACTGGTCAGCGGTCTTTGTCAGGCGCTCGGCATCGAGGTCACAGATGCCGACAAATTCGACATCCTCGAAAGAAGCCAACGAGGGGTAGTGCACATTGTTGGCCATGCCACCAGCACCGACCATGGCGATACGTACTGGAGCACTCATTAGTTTTCCTCTGTGTTTTCGTCGTCAAATAGAGATTTGGCATAGACAATGTCTGCGGCGATTAGTTCATCGACCCGGTCGTGATCGCTATACTCAGCGGTGAGACAAATGTCGCCCGAATAGTCTCGTTTTTTCAGCTCTGCTGCCGTGCGTTGCCAGTAGGCCAGGCCATGCCTGCCCGTCGTCCAGTGCACCTTCCACTGTGCCTCGTCGGCTTCGGGACCATTGCTGCGCGACCAGTAGGCGCTTTTAAAGTTGGCGACGCGCAGATGCGACCACACGATATCGATCGCCAGCTCTGGCGGCTCGCCGTTGAGGCCATTGTGGGCTTGGTCGAGGACGGCGCAGATATGTTTTGGGTCGTAGCTTTCGATCAGATGCAGCAGGCCCATGGCGTTGTTGACGCAAAGGTCACAGTGGTTCTGCACGCCGATCGCAACACCGTGCTGTTCCAGTATTGGGATCAGTGCGTCATAGCCTTCCTTGAGACGCTTTTCGCTGGCCATGTAGCCGATGCTCATATCTATAGATTCACACACGCGGATGATGGGCACTCCCGCTTCGGCGCAGGCGGCGATGGTGACTTCGTCGGTAGGCCCTGCCACCGTGCCAATGCGCACGCCGTGATCTGCTAAAATGCGCGCCGCTTCGGGCAGGTCTTTCGTAATATTTTCTGGCTCTACTTGATAGCCGGGGCGCACGGGCAACTCGATGCCGTCAAAGCCCAGATCGCTGACGAAGCGGGCCAGTTCGGGCAGAGATTTTGTTTGCCAGGGTTTGGTAAATACCGTGTAGGATAGGTTCATTTTATTTTTCTGTGCTCCTCTTTTCGGCGCAATGGCCGATACGATAGGTCAGAACGAGCGTTGTCCATTGGGCGCATGGTTCAACGGTCTATATAGGGGAATTAGTCAACCTGCCAGCGTCATTTGCTCATCCTAGTTCAGGTTAAAACTCCTGGACAATAGCACTTTCACAAGCTAAGATAAGCCCATAGACGGCTAAGAACGCAACGTATATATAACAGTGCACTGAGATGCGGCAGCGAGTGTTCGGCAGCCGCGTGCGGCTAAATAAAATAAAGGACTACTAGTATGACTAGCGTTGACCCGGCCCCCGCGGTTCTAAAAGAGCAAAGCTATGCGGTAGTGCGCGGCTTGTTCGACCCAGAGACGGCGGCTAGACTGCACCAGATCTGCGAACGCGTATTGGCGCAGTGGCGGAAGGCGCCGCGCCACGACAACCCGCCGGTCGGTCCCCAAGCCAACTATATGCGGCACTTAAACGACCCAGAATATCATCGCGACCATCCCGATGATTTGGCCTTCTTGCTCAACGCGCTCGGCGCGCCGCAGCTGATATCGGCGATTGCAGAAGCGCTCGGTGAAGACTTTTTATTTTTTATCGCCAGCCTCTATTTCAACCCGGCAGGCCAGAGCGAGGACGGCTTCTGGCACAAGGACAAAATCGGTGACGAGGTCGATATCGCCCAAAATACCGCGACCGGTTCCGGGCTGCAGATACAAATCGCTTTAGTCCCCAGCGACGACCTGGAGCTCGTGCCACAATCACATCTGCGCGACTACACGCCCGCTGAGCACGCCATCTGCGTCGCCGACGACGCGCGCAACAACCGCTCTAACGACATGCCCGGGCAAGTGCGCGTTTCGCTGCAGCCGGGCGATGCCGCCATGTTCTCTCAGACGTGCATCCATCGCGGCCGCTACCACAAGGACAAACTGCGGCGCACACTGATGCTCTCGGTAAAAAAGAAGGTGGTGGCCGCGCACTCGCTGCGCCAACGTGGCCTCGACCAATACAGCGACCAGCCGTGGTTTTTACTGCCGGACTACCTCAACGGCGTCAACCCCGAAGTGCGCGCCTTTTTTCAGGAATTTTCCGACTTCTACGCGCCGCACTGGCGGGCCAAGCTAACAGAAATGCTGAAGTACTCGAGCGTGCTGCGGACGCTCGCCGAATCGGGTGCACCGAATCCGTTTTTTACGGATTAACTACCGCGCGCGCCGCGTCACTTATAGTCCCCCTGAACGGGTTTTGCTGTGGATCAAACCATTCGAAAAGCTGCGCGCGCAGCTCTCGGCACAGCGCAGCTCGATCGGAATCAGCTGCTTGGTTGATATTTTCCTCTGGATCATTTAATAGATCATAGAGTTCGTCAGTGGAACCGTCGTTATGGATGTATTTGTATTGCGGCGTGCGGATCATATACTGACTATTGTCCCCGCGCAGATTGTATTCGCTGAAGACGGCATCCGGCCCGGGCAACTCCGGTGAATGCACCAAGTCTGTGAAACGCACGTCCGAGATCGCTGTCGGGGCTGCGCTCAGCGGCTGGCGCGCAGGGGGGCCGACGGGGCCGGTAGTAGTCAGGTCGGCCAGTGTCGGGTAGAGGCCTAGCTGTTCGACTAGAGCAGTGCACACTTTGTCCTGTGGCAGGGCTTTGGGATACGAAATTATCAGTGGGACTTTGATGGACGGATCGAAGAGGCAAAACTTACCCTGCATGCCGTGCTGGTTGGTCATGTCGCCGTGGTCCGATGTGTAGACGACGATGGTGTTGTCGAGCAGGCCTGCGGCTTCAAATTCGTCGAGCAGTGTGCCGATGCAATGGTCGACAAAATCGAGGCAGGCGTAATAGCCCGAGAGGTTGGCTTGGCGCAACAGCGGGTCGAGACCGGAAAAGCTTTTGATGCGGCGTTGGATGTGTTCGGGGTATCCGCTGATATCACCTGGGTCGGTTAAGGGCATATCCTCGACCGGGTATTTGGCGGCCCACTCGGCGGGCGCAAAGAGCGGCGTGTGCGGCTTCATAAACGAGGCACATAAAAAAAACGGCTGCTCTTTGTAGCGCTGCAAAAACTTGCCCGACTCGCGCGCCACAAACATGTCCAAATGGTCTTCGGCCGGCAGCTCGGACGCCATCGAACGAAAATCGCTTTGCGTCACCTTGCCCGCCCACGGGCTGCCCTTGCCATCCCACAAATCGTAGACATCGGGGAAACCGGCGCCAGTATCGAAAACGCTGTTGAAAAAGCTGCTTCCGTGCGGGTTGCTGGCGATTTCGTTGGCGAAGTGATGCGCGTTGGGCCCCAAATACATGAGCCAGTCGTTGATGCTCAAATAATATTCGAAGCCGTGGTTGTTGGCATCGCCAAAATGCATCTTGCCGATCAACCCGGTGAGATAGCCCTGGTCGGCAAAGTGGTGAGCCATAGTGCGGTAACGCCAGTCGAGATAGTCGGTATTGTCGATGACACCGGTCTGATGCGCATAGAGGCCGGTGAGCATGGCCATACGCGCGGCAACGCAGACGGGATAGGCCGAATAGGCGTTTGCAAAACGCACGCCGCTGCGCGCGATGCGATCGATATTGGGAGTGGGCACGACGCTGTCGCCGACACAGCTCATTAAGTCGTGCCGGTGTTGGTCGGTCATGATCAGCAGGACGTTGGGGCGATCGTTGGGCACGAACAATCTCCAGGTAAAGTTATTTTTTTATAATTTGGGGACACGCTTTGCGGAGTAAGAGTATAGGAAATATAAAGGGCCTTTTAGGGGATCGGGTCAATTGATGTGGTGTGTGGATTCAACTTCTAAGTGCACCTTTCGCGGTGGGTGAAAAAGCAAAGGTCAACCGGTATATTACCTTTGTCTATTCACCCGCCCCACGCAGAGGAGCTTATGAAGGAGTATACTCAGTTGATCCTATCCCAAAGGTACAAAATATCCGCGTTACACAAAGTCGGCCAGGGGCCCACGCAAATGGCTCGGATCGTCGGTGTGCATCGCACGACGATTTCACGCGAATTAAAACGAAACCGAAGTCCCAACGGATATTATCCTCAGGCCACTCATCAACGCAGTAAAAAACGACGGACAGACCGTAGTCACCCATTCAAGTGGACTGGACGCTGTCGCCGTATAGTCGAAGGAAAATTGCGTCACGAGTGGAGCCCCGAGCAAATTGCCGGCTGGCTCGGACGAAACGAAACCTTCACTATATCACATGAGCGGATCTATCAGCATATTCACTTAGATCAAGACCGCGGTGGCCGACTTCACACCCACCTTCGCCAGCAACAACACCCCAAGCGGATTTCGTCCAAAATTGCGTATAAAGGCTCGATTCGCCACCGAATTTCGATTAATGATCGTGCCGCTATCGTCGATGGAAAAAACTCGAATCGGTGATTGGGAAGTCGATCTGATGATGGGCGGTCACGGCGGAGGGGGCCTGCTAACTCTGCTAGACCGAAAAACTCGCTTCATCCGCATTGAGCCCGTCCTCTCGAAGCATGCGGATCACGTCGCCGACGTAATCATAAGGGCATTGAGTGAGATCAAAGGTCAGGTCCATACGCTGACGATGGACAACGGCAACGAATTTGCCCAACATAAAAGAGTCGCCAAAGCTCTACTGGCCAAGGGCTATTTTGCCCACCCGTATTGTGCCTGGGAGCGTGGGGCCAACGAAAACACCAACGGGCTATTACGACCGTATTTCCCCAAGGGAACTAACGTTAAGACGATCACTCAAGCTAACATTCGGCGGGCTGAAAATCGACTCAATAACCGACCCAGAAAAGCACTGGAAATTCGATCGCCAAACGAGGTCTTTCAACACGGTAAACCATAAACACTAA
>JABHFS010000187.1 GCA_018672475.1 Gemmatimonadota bacterium | reverse complement strand
TCGATTTGGACGACTATTGAAGACGCCAACTACGATTATATGGTAGAAACTCGGCACTTGCTCGAACAACACGGGATACTGCTGTGGAATATTGGCATCCTGGATTTGCACTGCGATCCGACGATGGTCCTGGGGCTACCTGGCTTCGACGAGAAGATCGCCCAGTACAAAGATTACCTGCGCGATCTGGGACGAGCAGGCATTGGCTATACGACCTATGCGCACATGGCCAATATAAAATTGCTGCCCTATTACCAAACCGCCGTCGGTCAGACACGCGGCATCCCAACCCGCGAATTCGACCTTGAACTCGCCAAGGACCTGCCCCTTTCCCACGACCGATCTTACGACGAAGACGAGGTCTGGGCGACATTGGCCCGGTTTATTCGCGAAGTCGTTCCGGTCGCCGAGGATGCAGGGGTCCGCATTGGCCTGCACCCAGACGACCCGCCGATGCCCGACTTAGGTGGAGTCGGTCGGGTGGTGCGCAGTTTCGCGGATTACCAGCGAGCCTTAGACCTGGCCGACAGCGCCAATTTCGGCCTCTGTTTCTGCGTCGGCAGTTGGGCTGAGGGCGGTGCGGCATCGGGCAAAGACGTCTATGAGATAATTGAGGACTTCGGCGCGCGCGGCAAACTCTTCAAAATTCATTTCCGCAATGTCGACAAACCACTGCCCAAATTCCGCGAAACGTTAGTAGACGACGGGTATATCGATATGCACCGTGTGATGACCGGGCTGCACAACGCAGGTTTTGCTGGAGCCTTGCTGCCCGACCACGTACCAGGAGACCAAAAAAATGCCGCCTATACCATCGGCTATATGCGCGCGATACGCCGGCAGGTCTGCGGCGCGGATTGAAGGCCAGCGCAATCAAACCACAATTTTCTCCGCTCGGCATAGCCCATGATCGCGGAGAGCAGGATGCGCAACTCGTGGTTCATCTGGGCGAGGAAATGGCTCTTGGTCTCGTTGGCCTGCTCGGCCTCCTCCTTAAGCCGCAGCAACTCGTGTTCGGTCACGAGCCTTTCGGTAATGTAGTGCAAAACAATCAGGTGCCCCGTCGGCCAGTCGTATGACCGTGCAATAGGTACGAGACAGAGCTTAAAAGAGATAGACCACGATGCGGAAGAATGCAGAACCATAAGACGTTCCGGTGCAAGATACAGCTAAGATAAAAAGCAACCCCAAAGGGACAAATAATCTACCCTACCGACGTTGACCACCCGCCTCTCCGCCTGTAATAAACTCCAACGCCCGCGCCTCCGACCAACAAGCGCCGCCGCCCGCCGGAAAGCCCACGTGCCCTCCGCCCTCTGGCATTTCTAAAAAGACCTGCGATAAGCCTTTAACTTGCTCCACCGGATAACATTTCGCTCCCAAAAATGGGTCATTACGTCCATTGACGATAAGCGACGGCGCAGTGATGCCCGGCAAAAATCCCAAACAGCTATTCTGCTGCCAGTATTCCTCCACGCTCGTAAAACCGTGCAGTGGCGCCGTATAACGCCTGTCAAAAGCGCGGATATCGCGGATAGATTCGACCCCCTCGGCACTGATCGCTTCGGGCATCAACACCGCTTTTTTGCGCACTTTGGCGCGGAAGCGGCGCAAAAAACGGCTGAGATAAAAGGCATTGCGACGGCGGTGCAACTGCTCCACGCAGTCGGCCAAATCGATCGGCACGGAAAAACTGACCGAAGCCACAATCGGCGCGTCTCGGCCCCGCTCGCCCAAGTATTTCAAATTCAGACTGCCGCCCAAGCTAAATCCGACGAGCGCGATCGCCCCGTACTTTTTATAAACGAGCGCGGCGGCGACCACTGCCGCGAGGTCATCGGTCAAACCAGCATGGTAAAAGGCCGGCGTGCGGTTCGGCTCTTCGCTGCAACCGCGCATATTCCACGCCAACCCGTCCCAACCCGCGCGGTTAAAGGCGCCGACCATGCCCAATATATAGGGCCGTCGCGAATGGCCCTCCATCCCGTGCGCGACGATCACCAGCCTTGCCGCGCCGACTTCCGCCCAATCCAGGTCGAGAAAATCGCCGTCGGGCGTATCGATTCGCTGGCGGCGATAATCTATCGGCGGCAAATTGCGCGCGATCTGCGGTGCAATACTCTGAAGGTCGGGGCCGGGCAAATACCAGGGCGGCCGATAAGTCGAAGGCTCAACGATCATCGATGCAATACCATCGACTCGCAAGTGATTTCGCCATTAGAACAAAACCTTGGAAGTGTAGTGACTTTTTAAAAAACATGGGAATCATTGTAAACGATAGTGTGTCTAATGAAACGTATGTAATCATATCTTTTTTTATCTCGCTAATCCGCATGATTATATAAAATATAACATCCGCTGAGGACTTGCTCGAATCCGCCGACTTGGTATATTCCCGCACGATACCCAAGCGATGGAAACTCCTGAATAATCTATGCGCTATTATCTTAAAAGAGGGCTCTATGCACTGCTGGGCCTGGCGGCTGTGCTCTTTGTCGCCTTCGCCCTCACTGCACAACCACTCAAGCCCCATCCCTATTTCGCGGACGATCGCGTTCTGGTCATCGCCCACCGCGGCGGCAAGGGCCTGGCCCCCGAGAATACGATGGCCGCTTTTACACATTCGGTCGAATTACGCGTCGACGTGCTCGAAATGGATCTGCGGCAAAGCAACGATGGAGCACTGATTATTCTACACGACGGCAAAGTCGACCGCACCACCGACGGCCGCGGCCGCGCCGACCGCTTGTCCCTGGGTGAGTTACAATCATTAGACGCCGGCTACCACTTCAGCCCAGACGGAAAAACCTACCCCTTTCGCGACAAGCAGGTTACCATACCCACTCTGGATGAGGTTTTTACCGCCTTCCCACAGATTCGCTTCTTAATCGAAATCAAGGACAACTCCGAGACATTGGCCCTGGCGCTCTGTCGCACAGTAAAACGCTTCAAGCTAGAACAACAGGTCTCTGTCGCTTCTTTTCGCAACGGCCCATTGGAGGCCTTCAAGGACGCGTGCCCCACTGTAGCCACATCGACTCCTTCAAGCGCGAGCCTCGCCTTCACGCTCTTGTACTGGCTGCGACTCGACGCGGCTTACCACCCCACACACCAAGCCTTCCAGTTTCCCTTGCGGATGGGCAACATAGACTTGGTAGGCCGGCGTTTTATCGAACGCGCACACGCCCACAACATACAAGTCCACGCCTGGACGATCAACGAAGCCGATACCATGCGACGCCTGATCGACCTCGGCGTCGACGGCCTGATCACCGACTACCCCGACCGACTGTTAAAAATCCTACAACGCCTGCCCGAAAAGGAGGGCCAATGAGCGACGCGATTGCCCTAGACGTAAACCACTTAAGCAAAACATACGGTGACGGACCGAATGCCCTGACCGTGCTCGATGATGTCAGCTTCGCCATCAAAGCGGGCACCACTAACGCCATCGTCGGCCCCTCCGGAAGCGGCAAGACCACACTCTTAGGTCTGTGCGCAGGTCTCGACCGCGCCAGTTTGGGCACGGTATCACTCGGCGGCGTCAGCTTAGGTAATCTCGACGAGGACCAGCGCGCCCGACTGCGCAGCGAAAAAGTTGGTTTTGTCTTCCAAAGCTTCCAACTCATCCCCACCCTCAGTGCCCTCGAAAACGCGATGGTCCCGCTCGAATTGCGCCAAGAGCAGAATGTCCGCGCCCGCGCCG
>JABHFS010000186.1 GCA_018672475.1 Gemmatimonadota bacterium | reverse complement strand
TTGATGCGGCGCTCGATCTCACGGCTGCCCGGATAGGGGGGCTGTTGTTCGCGGTTTATCGTGTTGAGATAGGGGGTATTGGCGCTGAAGGGCAGGTCGATGCCGGCTGCTGCGGTTCGGGCCTGTAGTTGCTGCAACAGGTAGTTGACTTGCTCGGGTGTTCTATTGGCTAACACATAATCTAGCGATTCGAGCCACTCGTGCACCTCGGCTTTTAGATCTTCGCTTTCGTTCATCGTTGGGATAATTCCTTTGCGTTGGCCGTTTTACAGGCGTAATAAGCACTGGTCAGACGGTCAGAAGAAGATAATATGAGGGTCTTTTCTATGCAAAAAGACATTTTCTTACAGCCATTTATGGGATCTGGGGCGAATGTGTTAAAATCACTATCTTTTAGCGGCATTTGTGCATCTATTGGGGGGAACTTACCCGTTGTATGATCGTTAGAAGGTATACCGAGATCGCGACCGTCCATAGGGACGGCGCTGCAGAAAGATTGCTTCCGTGTTGAAAAAAAAGGTCATCTGGACCTGCTTGCTGATATCGGTATTTCTGCATTTGGCCGGGCTTTACATGACGCGCGACCTGTGGCTGGGTGAGCTTGACGCGGAGTCTTTTCGCGCGCGCATTGCGCTGATTCCGCCGCAGTTCAAGCCTCGCCGCCTGAGCGCGCTGCCAAAGCAGGATACCGCAGCGCCCAAAGTCGAGATGGAGTATTTGCAACGGCCTGAGGAGCAGGCGGCGGAGATACGCGAGCAAGATCTCCGGCTCGAGACGACCGCGCCCGATATAGAGACACAGCAAGCGCCGCTGGTCCTGCGCGAGATTGCCAGCGGTGCCAAAGAAGATGCACCAGTTTTCGAGCGGGTAAAGATGATCTCGCCTTCGGCGCTGGGTTTGGCTGACAGCATGGGCATTGCTTCGATGGACCTGTTGCGGATGGTCGATTTGGCACGAGCAAACAAGGATCACGCCGCCGTTATTCGTGACCCGGGCAGCCGGCGGGATCTGGCCGGCTATGTCAATTTTACCCAGGTGCACGTTTACGGGGCCGGCTCCGGGCGCGGCGCGCTCGACGCGATGAGCCGCTATTTGCGTGACCACACGAAGCTTTTGGCGCGGGTCAGCGACGAGACCTACGAACATTTCCTCTCGGAAAAACTGCTCAAGGATCCCATACATTTTCTTTTTCAGGGCGGGGGACTGATCCCCTATCGCGATGAAGTGCTGACCATGTTCAGCGAAGAAGAAAAAGCACTTTTGGGGCGCTATCTGCACGAGGGCGGCTTTCTCTTTATCGAAGGCAACAACCGCTATTTGCGCGAGATGACCCGGCATCTGCGCTCGATTCTGGGTGTCGAGGCGCAATTGGCGCCCATTCCGACTTCGCATATGATCTACCATTCTTTTTATGAATTCGGTGGCGGCTTTCCCGGTGAGGACAAGGCGCAGGTGGCCGATGTGGGCAGCAATCCGACCTGGTATTACCCGGTCTCGAATCGGGAGGACCTGCTCGCTGTTCAGCAAGATGTTACTTTTAACCCGGAAACCAGCGAGTCGGGTGGCGATGCAGTGCCGCCGTCGCAGGGCTTGTGGGGCGTCGAAGTTGACGGCAATTTGGTCGCGGTGCTTAGTGATCTCGGGTTGCAACAGAATTGGATGGCCAGTTTAAACTCCGAGAGTGACGGCACTGAGCCGGTGACTTATTCGCTGATGGCCGGGAGCAATATCGTGGTCTACGCGCTCACCCGCGATGGTGGCATGACGCCGAAATTGCCGCCGCCCGCTTGGATGCAGGGCCAAAAACCCAAGGTTGCGTTGCAGGAGCCCGCGCGCGAAAGCGGATCGGTGGCCTATGATATAGACACCGAAGAGCTCTTCTCTGATCTAGATGCTTCGTTGGCGCTGGTCCAGGCCCCTATCGGTAGCGAGATCCTCGAGGATATTATCATTCGCATAGATGGCCGCTATAGGCTAGAATTGTTCAAACGCGGCTATCAGGGCTTGCTCTTCCACAATTTGCCGGCGGGTCGACATTGGATTGATTTACAGTATGGCGGCCAGACCCAGCAATTGGAAGTGGATTTAAAGGGCGGTAAGGTCGCGACCCTAACTTTTGCGCTGAATCGTTTTGCCTTTGTCGCCCAACTGCGCATGCAAGAACAGGAGGGAAAAGTGGGTTTCGAGCGTTGGTCGGAGGCCTTTGCCGACCTGGCAATCGAGGAGATTTACCTGGCGGAAGATCGAGAATGGCTGGAGGGGGCAGGAGAAGGATTTATTGAGGCACCCTAGGTTAGTACAAAGGTAATAATAACTACAGCTTAGGTCAATTTTATTCTGCCAAATCCCTTATTGGGGAAAATTTAATAGGCCACTTGCTTTTTCTGGTGTAAGTGGCCTAATTTCGTATCTAAGTATTTTATTAACAATTTGTTAATTTTTGCCGCTGCTGGAGTAATCCTTGGTTTTTTTAGTTGGCCTTATTTTTTGCTTTTTAGCGTCCGTGCTCGAAGCGCAAGTCGCGGTGCGCGATACGGTATTGACTGTGCGTCCGGGCGATTCGCTTTTGGCGATTGCCTATCGACTCTTGCCCCATAGCACCGAGTACACGGCGGAGGAACTTGTCGATACGATCAAGCGGCAGAATGGGTTGCAAGGCGATGTGATTCAGATAGGGCAGCGTCTGGATGTTTCGCTGAGTTATGCGGAATTATTGGACCAAACGGTTACCCGTGCTGCTGATTTTGCCGCGCGGGGCGTCTATATCACCGCTGCACTGGTCGGTAGCCGTAGGATGCTCACTTTGGCGGATGCTTTGGTGGCGGCAGGGGGCAATACCGTCGTTTTTGACGCCAAGGATCGCTATGGGAATCTCGGGTATGCTTCCTCGGTGCCGCTAGCCTTGGAAATCGGCGCTGGCCAGCGGGCGTCGATCGCACAACCGGCCAAAATGCTCGATGCGCTGCACCGGCGCAATATTCATGTCGTGGCGCGGTTGACGTGTTTTTACGACGCTCGTTTGGCTCGGGAACGCCCTGATTTTGTGCCTTTATCGCGCGAGGGTCCGGCGCTGTGGTCGGAACGCGGTAAAAGTAATTGGGTCGATCCGTCGCTGCCTCAGGTGCAGGAGTATCTCTTGGCCATAGTGCGCGAAGTCGCGGAGTTGGGCGTCGACGAGATACAGCTCGACTATGTGCGCTTTCCGACGGAAGGGAATTTAGCCGACGCCGTTTTCGCATTTGACCCCGCTGTGGTAGCGAAAGACCGCATCATTACTGATTTTGTCATAGAGGTCGAGCGCGTACTCGAGCCTATGGGGGTATTGCTCTCGGCCGATATTTTCGGGGTCGCGGCGTGGGGGCGGGAGGCGGATCGACGAACGATCGGGCAACACTTGCCCGATCTACTGCCACATCTCGATGCGGTCAGTCCTATGCTCTACCCTTCGCATTTCGAAGATGGATTTGAGCGTATCGACCGTCCGGTCGATTATCCCTACTACTTCCTTTTGCAAGGGTGCCAGCGCTTGCAAAAATTAGCCACTGCGCACGATGTGCCGGTGCGGCCCTGGATCCAGTCCTTTGATTATCGGGTCACGCATTTTGATTCGCTCTATGTCACCGAGCAGTTGCACGGCGCCGAAGACGGCGGTGCGCGCGGTTGGTTGTTGTGGAACCCGGCCAGTCTCTACAAAATCGGTCTTGCGGCGATCAAAGGTTTTACCGACGGCACGGCGGCGACAGTACCGGTGCAACAGCGCTTTCCTAAATCGTTGGGTATGGATCTGACGCGACCGACTTCGGTAGCAGACTAAATCCCCATTGGCGTCTTAGCTCTCCGTTATTCTTTTTCGTACAACATTTGTCCGAGAACGGCGGTCCGGAGGCGAAAAAAACCTCGCACATCTTCCACGACGAAATAGAGACAAGGGATAACGATCAGCATCAGTGCCGAGGCGGTACCGAGGCCGAAGACGATCAGTGTAGCTAGCGGTGACCAAACTTCGGATTTACCCAGCAAACCCAAGGCGATGGGCAGCACACCGCCGATAGTCGTGACTGTCGTGAGGATAATGGGCCTGAGGCGTTTGCCCGCCCCGGCCAAGATCGCGGTAAGCCGTTCATCACCCTTTGCCCGGGCGGTGTTGATAAAGCTGATGAACACGATTGAATCATTTACAACGACCCCGGAGAGCCCGACCATGCCATAGATAACCGTGATCGAGAGGGGGAAGCCGCCGAGCACCAGGCCGAGTAGAGCACCGGCGAGGGCGAAGGGGATGGTGGTGAGAATGATAAAGGGTTGGATCAGAGAGCGAAACTGCACCACGAGAATGAAGAAGATGCACAAGGCGCCGAAGCCGAAAAGTAGAATTATGTTGTCGAAGCTACGCTCGAACTCCTGGAATTGGCCGCCAAATATGAGGCTGTAGCCCGGGTAGGCAGGAGCGACTTCGCGCTCAAAATAACCGCGTAGACCCTCAATGGCCGGGGCCGCAGTCCCGAGGGCGTCAGGGGCTTCGTCGGCAAAGACCGTGACCGTACGGCGAAAGTCCCGGCGTTTGATCTCACTATAGCCGACGCCGCGTTCTAGGTCGGCGACCGAACCGAGGTTGACGAATCCGCCGGCTGGAGTGCGAATTTCGAGGTCCTGCAAGTCCGCACCAGTTTGGAACCAGTCGGGGCGATAGCGGACCAGGATGGGCATTTCCTCGTCGTCGGCGCGATAGACTCCGGAGGGACGTCCCCGCAATGCCCCTTGTAGTGCCCCTCCGACATCAGCCGCGTTTAACCCCAGCCTACGTGCTTCCTCGTGGCGCAGGCGAAAAATGAGCTCGTTTTTACCCTCGGCAAAGTCGTCGTCAATGGAGACCAAGCCCGGGTAGGTTTTCAGGTGTGTTTTGAGCAGGGTGGCGATTTCTTCCAAGGCAACGAAATCATCGCCCTGAATTTTTGCTTCCAGCGGGGCGTCTTTCGGCGGTCCGGCCTGGATGATCTTGACTTGTACTACTTCGTCATCGTAGCCGAGGTCGCGGGCTTCGTCGCGAACAAAGGCGACCATTCGTTGTAACTTATCGATCATTTCGGGGCCGTCGGTGACGTCGACGACAAGCTCGGCGAAATTGGGGCGTACGTAGGAGCGGTCGGCGGCGTTTTGTACGCCGACATTGACCAGGATACGTTCGACTAGGGCCAGGTCATCCGGCGGTAGGCGGCGGACGGCGGCTTCGAGTATGCGGGTATGCCGGTCCGTTTCATTGAGTGCAGTGCCCTCGGGCAATTTTAGCCAGACGGCAAAATAACTTTGCGGATCGGAGCTGAAGAGCTCTTGACGCAATTGCGGGAAGATATAGGCGGAGGCCGCGAAGATCGACAGGGGGACACCTAGCGCTATGGCATAGCGCGTCCAGGAAGGCAGGATTCGGCTGAGCAGGGCCTGGTAGGCGCGGGTTAGCCGCGCCATGGGTTCGTCGAGTGGGCTGCGGCTGTCGCGGCTGCCGCCGTAATCCGCGATGTGCGAAGGCAAAATCGCGAAACACTCGACCAGCGAGGCCAGTAGGGTTAGGCTGACGGTGATGGGCACGACTTGCAGGAATTCGCCGATGGTGCCAGGTAGCAAGACTAAAGGCATGAAAGCGGCGATGGTCGTCAAAGTTGAGGTCAGCACCGGTGCGAGAACTTCACGGGTGCCTTCGATCGCGGCTTGGCGGCGTTGATGGCCGGCCTGAATATACCGGTAGACGTTTTCAATGACCACGATGGCGTCATCGACGACCATACCCAATACGAGTACTAGGCCGAAGAGCGTATTCTCGTTTATCGAGGCGCCGGTAAGTTTGAGCAAGACGAAAGCTAAAGCGAACGCGACCGGAATACCGACGGCGGCCAGCAGGCTGTTGCGCAACCCCAAAAACATCCAAAGCACGAAGACTACTAACAGGCCGCCGGCGAGCGCGTTGATCTGCAGGTTGCTGAGGGCATTTCTGACGCGGATCGACGTGTCATTGACCAGCTCGACTCCGATCCCAGGGGGTAGGCCGACGGCGAATTCGGCCAATAACGCGTGGGTTTTTTCGAGCAGGTCCAACGACGAGCCGACGTCTTTCTTGGTAACGCCGAGGGCGATACTGCGCTGGCCGTTGAGCCGCGACCGCGCTTCCTCGCGGGCATAGGTGTCGCGGACCGCCGCTACCTGACCGAGGCGCACGTGGTTGCCTAGGGGGTCGGGGCGGACTATGGCTGCCCTGATGTCGCGCAAGCTGCGGAACTGATCCGCGCTGCGGATAAGATACTCGCTCGAACCCAGTTCCAGGGTACCGGCAGGCAGGTCGAGGTTGCTCATTTCGAGTGCCCGGCCGAGGTCGTCCAGGCTGAGGCTGAGCGCGCGGGCGCTCAGCGGGTCGACTTCGACGTGGATCTGGCGTTCGCGGTCGTCGTAAAGAAAAACGCGGTCGACCTCCCAGAACCTCTCGATGCTATCGCGCAACTCTTCGGCACGGTGGCGAAGTTCGTGGTAGGCTATTTCTGTGCCGCCGGTCAATGCGATCTGCACTAAGGGGATGAAGTTAGATGATTTAATTTTTATGTAGAAGGGGTCGAGCACGCCGTCCGGTAGGTCGGCGCGGTCGACCCCTTGGCGGACTTCCTGGTATTGGCGTTCGAATTCGTCTAGCGAAATATCCTCGAACTGCATGGAGAACTCGACGCTGCCTTCGGTGCTGGTGGAGTTGAACTGATTGACGAAGTCTATTTCTTCGAGCTCGTCTTCGACGGGGCGGGTAATGATCTGCTCGATATCGGCCGCCGATACGCCAGGGTAGGAGAGCACGGCGATCAGCCATTTGAGGTTTACCGGGGGCAGATACTCTTGTGGCATGGTCCGGTAAGCGATCCCGCCCCCGAGCAGGAGGCAGAAGGTCAGTAGGTTGGCGATGAGCGGGTTGTGGACTATCCAGCGAAAAAAAACGTTCATCGCCCGACGCGTTCTTGCTGCAGGCGCCGAGTCCGAGCAATTTGTACGGTCTGGCCAGGCGCGAACGGGACGGATCCGAATTCGACGACTCGGTCGCCCGGGGCCAGACCATCGGTGATGAAGAACCGGCCGCCGGACAGCTCCGCGCCGATCTCAACCTGGCGTTCTACTAATTCGCCGCTATTACCCGAACCGGCGACGATATAGGTGTACGCTCGGTTCGAGCGAAAGCGCAGCGCAGTGGCAGGCAATTCGACGCCGCGCAGGTCCTGTTCACTGGTGACAGTGAGCGAGGCGAGTATGCCCAGGGGGCCGCCGGGATCTGCCGCTAAAAGCTTTATGGGATATCGTCGTGATGTTGGGTCGGCGACTTGGCCTATATGGGTGATACTAGCGAAGAAGGCCGGTCGTCCGTCTGCTGGTTCAACTTTTGCCGATAGGCCAATTTTGAGCTTGTTGAGTGCAGTCGCTGAAACGTGGGCGCGTAGGATGACCGTGTCGCGCGCGGCGAGTCGCAGGGCGGCCTGTCCAGCAGCGACTCGTTCTCCTATCTCGACATGAAGAGCGGCGACCTCGCCGGCGAATGGGGCGCGGATCGAGCTCGCCATCAGGTCTAAGCGAGCCAAAGCTAGTCTCGCACGGGCCACATCCCTTAAGCTCTGGGCCGCGTCGCGTTGGTAACGGGATTGATCGACCGCTTCTTGGCTCAGGGTGCTGTCGCGGTACAGAATTTCGGAGCGGTGAAAATTTAATTCGGCGAGTTCAAACTGACTTTGTGCGCCTTGTAATTCGGCGTTCCTGAGCTGCTTTTGGATTTTGAACCGGCGCGGGTTCAGTGTGAGCAGTTCCTGACCCGGTTCGACCCTTTGGCCCAACTCGGCGGGGCGGGTATTTACCTCGCCTGGAACCTCAAACGCCAATTCGGCTTCTCGCAGAGGTGCGAGCGTTGCGGTGAAACGCAGAAGCTCAGGGTGAAAGTTTTCTTCTAGAAGGAGGACATCAAGTTGCGTCGGCTCCTCGGCGAAAAGTGGCACGGCGACGGCGAGGAGTATACAAAAAATCATGGGTCTCATTAGAGGCAAAACGGCGTTGGCGGTTAACGGAAGGCGCACTATACTAGTGGTTCGGTGATGATACTCTAATCACGGGGCAGTGCAAGGCGCCTATTTGAAACGCCGCATTTCGCCGCGTTGCAGTCGTGCCCAATATTCTTGCAGCTTCTCCTTGATCAAGGGGCTGAGAATAATTCCGCCGATGATATTGGGAACGGCCATACTGAGGATCATCAGGTCTGAGAAGCTGATGACGTTGGCCAACTGACTGACGGCGCCGATCCAGACAAAGAGGATAAAGAGCAGGCGGAAGATCAATAGCGAGCCGCTGCCGAAGAGGTATTCCCACGCGCGTTCGCCGTAGTATTCCCAGGAGATCATTGTCGAGTAGGCGAAGAGGCAGATAATGATGGCCAATGCGATTTCTGCACCCGGGATGACCGAGCCGAAGGCGGTGGCGGTCATCTCCGCGCCTTTGCCTTGCAAGTTGGGGTCCTTGTAGACGCCGGTTAAAAGCACGACTAACGCGGTCATGGTGCAGATGACGATCGTATCGATAAAGGGGCCGATCATCGCCACGATGCCCTCGCGCGCCGGCTCCTCGGTTTTGGCCGCTGCGTGCGCGATCGCCGCCGAGCCGATGCCGGCCTCGTTGGAGAAGGCGGCGCGGGTGATACCGATAATCGCTATGCCCAGAATACCGCCTTCTACCGCTTGGCCGGAAAAGGCCTCGCTAAAGATGAGCACGAACATCGCGGGCACTTCGCCAATATTGCTCAAGATAATGAAGAGGGCGCTGAGCACATAGAGAATGCACATGGTCGGAACGAGGCGAGAGGTTACGCTGGCGATGCGTTGGATGCCGCCGATGATGACTGCGCCGACCATTGCAGCGAGAATCAACCCGAAGAGCCAATTATAGGTTTTGAAGATGGGGCTGACTACGCCGAGCGCTTCTACGGTCTGATTCGATTGAAACATATTGCCACCGCCGAGTGCACCACCGATACAGAGCATGGCGAAGAGCACGGCGAGGGCGCGGCCGAGTTTTTTGAACCCCCGGAGTTCAAGCCCTTTTTCAAGGTAGTACATGGGGCCGCCGGTGACGCGCCCATCGCTTTGGATCGTGCGATACATAATCGCTAGGGTACAGGAGGCTAATTTTGAGGACATGCCGAAGATCGCAGTAACGATCATCCAGACCAGCGCCCCGGGGCCACCGGTGCCGATGGCGACGGCGACACCGGCGATATTACCGAGGCCGATGGTTGCGGAAAGCGCGCTGGTCAGCGCCTTGAAGTGCGATATTTCACCGGGGTCGTTGGGGTCGTCGTAGATCCCGCGTACGACGTCGATGGCGTGGCGGAAGGCACGGATGGAAAACCAGCCGAAGTAAAAGCTGTAGAAGATGCCGCCAAAGAGCAGCACGGCGACGATCAGCGGCAGGCCGGTGCCAAAGTCGAAAAGCAGCACGGTGGAAAGCAGGGCGACGATCTCTCCCATAATCGAATCGAGGCTGGCGAGGTAACTCGGGGTCCTACTCGACTCGTCGGTTTGGGCCAAGGCGGGGGCGGCAAGCCCCAGAATCAGTGCGGTGGTGTAAAACGAGCGCATCTAAGCATTCTCCTCTGGAAGGATCAATCGTTCTTGCCGTTGCCTTTGAGCAATGCATCTAACTCGGCGTGTTTATCGGGTTCCATATGGGCGACGTTTTCCGCCGTGGGAAATAAACCCTCTGCCACTTCC
The DNA here is from genome assembly GCA_018672475.1 of Gemmatimonadota bacterium. Taxonomy (GTDB): domain Bacteria; phylum Latescibacterota; class UBA2968; order UBA8231; family UBA8231. The sequence goes on along the minus strand of JABHFS010000186.1, from coordinate 45,154 downwards.
CGACGATAAGTGCTGAAAATATCCAACCAGACCTGGCGCGTCTGGCCATAGGCCTTGGCCAAGATCAGGTCTTCTTCGTTGAGCCCGACCAGGTCGTGCACGATAAGGACTTGGCCGTCGCAATAGCGTCCGGCGCCGATGCCGATAACGGGGATGGAAAGGCGCTCGGTCACGGCCTGCGCGGCCTCTTCGGTGACTAGCTCGAGCACTAGGGCGAAAATGCCGGCGTCTTCCAGACGTAGGGCTTCCTCAATAAGGGCTTTGGCCCCCTTGGGTCCTTTGCCCTGAAATTTGGGCACGGTGCCGCGTCGGTCGCTGAAGAGATAAAATTCGCGGGCTTGCGACTGGGGGGTGAAACCGAGGTGCCCGACGACGGGGATACCGGCTTCGACTATGGCTTTGACTTGTGGTAAAACGGGCAGGCCGCCTTCGAGTTTGACGCCTTCCGTGCCGCCTTCTTGCACGAGGCGCCCAGCGTTTTCAACCGCGGTTTCCACCGAGGCCTGATAGGACATAAAGGGCAGGTCGGCCAGCAGGTAGGCTCGGCGCACCGCTCGGCGCACTGCCCGCAGGTGGTGGAGAATATCGTCCATCGTGACTTGCTGCGGGCTGCGGTAGCCGAGCACATTGGTGCCCACCGAGTCGCCGACAAAAATCACGTCGATACCGGCTTCGTCTTGTAGCAGGGCCGTCGGGTAGTCGTAGGCCGTCAGCATGCTAATTTTCTGTCCCCGCTGCTTTTGCGATTGCAGCGAAGAAGCGGTGATTTTGTCGGGGGTATTTGGCATCGGGCGCAGTCTCGCAATGCAGTTAATTCACAAGTTTACAGTATAATAGAGTGGCTTGGTCTTAGGGGCAAGTGGTATCTGCGAATGGGGTCGATCTCAATGGTGTCTATCTTGCCGGTATCTATTATTTGATAGATCTTAGACTTTAAATTTAGGTATATACTTTTTCTAAGAGATCCGATACTCCAGACTATGGCTAGCAAATTAGATTTTGTCGATCGCGAGTTGGCGCGCCGCCGAGAGCAGGGGCAATTGCGCGCGTTGCGGACCTTGCAGGCCGGCGAGGGGACGACCGTTATCGCCGAAGGTCGGAAGCTCGTCAACTTCAGCAGCAATGACTATTTGGGTTTGGCGTCGCATCCGCTCTTGCGGCAGCGGGCGGTTGAATTCGCCGATCTCCATGGTGCTGGGGCGAGGGCTTCGCGACTAATTGCTGGCTCCCATCCGGGTTTCGCCCGGGTTGAAGAGCGTTTGGCCGGACTCAAGCAGACGGCCAAGGCGCTGGTGTTCAATTCCGGTTATCAGGCCAACATCTCGCTGCTGCCCGCCTTGGCGGACCGGCATTGCCTGATGCTGCTCGATCGGCGTTGTCACAATAGTCTGATACAAGGTGCGGCGTTGAGTCGTTGTCAGGCGCGGCGCTACCGCCACGGCGATCTAGATCATCTGCGGGCATTATTGGTGGAGGGCGCCGAGGCGGATTATACGCGCCGGCTGATCGTCACCGAGTCGGTCTTTAGCATGGACGGCGATATTAGCGATATCGATGCGCTAGTCGAATTGGCGGCCGAATTCGACGCCTTATTGATTGTCGACGAGGCGCACGCTACCGGCGTGCTGGGCGAGCGGGGAATGGGGCTTACCTGTGGGAAAGGGGTGGATGTGTGCATTGGCACATTTGGCAAGGCCATGGGCGCTTTCGGGGCCTATATCGCCTGTGGTGAGTCGATGTGGGAATATTTGGTCAATAATTGCTCGGGTTTTATCTATACTACGGCGCTGCCGCCGAGTGTGTTGGGTTCGATCGACGCGGCGCTTGAATTGGTGCCGGAGATGGACGCGCAACGACGGGCTTTGTTCGCCAATGTCGGCTATTTGCGTGCTGGGTTGCGAGACCAGGGCTGGGATGTGGGCTTGGCGGGCTCGCAGATCGTGCCAGTGGTGGTCGGGGCGGAAGAGGACGCGCTGGCGCTCAATCGCTACCTCGAAGAGAGCGGTTATTTGGCGGTGGCGATCCGGCCGCCGACGGTAGAGCCGGGCAGTGCGCGGATTCGGTTGGCGCTTAACGCCTTGCACCAACGGAGCGATCTCGAGTCGTTGCTCGAAAGGCTGAGGCGATGGCGCGATGACAGAAGTTGAGGTGTTGGCGCAGCATGGGTGGGGTTTTAGCGCTGAATGCTGGCGAGATTGGCGCGATTTGTTGCCTGCGAATTTTGCGTTGCATTGTCCCGACCGCGGATATTTCGGACCGCCTTGCTGCGAGACGTCTTCGCGTTTTCAAATCGTGATAACGCATTCGCTTGGCCTGCATATGGTCGCATCAGAATGCCTCCAAGCAGCGGAATTGGTGGTCGTGCTCGGCGGCTTTGCGCATTTTCACGCCGACCGCGCGAACTTGGCCAGGCGCTCGCGCCGCACGGTAGACCGGATGTTGGCGCGGTTGCAGCGCGAACCGGCGGCTTTGTTGGGGGACTTTTACGCTCGTTGCGGCATAGGGGGAAATAGTCGTCTACCAGGAGATCTTGATGTGGCGCGTTTGCGTGCGGACCTGCAGTGTTTACAGGATAGTGTGTTGGGGATAGAAGGGCTAGCCGCTGCAGGGCATGTGCTGATATTGCACGGCGACGAAGACCGGATCGTGCCGGTGGAGCGGGCCGAGGAACTGCACGAGGCTTTGGGCAATAGTGATCGCAGTATTTTTCCCTCTGCCGGTCATGGATTGCCGATAAGCCATGCTCGCGAATGTTGGCAAGCGATAGAACGGGCGTGGCGTTTGCAGTGTGCCCAGCGATGACGACACGGGGCTTAAAGAAACGGGTCGCGGAGAGTTTTTCGCGCCGGGTCACGGTCTACGATGATCATGCCCGGGAACAACGCGTTGCCGCTTCGGCATTGGCTGAATGCGCAGGGCAGTATGCGGTGGGGTTGCCCGAGGGACCGGTGCTAGAAATGGGGTGCGGCACAGGCCTGCTCAGTATCGAGTTGCCAGCAATTTTCCCCGGTCGCGATTTGGAATTTACGGATGTCTCGCCCGCGATGATCACATATTGCCGCGAGAAGATCGCTGCGGCGGGCATCGCCCACCCTGGTATTCGCTATACTGTTGTAGATGGTGAGCAGTTGGCATGCGAGGAGCATTACGCGATGATATGCGCTAATTTCTCGATGCACTGGTTCACTGACTTGGCGGCGAGTTTGCGGAGGATGGTACGGGCGCTTAAACCTGGCGGGAAACTGCTTTGCAGCTATCCCGGTGCGGGTTCGTATCGCGAATGGCACCGCGAGTGCGAATCGTTGCACGTGCCCTGCACCGCCAATCCCTTGCCTGATCACCCGTCGGTAGCACGAGCCTTTGTGCACGAAGCGGTTGAGGTGCGGCAATGGGAGCAGGAGTTGGTAATGCGTTTTTCTACGGCCCACGCTTTTTTGCGCCACCTCAAATGCACCGGTGCCGGCACGCCAACGGGACAGGGGGCGCCGCCGCTTGCATTGGCGCAAATGCGCAAGTTACTGCGGGGGTGGGTGGAACATGCATCCGGCGGTATTGAGGTCACTTGCGTCATTCACTTTTTGGCCGTCGAAAGGTCTGGGTAATTGCATGGCGGTTGAGTTTCCTCCTCGACTTTTTGTCACCGGCACCGATACCGGCGTTGGCAAGTCTTATGTCTCGGCGTTGCTCGCGGTTGGTTTGGCGGCGACCTATTGGAAACCAGTGCAAAGCGGGGCCGAGACCGACGCCGATTGGCTACGGTGTGTCACCGGCCTACCGGCCGAACGCCTCTGGCCGGAAAGCTACCTGTTGCGCGCGCCGCTCTCGCCGCACGAGGCGGCCCGGCGCGAAGGCGTGCAAATTGCGATGGGCAGTTTTGCCCTGCCCGATTGTAAGCGGTTGGTGGTCGAAGGGGCTGGTGGGGTTATGGTGCCGCTCAATGATAAACACCTGATGATCGATTTGATCGCCGAGCTCGCGTTGCCGGTGCTGGTTGTGGCGCGCAGCGAGTTGGGCACGATCAACCACACGCTGTTGACATTGCAGCAGTTGCGGCAGCGAGACTGCTCGATTTTGGGTGTGGTGGTCAACGGCCCGGCTAACGAGGCGAATTGTCGCGCGATCGCAGAATATGGCAAGGTGCGGGTATTGGCCGAGATCGACCAGCGGGTGGATCTTTCGCCGGCGAATACTGCCGCACTCTTCGAACGCTATTTTGGCGCCAATGGCTGAATATCCGACTTCTCACGTATGGTCGCCTTTTACTCAAATGAAGGCGGCGGTGCCGACGCTGAATGTGCGTTCGGGATCGGGAGCCGTGCTCGAGTTGCAGGACGGTCGGCGTCTGCTCGATTGCATTTCGAGTTGGTGGGTGACCCTACACGGCCACGCGCAACCTGAAATCGCCGCGGCCATCGCCGCGCAGGCGCAGCAGCTGGAACAGGTCCTGGCAGCCGGTTTCACCCATCGGCCCGCTGAGGAATTGGCCAGGCGGTTGGTGGATAGTTTGCCTGCGCCCTTGCAGTGGGTCTTCTATTCGGATGATGGTTCGACGGCGGTGGAAGTCGCGCTAAAGTTGGCGTATCAGTTTTGGCAGAATACGGGCGAGCCGGATCGCCGGCGTTTTCTGCGCTTAGAGGGCGCCTACCACGGCGATACGTTAGGGGCGATGTCTTTAGGTGAGCGCTCGCTCTTTACCGCGCCCTTTGTCGATTTGCTCTTTCCGGCTGAAGCGGTGCCCTTTCCTGCGACCTGGGAAGGTGATGATGATGTTGAAGCTAAGGAAGCGCAGGCGCTGGCGCATTTGCAAGGTTTGTTGGCGGAGCATCCAGGGGAATACGCTGCGATGGTGCTCGAGCCCTTGGTGCAGGGAGCAGGCGGGATGCGGATGTGCCGCCCGCAATTCCTCGTCGCGCTACAAGCGTTGTTACGAGAGCATGATGTGCTGATGATCTACGACGAAGTGCTGACCGGTTTTGGGCGGACCGGGGAGTTATTCGCCTGTCAAAAAACGGCGACCCAACCCGATATCATCTGTTTGGCCAAAGGGTTAACCGGCGGCTTTTTGCCGCTGGCGGCGACCGTCTGTAATGGCAGGGTTTTTGATGCCTTCTACCATGACGATCCGAGCAAGGCCTTTTACCACGGCCATTCTTATACGGCTAATCCATTAGGATGCGCGGCGGCGCTAGCTTCGCTGGATCTGTTAGTCGCGGAGAAGTATCGCTCTTTGACGGACTGGCAGCGAGAGCAGGTCACCCGTCTAAACCAGCACGAACGATTGTGTCGGGTCCGGCGCTGTGGGACGATTGTGGCGGTTGACGTGTTGGTCGATGGCGACGAGGGTTATCTGCACCAAGTAGGGTCCCTGCTCCGCGAGCGTTTTTTGGCGCGTGGTTTCCTGCTCAGGCCATTGGGCAATACCGTCTATATATTGCCGCCCTATTGCATCGACCGAACTCAGCTATCTTCCATTTACGATGTCCTCTTCGAGTTGCTCGACGAACTCTGAAGCATCGCGGTGCGACGGTCGGGGTTCTAAGTCGAGCAGGTCAAAGAGGGCCTGGTCGGCGTCGGCGCCGGGGTGTGGCGTGGTCAACAGCTTGTCGCCGGAGAAGATTGAGTTGGCCCCGGCGAGAAAGCACAGGGATTGCGCAGTAGCCGAGAGTCCGTCGCGACCGGCGGAAAGGCGCACCATGGCCTCGGGAAAGAGTATGCGGGCACAGGCGACCATGCGGACCTGATCCCATATCGACGCCGGTTCGGCGTCCGCTAAGGGCGTGCCGGCTATGGGGACCAGAGTGTTGACCGGGATCGACTCGGGTTGGGTGGGCAATTGCGAGAGCGCGTGTAGCAAGTCAATGCGGTCCTCGTCGCTTTCGCCCAAGCCGAGTATGCCGCCGCAGCAGACCGATATCCCGGCGCGACCCACGTGGCCTATCGTCTCTATGCGGTCTTGGTAAGTGCGGGTCGTGACGACTTCCGAATAGTAGTTTTCTCCGGTATCCAGATTGTGATTATAGGCGGTGAGGCCGGCTTCCTTGAGTTTGTGCGCCTGCTCGCCGTTGAGCATGCCGAGCGTGCAGCAGACTTCCATGCCGGTGGCGGCGACGGTGCGGACCATTTCGAGCACGCGGTCAAATTCCTCGCCGTCGCGAACCTGCCGCCAGGCGGCGCCCATGCAGAAGCGTGTACTGCCGTCTGCCGCCGCTTGCTTGGCGGCTTCATCGACCGCAGTTATTGAGAGTAGGCCCTGGCGTTCGAGGCCGGAATCGAAATGGGCGGACTGCGAACAGTAACCGCAATCTTCGGGGCAGCCGCCGGTCTTGATCGATAGCAGAGTGCAAACCTGGACCTGTCGTGGGTCATGGTGCTGCCTGTGGACAGTGGCGGCGCGGTATACCAGGTCGAGAATGGGGGAATTGAAAAGCGTGGCGATTTCGTCGCGAGCAGTGGAATTGCTTTGGCTCATAAATCCTCTGGTGGTGTCCCGCACCGCTGGGCGATGCCGGGCTTGTGGCTTGGTGGACAGTGGTCTAAAATCCGAGATTTTGCTCCGAATCGCAAGTTCCGTCACGGGAAAAGGTCGATGAGGACCTTGCCAGACAAGACACCGCTTGCTCCATTATCACCCTTGCCTTTTATTTGTCAACGGGAGGTAAGAAGATCGGGCGGTGCTTTTTAGATTGTGGCATCAGTCGATTTCGAGACACCGGAATTTGAATAATTCATGGCAACGTTCTGTCGCGGTCGGTGACTTACCCCTCCACTATAGTATAGTTATCGGGCCACGGCTTGTAGCTCCACCAGTCTGTCTGGCGTTATTCTTGACAGGTGGCGCAGGCTGGCTTAAACTAGCTTTTTTATGGATATCATTACATTTTATTTGCATATATAGCATGTTGGAGCCTTTTAAAAAGGGGATCGCGAAACGCGCATATGGCCAGTAGCAAAATTAAAATAAAAAAGGGGTTGGACCTGCCGATTACCGGCGCCCCGGCGCAAGAAATTGAGGATGGCCCCGCCGTCGGGCACGTGGCCGTTTTGGGTCCGGATTATATCGGGATGCGGCCGACGATGGCTGTCAACGAGGGCGACCAGGTCAAAAAGGGCCAGTTGCTCTTTGAAGACAAGAAGACGGCCGGGGTGCTTTATACCGCACCGGTAAGCGGCAAGGTCGTGGCGGTCAACCGAGGCGATAAGCGGGTCCTGCTATCGGTCGTTATTGAGGCGGCGGGAGACGATGAGATTCGTTTCGACGAACACATCAATACCGCTCCGGATCAACTCAGTCGCGACCAGATACGCGAAACCCTAGTGACCGCCGGTCTTTGGCCCGCGTTGCGCACTCGGCCCTACAGCAAAGTACCTGAACCCGAGAGCCTGCCACATTCGATCTTTGTCACCGCGATGGATACGAATCCATTGGCAGCGGATCCGCAAGTCGTGTTGCGCGGGCTCGAAGAAGATTTTACACGTGGTCTGACGATGTTGCGGAAGCTTACCGAAGGCTCGGTCTACGTATGTAAGGCCCCTGGTGCGAGCATTCCAGATGGCGGCGCGGATGCTGTCGAATTCGCCGGGCCACATCCGGCGGGCTTGCCCGGCACCCATATTCACTTCCTTGATGCCGTTGGGGCTGCGAAGGTCGTCTGGTATATCGGCTATCAGGATGTTGTCGCCTTCGGCAAGCTTTTTGCCACCGGGTCGCTGTGGACCGAGCGCGTGGTTGCGCTTGGCGGGCCGCAGGTGGAGAGACCTCGGTTGTTGCGCACGACATTGGGTGCCAGTCTCGAGGGGTTGACGATGGGGCAGCTGAAAGAGGGCGAGAATCGGGTTATTTCGGGATCGGTATTGTCAGGGCGCGCGGATGCGGGCCCTTTGAATTTTCTCGGCCGTTACCACACGCAAGTGTCGGTGCTTGTCGAGGGCCGGGAGCGCGAGTTTCTGGGCTGGCAAAAACCGGGCTTCGATAAGTTCTCGGTTAAAAATGTTTTTGCCTCTAAGCTCAAGCCGAACCAGCTTTTTGATTTTACGACATCCACCGAGGGCAGCGATCGGGCGATGGTGCCGATCGGCTCCTATGAGAAGGTGATGCCCATGGACATCATTCCGACCTTCCTCCTGCGGGCGCTAATTGTAGAGGATACCGACCGCGCTCAGGCGTTGGGTTGTTTGGAATTGGACGAAGATGACTTGGGGCTCTGTTCTTTCGTTTGCCCCGGCAAATATGAATACGGACCGATGTTGCGGCACAATTTGGCAAAAATTGAAAGGGAAGGATAGGCGCATCCGATGAAGGCTTTGCGAAAAATGCTCGACCAGGTCGAGCCGCTCTTTCACAAGGGCGGGCCGCTGGAAAAGCTTTACGCGCAGTACGAGATGATCGACACGTTTCTCTATACACCCGGTCAGGTCACCAAGGGGCCGACCCATTTGCGCGACAGCATCGACCTCAAGCGCACGATGATTACGGTCGTCGCCGCGTTGGTCCCCTGTATCTTCATGGCGATGTGGAATACCGGTTACCAGGCTAATCTGGCGATGCTACAGATGGGCACTGCGACCACCGGTGAGTGGCGCGGGATCATTATCGATATCCTCGGCGTAGGCTATAATCCGAGTAGCGCACTGGCCAATATCTTCCACGGCTTTCTCTATTTTTTCCCGATCTTCCTGATCACTCAGATAGCCGGCGGACTTTGGGAGGTTCTTTTTGCCACGGTCCGCGAGCACGAGATCAATGAGGGCTTCTTGGTCACGGGGATGCTCTTTCCGCTGACTCTGCCGCCGACGATCCCGTTGTGGCAGGTCGCTGTCGGCATCAGTTTCGGCGTGGTGTTGGGCAAGGAGGTCTTTGGTGGGACGGGCAAGAACTTTCTCAACCCGGCGCTGACCGGGCGAGCCTTTCTCTACTTCGCCTATCCGGCCGAAATTACCGGTGACGCTATTTGGGTCGCCGCCGACGGTTTCACGCAGGCTACCCCGCTGGGCGCCGTCGCCGCCGACGGCATGTCGGCTGTCGGCGTGACCTGGATGCAGGCCTTTGTTGGCTCACTGCCCGGATCATTGGGTGAGACTTCGGCGCTGGCGTGTCTGATCGGCGCTTTCGTGCTGATCGCGACCGGCGTCGGTTCCTGGCGCATTATCGTCAGTATGATCCTGTCGACTATCGTCTTCGCTGAGCTATTGCACATGATTGGCAGCGACACCAATCCGATGTTCCAGATGGACGCCAGCTGGCACTTGGTCCTGGGTGGCTTCGCCTTCGGTTGCGTATTTATGGCCACCGACCCGGTGTCGGCGTCAATGACCGAGACCGGCCGTTGGTTTTATGGGGCGCTCATCGGTTTTATGACTGTGCTTATCCGTGTGATCAACCCAGCCTTTCCCGAGGGCGTAATGCTGGCGATTCTCTTCGGCAATGTTTTCGCGCCGGTCATCGACCACGTGGTCCTGCAGGCTAATATCAAGCGCAGACTGGCCCGCACGGCCGTCAGTTCCTAAGAGAGGTAGACAAGTGGCTAACGATTCAATAGGGAGAACATTCGGCGTAGCGCTCGGTGTCTGCCTGGTCTGTTCGGTGCTGGTATCCGGTGCGGCCGTTTCGCTGCGGCCGACCCAGGCGGTCAATAAAGCGCTCGACAAGAAGCGCAATATCCTGATGGCCGCCGGATTCGTGAAGGCGGGGGAAACCGTCAGCGGCGAGCGCATCGAGGAGCTATACAAAAATATCGAGCCGCGTGTCGTCAATTTGGCGACGGGCGATTACGAGGAAAACATAGACGCAGTGGGCTACGATCAGCGACGGGCGGCCAAGGACTTGGCCCGGAGCATGGCGATTCCCGCCGGCGAGGATTTCGGTGGTATCAAGCGCCGCGCCAACTTGGCCTCGGCCTATCTGGTCTCGGATCGCGGCAAGGTGCGCAAAGTTATCCTGCCGATGCACGGTAAGGGGCTGTGGTCGACGCTTTACGGTTTTATCGCTCTCGACGCTAAGGACATCAATACCATTCGCGGACTAGTCTATTACGAACACGCCGAAACCCCGGGGCTCGGCGGCGAAGTCGACAATCCGAATTGGAAGGCCCTGTGGGATGGCAAGATGGCCTTTGACGAGAGCGGTTCGGTGCGCATTGAAGTAATCAAGGGCAAGGTGGTGCCGGGGCGGGCCGAGACCAAGTATCAGGTCGACGGGCTTTCGGGGGCGACGATTACCTCGCGCGGGGTCAAGGGCATGTTGCGCTATTGGCTAGGCGAAGGTGGCTATGGAAAGTATCTGGCCAAATTGAAACAGCAAGGAGTTAGCTGATGGCCGACGAAAAAGCAAAAGACATATTATTTAACCCGGTCTTCAACGACAATCCGATCGCCCTGCAGATCCTGGGAATCTGTTCGGCGCTAGCGGTGACGACCAAACTGGAGACGGCGGTGACGATGTGTCTGGCCGTGCTCTTCGTCGTCTCGCTCTCGAACACCGCGGTCAGCCTGATTCGCAACTATATTCCCAGCAGCATCCGCATTATCGTGCAAATGACGATCATCGCCTCGCTGGTGATCATCGTCGACCAGTTTCTGCGCGCTTATGCCTTTGATATCAGCAAACAGCTCTCGGTTTTCGTCGGACTGATCATCACCAACTGCATCGTCATGGGGCGGGCCGAGGCCTTTGCGATGAAGAATGGGCCCGGAGCGAGTTTCCTTGACGGCGTCGGCAATGCTTTGGGCTACAGCGTGATCCTGCTCTTCGTCGGGGTGTTCCGCGAGCTCTTCGGGTCGGGCAAGCTCTTTGGCGCCGAGGTATTTTCGCTCGCCGCTGAGGGCGGCTGGTACGCGCCCAATGGCCTGATGCTGCTGCCGCCGAGCGCGTTCTTCCTCATCGGCTTTTTTATCTGGGCCCTGCGCTCCTGGAAGACCGAGCAGGTCGAGGAGGAGAGTTAAAATGTTAGAAGTCTATCTGAGCATATTTATGAAATCCGTGTTCGTCGAGAACATGGCGCTGGCCTTCTTCCTGGGGATGTGCACCTTTTTGGCCGTCTCTAAGAATGTGTCGACGGCTTTCGGTCTCGGGATCGCGGTCATCGTAGTCCAGGGCATCACCGTGCCGGCCAATAACCTGATCTTCCAGCATTTCCTCAAAGAAGACGCACTGGCCTGGGCCGGTTTGACGGGGGTGGACTTGACCTTCGTTGGGCTGATCAGCTATATCGGCATTATTGCCGCGATGGTGCAGATTCTCGAAATGTTCCTCGACAAGTTTGTGCCCAGCCTCTATAACGCGCTGGGTATCTTCCTGCCGCTGATCACCGTCAACTGCGCCATTTTGGGTGGTTCGTTGTTTATGGTCGAACGCGATTATAACTTTGGTGAGAGCGTGGTCTTTGGCATGGGGTCGGGGGTCGGCTGGGCCTTGGCGATTGTGGCGCTGGCGGGCATTCGCGAAAAGTTAAAGTACAGTGACGTGCCGCCTGGGTTGCGCGGGCTGGGCATCACCTTCATCACCGTCGGGCTGATGTCGCTGGCCTTTATGTCCTTTTCCGGTATTCAACTCTAAGATCGACCCGAGCTAACGAGAGAAGAGCTTCCATGAATGAAATTATTTCCGGCGTAGGCATGTTCACCGGCATCGTGTTGGCCTTGGTCGCCATTATCCTGGCGGCCCGTTCCAAATTGGTGGCCAGTGGCAATGTGCGCATTCTCATCAACAACGACGAGAGCAAGGCAATTTCGGTCCCTGCTGGGGGCAAATTGCTCAATGTGCTGGCCGACAACAAGGTCTTCGTGTCTTCGGCCTGTGGCGGCGGTGGCACCTGCGCCCAGTGCAAGGTCCATGTGCACGAGGGCGGCGGCGATATCCTGCCGACCGAGACCGGCCATATCAACAAACGCGAGGCCCGCGAGGGCATGCGCTTGTCCTGTCAGGTCAACGTCAAGCAGGATATGAATATTGCAGTGCCGCCGGACGTGTTCTCGGTCAAGAAATGGGAGTGCGAAGTCGTCTCGAACGACAATGTGGCGACTTTCATCAAGGAGTTTGTTGTCAGGCTTCCTCCCGGAGAGACGTTGGACTTTGAGTCTGGTGGTTTCATCCAAATTGAAGTTCCCCCTTTTGAGTGTGACTTCAAGGACTTTGAGGGGATTGACGAGCGGTTTCACCCCGATTGGGATCGCTTTAAAGTATGGGACTTCAAAGCTGTAAATACAGAGACTATCGTGCGTGCTTATTCAATGGGCAATCACCCTGCAGAGGGTGACATTATTATGCTTAACATACGCATTGCTGTGCCACCGCCTGATCGGAGTTCGCCGACAGGATGGAAGCAAGTGCCGCCAGGTTTGGCCACTTCTTATATTTTCAGCCGCAAACCCGGCGACAAAGTGACAATTTCGGGTGCTTTTGGTGAGTTTTTCATTCAGGAAACTGAGCGTGAGATGGTTTATATCGGCGGAGGTGCTGGTATGGCTCCTTTGCGTTCGCATCTCTTTCACCTCTTTCACACGCTCAAGACCGGTCGGAAAGTTTCATACTGGTATGGAGCACGGAACCCCAACGAGGTATTCTACGAGGATCTGTTTCGGCAGATAGAAGAGAAATTTCCTAATTTCGAGTTCCACATCGCGATGTCCGATCCGCGGCCCGAGGACAATTGGGATGGTTATGTTGGTTTCATACATCAGGTCTTGAATGATAACTATCTCGCGCAACACCAAGCGCCTGAAGATGTCGAGTATTACATATGCGGCCCGCCAATCATGTTACAGGCGGTTCAGGGGATGCTTGATTCTCTGGGTGTAGAAGAGGAGATGATCCGCTATGACGACTTTGGCTCGTAGGTCTTTGTTGGCTCTTTTTAGACCCGTCGCTATGGGCACTATGATTTGTCCTCAATATACCGAAAGGCCGGTATGACTACTTTATTCGCAGCTTTTGTAGCCTTTAGTCTAGTTATGGTCGCGATGGCCGTCGGTGTGATTTTTAGTAATCGCGAAATTCAGGGCTCCTGCGGAGGGCTGAATAAGATGAGTGACGACTTTGGCCGGCCGATGTGTGAATGTGGCAAGGCGCCGGACACGTGCGGGGAAGAGCAGGAGTCACCGGCCGAATTGGCGCAAACGGTCTGAACCCACAAACGAGATCTATTGAAAAACGGCGGGCTTCGGTCCGCCGTTTTTCTTTGCCCGAACAAATCGCCAAACCCTACAGAAAGTATTGGATATTCAGCAGTTGCAGATCTTGTAGCATCTTGACATAGCCGACGGCTCCTGCCTATACTTGGCGAAGGCAAAGACCCTAGCCGACGCCAATCATGCCTTATTTCGCTCTTATATTTTTTATTGCGCTGTCCCTACTCGTCGCGCTCTTTCTGTTGGCCTTGTCCCGGTGGTGGAGTCCACCCGCCGTCGAACGGGATCCCCCCCCCGCCCGGATATTCGTTTGCCGTTACATTCATACCGCCCGCTTTTCTTTGTTTTGATCGGTGAGACGGTTTTGCTGCTCTTCTGTGCTTGGGCATGTCGGTACCGCGTTTGTCTGGGTGGTTGCTTGTGGCTGTATTGTGAGTGGTGGGATGCCCGGGTTCGGTGCTTTTTGTTGGCGAGTTCCTGATCGCGGCCTTCACCGTTTGGGGCAAGTTGGGCGTACTCATTCTATTTGTTGCCGTTTTACACGGCGTGGCCGGTATGCGTTTGGTGCAGCGTATCGTCTGGGGACAGGCGGCGACAGGGAGAACGTTCGCAGAAGATGCGTTGGGTCGAAGCCATGTTGCTCGTGCCGCTTTTACTCTGCGCTTTTGCTTTGGGGTTTTAACCGGGGCCGGTGCTCGACCGGGCCCGTGGGAGCGGTCGACGAAGCGCTGGCGATTGTCGTCGTCGATGAGCCGGCGAGGGAGCAATCGACATGGTCGGCACCTGGGCGGGCACACCGCTATTTGCGCAAGGTTTATTGGCTTCGCTGATCCGGCTGATTGTTGTCCTTGATGCTTTGTTCTGGCCCCGCCGCCCTTCGGCGACTCTGGGGGTATTTGACCTTGTGCGGCCTCTTATTGGTATTGAACGCGGCGCCCGAGGAATGGACCTACGGTGTTAATGGCACGGTTTTTAACGATTTAGTTTATCCTCGATACTTATGCGATGTTCTTTGGCATATGGGTGTTGGCAGTTGCTCTCTGTACTTCTTTTAAAGGCCGCAAGGGAAACCGCGGTCGCGGTGATGTAGCTTATGAAATTAGAGAAAAAGAGCGATAAAAAGGTGGGGGGGGCTTATTCGGAGATCGGTCCCTATGCCAGTTTTGGCATACAATTCGCCGTGACGATATTACTTTTTATGGCGGTTGGTTGGTGGCTCGATGGTCAATTGGGCACGACCCCACTTTTCATTTTACTGGCTACCTTATTCGGTGCAGTAGGTGGATTCTATAAGCTTTATCGGACGCTTATGGATCTCGACGAGAAACGCAAAAGGGAGGAATCTTGATGAAATGGGATGGAGTTATTGCCGGGCTGGCCGTTGCCGGAATTAATGGCGCGATAGCTCTGGCCGCAGTCCGTTGGGGGCTGCAGCAGGGAATGCAGGTCTTTATGGTCGTTTTTTTTGGAGGAATGACCCTGCGGTTGATACTGGTGGCGGTGGCTTCGATTCTCCTGCTCAAATTGACCGCGGTGCACCCGGCAAGTTATATCGTGGCATTGATCGTTGCCTATCTACTTTTCTTGCTGCTCGAAGTGCTTTATGTCTTAAAGAATAAAGCGGAAAAAAGCCCTTCTCAGGAGCAGAGTTAAATACTTTATAGCACAAAACGCCACAAAGTATTGACAGAATTTTACAGGCTGATTAGTTTATTTTCTTAGTGCGTAGTTTGAATGCGCATCGGGCGTAAATTCCCCCCTATTTTAGCATTTTTAAAGGCTGTTAATGGCTGGCAGTACGCAAGCAGCGGATGCTGCAAACGCGCAAGTAGATATCATTGGGCATATCCTTGATCAGAAGACCTTGGAATTGCCCTTTGTCGATCCCCATCACCTACTGGCAGGTGAGGTCCCTCTTCCGTCTATAGAGATCTTCGGCATTGATATGTCGATCACTCGCCACATAGTGATGATGTGGGTGGCGAGCTTTCTGCTCGTGGTCTTGATGGTCAAGGCTTTCCGCAAGCCGGATGGGGTGCCTTCGGGCTTGGCTAATTTTTTCGAAGCCATTGTCATCTTTTTGCGCGACGAGGTGGTTCTGCCCATCATGGGGGAAGATGGCAAAAAGTATCTACCCTTTTTGCTAACGATCTTCTTCTTCGTACTATTTTGCAATCTCCTGGGGCTTATCCCTTATAGCGCAACCGCTACCGGTAATATCAGCGTTACGGCTGGTCTGGCCATCTGCATCTTTTTGGTTATGATCGGTTCGGGCATGGCGAATAATGGCTTTTTCGGTTTCTTCAAAAGCCTTATTCCCTCTGGCGTGCCGCCGTTGCTGCTGATTATTCTGATACCCGTAGAATTGATTAGTCTATTTGTTAAACCCTTCGCGCTCTGCGTGCGCCTCTTCGCCAATATGGTCGGCGGTCACGTCGCGATCCTGGTTTTTCTGAGTTTGATCATCATTATGCAAAATGAGTGGATCGCTATCGGGGCAGTGCCCTTTGCGGCGGCGATCTATTTACTTGAGATTTTTGTAGGATTCGTTCAGGCCTTTGTCTTTACCCTGCTGTCGACGGTTTTCATCGGCATGGCCGCTCACCCGGACCACTAAGGTGGGGTTTCACATCGTTCAAAAAGGGAGCATTTAGTTATGGAATTGGCATATCTGGGCGCCGGGATCGGCGCGGGTCTTTGCGCGATCGGCGCCGGTTTGGGCATCGGTAAACTGGCCGGTTCGGCGATGGAGGGCATTGCCCGCCAGCCCGAAGCCGTTGGCGATATCCGAACCAATATGATTCTGGCCGCTGCCTTGGTTGAGGGCGTGGCACTGATCGGCGTGGTTGTATCCTTGCTGATCGTCCTGACCAAGTAGTACAACAAGAGTATAGAAACTTATGCTACTCGATCCCCATCTAGGGACCATACTCTGGACGATCATCACTTTTGTGGTGGTGCTCCTCATTCTCAAGAAGTTTGCCTGGCCTCAGCTTTTGGCTTCGCTTGATGAGCGCGAACAGCGTATCAGCGATGCTATTAGTGGTGCTGAGCAAGCCCGTCAGGAAGCGGAAAAAGTCTTGAGCGAGCACCAGCAGAAACTCGTGGCAGCCGAGGATGAGGCGCGGCAGATTATCGCCGAAGCCCGCGAGGCCGGCGAGAATCTGCGGCAGGACGTCGTCGGACAGGCGAAAGAAGAAGCGCAGCGGGCGATTGACCAGGCGCGGACCAGCATTGAAAGTGAGAAGCGCGCTGCTATTGCCGAATTGCGTCGTGAGATGGCCGATTTGGCGGTGCAGGCCGCTGGTGCATTGATCGATGCGAATCTGGACGACGATAAAAACCGCAGCTTAGTGGACGATCTGATCTCCAGAATTCCCGAATCCAATTAGCGTGTCTCGCGGTGCTTGTATAGTCGGGCCTGCGAACATCGTGATATAGATACTGGAAGGACAATGAACGCACCCGAGGTAGTGCGGCGCTATGCCGTGACACTGCTTGAGGCCGCCGATGAGACGGGCGTAATCGAACCGATCACGCGCGATGTCGAGGGCTTGGTGGCGACTCTGGACGGATCTGAGGAGTTGCTTGATTTTTTGGCCAATCCCCTGATTAGCCCCGAGATTCAGGCGAATGCCCTAAGGCAGCTTTTTACTGACAAGGTTGGGGAACTGACCCTGAGTTTCCTACAGTTGATGGGGAGCAGGGGCCGCGCCGCACTAATTGCGGTGGCGTTGCAGGCTTTTCTCGAGTTGGTCGCCGAACGCGAGGGCGTAGTCGGAGCCGAGGTGCGCTCAGCTATAGAGCTGAGTCCGCAGCAACTGCAGAACCTGCAAGAGCGCCTAGAAAGATACACCGGCAGAAAAGTTCGTCTGGAGGCCCAGGTCGACGCTAACGTGCGGGGCGGTGTTATTGCGCGCGTCGGCGACACCGTTTTTGACGGCAGCATCAATACCCATTTGGAGCGCCTGCGCCTGCGCCTGGCCGGTTAGCAATAGCAGCAACTAAGAGATAATAGAGAGGATACTATGGCCACCGAAACGATGGTCCAGCCCGACGAGATTTCCCAGATTCTCAAGCAACAGTTATTGGGCTTTGAAAAAGAAATAGACATATACGAGACGGGCACTGTGCTCTATGTTGGCGACGGCATCGCCCGCGTTCACGGTCTCGGCAATGTACGCGCCACCGAACTGGTGGAGTTTCCCAACGGCGTTATGGGCATGGCCCTCAACCTCGAAGAGAGCAATGTCGGTTGTGTACTCTTCGGCGAAGATACGCTGATCAACGAGGGCGACCAGGTCAAGCGCACCGGCCGCATCGTTGAGGTTCCGGTCGGTGAGGCGCTCTTAGGGCGGGTGGTCAATCCGCTCGGTATGCCCATTGATGGCAAAGGCGATATCGCAGCCACTGAGACCTTGCCGGTCGAGCGCAAGGCGCCTGGTGTTATCGACCGCCAACCGGTCAAAGAGTCGTTGCAAACGGGTATCAAGATCGTCGACGCGACGGTGCCGATTGGCCGTGGCCAGCGCGAGCTGATCATCGGCGATCGCCAAACCGGCAAGACGGCCATCGCCATTGACGCGATTATCAATCAGAAGGACCAGGGCGTTAAGTGCATCTACGTCGCAATCGGCCAGAGGGCCTCGACGGTCGCCAAGGTCGTGGCCGAGTTAGAGGCCAATGGCGCAATGGAATACACGATCGTGGTCGTGGCGACCGCTTCGGATCCGGCACCGCTACAGTTTATCGCGCCTTATTCCGGTGCCTCGATGGGCGAATTTTTTCGCGACCGGGGCGAACACGCGCTGATTGTCTATGACGATCTGTCCAAGCAGGCCTGGGCCTATCGCGAGATGTCGCTGGTCCTGCGTCGCCCGCCTGGTCGCGAGGCCTATCCGGGGGATGTGTTCTATCTCCATTCCCGGCTGTTAGAGCGCGCCGCGAAAATGAGCGACGAGAAAGGAGCTGGTTCGCTGACGGCGCTACCGATCATCGAGATCCTCGAAGGCGATGTATCGACCTTTGTGCCGACCAACGTTATCTCGATTACTGACGGTCAGATCTTACTCAAGCCGGAGCTCTTCTATTCGGGCAATCGCCCGGCGATGGATGTGGGCGCTTCGGTTTCACGCGTGGGTTCTGATGCTCAGACCAAGGCGATGAAAGCGGTGGCTCGTTCGATCAAAGGCGATATATCGCGTTATAACGAGGTCAAGGCTTTCGCTCAGTTCGGCACCTCGGATCTCGACCAGACTACGCGCGACCTGCTCAACCGCGGCGAAAAGCTGATGGAAATCCTCAAGCAGGGCCAGTACAAGCCACAGTCGCTCGAAGAGTTGACCGCGTCGCTCTCGATCATCGATTATGTACTCGATTTGCCAACGGCTGACTTGGCTCGATTCGAGGCGGAGCTGCTCGTCTACTTGCGGGATCGACAGCCCGAGTTGATGGCTGGTATCAAAGAGAGCCGTGAGCTTGGCGGCGAGGCTAAAGAGAAACTCGGCGCGGCCATCGAAGAGTTCAAGGGCGGTTTCCGCTCTTCAGAAGGATAGGAGAATAAGCGGTGGCCACCCTTCGCGAACTCAGGACGCGCGTTGCGAGCATCAAAAACATTCAGCGCGTCACCAATGCCATGCAGATGGTGGCGGCGGCCAAGATGCGCCGCGCGCAAGATGCGATTGAGGCCGCCCGGCCCTATGCGCAACAATTGGACCGGGTGTTGCGGGAGTTGCATCAGAGCGTCGATACCGACGAGCAGCCGCTGTTCAAAGAGCGCGCGCCGGAGCGGATAGCTTTGGTGGTCGTGACCTCCGATCGCGGTCTTTGCGGTGGATTTAATTCGGGTCTTTGCCGTCGAGTCCAGGCCGAATTGAACGTATACGCCGACGCGCAGGTCGAATTGGTCACTGTCGGGCGCAAGGGGCGGGATTACTTTGGCAATCGCGGGCATGAGATTGCCCAGCATCACGCCGACGTATTTGGCCAGTTGGAATTCGCCCGCGCCGTCGATATCGCCCAAGACCTGACGCGCCGCTTTATCGCCGGCGAGACGGACCGGGTGTTCCTTTGTTATAGCGAGTTCGTCTCCGTCGGGTCCCAGGTACCCACCTTTCAACAACTGCTGCCGATCGTTCCAGAAGAGGGTTTGGACGAAGGCAGCGCGGCCGACTACGCTTTTGAGCCGTCGCCTGAGGCCTTATTAGAGACTCTGGTGCCGCGCCAGATCAACTTCCAAGTTTGGCGGGCCTTGTTGGAGTCGAATGCGGGGTTTTTCGCGGCGCAGATGACGGCGATGGACAACGCCACCAAGAACGCTGGCGATATGCTCGAGGATCTGACCCGGGAAATGAACAAAGAGCGGCAGGCCTCGATCACCCTTGAACTAATGGATATCATCGGCGGTGCTGAGGCCGTGGCCTAATAGTGCTGCTTACTACGCGAGGTAGGAAATGAAAGAAGGAAAGGTCAAAGAGATCATCGGCGTCGTTATCGACGTGGATTTCGCCGGGCAGGAATTGCCGTCCATCTACAACGCCCTTGAGGTGGTCGAGGAGGATCGCCCCGGGGAAGAGCGTCTGGTGCTTGAAGTGCAACAGCACTTGGGCGAGCACTTGGTGCGCTGCGTGGCTATGGATTCCACCGACGGTTTGACGCGTGGCGCCCGGGTGACCGATAGCGGTGCGCCGATTCAGATCCCGGTGGGCGAAGCGGTCTTAGGCCGCCTCTTCAACGTCATCGGCGAGCCGATTGACGGGAAGGGCCCCGTCCCAGACGACACGCCTCGGATGCCTTTGCATCGGTCTGCACCGGCTTTACAGGATCAAGTCACCTCCGACGACATGCTCGAAACGGGTTTGAAGGTTCTCGACTTGATCTGTCCTTTTGCCCGCGGTGGTAAGCTGGGCCTCTTCGGCGGTGCCGGAGTGGGTAAGACGGTGATCCTAAAAGAGCTGATCAACAATGTTGCCTCCAGCCACGGTGGTTATTCGGTCTTTGCCGGTGTTGGTGAACGCACCCGCGAGGGTAACGATCTGCTCGAAGAGTTGATCGAAGCCGATGTGCTCGATAAGACGGCGATGGTTTTCGGCCAGATGAACGAGCCGCCCGGTGCGCGTCAACGTATCGCTCTGACGGGTTTGACGATGGCCGAGCACTTTCGTGACGAAGCTGGTCAAGACGTGTTGTTTTTTGTCGACAATATCTTTCGCTTCATTCTCGCTGGCGCTGAGGTTTCCGCGCTCTTGGGCCGGATGCCTTCGGCCGTCGGTTACCAGCCGACGCTGGCGACTGAGATGGGTGCATTGCAGGAGCGTATCACTACCACCAAGAATGGTTCGATTACCTCGGTCCAGGCCATCTACGTGCCCGCCGACGATTATACCGATCCGGGGGTGGTTGCGGCCTTTGCCCATCTCGACGGGCGCATCGTGCTCGAGCGTTCGATGGCTGACCAGGGGCTCTATCCCGCGGTTGATCCGCTGGCGTCGAGTTCGCGTATTCTCGATCCACGCGTCGTCGGCGACGAACACTACCAGGTCGCTCAGAGCGTTCAGGAGATCTTGCAGCGCTACCGCGATTTACGCGAGATTATCGCCATCTTGGGTATTGACGAACTATCCGACGAGGATCGCCTGGTTGTCGGTCGCGCCCGCAGAATCCAGTTTTTCCTCACTCAGCCCTTTACCGTCGGCGAGGCCTTTACTGGCATCCCCGGCGAATATGTCAAGATCGAGGATACGGTCCGTGGCTTTAAGGGGCTGGTCGACGGCGAGTACGACGATGTGCCCGAGCAGGCTTTTATGATGGTTGGTGGCATCGAACAGGCGCTGGAAAAAGCCAAGGGACTATAAGAAATGGCGGGTTTCGCGCTGGAGATTGTCACGCCGGAAAAGACGGTCTACTCAGGTCAAATCGTCAGCTTGCAGGCGCCTGGCAGCGAGGGCAGCTTTGGCATTATGGCCGGGCATATGCCGCTTTTGACTTCTTTGCAGATCGGGGCACTGCGTTTTGCCGAAGAGGGCGGAAACGAGGCCTGGATGGCCGTCAGCGGCGGTTTCGCCGAGGTCGGTCAAGAGCGGGTCACGATACTAGCCGAGACCGCTGAACGCGCAGACGAGATCGATGTTGTGCGCGCTGAGTCTTCACGGCAGCGGGCCGAAGAACGCTTGGCCAGCCGAGAGCAAGAAGACGTCGACGTGGTGCGGGCACAGATGGCGATCTCGCGCGCGCTCAACCGTCTCAAGGTAGGCGGTTAAGCTTCCAATATTTAAGACCAGATTAGGGCCGACTATCTACGGGTGGTTGGCCTTTTCTTTTGCCCCGATTCGATTGGCGTTTATCATTAGGCGGTGAATAAATCGTCTCCCACGAAAAAGAAGGTTGCATATGTCGTCGGTACCCCAGGGTTTAAGTGAGTTTTTACATCGACATATTCCCGATATTGAGCAGGAAATGTTTAGCTTTTTGCCCGTTCAGGAGCCGGAGGCCTATATGTATGGGCCAATGCGTGACTATCCTGAGCGCGGCGGCAAACGTTTCCGTCCGGCGTTGGTGTTATTGGCTTGTGATGTCTTTGGCGGCGATATGAAAAAAGCGGTGCGCACCGCAGCGGCTTTTGAAATGTTCCAGTCTTTCGCTGTGGTCCACGACGATATTGAAGACGATTCCGAAATGCGCCGTGGCAAACCCTGTATGCACAAACTGCACGGGATTCCGTTGAGCATCAATGTCGGCGACGCGCTATATGCCAAAGTCTTTGAGGTGTTGAGTGCCAACCGCGAGTTGCTGGGTGCTGAGGTGTCTTTGGACTTGGTCGAGGAGATGATCCGCGGTTCACGCGAGACCTTTGAAGGGCAGGCCTATGATGTTGGGTGGATCCGCCAGCAATGTGTTCCCAGTGAAGAAGAGTTTATGACGATGTTGCGCAAGAAGACTGGCTGGTATACCGGACGAGGGCCTTGTACGGCTGGTGCGATTATCGCCGGTGCCGATCCTGAATTGAGGGCGCATATTGGTGATTTCGGCGAGGCGATGGCGATCGCTTTCCAAATTCGCGATGATTTGCTGAACTTGAGTGCTTCTGAGCAGGATGCGGATGTGGCACCTGGTATCACTTCGGGAGCTTATGGCAAGGAGCGGGGTGGGGATATTGCCGAAGGTAAGCGAACGCTAATTATTATCGACTTATTGCGCAAATGTTCGCCTTCTGAGCAGGAGGAGGTGCTCAAAATCCTGCACGCGGAGCGCCAACTCAATACGGCGGAGGAGATCGAAGGGGTCATCGCCCTGGTCGAGCGCTACGAATGCGATCGCTATGCCGAAGAAGTCTGTTTGGCGAAGGCCCGGGAGAGTTTAGCTTATTTGGAAAAGATTCCGGCCAACGCTGCTCGCGATAGGTTAGGGGAGATGCTGGATTTCCTGGTTCAGCGCGCATTCTAACCCGGCGGTTGTCGCATAATATTTTTTGCTGAGAAATTGCCAATTTTTAAACAACTCGGGCATCTGTAAGTGAAGAACCGGAGGTTTGGTGCTCAGCACGACCGACCGACACAGTCCCCATAGCCTCTCGACGAGAGCAACGATATGCTCTGGGAGGGGCTGGATCGCCTGACGCCGGAATATCGCCAAGTCCTGCTGCCCGATCATTTCGAAGACTACCCGCAACAAGATATCGCTCGTTTCCTCGGGCTTACTCTGTCGATGGTGAAGTGGCGCTTGCTTAGGGCGCGTCAGAGCCAAGGTCAAACTCGAAGAAGTATTCTAATCTCGAGCGGCGCCAAGTCCACGCGCATCCCTGCGAACCCAGCCTATTCAGGTGCATTTCGAGGGGCTCTCTTTGGCGGTTGAGCGAAAAGAAGAGCCACGGAAAGTTTATTTGCCCTGTGCCGCTGTTAAACGTTCTTCCGATTTTTAAATCGCTGGATCTTCCAGATAAGCCAACAGCAATTGCGCGGTGTTGACGATGCCGTCCCAAGAGCAGATCTCGTAACCGTGCGTATTGTCGCCGGGATAACCGATGAGTGCGGCGCGCCCGACGGAACCGGATGTTTTGGCGATGGTGGAATCGGAGGAATACGAGGTTAGAACCGCTGTTTGTATGGCAAAGCCATGCTTAGTGGCCAGCTGGTCAAAACGGCTGATGATGCGTTCGTCGTAGAGGCCCCGGCTGTCCCTGACGCCGATAATGGGGTTGCCGCTGTTAATCGTGCCGTACTCGGCTGCTGCAGGCGCAATATCCACGGCGACGGCCGTCTCGACTGGTAACTGTGCAAGCGCATAGGTGGCGCCATGGCCGCCAATTTCCTCGCTGCTACTGGCGATAAGATAAACATCTTGTGCCGGACGGTTTTCCCGCAGATACATACCGGCTTCGAAGATCGCGGCTAGACCGGCGCGGCAATCGAGGTTGTAGCCGCAAATCGAATCGCCCAGACGCCAGAGCATTTTATGTTTGCGGGCGATAACCGCCCGGGTGCCGGCGCGAATGCCACGTTGCGCCAATTCTTCGGCGGTGAGCCTCGTCTCGATCCACATTTGCTCCCACGTGAGCGGTTGGCCGGTTTTGAGCAGGCCGGCCGGACTTTCTTCGGAGACGTGTTTTGCGCCGATCGACAATACGCCGGGGCAGAGGCCGTCGGGTGCCATAAGTTCCACTGGACTTTCTCCGAGTGCCCACGGATGCAGACCGCCCAAGGGGCGGACCCTGATTTTACCGTCCGGGTCGACGCGTTTGACGATCAGGGCGATCTCGTCCTTGTGGGAGAGGGCGGCGACAGGTCGCTCGTCGCTTTCGCCTTTGATGTGGATGATGATATTGTCGGCTGCGTCTTGCCAGACCGCGTCACTGATCGGGGCAGCGAATTCGTTGACGAGGACGTCCATTTCGGCTTCGGCGCCCGAGGGGGCGTGGGCACTGAGCAATTTTTCTAAGGTGGTGTAGAGTCGTTCGGTATCGATGCGCATTGGGGCTCCTGGTTGAGTAGGTGAGCGAAAATAACCAGGGGTTAAAGCGCAGGCAATAAAAAAGCACCGGCATTTTTATTAAACGCCGGTGCTCCGTGCAGTTGAGAATCGATTTAGGCTATGGCGGCGAGCGAGCCGATGACCTCCTCGGCGAGACCTCGCAGCGTTTTTTGCAGTCGCAGACGGCCTCGATTGACGCGGGATTTGACGGTGCCGACGGGACAGTTGATGATTTTGGATATTTCCTCGTAAGAGAAACCATTGAGGTCGCGTAACAGGACGGCTTCACGGAACTCTTCGGGTAAGTTGTGAATGGCGTTGACGACCGTATCTTCGACGCGGTTAGAGTCCGTTTGCTCTCCGGGCAGGCGGTTTTTATCGACGGGCTCATAGAATGAAGTGCGCTGTTCGTCATTGTCGCTGGGGCCGATCGGGATCCAGTGCCAGCGTTTGCGACGCCGCAATTCGGTTTTGGCCAGGTTGCCGGCGATGGTATAGAGCCAGGTCGAAACTTGCTCGATGGCCGGATATTGGTGGCTGTGTCGCAAGCAGCGGAGGAAGGTCTCTTGTACGATATCCTCTGCGGTTTCCCGGTCGCTGACAAAGCGGTAGACAAAGTTGTAGAGTGGCGTGCGGTAGCGCTTGACCAAAAGGGCGAGATAGCCCTGGTCTTCGACGGCCCGCATCAAAATTTCCTTATCTGTAAGCTGCTTGATTGCTTCCATTATGACACCCTTTCTCGCGAGGGACGCCGGCGGCCTCGGGACGGCCAGCGCGATTCTGCTTAAGTTTTAGCAAGAACCGTACCATTCTTGGAAATACGCGTATTTCGGCCAATTTGGCCCATTTACAGCCGTTATGGCGATAGAAAAGTTGACTGAGTACTCAGATATTTGAGAATATCTCAGATTTCTGAGGTCCTTTTTTTTGACAATTAGAGCGGTAAATGATAGATTTTGACCTCGGTAAATCCCTTAAATAACTGAAAGATGGAGTGAGTCTGTGCAAGAATTGGCCACGCGCCTCGAGGATTTGTGCAAAGCCAAAGGGGTCGAGAAATTTTCGGCGGATGAAATTGTCGAACTGCTGGAAGACGGCGAGGAGGTAGAATGGATCGTCGGCCAGGTCCTACCTGAGGCCGCTGAAGCTGAGCGCGGTGAATTGCGCCAACTCTTGGCGGAGATCGCCAGCGAAGTAGCTCCCCCACCGGTTGAAGATGAAGATGAAGTCGAGGCGGAAGAAACGGCAGAGTCTGACGAAAGTTTGCAGGAGGTTGGTGAAGAAGTAGTTGAAGAGGAACTTGATCTGGCCGAGCTCCAGGGCATGTTGCCGCCCGGCGTGGATATGCAACAGGTCGAGCAGATGTTAAGCTCCCCGCGGGGCGCTTTGTTGGGCGATTTCGGTGCCTTCTGCCAGGAACGCGGTGTCGAGCCTGAGATGAGTGATGCCCAGATGAGCGACGAGATGCAGGAGTTGCACGAGGAGTGGTTACAGACGCCGCGCGATTCGCTCGAAGGCAAAAAACCTGCCGAGATGCTGGAAGGCGGACGGCTCTTTCCCGGCAAAATAGAAACCTTCCGCCGCGAAGCGCCGAAAGTCGGCCGCAATGATCCTTGTCCCTGTGGTAGCGGTAAGAAGTTCAAGAAATGCTGTGGTAAGGGAGGTTGATATGACCGAGATTCGAGAATCCACGGCTATTGAAGGCGTTTATATCGCCGAACTGCAATCGCATGGCGACCAGCGAGGCCGCTTTACCGAAATCTATCGCAAAGAGTGGTTTCCACAGCGCAGTTGGGATGCCTTGCAGTGGAGTCGTTCCGAATCGCAGAAGGGGACGCTGCGCGGTTTGCACTATCACCATCACCAGGTGGATTATTGGCATTGCGGGATGGGATTGATGCGCGTCGGCTTGCTTGATTTGCGCCAAGGCTCTTCGACCAGGGGGCAAGGCCAGGTCATTGAGTTAAATCAGGAGGCGTTGGCCGGTGTTTTTATTCCGGTCGGGGTGGCGCATGGTTTTTATGCGGTCACCGATTTGATGCTCTTCTATTTGGTCGATAGATATTACGATAATACGGATGAGTTTGGTGTGGCTTGGGATGACCCGGACGGGGGGTTAGATTGGGGTGTGGAAGGGCAGTTGATTCTTTCGGAGCGGGATCGGGTAAATCCGCGGATGCGGGATATTCCAGCAGGGGAGTTGCCGGAATGAACGCGGTGAAAGGGCCGATTGGGAATTTCCCCGTTGCTTCATGCACGCATCACTCAAGCGAAACGTGCCCTGCGGGAAGTAGCCCTCACATCCTGCGAGGCTCCGAGGGCTACCTCCAATTTCACTATCCTGTAAAATCGAGGGCAGCAAGCCGCTCTGGGGAAATCCCCAATCGGCCCCTTGGTCATTCAGCTTGATAGAAGAAGGTGAAGATAGGAATGGCATTTGATCTTCTGAAAGCACTCTTAGAAACTGAAGCGTTACGCCTTCCTCCTCTTGGGGAGGTGTTCTGGTATACTTCCGGTACGTTGGGTCCCTATTACATTAACACCGAGAATGTATATGGCGGGCCCGCAGGGGCGAAGGATCTGCTGGCTTTTATTGATGCGGAGAACGGGGCGGCCGATTTCCCCTTTCGTCTGCGCGAGCGGGTCGAAAAACAATATGCCGAGGATGAAATCTATCGCCAGGTGATCGACGCGTTGGTTGAAGAAGCGAAAGACAGCGGTGCCGAATTTGCGGCGGTCTCGGGGGGAGAGCGTAGGGATTGGTTTTTTTCGCTGGCGGTAGCCGAGCGGCTGCAAAAACCACATTTGTTGATCTACAAGGATCTGCGCAAGGTGTTGTTGGACGGTGACGATTTGCGCGCTGTCGAAAAAAACGAGGTTGAGACGTTGCATGTGGCGGATTTGGTGACTGAGGCGTCGAGTTATTTTCGCTCCTGGATACCGGTCGTCGCCGAGGGGGGCGGGCGGATCGCCTATGCGGCCAATGTCGTCGATCGCGGGCAGGGCGGGATTGAGGCACTCAACGCAGAAGGGGTCGCGGCCGGAGCGCTATTGCGGGTGGATGAGGCGCTCTTTACGCGTCTGCTCGATATGGGGCGAATCGATCAAAAACAGTTTGCAGTATTGGTGAGTTATTATCGTGACCCGCATGCGGCGATGAAGAGTTTTCTTGAAGCGCATCCTGAATTCCTGCGCAATGCGCTCAACGGTAGCGATGCGAAGGTGGCACAGCGCGCCGAGCTATTGGTCGCTGAGAACCCTTATGATTTAGATGCCGAGCTTTGGCTGGGCTAAGCGTGGTAGCAAGGCCGGCTTGGTCGTGATCATGGATGTCGGAGATTGGAAAATCATATAAAACAAAAGCCCTCCGCGTAAGGCGGAGGGCTTTTCAGTTCTACCGTTTCAGATCGGCTAACCGGCCGCTTCTCCTAAAATATCTTCTTCAACCCGTACCGAGACCAATTGCGAGACGCCTTCTTCGGGCATCGTCACGCCGTGCAGGGTGTCGGCGGCGGCCATCGTGATTTTGTTGTGGGTGACGACGATAAACTGCGTCGTTTGCGCGAACTCTTTGAGCACTCGCACGAAGCGGCTGATATTGGTGTCGTCGAGCGGCGCGTCGACTTCGTCGAGGATGCAGAAGGGGCTGGGTTTTACTAGATAGATCGCGAAAAGCAGCGAGATCGCCGTCAGGGCTTTTTCGCCACCCGAGAGTAGCGTGATACTTTGCAATCGCTTGCCGCGAGGGCGGGCAGTTATTTCGATCCCCGCTTCCAAGGGGTCGACATTTTCTTCGAGTTTGAGGTCGGCTTCGCCGCCGGGGAAAAAACGGGCATAGGTCTCTTGGAATTTCTCCCGAATCTGAGCGAAGGTCTCGGAGAACATTTTCCGCGCCGTGCGGTCGATCAGGTTGAGCGTTTTTTTGAGGTCCTCGGCGGCGATGACCAAGTCATCGCGCTGTTGGCAGAGGAAATCGTAGCGCTCTTTTTGCTCTTCGTATTCCTCTAATACCCCTAAGTGGACCGAGCCGAGTCGGTGCAGGGATTGCCGCAATTGGTCGAGGCGCTGTTGTGTCGACTCGTCGTCGACCTCCTCGTCGGGCGCGCCCATCGTTTCGACGTCGCAATGTTGTTCTTCCTGCAGGCGCTCGCGAATATGCTGGGTCTGCAGTTTAAGCTCGGAGATTTGCACTTCGAGCTTGGTGCGGCGTTCGCGCTGGTCGTTGAGTTGGCGTTGCAACTGGCTAATATTGTCCTGCAACTCGCGATTTTTGCTATTGGCCTCGGACCAGTGCTCGCGCCGTTGGTCCTGCTCTGCTGCCAAAGTATCGCGGGCTTCGTGTAGCTCTTGTAATTCGGCTTCGATTTCGACAATGCGCGCGCCGCGTTCTTCGAGATGGCGGGTGGCTTCCGCACTTTCTTCGTTTAGTCGCTCGATATTCCGGTGCAGGTTCGCCTCGATATTTTCCAGTCGCTCGGCGTCGCGTTCCAGGCTTTGTACGGTTTCGGCGATGCGCGCTCGTTCGACGCGTAGCGTGCCCAACTCTTCGCGTCGTTCTTGGCGCTGGGCTTCGCTGCTTTTGAGCTGCTCTTCTAGTTTACCGCTTTCCTCGTTAAGTCGTTCGCTTTCGCTTTCATTGTGCTGTAACCGAGCCTCTTGCTCGGTGATATTTTGGTCTAGTGTCTCGCGCCGTGCGGCGAAGCGCGCGTTTTCGCCTTGCAGTTGAGTTAGACGCGCGGTGTGGCGGTCGGCATCGTTGCGCGCATTTTGGTGCTGGTGGACCTGCTCTCGTTCGTTTCCGCGCCAGGTTTCCAGTTCTGAGGCTGTGCTGGAGAGGCGTTGGCCGAGGGTTCGGACCCGCTGCGCAAGGGCGTCGAGTCGTGGGACGAGGGCCGCGTGGCGAGCGGTCTGGTGGGCGATAACCGAACGCAAGGTGCTGATTTCCCGTCGTCGGCCCAATAGGCCGGAATCCTCTCCTTCGCTTTTGCCACCCGAGGCTTGCCCGAAGAGGTCAACGGCGTCGCCGTCAGGGGTGACGCACCGCAAATAAGCGTTGGGGTAGCGGCGCGATAGAACCAGTGCTGTCTGCAAGTCGTCGACGAAGAAAGTATTGTGCAGGAGGCGATCGACGAGCGGGGCGATATCGGCTTCGGGACGCACATAGCTGCGCAGCGCACCGCGCAAGCCGGACATCGGTTCCGGGGCCAAGGCTGGGCCAGGGGTGCCGAGAGCGCCTTCTAACGAGAGGATGCCGACGCGACCTGAATGTTCTTTTAGATGCGCGATGGCTTCGAGTACGCCTTGGTCAGAATGGGCGACCAAGGCTTGTAGAGACTCACCGAGCGCGACTTCAACAGCCCGTGCGAATTCGGCGTCGACATCAACCATATCACCGAGCACGCCGCGGAAGAGTGCAGCATGCGGTGATTCGAGCATTAGGGTGCGGACTCCGCTCTGGTAGCCCTCATAGCCCGAGCGGACCTTTTCGAGGACCTGGAGCCGGGCTTGGTTGGTTTCGGCTGCCCGCCGCGCGGCATCGCGTTGCTCGGTGACCCGCTGCATTTCTCGCTCGGTTTCGTCGCGGGTAGCTGAGGTCTCGGCATGTTGCTGTTGTAGAGTCGCGAGGCTTTGCCGCGTTGCGGTGAGGGCCGCTTCGGCGGTAGTCGCTGCCCGCTGCGCCTCGTTGCGCTCGACATTGGTAGACTCTTCCTCTTCGCGCATACTGGCGGTGCGTTCATCGAGGGCTTCGCGTTCGGCTTGTTGGCGTTCGAGCATCCGGCTGATCTCGCCTTGTTGGCGCAAGTGTTCCATGCGCACGCGCTGCCGTTGATCGAGTTCACTGCGGTGTCCGGCGTATTCTTCTTCGGCTTGCGCGGCGAGGCGCTCGCGCGTTTGCAGATTATCTTCGGTGGTCGCCAGTTCGACGCGGATGGCTTCGACGCGGTGGACGTTTTCACGGCGCTGTTGCTGGGAGGTTTCGCGTTGGGCGATATAATCGGCGCGTTCGCGGGCGGCGCGCTCGAGAATCTGCTCGGCGGCCTCGCGTCTTTCGCGGATGGCGATCAGGGTTCGCTCTTTCTCGTGAATCGTCTCGATCTGTCGATTGAGCTGGATGCCGGCTTCTTGCATCGCCCTTTCGGCGTCGGTCAATACCAGGCGTGCCTTTTCGAGTTCGGCTTCACGGCTGGTAAAGCGGGTATACCCCTCTTCGGCGACTTTGCCCAGTTCTTCGAATTCGCTCTGCAGCGGATTGAGTTGGGCATTGAATGTGAAGAAGCGATGTCGGCCCAACAGCACGTCGAGCTGGTCTAACTCCTGTTTCAGCTCCTGGTAGCGGCGGGCGCGACCGACCTGGCGTCCTAGATAGTCGACTTGGCGTTTGACCTCGGCAATAATGTCTTCGATCCGCGTCAGGTCGGCTTGTGTTGCTTCGAGGCGATTCCAAGTCGAGCGGCGCCGGGTCTTGTATTTGGTGATGCCGGCGGCTTCTTCGAGGATGCGGCGGCGGTTTTCGGTTTTTTGGCTGATAATCTCATCGACCATGCCCTGCTCCATCACCGAATAAGCACCCTGGCCGAGACCAGTGTCCATAAGCAGGTTGGAGATGTCGAGCAGGCGACAAGGGATCTTATTGAGTAGATAATCGCTTTCGCCGGAGCGGAAGAGGCGCCTCGTCAGCATCACCTCGTTAAACTCGACGGGCAGAACATTTTCGTGGTTTTCGATAATGAGCGAGACTTCGGACATTCCCAAGGCTTTGCGTTGGCGGGTACCGGCGAAGATTACGTCTTCCATGCGGCTACTGCGGAAGGTGCCGGCGCGTTGTTCGCCGAGGACCCAGCGGATCGCCTCGACTACATTGGATTTGCCGCAGCCATTGGGGCCAACGATCGACGTAATGCCTGGATCGAAGGGAATGACGATTTTTTGCGCAAAGGACTTGAAGCCAAAAATTTCGAGTTGAGTGAGACGCACAATCCGGCTCCTGCCGGGCACTATACAAAGAGTGCACCGATGGGGATATGAATGGTTAATAAATCGGTTAAGGTTCTGGTATAATGCCTTGGTATACTGGAAATATCTGCGATTTGTCTCGGGGAAAGGCTAATCGATGGATCGCACTGTGGGGAAACAGCGATTCTCGCAAATACCACAAAAGACACAACCGATAGGGTAAGAGCAGCAGGAATTGTACTGTATATTGGAGGTCTGGTCAAGGTATTTTTAGTTGGACTTGACGTAATAAGCCGGGGCGGCCACATTAGCCGAATCATCGAGGAGGAAGGTAGATTGAATTTAGTCAGCCTGATTGAGCCGATCGTCGAACGCCTGCCCGAAGATCGCCGCAAAATAATGGAGGCGATCATAGCAGAGTACGAGCCTGGCGACACGCAGCGCTTGCTTTTGGCTCTTGTTGCTGCAGCGAGCAAAAGGGAACGCCAACTTATGCGTGTCTTATTGAGAGATATGGAAGTTCAAGAAGAAAAAGATCGAGTCGCAAACGAAAATCAGTAGAGACCGAATCACAACAGTCGATATACTGGAATAGATAGTTTTAGTGTCAAATGGTATCATGGGAGATTCCAGTGGCTGATTACGGACTGATTTTGTGTTTAATACTTATCCCGCTCGCATTGCGGTGGATCACTGTTTGGCAAATGCGGCGGTTTTACGGTGTCGCGCTGAGCGGGAATCAAGAGTGCAAGAAAATGGCCGGAGAGTTGAGCGATATTCGGGAAGCTATTTACCAAGTGGAGCGCGAGGAGTCGCACTATGCGGTACTGCGTAGCAATCTATATAGCCAAATCGAAGCGGCGCGGGCCGAATTAGCCGAGTTGCGCCGTCCGGCGAAAGGCCGGATAGCTATCCGGCCGGGGAAAGGCCGGATAGCCGCCTAAAGCGCGCCTATGGGCAGATGGCAGTTCCACTATCGGATCGCCGATTGCGCGATAGTCCTGCAAGGGACCGATAGCCGGCTCGAAGCCCTGGCGGCCAGTTTATATGAGGGAGCCCGCTGCGAGCAAGCCGGGCTTCAGATACACGCTTGCTTTGATCTTGATGTGCACGCCGGTAGTTTTATGCTCAAGTGCGCCGAAGGTGAAATTGTCGCCGCGGATTCACTAAATAAATTTTTCCAACTGGTCGAGTGGCAACTGACCGAGACGTTCATGCGCGGTCTCAAATCCTTCTATCAACTGCATGCCGCCGTAGCCGTATGCAAGGGGCGTGCGCTGATCTTATGTGGGCCATCTGAGGCGGGTAAGACTTCGTTGCTTATCGGTTTGGCTGCATCGGGGGCACTGGCCTATACCGACGAAATCGCCCTCATTGCCGAAGGCGATTTGCAGGTACTTCCCTTTCCTCGCGATTTAATCGTTCATCAGGGCACACAGCGGCTCTTTCCAGAATGGGTGGCAGACCTGCCCACCTGGAAAGACTTTGACGCCTATCGTTTCGTATCGCCCATTGTTTTTGGCGGTCATAGTTCGCAGGCACCGGTGCCTTGTCGTGCATTGCTCTTCCCCGTGCGAAAATCCGGTGCGGGGGCCGTATTGCATCCACTCGGCCAGGCCGAGGCGGCCAGTCGATTGCTGCAACAGTCTTTCAGTTTGTGGGATTGGGGTGAAGCAGCGGTTGAGATGGTGGGGCGCTTAGTTGAGTCTTGCCCGGCGAACGAAATCGTCTTTGCCGACGCCCGTGAGGCTGCGGCGCTCCTGCTCGATTCAGAAGTTTAAATCCGAGCCGTCGACCGTGTCCGGGTCGTCTTCTTTGCCCATCGTGATTATATGCTCGGCGGTGATTTCACGACGCCCCGCGTAACCGCCGTTGGGTTCGTGCCAATATCCTACTCGCGGTTCACCGCGCTGCCAGCACAACAGAACCCAACGCCCCTTATAGGTCGTGGGGAAATCCAATAACCCGTGTTCGATGCCGCCTTGGGGAAAACGGATCCCCGCGGCGATGATCTCCTCCTCGACGATGGTTTTAATGTCTAGGACCAAGCCATCTACTCGGCTGCTATGGCCATCGAAGGCCGCGTGGTCAGGGTTAGTAGTGCGGGCGACAGACTCGCCCCACAGGGCATCGAGGACCTGTAATTTCTGGTCGTGATGGCGGACGGCGGCTTTTTTAGCCTCTATGCGTTGGAGGATTTCTTCCAACCGTGGCAGTTCGGCGTTGGCCTCTTCTATCGTGAATGCCTTGCGCGTCATAATTTTTGTCTTCATAGGTGTTGAGTCGGTCTTCAATTCGCAAGTATAGGCATTAGACCGCTGCACTACAAGCAGAATGCACAAAGGCCTTGCGCTCCTGTGGGGGGTACTTGATATTAAGGTCGAATTTTAAAAATGTGGAGACGGTTGAGACGACCGGCCCCATCTTTTTTATAACTAAATATAAAATATGGCAGTTACCGTAGAAGAAGTGCGCGGGGTTGCCGCGCTGGCCCGGCTGAGTTTCTCGCCTGCAGATGAAGAGAGACTAACTGGGGAACTCAACCGCATCCTGCAGTACATGGACAGGCTTAATGAACTCGATACCGAGGGTGTAGAGCCAACGTCCCACGTGTTGCCTTTGGCGAATGCTTTTCGTCCGGATGAGGTCGATCCCTCTCCCGCAGTCGCAGATATTTTGGCCGCGGCCCCGCAACGACAAGAAAGTTATTTTAAGGTTCCCAGAATTATCGACTGAAGGGAAGCGGCGACAGATCACTGTCGCCGCTTCTTCGTTTAATAGGGCTTAAATTTGTCCGCAGAACCGAGGAGCGTTTACCGTGGCTGAAGAGTACAAGGGCCCCAAATACGTGGTTGTTACCGGTGGGGTGATGAGTGGCGTGGGCAAGGGCTTGACCACCGCCTCTATAGGCAGGATCCTGCAGCAGTATGGCTATACCACTACGGCGGTCAAGATCGACCCCTATATCAACTACGACGCCGGCACGATGCGCCCGACCGAGCACGGCGAGGTTTGGGTCACGGACGACGGCGGTGAAATTGACCAGGACCTAGGCAATTACGAACGCTTTCTTGGTTTGGATCTGCCGCGTACCAACAATTTGACTACCGGGCAGATTTACCTCACGGTTATCGAGCGCGAGCGCCGTGGTGAGTATCTGGGCGAAACCGTGCAACCGATACCCCATATTACCGACGAGATCACCCGTCGGCTGCAGCAGGCCGGTGAGGGCTATGATATCGTGCTTGTCGAGATAGGCGGTACGGTGGGTGACTATGAGAACGAGCCTTTTCTCTTTGCGGTGAAGACCCTCGAGCGCGATCTGGGCGAGGAGCATTTTGTGCACACGTTGATCACTTATATGCCGATACCACGGCACGTGGGCGAGATGAAAACCAAGCCCACCCAGCAAGCCATCCGCATGCTGAGTGAGCACGGCATATTTCCCGACTTTATCGTCTGTCGTGCCGAGACCGCTACGGACGAGGTGCGCAAGAAGAAGATTCAGATCGGGGCCAATGTGCCCAATGACCATATCATTTCTGCCCCGGATTCGAAAACGATTTACAATATTCCGTTGGTGTTGGAAGAAGAGGGTTTGGGCGAGAAGATCCTGCGCAAGCTGGGTTGCAAGCCGAAGAAGACACCCGATTGGTCGCATTGGAAGGAACTGGTCAAGCGCAGCTGCGAACCGAGTAAAGAGGTCAAAGTGGCTATGGTCGGAAAATACGCTGCCTCAGGTGACTTTCAGTTCACCGATTCCTATATCTCGGTCAATCAGTCGCTGGCGCACGCCGGTGTGGCCTGGGATACTCGGGTTGATATCACTTGGATCGACGGCCACGAGTTTGAGTGCGGCGAAGAGAGCTTGGAGGGGTTGGACGAATATGATGGGATTATCGTTCCCGGGGCCTTTGGAGGAGGAGGTGGCGAAGGGGTGATCAAGGCCATTCGCTATGCTCGAGAACACGATATTCCCTATCTGGGTCTGTGTTATGGCCTGCAATTAGCCGTCGTCGAATACGCCCGCAATGTCGCGGGGATCGAAAAGGCGACTTCGGAGGAGTTTGACGAGGATTCCGAGTGGAAGGTGATATGCGTCCAGGAGACCCAAAAGAACGTATTGGAAGAAAAACGCTATGGCGGAAGTATGCGGTTGGGGGCCTATGCCGCGGTACTCAAAAAGGACAGTCGGGTACTCGAACTCTACGAAGAGTCGGGACGCCTTAATGAAGACGCTCGGCGCATTGAACAGCTGATGGCTAATCCCGAGCAGGCCTTCCGAGTCGGAATGGTTATGCTCGAACGCGATAAGGTCGTATTGGAACGCCATCGCCATCGCTATGAAGTCTCGGCACGCTTTCTCGAAGTGCTCGAGGACGAGGGGTTGGTCTTTTCCGGATATCATCGACGGGTCGATGGCACTCGATTAATGGAATTTGTCGAATTGCCGGATCACCGCTTCTTCGTCGCGACACAGGCACATCCCGAATTCAAGTCGCGGATGGATAATCCCTCGCCCCTGTTCGCAGGCTTTGTCGGTGCCTCGCTGGCCTATCAGCAGGAGAAAGCCGGTGGCGAAGAGGGGGGACAAGTGGCAGCCTCCTGACCTGTGGACGCTAAGTTGATTATAGGTGGCCGCGCTTTCCGTTGGGGAGCGCGGCTTTTTTGCGCTGGCTGCTGCGCAGCGGTGTTCTGGGCTTGTGGGACGGCGGCAGACCCGGAACAGATGCCCGAGATACCAGCGGCGGATGCGGAAGCTTGGGACGCGCGTATCGAGATAGGCCGGCCCGGCCACCGCATTGAAATTCGCGCAGCCTATTTACGCGAATATTCCGAAGCGCAGCAGGTGCGCGCCGAGGGTGGAGTCGAGGTTGTATTCCGCGAGGATGAAGTCACATCGACATTGACGGCGGAGCGCTTGGTCCTCGAGCACAAGCGGGATCGTTTCGGCATGGGTGGGGGGGTGGTCTTGCGGGCGGGAGACCGTCTTGAAGTGCAAGCCGATACTCTGGTTTGGGAAGGCGAGGAGGAGCGGTTGCGCATTCCGGGCACATTGCGGGTAGAACTCGGGGAAGGGTGGGAACGGGGCCGAAACCTCATCAGCAACTTCGCGGTCGACGAATGGACGATGGAAAGGGTTGAAGGGCATTGGCGTGGGCACGGCGGCAAGCGTGTCGTGGTGCGGGCGCAGCGTGAGACAAGTCGCCGGGTCGCGGGGGAGCGGCAGGTGGTATATGACAGCGTCGCAGTGGAATACGATGAGATGCGATTGCTCGGGCCGCGGGCGATGTTCAGGCCCGAGGCCAATCATTTTAGTTTTGTTGCAGGCATTAACGGGTCCGATTCGCTATTTCAGTTTTCGGCCGAGCGAGCTGATGTAGATATGGAGGCCGAGCGAATGGTGGCTCGGGGAGCCGTGCGTTATAGTGAAAAGGATGCTGTGTTAAGCGCCGAAGTGGTAGAGGAAGATCGGCGTCTATCAATACTGCAAGCGAAGGGAGCTCCGGCGACTTATATCCAGGGCGCGCGTTATATTGAAGCGCGCGAGTTGGATTATCGGCGCGACGAGAGGTTGTTGGCGGCGAGGGGGGCGGTGGTTTTTCGTGAGCAGGACAGGCAATTGACAGCCGCCGAACTGCGCTATGAACGGGATGCCGGAAAAGTAGGTGCGTGGCATGGCGTCGTATTGCAAGCACCCGAATTGCAGGGGAGGTTAACAGGTGATTCTCTGTTTTTTGCTCTGGAGCCGGAGGCGGGGTGGATGAGCGGAGCGCCTTTATTACGGCGGATCGGCGAGGATGGGGACACGTTGACGATTACGGCTACTGTCCTGCATTTCGACTTGGCCGGCAGCGAGTTGTCCGGTAAGGGCAATTTTGCCCTGGAAACAACGGGTATCAAACTCCATGCTGAGCGCGGCGCCTATAATACCGATGCGGCGCAGGTGATAGTGGCTGGGGGGGTAGTACTCGGCCAGCAAGGCGGTGAGCGCGATTACTCCAGTCGCTTGCAGGCGGACTCGATGCTCGTTGAACTTGTGGATCGGCAAGTCGAGCGGATCGCGGTGCCCGGCCGGGTCTTCGCCCGAATCGAGGCTAATGGTCGCCATAATTGGATCGAGGGGCAGGGCGGGCGGGTCTTTATGGCCGCTGGGGATTTAGAGCGCGTCGAAGTCGATGCGGACGCCGATGTGACGCACCATCATCCGCAAAAAGACGAGGTCAGCCGTTTCCACGGTAAAAAAATGACGCTTTATTTTGATACCGAGGGATTGCGTCGGGCATTGGTCAGCGGGGCGGCCAAGTTAGTTACGAGACTGCAGGAAGAAGGCGGTGAAGTGGCTGTTAATGAGGTCGGTGGTGAGGAGTTGGAAATCCACTTTACCGATGGGTCGATATCCGAAGTGCGGATCGGGCCGGATATCGAGGGCAGTTATTATCCACCGGAGGAGCCATAAAGTGGCGCTAGAAACACGCGATCTAAGCAAACGCTATGGTGGCCGTATTGTCGTCGATGGGGTTAGTGTGTATGTCGATCCGGGGGAAGTGGTCGGTCTATTGGGCCCCAATGGCGCGGGAAAGAGCACGACCTTTCACAGTATCGTCGGCTTCGCGGCGCCTGACGGAGGTCATATTCTGCTCGACGGAGTCGAGATCACCGGCTTGCCGATGTTTCGCCGGGCGCAGATGGGCATCGGCTATTTACCACAGGAAACATCGATTTTCCGCAAGTTGAGCGTTGCGCAGAATATCCGCGTAGTCTTGGAAGCGCGGGGAATGGTCAAATCGGAGATTGAGGTGCGGGCACGCGAGTTGCTCGGCGAGCTGGATCTGCTCGATCGTGCTAACCAGCGCGCCGATACCCTCTCGGGCGGCGAGACGCGGCGGGTCGAGATCGCGCGGGCGTTGGCCTGTGAGCCGAGCTATATGCTGCTCGACGAGCCTTTTGCAGGTATTGATCCGCGTACGGTCGAGGATATACAGAATATTGTCGCCGAGTTAAAATCCAAGGGGTTAGGGGTTTTGATTACCGATCACAATGTGCGCGAAACGCTCGAGATCACCGATCGCGCCTATATCATTGTTGAGGGAAAGATCCTCACGGATGGCACGGCAGACGAGTTGATCGCCGATGAGCAGGTGCGGCGGATATATCTCGGTGAGCGTTTTTCGCGTTAAAAAGTGACATTTAACCGTACCTTGACTTTTTATCCCCTGCCTACTTATTATATACGACACAAAGCAATTATCGGACCAACCTAAATAGAGTAATCAAATAATTATTTTATAAGAGCGTACTTCATGCTTCGCATCGCACAAAGTCTCAGTTTACAGCAAAAGATGGCGCCTCAGCTCATCCAGTCGCTACAGCTATTGCAGATGTCGACGCTGCAACTGGAGCTGGAGATCAAGCAGCAGCTCGAGCTCAATCCGCTGCTCGAAGAGTCGATGGAGCAGCTCGAAGAGCAGGAAGACGAGAAACCCGATAAGGAAGAAGGGATCAAGGAAGAGCAAGAGCTGCCACAGGATGCTGAAGAGATCGATTGGGACAAGGTGCTCGATGACCAATTCGACACTGGTTCTTATAATAGCGAGCGCACTGAATACGATCCCAATTGGGAAGTCGATCGCGAGCCGCAAGAAAACCGCATAACCACCATTCCCCCCTTAGTCGACCAACTTTATGAACAGCTCGCACTCTGCGATTTATCGCTCGAGGACCGGGAGATCGCCGAATATATCATCGGTAATCTCGACGACCGGGGTTATATGGGGTTTTCGCTCGAAGAGCTGGCCGGTGATCTCGAGATTGAGGCCGAAGAGGTCGAAAGAGTCCTGCGGGTGATCCAGACGTTTGATCCGCCCGGCGTCGGTGCACGCGATTTGCGCGAGTGTCTGATGATTCAGCTGGCCCTGCACGAGGATCCGCTCAGCGCAATGGCCCTGCAGGTGGTGCGTAACCACATGGAGGATCTGACCCGGCGTCGCCTCACGCGCATTACCCGGGCTTTGGGGATCTCCAACGAGGTGCTGAAAGAAGTGCTGGGGGTGATCGAGTTGTTGCAGCCGAATCCGGGTACGCCTTCGAGCAGCGATTATAACGGTTTGTTGACCATGGATACCGAGGTTTCTTATATCACGCCGGATCTGATCGTCGAACAGGTTGGCGATGATTGGATGGTGTCGTTGGCCGACGGTTCGATGCCTTCTTTGAAGATTAATTCGACTTATACCGAGTTGTTGAAAACCCCGCGTAGCAATGGCAAGTCAGAGGTCAAAGAATACGTGTCGAGCAAGCTCAACGACGCGCGCTGGCTGATCAACGCGATACAGCAGCGCCGCACGACGATGCTCAAAGTGGCCAATTATCTGGTCACGGCCCAGATGCCCTTTTTCGAAGAAGGGCCGACGCACCTCAGGCCGATGGTCTTACAAGACGTGGCCGACGCGGTCGAGATGCACGTTTCGACGATCAGTCGAGTCAGTAATGGCAAATACATACAGACGCCGCACGGCGTTTTTGAGCTGAAGTATTTCTTCGACGGCAAGGTCTCCACCGACGAGGGCGAGGCTGTGTCGGCGCGCTCGGTGAAGGAGAAGATCATGCGCATGGTCTCCAACGAGAACAAGGCCAAGCCGCTGTCGGATCAGGAGATCGCTAATAATTTGGGCGAGGATGGGCTAAAGATCGCGCGGCGGACGGTGGCCAAATATCGCGACCAGTTGCACATTCCTTCGCAGCGGTATCGCAAAGAGTTGTAAGCTGCAGAAGACTGTATTAATTGATGGCCGCCGCCGACTCGTTGAGTTTGGCGGTATTTTTGTGCGCTCTAAGGAAGAGTTTTGTGCGATTGCAGTAAAGTGCCTGCTTTGTGCTGTATGAAATGGATTTTATACGTACTGAGATTAACGGCTTTCTGAACAAAAACCTTTAGCGCAACCGCTCCTCGCCATCAAATTCCATCGCCACCGCTTCACCCACCGGCTCGATATCCGGATGGTCTGCAAATTCCGCTAAAAGTGTCTCCGAGATCTGGATTTCGCCAATGTCGAGCGTGTTCTTGATACGCACGACGCGCGCCTTTTCGGTTTTTTCTAAAGGCTGTACGCTGAGCGCGGCTTCAATAGCCTCACGGTCGGATTCCATCACCACCGGCACATAGGCGCGGTTTAAGAAGGTCGTGGTGAAGACATTGGCATAGGTCGCCTGGAAGTCGATGCCCTCGTGTAGGCGGCGGGTGATGATATCTGCTAATCCGACGCCATTGGCGTTGCCGTGCGTCTCTTCGGTTAGGCCGAGTATCGCGATACGCGCGACGCCGGGGCTGGTCGGCTCTTTGACGCCGGGCAACCACATGCGGCCGACGATATTGGTGTCCATGCCGGTGCCTGAGATATTCTTGCCGATCTCTTCAATGATTAACAGGTCGATACCCTGGACTAAAATGCGCGGCATAGCGGTGCGGGCCTCTGCTAGAAGTTGAGGCTCACGGCTTTGGAATTGCCCGGGTTTGAGCGCTTCGACGCGCATGGTTTTTTCGTAGGCATTTTCGACGATGGCCACGCCCATTAGGATCGGGGCCTTGTCGAGGATGCATTTGCCCCAGGCGGGAATGAGGCGGGCGAGGCTTTCGGCGCCGCCGGCGTGCGCAATGGTCGCGCCCTTGTGGCTGCCCAGGCCAATGGTCATCATCTTCATCAGCCCGCTCTCGAAGGTGCCTCGAAAGGAAGTGTGCGGTTTGATGCGGTTGATTAGCACTACGCCGTCGGCCTCGGTGGCGAGGCGGTTAAGCAGTACGGGAGTGCCGTCATTGAGCTGGCCGACTTCGACGACATCCATTGTGGCTTCGACTGGGCAGCCCATGCTCTCTTCATCGATGCCATAGCCGGCGAGCACCAGCTTTTGTCCCTCGGCGGTTGCGCCGCCGTGGCTGCCCATCGCCGGCAACAGGAAGGGCTCGCCGCCAGCTTCTTTGATACAGTCGATGACGGTGCGGGTGATCAGCGGGATATTGGCGATGCCGCGGCTGCCGGAGGAGACGGCGATGCGCGCGCCGGGGCGAATCGACTCGGCTAGGTGCGCGGCGGCTAATTGACGGCGGACTTCACCAGCGACATCGTCGAGAGCGGTGCTGGCAAAGCGCTGTTTGACGGTGGCCATTTTGGGCAGTTGCATGCGTGTGTATCCCGCTATTGGGTTGGCGTGGTGGGGTGATATTTAGGTGACATTTAGGTGACATTAAACGTCAACAACCATTAAGACTGCTGCTGATTGCGCTTGATGGGGTTATTGCGCTGTATCGTTGTTGTTTCACCCGCCGGTCAGGGCTTCGCGCAGACGGTAGGCGCGTTCGCGGATAGGTTTTGAGGGTTTGGGCACTGGTTCAGTTGCTTTGGCGATTTTCCAGATGAAGACAGCGGGGCCTTCTTCGGAAAAGTGCTGGTCGAGCTTGGCGTCAAAGTCGGCGTCGTTATCGATGGTGTAGACGCGTTTGAGCCCGGCACCGCGGCAGAGTTGCTCGTGGTCGATCAGGCCGGCGCCGGGTACCGGCTGGCTGCCGGTGACTTCGTAGGTACCGTTTTCGGTGATGACCAGGGTGAAGTTGGCCGCCGGGCGTTGGGCCATGGTGACGAGCACGCCCAAGGACATCAGGGTGCTGCCGTCGCCGTTGATGCAGAGGACCCTTCGTTCGGGTTGTGCGATCGCCAGGCCGAGCGCGAAATCGGCGGCGTGGCCCATAGCGCTTTCGACGTGCGCGAAATCTAAGGGGCCGTCGGAATGTGTGGCCCAGGGCATTGCGACGCTCATGGTGGTGACGACGAGCTCGTCGGTGCGTTTGTCGGCCAGTTTTTCGAGACAGGTGTATTTATTGAGCATCTTAGGTGGTCTCCGGGACGATCAGCACGGCGGTGGGCAGCGAGGTCTCGGCGGCTTTTTTGAAGGCTTGGTCGATCTGGCCGATATCGTCGTCGCTGTGCATGGCGGTGTAGGGGATATTCCAGGCCTTGAGGGTCGGCTCGAAGAAGGTAGCGGCGGTGTCGACGCGCGGTGCGCCGGGTTCCATGGTTTTGTAGCCGCGGTAGCCGATTAGTGACACCAAAGGGATCCCCATATTGTAGGCCGTGCCGCGGAAGGCGTCGCCTGCTTCAAAGAAGCCGGTGTTTTGGATCAGCACTAGTGGGTTGGCGCCGCCTAAGTATAACCCCGAAGCTAGACCGTAGGCTTCACCCTCTCTGCTGGTGAGCACGACCTCAATTTTGTCGTGGGCCCACAGTTGCTCGTAGAGGGTGCGCGAACCATTGTCGGGCACCCCTACGACATGCGTGATCTCTTGCTTTTCAAGTGCGGCGATGATTTTGTTGGCCTGTAGCATGATCTACTCGGCGAAGATCGCGCGGGTGGAGATGCCGCTCGCGTGACCTTCCTGTTGAATGCCGCCGATAAACTGTGCGGTGCGACCCGCGGGTTTAGTGTCGGCGTAGTAGGCGCTGAAGGACTCGTTGAAGGAGCCGATCGAAGCGCGGTTGGCGGCCGAGTCGTCGCCGGCGGTGATATAGGCGTTGTTGAAGACGCCGTCTTCCTTGAGGCCGGTGCCGCCGGCTTCCTTGATGCGGGCATCGAGCAGGCCAAGCTGCGTGCTCGCGTCTGTGCCGCTGACGGCCGAAACCTGCACTTCGCGCACGCCGTGGTGGCTAAAACCTGTCCAGGTCGAGAAGCCGTTTTCGAGCTGGCCTGAGCGGTGGATTTCGACGTTGCCGGAAACGACTCGCGGCTGCGGCTCGATGATGCTGTCGAGGTTGGGAATGCGCGAAACGGGATAGATCAGCCCGGCGGGCCGGTCGTCGCCGTAGTAGGCTTCAAAGGCCTGGCGGGTAGCTTCGATGCGTTGCCAGGTTTTGGCCGGATCGTCATCGATGGCGACGAGTATTTCCATAAAGACCGTCTGCTTCTTGAAATCTACGCCTTCTTCGGCGAAGGGTTTGGCGTATTGTTCTTCGAGGATGAAGTTCATTTCCTCGATCAGATCGTCACCCAAGGTCGTGACCATCTCACCGTCGGCGCCCTTGTGCAGTACGGAGGCACCGGAGGGCTGGTGGTCGACCCAGGTGCCGTAGTCTATTTTGCCGCCGCCTATTTCGACGTTTTCACCGGCGGCGGCTTTGATCTGGATTTCGAAGAGGGCGGCCGGATCGGGGAAACCCTCCTGGTGGGTGAAGCGGGCCATGCGGTTGGAGCGGATCGGACCGCCGGCGACGGCATTGATCATGGCCCCATAGCAGGCGTTAAAGTCGTTTTTGAACTGGTCGCATTCGTCGCGGTCGGCGGAGGGAGTGGTCCAGAGCACGTCGGTTTTGTAGACATCCGACCAATGCACGCCGCAGATCTTCAGGCCCTTGTTGAGATTTTCGATGGTGCCGAACCACTCGGAGCCGATGTCGTTGGCGTATTGCGTGCCGACATTGCCGGACGGCTCGACTAAGCGCACGACATCGCCGTTGTCGTCGTTGATGATCACTTCGGTCGGGTTGGAGAAGATGGCGATGGGATTGTGACGGACGATATTGACTTGGGCCATGGGATCCTCTTGCATCGGTGTTTTGTGGATGGCGGCAACGCCTTATATTCGGGAATCTGATAAAAATACGTAGTCCGCTTATTACAGACAATAGGGGAGGGGAGGATGTCGACTTGTGCCGTGTTATTTGTTAAGGATCCGCAACCTGGCAAGGTTAAAACGAGATTGCAAAGCCATTTGAGCGCCGAGCAAGCCGCCGGTCTTTACCGCGCTTTTGTGCTAGACAGCGCTGCGGTATTGCAGGCGTCGGGGGCTGATGTCAAAGCCGTGGCCTATGCGCCGGCTGACGCTGAATTCGCGTTGCGCGACCTCTTGGCGTCGGTTGGGAGTTTTGAGTTTGTGCCGCAGCCCGATACTGACCTCGGCCGGCGCATGGAGCAATTAATGCAATGGGCTTTTGCTCGAGGCGCCGAAAGAGTAGTGCTCATTGGATCGGACAGTCCGAGTCTGCCGCCGGAATATATCGACGAGGGTTTGGCGTTATTACGTGAAAAAGAGGTGGTATTGGGGCCGAGCACCGACGGCGGCTACTGTCTAGTCGGTCGGCGCCCGGGCAATAGCCGGATCTTTGCCGATGTGGAATGGAGCACCGGTGCGGTGTTGCAGCAGACCATCGAGCGGCTGGGCGAGCAGACCTTGGGTTTATTACCGCCTTGGTATGATGTGGATACGCCCTGTGAAGCTGGATGGCTCAAAGTGCACCTTGAGGCTCTGGCGCGTGCCGGTAGTTCGCAAGGATACCATAGCCTGGCGATACTGCGCGAATTGTCGTTGCCGTTGCCTTCCTAACGATCCGGTCTCAGCCGCGAGTGCGGCGGCCAGGTTTTGCCGAGCGTCGGCGGAGTTGGGGGCGATGGCTTTGTCGAAATCTTCGCGCCGGGTTAAGACGATCGCCAGGTTGTTGTGGGCATCGGCGTGGTTGGGGCACAAGAGCAGGCCGATGGTTTATGCATCTCCGATTGAGGGGGGAGAGCGTCTGATATGGCCCCCCTCTTTCCGGCGACCGACAAGGTGTATGGCGCTTGCTCGTGTTTGGCGTAGTGAGATCACCTTGCGGCAATAGGGTCATTGTTCCGAATCGCCTCTTTTGAACAATCGTTCCCACTCGTCTATCGTGTGTTTGTCGAGGTGCGGGTCGGTCTCGGTGCCGTCGTTTGCC
Organism: Gemmatimonadota bacterium; assembly: GCA_018672475.1. Classification (GTDB taxonomy): domain Bacteria; phylum Latescibacterota; class UBA2968; order UBA8231; family UBA8231. Next base: position 374 of record JABHFS010000186.1, on the reverse strand, counting down.
CGTTGCGGCCGGGGTTTGGGCGCGGGCGCCGGTCGCGTGGCGAACAGGCGTTCCCATTCGTCTAGTTCGTCGGTGGTCAAGGGTTTAGCGGAGCCCGGTTGCTCGCTTGCCTGTGGTTGGGGGGCGGGGATGGGCGCATCGAGCTCATCGAGGAAATCTTCCGAACGGGTCGAGCGAATCTTGTGGCGTTCGGCATAGCGGCGGATCTCGCGATCCGAACTGATGACCCTGAGCCATTTGGCCCCGTGTTTGTCCTGGGCCGCGCGCATGATCAGGTCGTCGGCCGTTTCCGGCGCGTGTGAAAAGATGATTCGTATCTCTTCGTATCGGCTTTGCCGTGGCAGCTCGTGGATCCCGTCGCCGTCGTAGTAGAG
>JABHFS010000185.1 GCA_018672475.1 Gemmatimonadota bacterium | reverse complement strand
TTTCTCTGCGACGAGCCCTACTTCCGCAACGATCTGATCCTCGGTGGCTTCAGCATCCTGCCGATGCACTTCTACGATCCGGAAGGTTTGATGGACCCCGTCGAGTTCAGGAGCCTGGTGGACGGTTCCTGGGAGGAAGGGCCGCACAAAGAGCGGGTCGAGCGCTTCGCCGAACAGTTCAACCAGAATTTCAATCGCGTGACGCTGGGGTCCGGCCCCTATATGATAAAGGACCCGGAGCGCGACGTGGTCACCCAGCAAAAAATTGTGTTGACGCGCAACAAAAACAACTGGGGGCAGGAGGTCGACGGCCTATTGTCCTCCGGCTTCGTCGATAAAATCGTCTTCAATATCATCAACAACACCGACGCAGCGTTTATCGAGCTGACCAACGGAAACCTCGACTATCATACACTGCGTCCGTTGGAGTTCAAGGAAAAGAGCTGGTCGGAAGATTTCAACAAGCGCTTCCTCAAGGGCGTCAGTTATTCCAGTGGCTATATGTACATCGGCTGGAACAACGCGCATCCGATCTTTGGCGACAAGCGGGTGCGCCAGGCGATGACCTACCTGACCGACCGCGAAGGCATGGTCGAGAATATCATGTTCGGCCTGGCCGAAACGGTAGAGGGGCCGATCAACAAGTTTCGCCCCGAGTACAACCACGACCTCGACCCCTACGTCTACGATACCGACCGCGCGCTCGACCTGCTTGAAGAAGCCGGATGGGGCGACAGCGACGAGGACGGAATCCTCGATAAGACCATCGACGGGAAATTGGTACCGTTCCGCTTTGAATTCTTAGTCAACTCGGGCAACCAGATCCGCAAGGATATCGCCCTGACGGTGCAATACGAATTGCAGGATATCGGCATCGATTGCCAGGTGAGGGAGTTGGACTGGTCGATCTTTTTGCAGAAGATCAAAAGCAAAGAATACGACGCGATGGTACTGGGGTGGACCGGCAGCCTGCGTTTCGCGCCTGACGCTTACCAGATCTGGCATTCCTCACAGGGCGTCGACAATGGTTCTAACCACATCAGTTTCATAAACGAGGAAGTCGATCAAATCCTTGAGGATTACCGCCGTGAGTTCGATATGGACAAGCGCATCGTGCTCTATCGACGTTTCCAGGAAATCCTGCACGAGGAGCAGCCCTATACCTTTATGTGGAAGGCTCGTTCCGCGCAGGCGTATAGCCGGCGCTATAACGGGGTCACCTGGTATCCGCCCGGCGTTCGCATGCAGGATTGGTGGGTCGCGCAGCCCGAGCAAATGTACCAATAAGCGCAACCCCAGGGCCTGACTTGTGGCCGTTGCAGACGTGCTCCGCTGGCAGGTTCATCCATTGCGTTGGGAGCCGCCGGTCAAATCGGCGCTTTTGGCCGGGCTCATTCTCGCGTCGGCGGCATCGGCGGCTATTGGTTTCGAGCACTGGCTCTACGGTGCGTTTTCGCTGATCGTATTGGTTATTGCCCTGTCGCGCTATTTCTTTCCTACGCAGTATGCGCTCAACGGCGAAGGATTTGTCAGCGCGCACCTCGGTCTCAGTCGCCGCCGTTCCTGGGCGGAGTTCCAACGAGTCGATGAGTATCGGGACGGCATTTTTTTAGGTCCCTTTACCCGGTCCGGCCGGTTGGATTCTTTCAGGGGCGTCTTCCTGCGATTTCACCAAAACCGCGAAGAAGTAGTATATTTCGTCCGGCATTATGTACCAGGTCAATAATATAAAAGCGTGGTGGCGGCATGCTTTCGCTGTCGAAGACCCGCAGGAGGGTTGGTCGGCGGAGGACCGCGAGCTTGCCGAACGACTGGCCGATTTGATTGTGCGTCGCCGTTTGGGGGGGGCTGCACTAATGGCGTTGGAAGCCGGTCGGCCGTGCAACTTTCTCGGCAGCCAGGCGCTGATATTCTTGGCGCCCTTCGCCACGCTGGTTTTCTCCGCCGACGAATACGAGCGCTTTACCCGCATGCTGGAACGACGCCAGAGCATAGACCTGTTATTAGAGGCGCTCACTCGGCGCGAAAGCGAAAAACATGAATAACAGCATTACGGATAGGATCTCGCATGGGCTCTGATCTCAATGTCGTCATTGCCACAGACTGCGGAAGTACGACCACAAAAGCCATCCTGATCGAAAAGAAGGACGGACAATACCGCCAGACCTTTCGCGGCGAAGCCCCGACCACGGTGGAGGCGCCCTTCGAGGATGTCACGCGCGGTGTGCTCAACGCGATACAGGAAATCGAAGAGCTTTCGGGGCGGAAAATCCTCGATGGCGAGCGGATCATCACCCCCGCGGAAGGTGATGTCGGCGTCGATATCTATATCTCGACGAGCAGCGCCGGCGGCGGTTTGCAGATGATGGTCGGCGGTGTAGTGCAGGCGATGACCGGCGAGAGTGCCCAGCGTTGTGCACTGGGAGCAGGAGCGATCGTCATGGACACGCTTGCGGCCAACGATGGGCGCTTGCCACACGAGAAGATCGAGCGCATTCGTCAGTTGCGCCCAGATATGCTGCTATTGGCGGGTGGCACCGATGGCGGTACGATCAGCCATGTGGTCGAACTGGCCGAGTATATCGCTGCGGCCGACCCCAAACCCCGCTTTGGTTCGGGCTTTATGCTGCCGGTGATTTTCTCGGGCAACCAGGATGCGCGTAAGGAAGTCGCAAGGGTATTGGGTGAAAAAACCGCCTTGACGGTTACCGAGAATATCCGCCCAGTTCTCGAAGAGGAGAATCTGGGCCCGGCTCGGCATGTGATACACGATCTTTTTCTCGAACATGTGATGGCGCAGGCTCCGGGCTATCGCAAGCTCATGGGATGGACCGGGGCGCCGATCATGCCTACGCCCGGGGCGGTGGGCGAGATTATGCAGACCATCGCACGGCAACAGGCGATCAATGTCGTCGGTGTCGATATCGGCGGCGCGACGACCGATGTGTTCAGCGTGTTTGGAGAGATCTTTAACCGCACGGTTAGTGCCAACCTGGGTATGTCGTATAGCATCTCCAATGTGTTGGCCGAAGCGGGGCTGGACGATATTATGCGCTGGGTAGCTTTCGGTATCGAGGAAGCAGACCTGCGCGACCGCATCAAAAACAAGATGATCCGACCGACGACGATCCCACAGCTTTTGCAAGAATTGCAGGTGGAGCAGGCGATCGCCCGCGAGGCGTTGCGGTTGGCTTTCGTCCAGCACCGGCAGTTGGCGGTGGGTTTGAAGGGTGTGCAGAGCGAGCGCACCCTAGCCGATGTCTTTGAGCAGGAGGCGACCGGTGAAAGCCTGATCCGGATGATGAAATTGGATCTGCTGGTCGGCAGCGGTGGTGTGCTTTCGCATGCCCCCCGTCGCGAACAGTCTTGTGCGATGCTTATCGACGCCTTTCAGCCCGAAGGCATTACCCGCCTGGCCGTCGACAGTATTTTCATGATGCCGCATTTAGGTGTGCTTTCAACAGTTGACGAACAGGCCGCTACTGAGGTTTTTGAGCGTGACTGCCTGATTTATTTAGGTACTTGCGTAGCACCGGTCGGTAGCGGCAAAGTCGGTGAGGTTTGTCTGCAATACACGGTGGATCTGCCCAGTGGCCGCCAGACAGGCGAATTGCGGGTCGGCGAGTTGGTGCTGTTGCCCTTGGCCGACGACGACGAGGTGGAGATAGAGCTTGAGCCGGCGCGGCGATGGGATGTGGGTGCCGGGCCTGGACAGGCTTTGAGCGCGCGTGTGTGTGGCGGGGTCGTGGGGTTGGTACTCGACGGTCGCGGACGCCCGATACAGATATTAGAAGACGACCGCCTCGACCAGGTGTCTGCCTGGCAAGGGGCATTGAATCTATACGGTGAGTAGGTAGTCAATGGCACATGCCTATACCCCGGGGCTGCGCGTGACGCGGCACGCGGTGATCCAGAAAGAGCGGCGTTTACCCCTCAAAGGCGAAGTCGTCGTCGAGCGCGGCGTCGAAGTGCGGCGAGACCAAGTGGTAGCCCGTACTGAGTTGCCGGGCGAGGTGGCGACGATGAATATAGTCAACCGCTTGGGCATTTTGCCGCAGGAACTGGCGGGTTATATGCTCAAAAAAGAGGGCGACCAGATCGTGGAAGGGGAGCCTTTGGCCGAGACGAGGCCGCTGATCAAATGGTTCAAGACCACGATCGAATCGCCGGTGAGCGGTACCGTCGAGAGTATTTCGCTGGTTACCGGCCAGGTTATTTTGCGCAAAGCGCCCAAGCCGGTTGAAGTGTTGGCCTATGTCGATGGGGTCGTCGACGAGGTTATCGCGGAAGAAGGCGTGCGTATCGAGACACGGGGAGCCTATATCCAGGGCATCTTCGGTGTGGGAGGTGAGTGTTGGGGAGCGTTACATCTGGCGGTCGAGGATGCCAATGCGGAAACTAAAACGATTGGTGCGGAAGCGGCGGGCAAGATCGTAGTGGTTGGCAGTCTGATTACCTTGGAAATCGTGGAACAGGCCCGACAGGCCGGGGCGGTGGGGCTGATCGGCGGGGGTATGCGCGATCAGGATTTGCGCGATCTACTCGGTTATGATTTGGGCGTGGCGATCACCGGCGCCGAGGAAATTGGCTTGACGGTTATTGTCACCGAGGGATTCGGTCGTATCGCGATGGCTGGTAAAACCTTTGATATTTTGCGGGCTTGTAGCGGCATGGAAGCATCGATTTCCGGGGCGACCCAGATCCGGGCGGGTGTGTTGCGGCCGGAGATTATCGTGCCGTCTGCGACGGCTGGTGACGAAGAGCATGTCGGAGGAGACTCCGAGGGGTTGCAGGTCGGCAATGTTTTGCGGGTGATCCGGATGCCGTATTTTGGTCAAATCGGGCGGGTTAGCGGGTTGCCGGCGGAGTTGCAGGAAGTGGAGTCGGGGGCTATGGTGCGGGTGTTGGAGGTGGAGTTTGACGGGGGAGAGCAGGTGGTGGTGCCGCGGGCGAATGTGGAGTTGATTGAGGAATGAAGTAGGGGCGGTGGTGTTGGCAGGTCGGCGGCGGAGGCTTTCGGGGCGGTCTCTGCGCTCATTCTCGCCTCACATCCTGTGAGGCTCCGAGGGCAACCCTCAGATTTCACTGTCCTGTGAAATCTGAGACAGCAAGCCGCTCAGATAACTACCCGCAGGCCTCTCGATGGGACTCAGGTAATGTTGCCGAGCCAAAGAAAAAGAAAAGAGATGGTAATCTCTATAGCTCTAACCTTGTTCGTTCTCAGCACCTGTGCCTATGCACAAGGAGGGTTGCAGGCGATGATGGAGCCGGTTGTGCCGCCGGTTGCGGTCGAGGCCTTTGATACGCCCGACGACGATGGAGGCAGCATCACGCTGACTTGGCCAAAGGATGCGCGCGCCAATGCCAATACGACCTATCTGATTACCATCGCCGAATCGGGCAGTGGGCCTTTTCGCGTGGCGGCGGAGGTTTCGGCAGCGGGCAATTTTATGGCGGAGCAGCCGGGGCTTTTTGGGCACGGGGACGAGTTGAAGGATTTCCACTATGTGCATATCGAAGAATTCGCCGGGGCAAAGGGTAAGCAGCCAATAGAAGACGGCAAGACCTATTCTTTTCATATCGATGTGCGAACCGCGGGTGGGACGATTCGCGGCAAGACGATCGTCGATGCCGAGTCGGCGGGCAATTTATTCAATATGGCCAAGGTCAACAACCTGGTGTTGACCTTGGTATTCTCGGGTCTGATTCTCGGTTATATCGTTATTGCCCGCACGCGCACGCTGAAAATACGACGTATCGCCGGGCTTGAAGCCTTAGATGAGGCGTTGGGGCGGGCGACGGAAATGGGCAAACCGGTCCTCTTTATTCATGGTTTACGCGATATGAGCCAGATTCCGACCATCGCCGCGGTTAATATTTTGGGGCGGGTGGCTAAACGCACGGCTGAATACGATACGGCGCTGCGGGTCGTGGCCCCGGACCCAGTGGTGATGTCGGTCAGCCAGGAGACGGTGAAGGCCTCCTATATTGAGGCCGGGCGGCCCGACGCCTTCAATCCCGACCACATTTTTGTCCCCAGTACTGAACAGTTTAGTTATGCGGCGGCCGTCGAGGGAATTATGGTGCGCGACAAACCGGCGGCCCATATTATGATGGGCTATTTCTATGCCGAGTCGTTGTTATTGGCCGAGACCGGTTCGACGACTGGTGCGATCCAGATCGCCGGCACCGACGCCTTTACCCAGTTGCCTTTCTTCGTCACCACCTGCGATTATACGCTACTCGGCGAAGAACTATATGCGGCTAGCGCCTATCTGTCGGGGGAACCGCGGATGCTGGGAAGCCTCAAGGGGCAGGACGGTGGTAAGGCGATTCTGCTGGCCGTATTGGTGTTGGGCACTTTGTTGGCGACATTGGGTATGCCACATCTGACGCACGTCTTCACCCCCTATTAGGAGGGCGCGATGCTTTTTTTTAACCGGACCTTACCGCTTATCATCGCCTTCGCCTTCGGCATGCTCGGCATCGTCATCTATTATGTACCGCATAGCGGCGCGCAGAGCGTGGAGCGGGAGATGGCGTTATGGGTGCGTATCGTCTTTGCCTTCTCCTATTTACTGGGGCTTTATAGTTTGCTGAATCTGCACTGGCAGCGCATTCGCCAACACGCCGCCGGTTGGGGGTATAGCCTAGTCGCGATCGCGAGCTTCTCACTTATGATGCTCTTCGTTATTTACAACGACGGCAAGGGCCCTTTTGCCGCCCAAGCCGAGGCGGGTGGTTATAAATGGCTTTTCGACAATGTGCATGTGGCCTGCGCTTCAACAATGTTTTCGATCTTGGCCTTCTTTATTGCCTCGGCCGCCTATCGAACCTTTCGCGCTCGTACGCCCGAGGCGGCGTTGCTGTTGGTTGCGGCGGTCATTGTGATGTTGGGGCGGGTGCCGATCGGTCGTGAAATCTCCGAATTCTTCCCGGCGGCCACCGATTGGCTCTTGAACGTGCCGAATCTCGCGGCGAAACGCGGCATTCTGCTGGGCGTGTCGCTGGGCGCGATTGCCACTTCGCTGCGCATTATATTTGGCATCGAGCGCTCCTATCTAGGCGGAGGGGACGAGTGATACAAAAACTATTGGATATCGACCGCCGCATAATCTTCGTCCTGGTTTTTGTCGCGGTGGCCGTGCCGCTGTTGGCCGGAATGGTTATGCCGATCACGCCGACAAAAGAAGTGCAAGCGGCCTATGACGAGATCGAAAAGCGCGCCGCGGGGGACGTGGTGCTCGTTTCCTTTTCGTATGGCGCTAGCACGGTGCCTGAAATGCAGCCGATGGCCCGCGCCATTTTGCGCCACGCCTTTCGTCGAGAGCTCAAGATCGTGGCTATCTGCCTATGGCCGGAGGCGACTGGATTGGCGCAGGAAGTATTAGAGGATATGGCGGCCGAGTTCGAATTGCAATATGGCGTGGATTATACCTTTATGGGGTATAAACCCGGCAATTTCAGCGTCATTCTCAATATGGGTCAGGATTTCCACAGCGCCTTCCCGCAAGACAATTGGGGTGCGAAAGCAGACGAACTGGAGTTGACGCGTCCTTTGCGTTCGTTAAAAGATTTCGACCTTGTCTTTGATCTTGCCGCGGGCGATTCCATCGAGTTCTGGTGGATTCCCTACGGGCAGGAGAAGTTCGGTTTTCCCTTTGCCGCCGGCTGCACGGCGGTGATGGCGCCCGACCTCTATCCATTCCTCGATTCGGGACAACTCAATGGCCTGCTTGGCGGTTTGGCCGGAGCGGCCGAATACGAGACACTTGTTAATCATCCCGGTAAGGCCAGCAAGGGCATGAGTGCCCAGTCGTTCGCGCATCTGATCATTGTCGCCTTCGTGATTATCGGCAATACGGCCTATTTCGTTTCCCGGCGTACCCGGCCCGAGCAGAGGAGTTGATCGTGACGCGCGACACCTATGTCTTTCTTGCGGTTCTGCTGCTTTTTGTGGTAACAAATATCGGTTTGGTTGCCAGTGGGATCTTAGCAGCGGATTGGACGGGTTTGGGGGTGATCACTGGGGCGGGGATGACTTTGGCCCTCTATAGCTTCCTATATAAGGACAATCCGCTATTTAAATTTGCCGAACACGTTTTTGTCGGGGTGGCAGCGGCCTACATTTTTGGGCAGTACTGGTATCCGACGATCTACGGCGAACTTATCGCCGAATGGACTGATCTGGAGGTGGGGGAGACGGCCAATTGGTGGTTGCTGGCCCCAACGGCGCTCGGGTTTTTGATGCTGACGCGCTTTTCGCTGCGCCTTGCTTGGCTCAGCCGCTATTCTTTTGCCTTTTTTGTCGGCTTGGGCGCTGGCCTGACCATTCCTCGTTATATCTCGTCTTTTATTCTCGCGCAAATCGAGCCTACCCTGCAACCGCTGAGCTTGAGTTGGGATGGCTTTAATCTGCTAGTCATATTGGTGGGCGTAATCGGGGTGCTGGTGTATTTCTTCTTCTCTGTCGAGCACACCGGCGTTGCGGGGCGAGTCTCCAAGGTGGGCATCTGGTTTTTGATGGTCTCTTTTGGTGCATCATTCGGCTATACGGTAATGGCACGGATCTCATTATTGATCGGCCGAGTGACCTTCCTATTCGAAGACTGGTTGCATTTGATGTAAAATTGCGCTACTTTCTGCGGCCAAGTGACAAATATCCTTATTTGTAGATAAATATCCTCATTCGCAGATAAATAACCTTCTTTATTACAAATTTCACAATTTATCTCTTGACTATTGAGTCAGCACTTACTTACTCTGTTGAGCTAGCACTTAAGCACTTCTCCACTTCAATTTGTCAAGCCTTGTGAAAATAGTACTGTCCAAGACTTAAATTTCGCTGAATCTAATTTAATCTTATCGGACACAAGACATTGATAACATTATATTTGCGACAAATAAGAGGTCAAATTTGAAACAGCTGCGACTTCTACAACACCCTTTTATTGAACCAACAATGAAATCCACCTTTGGAAAGGAGATCTACATGATCAAGGTCCAAGGCGTTTTTCGCGTCCTGACAGTACTCAGTGTGCTGCTGGCGCTGAGCCTGGTCCCCGTCCAGGCCAGTACTGGCGGTAAGATCGCCGGTGTGGTCACCGATGCCACCACGGGTGATGCGTTGCCGAATGCCAATATCATCGTAGTCGATTCCGAAATGGGGACTACGGCCGATGAAAAGGGGCGCTTCTTTATCCTCAACGTGCCGACGGGTACTTATACCCTACGGGTGACCTATATCGGTTACGCGCCGATCCAGATCCAGGACCTCATAGTATCGACCGGGCTGACATCCAGCGTTGATATTGGAATGGCGTCGGCGAAGATTCAGGTGGATGAGATGATCATCAAGGCCGAGCGACCGATTATCGATAAGAATGCCACGAATGCGGTGCGCATCATCAATGCCGATGACCTCGAGGCATTGCCTCTGCGCAGTAGTGAAGAAGTTGTTGCTCTGCAACCGGGCGTAATTCTTCAAGATGGCGATTTGCATGTGCGCGGATCGCGCGTAGACGAAATAGCCTATTACATTGAAGGTACAAGCACGCGCAACCCGATTACTGGTGGCAGTGCGGCCGAAGTAGTCGACGAGGCGATTGAAGAGATTCAAGTACAGGCCGGTGGCTTCAATGCCGAATACGGCGGTGCAACGGCCGGTGTCGTTACTCGTCAATTGCGCACGGGCGGCACGTCTTGGGAGTTTGAATTAGTTAGCGAGAACGATGGTGGAGTCAGTACCAGCGAGAGTCTTGGAGCCTACGGCTACGGTGAAAAGGTTACAGTATTTACTGCTGGCGGCCCATTGGGCAGCAAAGTGAAGCTCTTCACGGCGCTATCGCAGGGAGAATCGGGATCTCCATTGATGTATTGGGACGGATTCGAGCTGAACAATTTGGTGGATACCGGGGACCGTGGTGGGAGTGTTCACTGGCAAGACGCCGATGACGATGGTGAAAAAGAACCGGATAAAGTCGATAAGTTGACCGTTAAGCCTGGCACCATCGCCCATGCTCAGCAGCAGATCAAACGAGCGAACACTACGATGTTGCTCGATTTGAATCCTATCACCTTAAAGCTTACCCATATCATGGCATCAGGCAATGCGGATAGCCCGGGTACGCCGATTCGAAACATCCTAAATACGCAGCGTCTGGGCGAAAGCGATTATCAGCAGAATATGCTGAGTCTAAAGGCTACGCATGTCTTATCGGCCAATACGATATATGACGTGACACTGTCTTACCTAAAGAACGATTACGAGTCATACGACCCGTTCTTTAAAGACAATTTCATGCTCTATAACGACAGCACTGCGGTTTCCAACATGGGTCAGGCGAAAAACTTGGATTTTGCTTCTTTCTCGCGCGCTGGCTCAGCTCCCCGGGATTACGATTTCAATGGCTTTCCGTTTACTCGACCCGGTGCGACGATGACCGGCTACGGCAAGCAGTCTGATGGTTACAAGGGGGTGTCGGGCAGTATAACCAACCAGGGCAAAGTACATCAGGTGAAGGCCGGCTTTGATTTTCAGAGTTGGCAGACCCGGCGTTATTCGATTGCCGGCTTAGGTTCAATCCGCAACCAGATCAATCTCTCCCACCCGGAGCTAGAAGCGGTTTATGATCGCTACTACAGTGGTGAGGTCAAAGCAGACAAACTGCTTAGCGAGTTAATTTCTGCCGCCGAAGCCGCCGGGAAATACGAGGAACTACAGCGGTTGATTCGTCAGAATAGTCGCGGCGATTTCTTCGGCTTTGATGAATTCGGACGCGAACAGGAGGGCGGCAAGTCGCTTGGCGGAGATCTCGAAGCGCCGCGTAGTCCTCAGTTTGCATCGGCTTATCTGCAGGACAAGATCGAGTATAAGGATTTGATCGTAAATGCGGGTCTGCGGCTGGATTATTTCGACATCGACTCCTGGGATATTGTCAAGGACGACGAGGGGCGCGCGTTGCTGAATCGCGACGAGCAAAACTACACGCTCTTAATCAGCGACGATACGGGTAAGACGTATATGACCCGCAGTAAGTCGCATACCAAGATCAGTCCTCGTCTCGGGTTCTCTTTCCCGGTATCAGATCGCACCGTTATGCACGTCCAATACGGTAAATTTGCACAGATGCCGGCTCTGCGGTCGAGTCTGACGGGTGGCGCTCGACTCGCTCTTGAGACGGGTGGACAGAACTTCATCAGTGCGCCGACGGCATTTAATCTTGAGCCGATGATGACTACGCAGTACGAGATAGGGCTTGAGCGTCAATTTACGGATCTGGCGTCCTTCGATATTACGGGTTTTTACCGCGATGTTCGTGGTCAGATGCAATTGCGCAACCAGGATCTCTCCCCTGCTTCGATTGGGGCATCGGGAGGTTATAACTACCTGCAGAATGGTGACTTCGCGACGACCAAAGGTATCGAGTTTGTGTTGAAAATTCGCCGCAGTAAGGGCTTTCGCACCGAAATCAATTATACGCTGCAAGATGCTCGTGGAACGGGCTCGTCGACTTTGAGTGCGGTGGCAGGTGTCGAGGTCAGGACTAATCTGCCGACGCTCGAGCAGCCCTTGGATTTCAATCAAAAACACACGGGCAGCGTGCTGCTCGACTATAAGGTTCCAGTCAGCAGCGGCGTCTTCAGTGGCGTGTATGCGAGCGTGCTGACGTCTTTTTCCAGCGGGCACAACTATACCTTAGTCGGTGGATCGCTGGGGCAACGCGGCCCGGAGGACGGAGCGATTATGGACGATTTTGATCCTCGCTCGCGCAAACCGCTGGAGTCGGTGAATGCGTCTACTACGCCATGGACCTACGAGACCAATCTCAAAGTCGGCAAGAAGATGTCATTCCGGGGGACAAATGTCACATTATATCTGCGGGCTATGAATCTGTTCAACCGGAAAAATGTTATTAACGTATATCGGCGAACAGGGAATACCAGCGATGACGGCTTTCTCAACAGTCCTGAACTGAGCCAGCAAATAGTCGCCGCACGCGGAGAACAGTATGTCGATATGTTCGAAAAGATCAATCTACAAAACCGCCAACACTACTGGACGAATCAGGGCGGTGACCTTTTTGATGAGCCTCGGCAGGTGCGTATCGGTCTGAGCCTCGACTTCTAACAAGGGCGGATTCTGGGTGCGAAATCTAATGGTATTGAGAGAAAGGATGAAAGCGATGAGAGCGATAAGTCTACACGCCGCGTTGTTGATAGCGGTGGTCTTAATCGCCAGTTCCGAGGCACGCGAAACCATGTCGTCTCCACGTGCTGGGAAAATTACTCAGAGCGAGGATTTTAACGGTGAGCGAGCGCTCATAAATGTCAATAATTTGTCCATGTGGTTTAAGAACGATGGCTTCTCGGCGCGCGACCCACTCTCTGGCAATTCAGGGGTCAGCTATCCGCGCGGCACCGACTATGCAATATTCGCCGATGGCTTGATCTTCGGTGGGTATGTACGAGACGGAGCCGAACCGGCATTACGGGTTGGTGGCCAGACCTACGAAATAGGTACTAGACCTGGACGAATTATCGAGAAAGGCGTTGCCGACAACGGTAATATCCAAGAAAACCCCCAAGCTCGTATCTATAGGGTGCGTGCGGATTACGCTACCGCCGACTTGACCCAAGATGCTGCTGAGATGCTGAGCAAGGGCTCGACGGAAGTAACCGCAGCGGACATATCGGCACTGAGAGCGCAATACGAAAAGGATTGGAACGAGTGGCCCGCAGCTTGGGGCGCCCCATTTTATGATGTTGATGGCAATGGGACCTACGACCCCGGGGTAGATCAACCGTCTTTTCGCAATGCCGACTGTGTTGCTTCTCCGGCCGTATGTGCAAACAATGCCGACCAGATCGCATGGTTTGTTATGAACGATCTCGACGCTGGTGCGACGGCCTCTCTATACGGAGCACCGCCGATAGGTCTCGAGATTCAAGTCACTCTATGGGCTTACGCGCGGACGGATGCGCTCGGCGAGGTGATTTTTAAGAAATTCCGTTTCGAGTATAAGGGCACGGCTGACACACCGGATGACGCAGTGATTGAGGACATGTACGTCGCTCAGTGGTCCGATCCAGATCTTGGTGATTTTGGAGACGATTTTGCAGGAAGCGATGTTGACCTAAGTCTCGGATATGTCTACAACGGGAGCGATACCGACTCCCACTATGCCGATTTTGGTTTGGCCCCGCCAGCGGCGGGCTACGATTTTCTGCAGGGGCCGATTGTGCCGGTAACGGTTGAAGTTACCGATGATGACGGCAATGTAAGTTTCGTGCCTGATGAGACCGCAAAAGCCATCTTTGGCTTCGACACTATCAGTGGTTTTCGCAACCTACCGATGACTTCCTACGTTTACTTTGCCGCAGGCAGCTCTATCGGCGATCCCAGTTTAGGCGAATACGACGGCACATTGGAGTGGTACAATCTGCTCCAGGGGTATCAGCCCCAGCCGGATGTCGACAATCCAGTCCCATACCTAAACCCGCTGACCAATGAGCCGACCAAGTTTACTCTCGATGGAGATCCGACGAGGGCAACGGGTTGGACCGATGGTGTTCCATTGCCCCCTGGTGATCGCCGTATCGTCCTAAACACCGGTCCCTTCGATATGCAGATGGGCGACGTGCAAGAAGTAGTTGTTGCGCTTATCGGTGGTATCGGCAGTGATCGCTTTCGCAGTGTCTCGAAGTTGAAATTCAATGATCTATTCGTTCAAGATGCCTACAATAGCTTTTTCCAAGTCCCGCCGCCGCCGGCTGCGCCGCAGGTGCGCGCAGCTCAATTAGACAAGGCCGTAGTTCTCGACTGGGGTTGGAATGCGGGTGCCGTTTCCAATACCGAAGGTGTTATTAATGGCACGCTTGAGTTTGAAGGCTATAATGTGTATCAACTACCTTCCGCCGAGGCCACGTTCGAACAGGCGGTCAAGTTGGGCACCTACGATCTGGAAAATGGCGTTACGACGGTGCTGGGAATCGACCTTGATGACGATTCCGGAGTGATATTGGACAAACCGTTGCAGATTGGTTCCGACTTTGGTGTGCGGCGTAATGTGAAAGTAACGCAAGACGTGTTAAAGGACCGCCCATTGGTCAATGGGCAGAGGTATTATTTTGCCGTAACGGCCTATAGTCATAACAAGGACGAGAATGCGGCGACGACTACGCTTGAGAGTCCGATGCAAATTTTAACCGCCGTGCCGCAGTCGCCTGCGCCAGGAGTGCGCTATGGTACCGTAGCCGATGAGATGATTGAAAGTACACATACATCTGGATCGAGCGACGGTGTAGTGTCCGCACATGTTGTCGATCCGACCCGCACGACTGGAAATTCTTACTCGGTCACCTACTCGGAAAACGCCGATGGTGCAACGGTGTGGAGCCTGCGCGATGTTACGGCAGGGTCGGAACTGCTCGCGGATCAGACCGATCAAGCAGGAACGCCAATTTACATTGGACTCGATGGTTTCGAGGTGATGGTATCGGGCCCGCCCAATGGCATGAAGGATTGGGGTGCGCCAGCTGCGCCCTATGCCGCCTGGCAAGCCGAAAATGGCGGCACCGTCAGCGACTACGTGACGGCGACATCGCACAGCAGCGATACCCGCTGGTGGACATGGGCGGAAGCTGACTGGGGCGGCGAAGGCTTCAGCGGTGCTATGACCGGTGATATTGGCAATCAGTGGTTCGAACCTTCTTCGGTAACTCCGGCTCAGTTGCGCACCGTCGAGATTCGTTTTGCAAGCGTAGTAGAAGAGGAAGGGGAAACTCAATATCACCCGGTCGATGTGAACAATCCGAATGTCTCCTATGCTTACCGCTATTTGCGTGGAGCAGCCGGTGACGTGCCAGCCTTGGCTGACATGACCACTACCGGCAATCCGTACGACTGGAGCAAATATATCCTCAAGAGTGAAGGTCCGGGGATCTATGTCTATCAGGAACGCTCGCCGATCTGTCTATCGGCGTGGGACATCGAAAGTGACCCGCCCCGCCGCCTGGCGGTCGGATTCCTTGAGAACAATGCACCCGGCGGTCTTGTCAATGGCGCATACGGACCAGCATTCTACCAGGCATCAAGCAATCTAGCAGGTTCGGGTCCTCGTGAATGGCTGTACATTTTTGATGCCGACTACACTGAGCCTGGGGATGATAATAGCGCATTGACTGATTTTGGTTTGTTGCCACTGAACGATGGAGCTACCGATCCGTTGCCGATCATGTATATTGTGTTCGCGAATCGGCGAGGGGAAACGCGATTTCCTATGGATGGCGACACCTTTGTGTTGGCCGCAAACCACGTCAATACCGCTTCGGATGTGTTTGAATTCACGGTCTCTGGCACTACGACCGATGAGGCTCTACTGAAAAAAGATCTCGAAAAAATCAACATTTTTCCAAATCCGTATTATGGTCTCAACGAAATGGAGACCACGCGATATGGACATTTTGTGACATTCAGTCATCTGCCTAATCGAGCCACGATTCGTATTTTCGATGTAGCTGGGCAAATGGTTCGGACGCTAGAGAAAGATGATTCCGATCAGTTTTTTCAGTGGGATCTCAGTAATGATAACGGGCTGCCTGTAGCGAGTGGACTCTATGTCGCTCATATCGATATGCCACAGGCTAAAGCTAAAAAAGTGCTAAAGCTTGCGATCGTGCAGGAACAGCAGTTCCTGGAAAGTTACTAGGCGCGACGTGTATATCGTACAGGAGAACAAGAAAATGCGTATTACTGGCACGTTTATTTTAACACTGGTGTTGGCCGGTCTTGTTTTTGAAGCATCCATTGCCGAGGCAGGTGGCCGCAATCGGGTTGGCGGTAGTGCGGCAGCCCAATTGCTAATCCCGGTCGGTGCAAGGGATATGGCGCTCGGCGGATCGTCATCGGCGAGTGCTGAAGGTCTTGAAGCATTGCATTGGAACCCCGCCGGTTTGGCCGCCTCAGCGTCGTCGGCTTCGATGTTGGTGTCGACGATGAGTTATTTTGCCGACATGCAGCTCAATTACGCCGCAGTTGGCGCAAGCTTCGGCCGTTTAGGGCACCTGGCGGTCAACTTTAAAGCACTGACCGCAGGTGATATACCGGTGACTACCGCGACCTCACCCGACGGCACTGGCGGAATGTATTCCCCGACCCTTTTTACTGTGGGGGCGACGTACGCCAATAGCTTGACCGATCGTATTCGCATGGGAAGCACGATACATTTTATTGCGGAAAATATCGGACGCACCAATGCGAGCGGGGTCTCTTTCAGTGCTGGCGTACAATATGTGGGGCTTGGGTCGATTCGTGGCCTAGATCTCGGTATAAGTATCAAGCACATCGGTACGCGGATGACATATGGTGGGCCGGGGCTACTTTTTCAGGGACAGGTTGATGGGTTGCGACGCCCCGGATCATTTTATCGGGTTGAAGCTAGCTCGGCCGATTTGCCGTCCTTGTTTGAAATCGGGCTCAGCTATAACGTGCCGGTGGGTGGTGCTCAGGGACTCAGCGTCAGTACTTTGTTTCAACATGCCAATTATGATTACGATGAATATCGCCTCGGAGCCGAGTATAGCCTGAGCAAACTTCTTGTTCTGAGGGCCGGATTTATGATGCCGTCCGATGCTATGGATGACACGTTTATCTACGGTACGAGCTTCGGTTTGGGGCTAAACGTCGATATCGGTGCAATTCGCGATCTGCAGATTGATTATGCCTATACCGCCGTTGAGTACTTTGATTCACTCAATACGTTCTCGTTCAAGTTAGATTTTTGATCGTTGTTTGTAGTGGCTTGATGGGGCGCTAGGTAAGATATTGTTCGCAATGTTTGAGCATGCTGTGTACCGCAAGGTGCACAGCATGTTTTTCTGTGGCTAAGGCAGAGTTGCAATTTATCCGCAAGGAAGCCAACAACGTTTAGCCAGCGTTCAAGCCGCAAGCGGTCGCGCGACTGCAAGGAATAGAGCACGGATAATGAGAGCGTCGCTGACCGATGCGTTAAGGCTCTCCGCCCCCTTTTTATCTCAACCGGCTCTTTTGTCGCGTCTCAGGGCGTCAGTGGTCTTTGGTTTATTTGCGTCGAAAGAGAGAGATCCACGCGTGCCCTGAACAATAATAGTGACTGGTTCTTGCCAAGGTTTATTTAGCGCCTTGCATGTCAGTCGGAGACAACGGAGACAAACTGTTTTGCGATATATTAAATTATTGTGCACCTTTGGACTAATACTGCTATGGTCGTGTCAGAGTTCGACCATGACGGCGGCAAAGCTTTATATCAAACAGGGCGAGACACAAAAAGCGGTCGAACAGCTTGAGGAAA
>JABHFS010000184.1 GCA_018672475.1 Gemmatimonadota bacterium | reverse complement strand
GGCATTCATAATGTGCGTTGGGACAGCCGCGACGAGCAGGGACAGGCTGTTGCCACGGGGCCCTATTTCTACCGCTTGTCCGCAGGTAGCAGCGTACAGACGCAGCGCATGATGCTGGTAAAGTAGCACCCCACATCTCCCACCTATGTAATTTATTTACAATCACCTATGATTATTTCTTAGTCATGTTTTTTACCAGAGGATTAGTCGACAATTTAAGCTGATAGCTTTCAGGCCGATAATGGGAATAGAGAAGGCCTGTCTATATGGTCAGGAAGACCATAGCAACAATATTGGTAAGGAAGTCGGCATGGTAATTGGTCAGGTTGTAGAGTTTGTTTTGTTGACGGCACGTGGCGCTATGCTAGGCCTATTCAGTTTGCTCGTCGCAGTGCTGGCGTCGGCACTGCCTATGGGGCTGCAATGGCTGTTCAGGTAGTAGAGCCGCTCTTAGGCTAATTATAGTGAGACCATTGGCTACATTGAAGCACGGCAAGAGGGGGCTGCACTTCTGCTTATTCTTTGCCGTGTGGCTTGGGATTATGGCGGTGGCCTTTGAGTGGCTCAGACCGCAGCTTGCCGGCTTGTATATGTATCCCATCTCCTATGTGGCGGTGCAGCTGCTCAACCTCGCGGGCGTTGATGCAAGGCTTGGGGAGACCTTGTTGGCCGCTGGCGTATGCGAGTTGGCCGTCCGGGACATCGTCTATCTAGTCACTTTTGAGTGCACGGGTATTTTCGCGCTCTTTATGTGTCTGGCGGCTGTGTTAGCCTACCCAGCCTCGGTGGTCCACCGGATCAAGGGTGTGGTGTTAGCGGTGCCGGCTTTTATCGTCTACAGCACATTGCGGCTCTTGGTGATGGGGATGGTCGCGCGCTTCGCACCGGCCCAAATCGAACTCTTCCACGTCTACATTATGGTTCTGGTCAATATTGGCTTTGTACTGCTAGTGTGGATGTATTGGCTAAAGGAAGTGGTGCTGGGCGCGAGGAGCGAGCGGCATTGAACGGCCCATTGCTCTTTTTTGCGCGTTTTGTGTTTGTTGCAGGGGCTTTATACGGGCTTTGGCAGATCTTGTCGCCTCTCTATATCAGTTTCGTGATATCGGCTGCCAATGAGCTTTTCTCAGGGCTAGAGCTACCGGTGCAGCTTCAGCGTTTTGGCCACAGTCTGGTATTTGCGTATCAACGCACCAGCGGGATCATGCTCCGGCTCGAAGCTCACCAATACGAGGCGATCTACCTGAATACTATCGCGGCGATAGCGCTGCTAGGCGCTACGCCGAAGCAGTCACTTGAGTGGAAGTTTCGCTGGATTTGCAAGATTTTACCATTTTTGTGGGCAACGCATGTGGCTACTTTTTTTATGGGTGGATATATTGCTATTTGGGACTATGCCCATAGTATTCCGCCGTCGCAAAGCCAAGGCGAATTAATCGTTGAGTTTAGCGCTTATTTCCCCTTTGAGCACAAGCTGTGGTGTACTGCACTACTTGGGCAATGGAATATCTGGGGTCGCTATGCCGTAGTGGTCGGCGGTTGGTTTTTTGCATTACGCCGCGAGCTTGTCGGTCAGACGATCGGCTTTTTGCAGCAACAGATTGGCGGGGTGCATCAGTTGCACAATAAATCGCTCATAAAAAAAGGTGTGGTGCCGAAATATATAAGGGCTCAACGGCCTCGACAAAACACCCATGTTCAATAGTATGGGTTAGCCGACTAAATCGGTTGGCCCCTAGGTTCGTCTATACCAGGATTTAAGAGAGATATGAGATTCTCCCCCTCAATGTGCTTTCTGCTGTGGGCTTGTTGTCTATTTTGGGCCTGCGAGAATCCGCCAATCCTTTCTCCTCAGGCTAGCCCTCCGCAAGCCGATGCCGGGCAGGATCTGCGCTCGCAAGTGCGCGAAGTTGTTATTCTCGACGGCATGGATAGCCAAGCCGCTGACAATAGCCCGCTCGGATTTTCTTGGGCCCAAGTCGAAGGCCCTCCGATCAGTATTCAACATGCCGGCACTGGACGAGCCCAGGTTATACCCACGGCAGAAGGCGTCTATGTCTTTCGGCTGACGGTGACCGATGGTATGGGTTTGAGCCAAGCGGACGAAATGGTGCTACAGGTGACTGATCCGACGGGTGGTAAGCCTTCGGAAAGCCCCGGTCTCAACACGGCGCCAACAGCCCGGGCCGGACGCGATGTGCAAACCGAAGCATTGGTGGCCGTTCTACTCGACGGCAGTGCTAGCTCTGATGATCAAGATAGCGAATTGGTTTTTACCTGGGTCCAGCTAGACGGAACACCCCTGTTAATCCAGAATGCGGCGACAGCGCAAGCGATGGTGGTGCCCGAAGAGGTCGGCGAATACACTTTTCGGCTGACGGTGACCGATGGCCGGGGACTAAGTGCTTCAGATGAGGTCGTGATGGTCGTTACGCTGTCGCATACCGACGGGGTACTACAGATTAGCGCGGCGCCATTGGGGCCTGAGGTGGCGAAGGTCGAATATACGATTGCTGCCGCAGATATCGACACCCTTGCGGGCGAGTTGCTGATTACAGCCGACCAGACGGCCCAGAAGACACTATTAGCGGTTCCGCCTGGTCGCGACCGACTGATCGAGCTCTTTGCTCATAATGATGCGAATGAGGTTGTGGCATTTGGCTCGGCGCTGGTGCAGATTCAGGAAAACGAAACGGTGGTGGTCGCTATTGAGATGCTGGAGCTGCGGTCACTGCGCGGGTCGATAGAAATCGAAGCAGTATTTGAGGGCGTGTCCCAGGAGGGAGGCTAAGTGAAGGCCTGCCGTTTGGGGGTTTGTATACTGTGGTTAGCGCTCGCTGCGGCGGGTTGTGATCGCCCGATTCCGTCGCGGTCAGTGGCTGCTGAAGGGCGTTTTGAGATTGCCATCCCGTTGCCTAAAATTGTTGTCGAACACGTGTCTTGGGTTGAGTATTTGGTTGTGGCCGACGGGGATACGTTAAGAGGCAATCTCACGATCGGCAATGATGATATCGCACGAGGCTCAATCACAGGTATTCCGGCAGGCTCGGCGCGTTTGGTGCGGCTTAGTGCTTTTAATGCATTAGGTGTCTTGACCTATGTCGGCGCCACTACGGTGGATGTAGCGGCTGGTCAGGCGGTGGGTTTACGGATTGTGATGAAGGCCGTGTTGGTAGAAGATCCGGTGGTGGAAGATCCGGTGGTAGAAGATCCAGTGGTAGAAGATCCGCAGAACGTCTTACCTGCTGGGACGATTGCTTTCGTAGCTGAGCGCAGCGGCGATGGTGAGATCTACACGATGCGCAGCGATGGCAGCAACCAGGTTAATCTGACCAATAATGCCGCCTTTGATTGGTCACCGGCGTGGTCACCGGATGGCAGCCGGCTCGCTTTTTCTTCGGATCGTGACGGCAACTTTGAGATCTATGTGATGGATGCCGATGGCCAAAATACAACGCGGTTAACCGAGAGCGCGGGCGATGACGGGGTCTTTGGCATAGCCTGGTCTCCTGATGGAACGCAATTGGCTTTTGCGACCAACCGCACGGGTGATTCAGAAATTTTTGTGATTAATGCAGACGGTAGCAATCCAGTCAATTTGAGCAACGATAGCTTTGCAATTGATCGCTTTCCCTCGTGGTCACCCGACGGTAGCCGACTGGCCTTTGAATCCGACCGAATCGGTGACTTCGAGATTCACGTAATGGATGCTGATGGCGGAAATATGGTTAATTTGACCGACGATTTCGCCAATGATCGTTTTCCGTCCTGGTCGCCGGATGGCAACCGTATCGCCTTTGCCTCAGACCGCATTGGCGATTTTGAGATTTATACGATGAATGCCGATGGCGCTAATTTGACCCAGTTGACCGATAGCCCAGCCAACGATTGCAGCCCCGCATGGTCTGCGGATGGCGCTTGGATTGTGTTTGAAACGGAGCGGGATGGCAATAGCGAGGTCTATGGTATTGGCATAGATGGAACGGGGCCGGTGAACCTGAGCAATGACCCGGCGATTGATTGGGCACCGGCATGGACGGAATGAGAGCGGGCAATGCGCATCTTACCACGTAGCATCGGTTTAGCGTTTATCGCATTTTTTATCTGTGGTCATTGGTCGCCCATTTGGGGGGTGGCTTCCGAGACAACACCTGCTGCTGGATTAACTGGATCAACCTCGATTGCTCTTGGCGTCGAAGTGCCGATTTACTCCATCGGAATACAGGATGACAACGCTCCACCGAACGTGGACTGTATTAGTTTGGTCGGTAACGGCATATTAACAGGCGTCCAATTAACGATATCCGACCTGACCGTAGCAACAGGTTTGGTCCCTGGCGATTTTACGCAGCTAAATCTTTACCGCAGCACCGATAATACATTTGGTGGAGATATACTGTTAGGTTCGAATGCAACTGTTAATGTTGGCATTGCAACGACTGTAGAGATTGATGCGACGGGTGCTACAAATGCTGATCGCACAGTAAGCACGACCCCAGCAGAGGATTTTCTTTTTGTTACCGCAGTTATTTCACCCACGGCGACGATAGGTCACACCTTTAGAGTGGGCGCGGCTAATAACCACCTCGGCTTAAGGGAACAAGGGTTGATCGTTGTTTGTGGAGTTGGAGCCAATAACACTGACGGTACTGCAATAACCGCTGCCGACGGC
>JABHFS010000183.1 GCA_018672475.1 Gemmatimonadota bacterium | reverse complement strand
GGGCGTCGGGCAGGTGGAGGAGATCCGCGCGACCGACCTCGATCAGGAGTCGGCCCGCAAGCGCTATCAGGTCTTCAAGGAGACGACTTTCGACGCGTTGCGCTCGCTGCGCGATATTTTCCATTTTCGTTTTATTGACGCGGGCCAGCCGCTCGAAGAGGTGCAGAAGGAGATAGGGGAGGAGTTTTCGTATCAGAGCTCGCTAGAGCTGTCGCACGAGACCTTCGACCAGGTTCGCGCCATTACGCCGGCCAAGCAAATGGTGCTCTACGCGCGGCAGGAGTTGGTCAAGCGCCTGGAGGTTTACAACGAGGATTACTCCGAGCTTTTTCAGCGAGTGATCGCCAAGATCAATAGCAAGTTTATGCCGATCATCACTCGCTATGCGATCACTGGCCAGACGATTGTCAACTCGGAGGACGTGCTCTTCAAGGACCCGCTGGCGCTGGCGATATTGATCGACGTATTCTCTGAGCGCGGCTACCGGGCCTTGGTCGACGTCAATCGCATCGACGTGCCGAAGCGGCTCGACCCAGAAACGCACGAGATTATCTGCGAGCAGAAACGGGTCTATCGTTTCCAAGTGATGTTCGCGGCGTCGGCTATACGGCGGGGGCAGGAGTAGGGGAGGCGTCAGAGCGGCGAGTCTACGGCGCGGGACAGGCCGTGTGGTATTGAATCGGTTCTCGACAAAAAAGAAAATGATAAAAGAAGCCCCCGGCAGAATATTCTGTCGGGGGCTTCTTTTATTGTCTCGATCCAGTGATTAGTTCTGCGTAATCGTCCCCCTTACGATCGAGCCATTGGCCGGGTAACTGAAGCCGTCGTTGACTAATTGCACAACGCCGTCTTCGGCCAGCGCTTCGAGGCCGGTGCCAAGATCTGCCAAGCTTCAGGGCTTGAAGATGTGTTATGCGGCGTTAACTAAGGGCACGGCAGCACTGGCGCTCAAATGAATGATAGCCGCCGAGCGCATGGAGTTGTTGGATGCGCTGGTCGGCGAGTGAAAAATGAGCCCGGCCGATCGCTATGCGGGTTTTCAAAAGGGCCTGCCGTCGGTGCCGACGAAGGCCCGGCGTTGGATCGGTGAAATGGAGAAGATCGCCAAGACCTTGGGTAATTCGGGGTTGACGCCGAAGATATTCGAGGGGGCGGCAGAGATGTATCGCCTCGTGGGGACCACGTCGCTGGCTGATGAGACACCGGAGACCTTTGGTCGCGAGCGGACGTTACAACAAGTAATTGAGCTATTCTAAGGCCTGAGTTCGACGCGGCCTGAGTCGGTGCGCAGGAGGATTTGCGGTAGGTCATCGGTACGGGTAAAAGATTTGAGCTGGTAGGTGTGTCCTTCGAGCTCGTGCTGTTCTTCGCGATCGAAGGAGAAGGGAGCGATGATCTCGCCCCGATCGACTTGCGCGTAGAATAAAAAATTACCGCTGATCGGTGCGCCGCCGTAGTCGAGGACCGCGTCGCCGGACACGGTTTGCAGCGTCATTTCGGCAGCGGGGGCTTGTGCCAGGCCGATCGCCAGATCGCCGGAGGTCGTATTAAAAAAACCGGGGCCGGTAGCGTGCAAGGCGGCGGCGCTTATATCGCCGGAGTTGCTGTGCAAAGAAAGTTGGCCGCTGAGATCCTTGCTTTTGATCGGACCGGAGTTCGTTGTAAAATGCAGCGTGCCGTCTAACGCCTGTGCCCTGATGAGGCCGGAGCCGGTCTCGGCGGTGATCGCGCCATGCCCGTCTTTGAGCCGGATCTGGCCGGAGATAGTTTCGGCGGTGATGTCGCCATCGCAATTGACCAGGTCGATATCGGCGGTCGCGGTCTTCAGTGCGAGCTTGCCGGTAGTGCCGCGAACTTTGATATCGCCGGAGACGCTCTCGACCTCGATAGGTCCAGTAAGCTCGGTGAGGATGATATCGCCCGAGGCGGAGTGGATGCGGAATTTCGTTTGCGGTGGCGCCTCGATGGTCCATTCGGTTTGGCTGCGTGCGAGAGAGAAGAATTCTTCCCGCAGCCGCAACAGGTTATCCTCTTCGGATAATGTGGCCGTAAATTTATCGGCTGGCCCGTAGCGGTGTACGACCCGCACGTGGATCGCGTCGGCGGGGCCGGCGCTGATCCGGCAGGAACCGCTGACGAGTTGGATGTCGATTAACTCTTTAGGCGTAAAGAGTCGGTTTTGCACCTGCTGCGTCGCGGTGTTGATATCGCCGACGGGGCGGTAGCCGCAGGACAGGCCGAAGGCGCAAAGGGCCCATAATATATAACGCATATCAGAATTGCTGCAGGTTGAGGCCGGCGTCGAGCGCGGCCTGTCTGCCGACGATGATAGCTTGTAACTGCTCGTCGGGCACCCAATAGGACAGGCGTCCAAGGGTGAGTTCGGTGGCCCGGGCCAGAACTGGACCGGCGAGGAACAAGAAGAGGATATAGCGGATCAGGGTCATACTGCACTCTTTCGAACTTGCCATAGGATAAATATATAAAACAGCAGCCGACTGATATATGTCGGTTAGCGGTTCTTTTTTTAGCGATTTTTCGCCCGTTAGGAGGCGACCGAAATCCTCGGTGTAACGGTTGTTGGTTCTACCAGGTCGAAGACGCGGTAGATCGCCCGCGTGACCTCATCCGTATACTGCAAGGCGGGGCGCGGCAGCGAGCCTTCGTTGATCAGTCGAGGCACATTGAGCAGTACCCCGGAAAAATGGCTGAGGGCCAATTCGGAGTGGGTGGGCTGCATCTGCGCTATTATTCGGGTAAAGATACGGCTTTGCCGGGTGGTGATTTCCTGCCAACTTTGCGGAAAGGCGTGTTCGGTGAAGAACACGTAGGAGAAGGCATCGGGGAATTGGTCGTAATAATCGTAGGAGACTCGGACCCATTCGCGCACTTTTTCAGCAACGGAGGCTGTGCTCAGGGCAATCATTTCTTTGGTCGAGGCCATATCGGCGACGATGGTGAAGTAAGCCTGTTGACAGAGGTCGTCCTTGCCCTTGAAGTGGCGGTACAGTGCCCCTTCAGTGACACCGGCGGCGGTGGCAATTTGGCGGACGGATGTG
This sequence comes from Gemmatimonadota bacterium, assembly GCA_018672475.1. Classification (GTDB taxonomy): domain Bacteria; phylum Latescibacterota; class UBA2968; order UBA8231; family UBA8231. The sequence continues at coordinate 13,069 of JABHFS010000183.1, read as the reverse complement.
CCGTTGACGCCCTGTCGGGCCATTAGGTGCACCGTTGCGGTGACGATTTCATTTTTCTTGTTCTTGCGCATGCGCTTTATCTTCTGCGGGTTAGTATTGACTTACCGGTCGAGTGATGCCAATCCCGGTATATCGTATCGCAATCGGCATGCCATCAAGCACCGACGCCCTATTCAATAGTATAAAGTAATATATTACTAAGATTTACGACGGCTTTATTGTTATTTTTATGTTCCCGACCATGATACGATGAGTGTTTAATCATCGTACATGTATGCCAAAATTTGTTACCCGGCGCTAGCGCCGGGTATAGACCAGCGGGTGGCTGCGGAGAAGCTGGGCAAGATCCGCTACGGTGAGGAGTCGGTCCTGCTCGTCGAGGACGAAGTGAAGATCCGCCAGGTCGTGGTGTCGATATTGGAGAGCTATGAGGTACACGGTGTTACAGGCGGCGGTCAAGCGGGTGGTCAAGCCGGTGGTCAAGGTCGCGATCTTTACCGAGTTGTCGCTTGGCAAGGAAGATTTCCCCGGTGTCGCCGGCATTATCTACAAGCTCATCGGCTTGAAGCGGTTGGTAGCCGATGTGCGGGAGGCCCTGAGCGTTTGAGCGGAGCGCTAGTCGCGGTCAACGGCACGCGCCTGCACTGCGAGCGGGCCGGTGAAGGTTCACCACTGGTTATGATTCATGGCGATGCGCTCGACGCCCGGCTGTGGGACGGGCAGTTCGCTTTTTTTGCGCGTGAGCGCGAAGTGCTGCGTTACGATGTGCGTGGCTTCGGCCGTTCCGATCCGCCGGGTGCCGAAGCGTATGCGGACGTCGATGACCTCAAGGCGCTGTTGGAGTATTTCGACATAGACTCGGCGCATTTACTGGGATTGTCGATGGGGGGGCGGATCGCCACCGATTTCGCGCTGACCTATCCCGATTCGGTGGGTGCGCTGGTGTTACTCGACTCGGGTTTGGGCGGCTATCCCTGGTCGGTCGAGATACGAGAATTCTTCGCTGCGATCTTTGCGGCGGCGCGCGAACAGGATGTCGAGGCGGCGCGGGCATTGTGGTCGCAAGCCCCGGGGCACGAGACCATTTTTGCACATTCCGAGGCCGCGGTCCTTTTTCGTCGGATGGTCGCCGACTATTCGGGTTGGTTCTGGCTCAACGAGGACCCCGGCACGGAGTTGGCGCCACCGGCCTTTGCTCGCCTGGAAGAAATTCAAGCGCCGACCCTGGTCCTCGTCGGCGAGCTCGACAACGGTGATTGCCGCACGATCGCCGACGAGTTGTATCGCCGCATTCCCGGCGCAGAAAAAAAAGTACTGCCCGGCGTCGGTCATATGAGTAACTTGGAAGCCCCGGAACAATTGAACCAACTGGTGCGCGAATTTCTCTCGCGGCACAATCCCTAGGAGCAAAGCGATGGCCCTTACCGACGCCCTGCCCGATATGCAGCGCGAGATTCGTTTTTTCCCCGTTGCGAACGACGAGCCAAAACACCTGAGCAAGGCGCAGGTAGAGCAATACAACACACAGGGGTATATCTGTCCGTTGCATGTTTTTACACCGGAGGAGGCCGCGGCGAATCGGCGTTATTTCGATGAGATGATCGAAAAGGCCAAGGCCGCCGGTCACAATAGCTATTCGATCAATGGCTGGCATCGCCACTGCAAGGGGATCTACGATCTATTACACGACCGGCGAATACTCGACTACGTTGAGGATCTTGTCGGGCCGAATCTCGTCAGTGTGATGACGCACTATTTTTCCAAGGATCCGGGTGACAACAAACAGGTGAGCTGGCACCAGGACGCCTCCTATTGGCCATTGACGCCGAGCAAGGTCGTGACCGTATGGTTGGCGATTGACGATGTGCAAGAGCAGACGGGGCCGATGACGGTGATCCCTGGTTCGCATCTGCACGGGCAGATTCCCTTTGAGCACAGCACGCAAGAAGAACAGAATGTGCTGGGGCAGAGTGTGCACGATCCGCTCAAATGGGGTAGCGAGCCGGTGCCTTTTATTCTGCAGGCGGGGCAGATTTCAATACACACCGATATGTTGTTGCACGGCTCCAGGCCCAATCTTTCCGATCGTCGCCGCTGTGGCCTGACTTTGCGCTATATGCCGCCGGATGTGCGCACGCGGGAGGAACGACGGGCGAACGGTTATATCTGCCGCGGTGAGGATCCGGAAGGGTACTGGGTCAATTTTCCGGTGCCTGAGAGGGATGAGATTCCGGAGAAGGAGTGACGTTGGGTGGTAGTGACGTAGCGCTTTGAGAAATGTTGTTTAGGTATTTATTGCGGATGCTAGGCGGCGGGCTTTTTTAAAGCCCCCCGGGCCGTCGCGACCACTCCCCCCGCACCGCCCTTCCAGGCCCTTTGCCCAACCGCCTCTCTTAAAAAAATATCCGCCGCGATCAATATCCGTGATGAATTCAGCAACAAAAGAGGGCCCTGTACCGCGCTGATAACAAAGCGGCACAGGGCCCTCTTTTGTTGGGGGTGATATCGCGTCGGTATTATGCCCAGGCTTTTTCGTAGGCGGTGATGACGCGATCCATCATCGCCTCTTTTTCCTTGTCGATCTGGGCCCGTTGCGGATCGGCGTCTAGCCAAGCGACGCATTCTTTGGCGCCCTGGGAAAAAGATACGGTGGCGGTGTAGCCGGGCACGAGCTCTTTGATTTTGCTATTGTCGAAGACCACGCTGCAAGCCTTGTCGCCGAGCAGCCCCGCGCCGGTGGCTGGGTCGTGGTGGTTGATGAAGTCGGAGGGGATGTGCACCAGTTGCGGTTCGGCGCCGGCGGCGGTGCCGAGGATGGCGTAGATCTGGTTCCAGGTCAGCACTTCGTCGGAGGTGATCTGGTAGGCGTGGCCGATGGCCTTGGGGTGGGCGAACAGGCCGTTGAAGGCCTTGGCGAAATCGGTATTGTGCGTCATAACCCACAGCGATTCGCCGTCGCCGTGTACGATGAGCTTCTTGCCGGCCCGCAGCCGGGCGATAACATTAGGCCCACCGCCGATCGCGGTGGGTAGCCGCGACGGACTGTAGGTGTGCGAGGGGCGGACGATGGTGATGGGGAAGCCGTTGTCGCGGTATTCGCGCATCAACCGGTCCTCGCAGGCGATTTTCTTGCGCGAATACTCCCAGAAAGGATTGGCCAGCGGCGTGCCTTCGTCAATGCGATAGTGTGCTACAGGTTTTTGGTAGGCGGAAGCGGAACTGATAAACACGTATTGGCCGGTGCGTCCCGAGAAGAGTTCGATATCCCGTTCGACCTGCTCGACGCCGAAGGCGATCCAGTCGACGACGGTGTCGAAAGTGTGCCCTTTGAGCAGGGCCTCGGCTTCGTCGCGGTTGTTGATATCGCCCTGGATCAAATGGGCACCGGCGGGCAGGTCCGTGGAGGTTTGGCCGCGATTGAATAGATAGAGTTCAACGCCTTGTTCGAGGGCGAGGCGGGTGCAGGCGGAGGAGATGGTGCCGGTGCCACCGATAAAGAGGACTTTCATCTTTGTATCCCAACTTTCGAGTGAAGGTTATCTGGCGATAAACTTGCCGTCCTTCAATATGCGACGCTGACTGCGCCTTGTCGTTGAAAGGTCCCGGCGTCGGTGTCGACCTGGATCTGATAGAGGTAGAGGCCCGGTTCTACGGTGAACCCGGCTTGGTCGCGCCCGTCCCAGATGCGGGCGAAACGACCGGACTGGTCGGCGCCGGCGAAACCCAGGCGCACGCGTCGGCCGTCTAGAGTATAGATCTCGAAGAAGACCGGTGCTGGTCGCGTCAGGCGCAGCAGGTTGTAGCTGACGAGCAGGAAGTCGTTGAGCCCGTCGGAATTCGGCGTGACGATACGGCTGGTCGATTGTAGGTCGTCGAGTAAGGGATCGCTGCGCGAGCTGAGACGCACGGCCAGGGTCCCGCTCGGGGTCAGCGGGTCGACGTCGCCGGCGCGGGCGAATTGGTAGATCGTCTCTTGTTCGGTGGGGGTGGCGCGTTCGTCGAGGGCCTGGACCCGGAAGAGGGTGCCGTCGGCAAAGACGCGGGCACGGAAGAAGACTTCAATAAAACTGGCGCCGGGGTCGATGCGGTCCCATAGCTCGATATCGAACCCGCGGCCCGGGTCTTGCCGCACTTTGAACAGCGCTTCGACGTCCTTGACCAATACGCGATCGACGCCGGTGATTTCGGCGGGGGTGAAAATCTGCAGGTGGCGGAAACCCGAGGCGGGGATATTGGTGTCGGTGAGTCGTTGGACTTGCAGTGAAAGTACGAAGTTGGTTTCGCGACCGGCGTCGACTTCTACCGGGTTGATTTCGGCCTTTAAGACTTCGGCGACCGGCCAGTTGGTATGTTCGAAGGTCAGCGTTTCGATTTTGATGCCGGGGTCGGTCCACGCGATGCGGAATTGCATGTATTCGAGCGGGCTCGGCGAGAGGATCAACCCGTCGGTGACCGTCTCCCAGGCGCTCCATAGCGGGTTGGGCAGCACCGGGCCTTGTCTGGCCTCGCCGCGTTCGACATCGGAGAGGGTATTGATATTCTCCCAGCCCTGGCGGGTCACCAGCCGCAGGATTTTGGATTTGGTCAAGTCGAGGTAATAGTGGATCGGGGTGGGGTCAGGGCCTGTGCGGGTTTGCACGATGACCGGGAATTCCGCGGCGTCGCGGCCGTTGATCAGCATGCGGCCCCAAACCGGCGCCCCCCCCGGTACGGCTAGGGACCGCGAGACGAACTCGGCCGGGGCGACGGTGCCGTCGGCGATGATCTCTACTTCGGCGATTTCCCAGTTGCGTTCGCTGAGTGTGCGGATGCGTACGTGCCGCATTTCCTTGGGCTCGGTCGGCTGGTTGGGCAGCGGCCACTGGACGATGCTCTGGTCGTTAGGGGTGTTGATGTGGTTGTTGATCAACAGGCTATAGGGCACCAGGGCGACATTGGCGGCTGAGGTGAACCCTGCCGGGTCGTCGCGGTTGTGGCCGAGCTGGAAGGCTTGTAGATAGTCGTCGCGGTGCTCGGAGTCGAGTCGGGGATAGAAGCGGATCTGCTCGACACTAAAGTGGCCACCCAGGTCAATATATATATCGACCTGTTTGGCGATATCGGCATCGTCCGGGTTGAAGGAGGTGTCCGCGTTGCCGTCGAGGATCTTTTCAATGCCTATGGGGACGAAAAGACTGCGCGTGGTCTGGCCAAAGGCCCCTTGACCGACGACGACGGCGAAGGCCCGGCCGCCGTGGGCGAAGACTTCGCGGGCGATATTTTGCCTGGGGGCGACCGGCCAAGTCCAGATCGAATCGGCGGCGACCGAGACTTTGCCGGTCGAGTCGGCGACGACCGTCCACGGCAGGCCGCCCGATCCGATTACGAGTGTTTCGATGGCAAAGAGCGGTAGGGCGCAAATACCTGTGACAAGCACGGTGAGCAGGCGACGCATAGCGATCAGATACCCACCACGAAAATGCCGGCTTCGCGTAGGGCGGGCACGACTATGGTGAGGGTTTCGCTGCTGAGGGGGTTGCCGCGCACCCAGACCTGCTTGAGGTCGGCTATCGCGCCGACCGGAGATAGGTCTGATACCTCGTTATTGGTCAGATTAATGGTAGTTAGGCGATTCAAGTTGATCAATGGCGTTAGGTCTGACACTTCATTGCCGGCGAGGTTGAGGAAGCGCAGCCTGGTCAGGCTGGCTAGCGGGCGCAGATCGGAAATGGCGTTATTGGGCAGACTGAGATCCCTGAGCAGCAATATCGCCCCCAAGGGTGTGATATCGCTGAGGGCCAAGTCACGCATGGTCAGATTCGTCAGTTTTCTGAGCAAGGGCAGCGGGGTCAGGTCGGCGAGGCGGAAGTCGGCGTCGCCGGTGAAGCGGATGAAGAGTGCGTCGAGGTTGCGCAGTTTGTCGATACCGTTGAGGGTTTGGATCTCTCCGATGATACTGAGGGTGGTGATTCGGTCGAGGGCGGTTTGCGAAATCGGCCCCTTGATATTGCCCAACTCTTTGCGCACGGCTGCTTCAATGACTTCGTCGAAAGGGTTTTCGAAGGGCACAAAGTAGCGCACCTGCACGCCGCGGTCGTTGAGATCGGCGATATCGTCGAGGTCGTCGAGCGGGTTGCCGGAAAGCTCGAGGTCGCGCAACAGGCGCAAACCCATCAGTGCAGTGATATCGCGCACTAGATTATTGTCGAGGTTGAGCAGACGCAGACGGCGTAGCGCGGCCAGCGGCGCGATCTCGCGAATAAGGTTGTCGTCGAGGTCGAGGTGGGTGAGTTGACCGAGGCCGGCGAGTGGTTGCAGGTCGGCGACCTGGTTACCCGAAAGGTCGAGCGCGCTGAGGCGGTTGAGGCCGACCAATGGCGCGAGATCTTGGATCTGATTATCGGAGAGATCGAGAAACTGCAGGGCGTCTAGCTCGGAAAGCGGTGCGAGGTCGGCCAGCGCGTTGGCGCCTAGAGTCAGACGACGCAAAGCAGTGAGGCGGCCGATACCGGAGATATCGCCGATGGCGTGTTGCGACGCGTCGAGGGTGTCGATGTCGCTGAGCACGTCATCGGTTAATGGGCCGCGCGGTTGGTTTAACGCAAAGCGCACGGCCCGTTCAAGGCCCTCGTCGGCGAATGTCGTGTGTTCGACAAGGTCGCCGAGAGAAGAGATGGCAGCCGGTGGCGGGGCCGTCTGGTCCGTGCCACACCCCCAGAGCAGGGCGGCCAACAGCAGCGAATGGAAACGAGTTATAGGCATACTATATATAGATGCTGGAAAACACGTGAAGGTTAGCGGCGAATATCGCCAAACGAGTTAAAGCTACGTCTAGTAGACGACACTTACAACGCCCTGGCGCGCGTGTGTTCCGTCGTCGGATTCGACTTGGACCTGGTAGAGATACATGCCGGGCGGCACTAACTTGCCGTCGGTTGCGCGCCCGTCCCACAAGCGCAGGAAGGAGCCGCTGAGATCTTCGCTGATATAACCGCGTTGCACCTTGTGGCCGGCGAGGTCATAGATCTCGAAGAAGACCGGGGCCGCCTGTGTCAACTTGAGCAGGTTATAACTGAGTTCGAGATAGTCGTTGACCCGGTCTCCGTTGGGGGTGAAAGCCACCGTGCGCGGGGTCAGTTCGTCGACGAGCAGGTTATTGCGGTCTGCGAGGCGCACGGAGAGCGAGCCGCCCGGGGTGCGTTGGTCTACGTCGCCGGCACGTGCGAATTGGTAGACGTCCTCCTCGACCGCGCCGGTTGAGCGCCGGTCGAGCGCGCGGACCCGGAAGGTGGTGCCGTCGACGAAGACGCGGCCGCGAAAGAAGACCTGGACGAAACTAGCGGCCGGCGCGATGCGTTCGAGGAAGTGGAGGGTGAAACCGCGGCCGGGGGTAATTTCCGCGTCGAAGAAGGAGGGACGGTCTTGGATCAGCACGCTGTCGATGGCGACGATCTCCGTTGGGCTCAGTACTTCGAGGAAACGGAAACCGGACTCGCCTTCACCGGGCAGATCTTTGACTCGGCGGGCGCTTAAACTGAGTGTGAAACCGGTGTCGATGCCGGGCTCGGTGGCGACAGGCGCGATTTCGGCTTTGAGTTCCTGGGCCAATGGGCGGCTGGTGAATTCGAAGGTGAGCTGTTCTATTTTGCTGCCCGGCCTGAGCAATTGCACGCGAAACTGGATAAAGCGCTCAGGCGGTGATACGATGACGCCGAGGTCGACCGTCTCCCAAGGGCTCCAGAAGGGATTGTCGACGATCGGGCCGCGACTCGGTGAGAAGGGGGTCGCCGGTAGGGTGTCGAAGGATTCCCAGAACACGCGGTCGATGCGTTCTAGCTCGCCGCTGATGGCCGAAGTTGCGTAGTAGTGCAGAGGTTCGCGGTCCGGGCCGGTGCGGGTCTGCACGATGATCGGCCATTCCGAAGGGTCCTGGCCGTTGACCAGCAGGCGGCCCCAAACCGGGGCGGCGTTGCGGACTTCGAGCACGGTGGAGGTATATTCGCCCGACGGCATGTGGCCGTTGGCGATAATTTCTACTTCGGCGATTTCCCACGGGCGCTCATTGAGTGTGCGGATGCGCACGTAGCGCATTTCTTTTTCGTCCGTGGCCTGGTTGGGGCGCGGCCAGATCACGATGCTCTGGCTGTTGGGAGAGTTGATATTGGCGTTGATCAGGAAACTGTAGGCGGCGTCGATGATCAACCCCTTGCTCTCGCCATCGACAGAGAGGTCCTCGCGGTTGTGGCCGAGTTGAAAAGCCTGCAGATAGTCGTCGCGGTGCTCGGCGTCGAGGCGGGGGAAAAATCGGATCTGCTCGACGCCATAGTGTCCGCCGAGGTCGATATAAAGGTCTAACTGGTTTTCGAGGCCGATCTCGGCGGGGCTGAAAGAGGTTTCGGCGTCTCCGTCGACGATATTCTCCAGGCTGGGCGCGAAGGGTAATTGCACCGAAGAGCCGAAGTCGGTCTGGCGCACGACGACGGGGAAAACAGCGCCGCCGCGTTGCAGGACCTGTTCGGCGATATTTTGGCCGTCCTCGACGTCCCAAATCCAAATCGAGTCGGTTAAGACCGAGAGGCGATCAGAAGTCTCGCGTGCGTCGAGAAAGGACAGACCGCCGTTGCCGACAACGAGCTGTTCGACGGCGGCGAGCGGCGCGGCGAACGCCAAGAGGGCGATGGCGAGCCAGAGCCTCATTGTGGGGCTATCACGGTGACGCCGCGGTCGATCAGTTCGCGCGCATGGGCCTTGGCCTTGTCGCTGAGCGGGTTACCTTGCAGTGAGACGCGGGTGAGTGCGGGCAGATCCAACAAGGGCGAAATGTCCTCGATCAGGTTGGTCGAGCAGTTGAGCACCCGCAGTTTCTGCATATTCGCGACGAAGGCGAGGCTGGAAACATCGTTTCTGTTGAAGTTCAGCTCTTCGAGAGCAATCAGTTTTACCAGTGGCCCAAGATCGCGAATTTCGTTGTTGCTGAGGTTGAGTTTCACCATGCGAATGAGGCGCCGCAAGGGAAAGACATCGCGGATTTGGTTTGTGCCGAGGCTCATGTCGTTGACCCCGGTCAACTGGCCTAGTGGCGACAGGTCCTCGATGCGGTTGGAATCCAAACGCAATCGGCGCAAAAGGCGCAATTGGAAAAGGCCTTGTAGGCTGGTGAGCTCGGTGTTGAAGATCGAGATCTCGCGCAGGCGGATCAAGTCGGATAGCGGCGAGATATCGTTGAGGGGGGCGCGAACCCCGATCACGGAAAAAATTCGCAGGTTGGTCAGACGTTCGATACCACGAATGGAGCTGACGGCCCCGCGCAAGCTAAGGCGTTGGATCGTGCGCAGATTAGCATCCGATATTTCGCCGGTTTCGATGCCAAGCGTCTCGCGGATCTCCTCTTCGAGAATATCGTCGCCTATGCCGAGAGGGGGCAGATAAAAACCGACCTGAATACCTCTTTCGCGCAAAGGGGCGAGGATCTCTAGGTCGATGGGGTTGCCCGAGAGCTCGACGCGGCGCAAGGCGGGCAGGGCTTCAAGGGCGGAGAGGTCGCGGACGAAATTGTCGTCGAAATTGAGCAGCCGCAACAGCTTGAGCCCGCGCAAGGGCGAGAGGTTGGAGATCTGGTTGTGGTCGAGGTCGAGTTGCGTCAGCCGGGTGAGCTGCGCGAGCGGGCCGATTTCAGTGAGTTGGTTGTTGGACAGCACCAGCACCTGCAGGGTGCCCAGGGCGGTGAGTCCGCCGGCGTCGGTGATGTTGTTTTGCCCGAGGTCCAGTTCTTCGAGGCGGTTGAGCATTTGCAGCGGGCTGATATCGCTGAAGGCGTTGGCGCTCAAACGCAGGACGCGCAAATGGGCGAGGCGGTCGATGCCGGTGAGGTCTTCAATGCCTTTACGGCCCGCATCGAGTATTTCGATCGAGTTCAATTCGGCCGTGCTAAGCTCGCCGCGTGGACGACCGAGCAGCGAGCGGACCTCGAGTTCGAGTGCGGCGTCGGCAAAGGTCGAATGCTCGAAGAGTACGGCCGGGTCGACCGGCGTTCCGGCGAGGGGCGGCTCGTTCGCGCTACAGCCCCAGAGCAGGGGCAGCAGCGTTAGCAGCACGAAGATCACCGCTCGACCCCCGCATAGACGGTGATAAAACCCCGAGTGTTGAGCGTGGGCCCCTGTGCCGCGAAGTCGAAGCGGCTAAGCGAAAAACCCAGCGTTGTCGTCAGCCGGTAGCCCTGGTAATCGGAGATGTCGGTCATCTGCAAGAGCGCGGTCAGCTCGCTGAAGTCGTCGTTGGCGCGCGGCGGCGTCGGGTCCTGCAACTGTATAAAACGATGGTATTCGACCCCGGCTTCCAAGGTCGTGGTGTACATCACCGGTTTGCGGGCGATCAGCATCGCGATCTGGCTCAACTCGCGCCGGGTGGCTTCGCCGGCGGTAAAGGAGTTGAAGCGCAGAAATTCGCTCTTCCAGGCTGGGGTCAAGCTCAGCGTGCCGAGGTTAATGCGATATTCAGCCTTGTTGATCAGCCCGACGAAGGTGGTGTGGTCGCGCATCGAGCGCTGTGATAACTCTTGCTCGGAATCGAGTTGGTGGTGGAGTTGCCAGCGCAAGATATTTTTGACCTTCAAACCCGACCAGCCGTCGTAGTCTAAACCCAGCCAGGTGGTGTTAACGACGGTATTTTGCGCCGGCAGCACATCGCGAAGGGGGCGCAATTCACCGCGCGAATTGGGCGGCTGCACCCACTGCAAGAGGTCGTTGCGGATCGTGTCGTTTACTTTGCGGATATCCTGAAAGAGCCGCAGGCGAAAACGCGAGAAGACGTGGTCGCCGCTAAGCAATAGATAACTGGCGAGGTTGCGGCGGTCGTCGGAGATCTGGCGGACGCGCTGCTGGCCAGCGGTAATTTTGAGATGCGGGTGCAGAAAGCGCCCCATATAGAGGTTGTAGCCCTGGCGGTCGCGCTTGTAGGGTAGGTCGGCCTCTTCGTCGTTTTCGAAACGGTCGATGGTGCCGTTGTGGTTCATGTCGATGCCGTAGAGAAAGGCCGGTCGGTCGGTGTAGAAGCGTAGGAAAGGCTCTTCGTAATCGGGAAAGCGGTTGGGACTTTCGGCGTTGTCGTTCTGGTTGTAGTCGGAGATGAAATCGTTGTTCTCGTCCCAACCGGGAAATACCACCGTGTCGCCGTTGGGGTTTCCCCTACGGCGCCAATCGGGTTGGCGGTCCTGATCGTCGTTGTCGTCGACGAACTCGTAGATCTTAAGGTCATCGCCATAGTCGACGATACCGGTCTCCTGCACGGTGCGGAAGGAGGTCTGGTAGTCGGGGGCGACAAAGAAGGCCTCGCCAAAACCGAAATAAGGGTGCGAAACTTTCGAGAGATTGCCGATCCAGGCGGTGGCTTCCTCGCCGCCGGTGTGATTGCCTTTATTGGGCCCAGGGTATTGGCGCCAGCGGTTGTTGATATTGAGCTCGAAGTTGCCGTTGAAGCCGTCGAAGTCGGTCAGTTCGAGGGTGAAGCCGGCGATTTGGTTGGCGGTGGGCAGGCCGTAGTCGAAGGCCAGTACCCGTTGATTAGACGAGTCTTTGACATTACCGTCGGCTTGCGCGATGGGGATGAAGATCTGTTGGCGCACGATATTGGTTTGTAGGCCGGACCCGACTTCGACGAGATAGTCATTAGCGACGACGAGCTCCAGGCGAATGCGGGTGATCGCGGCCGGATCTGGTCCGGAGTAGCTGCGGTCGAGGAGGTCGAAACGCAGCTTGATCTCTTCGTTGCCGTCGGCGGCGAGAAAACCCCGGCGTTGGAAACCGCCCTCGATTAGGGGCCGGAAGCCGATCTCCGAACCGCGCGTCTCGTTGCCGTCGGTATCGTAGATGAGAATGTCGGCGTCGAAGAGTGCGCCGCCGCCCTCGCCGTCCTCGGGACTGTCGTCCTTGATTAAAACTTCGACGAAAGTCAGGTTCTCAAAGCGCTGGGAATCGAGCAGACCACCTTTGAATAAATTGCCGCTGAAGGCTTCGTCTTGGGTATGCGAGTGGTGGGCGTTGATGAACGTGCCGCCGATCCGTACGAAGTCGCCGACTTGCACCTCCAAGCGGCCACCGGCCAGGTTGGTATTGTCGCTGCGGGCCGGGGCGGAGCCGAGCTCGTTGATGCGCGACAACAATACAGTCGCCGCGTATTTGTCGGAGGCTAGGTCGATTTGCACACCATTAAAACGTGGTTTGGAGAAGGTCATCGGCGTCAGGGTGGTGCGGATCTCGTTGCCGACGGTGATAGCGTAGTGATACTGGCCCTTGTGGTCGGAGGCGATGACGACATTGTTGAACCACGCGCCGAAGCGGCCGTTCTTAGACAGCGTCGAGCCGAAGGGCTGGGGATTTTGCTGGCGCCAGTCGAAGATCTGCCAACCGCGGTTGAGGTAGTTGCCGAAGAGGTCGTAGAAGTAGTCGCCCTCGATCGAGGTCGGCACATAGCGTTGATAGTTTTCGCGTGCGTAATTAGCGTATTGCCAGCTCTGCCACTGATACTCGCCATAGAGCTCTTGCGGGGCGTACCACTTGCGCAAGGACGGGTCGAGCGCGTCGAAGAGCACGCCGGGGCCGGTCGGCTCGAATGAAACCTTGCCACCGCGCTTGACCGTGCCGAGACGCGAACCGTAGCTCTGGGCATCAACGGGCAGGGCCGCAATGAGCATCAATAGGATTAGCCCGAACGTCGCTCTCTTATCGCAGGCGCGAGTGTTGGATCGTTTGAATATAGAGGCGTTTCTCATCACTCGATCCCCGCGTAGACGGTGATAAAACCCCGAGTGTTGAGCGTGGAGTCTTCGACTTCAACGTCGAGGCGGCTGAGCGAAAAACCCAATACGGTGGTCAGTCGGTAACCCTGATAATCGGAGATGTCGGTCATCTGGAAGAGCGCCGTCAACTCGCTGAAGTCGTCGTTGGCGCGCGGCGGTGTCGGGTCCTGTAGTTGGATAAAACGGTGGTATTCGACACCGGTTTCTATGAAGGTCGAAAACATCACCGGTTTGCGAACGATCAGCATTGCGATCTGGCTCAACTCGCGCCGGGCGGCTTCGCCGGCGGTGAAGGAG
>JABHFS010000182.1 GCA_018672475.1 Gemmatimonadota bacterium | reverse complement strand
TCTGCGCCGAAAGCGTTCACGCAATCGCTGTGGACAAGGCGGCTGAGCGAGCCATATCCACAGCGATTGCGTGAACGCGCAAGTTGTCGCTCATCGGCTGATTAGATCTCGGCATAGATTTCGAGTTGGTTGCCCTCGGGGTCGGCGAAATATATGGTGCGGTGGCCGCGGGGTTGGTCTGTTACCGCTTCCATGATTCTGACGCCTTTGGCAACGAGTATATCGTAGCACTCCTGCACTTCGTCGGGTTCGACGAGGAAGGCGATCTGCACGCCGGGCAGGTCGTTGCGGGTGCCTTGACCGTCGTAAGGGCGGGTGCGTTTGCGCAGCGAGAATTGTGTCGGGCCGGTCTCGAAGCCCAAACCTGTTTCGCCGTCGCCGCGAATGGGGAAGGGGAACAGGTCGCGGTAGAAGGCTTTCATAAGCTCCATGTCGTCGCAGAGGATGATCGTGTAATTCAGTTGCTTTACGGCTTTGAGCATGGCGGGTCTTTCTTTTAGGATGGGGATGGGTGCTTTAAACTTTGAAGCGTGAGCCGCATAAACTGTAGTCTTTTAAAACGCTCGTCAATCTCGCCCCGATGACGAGTTGCGAAAGATGTTTATCCGTCGCCGGACAATAATTCCCGTATGCAAGCGCTTTTGGCGCGATCGATGACCGATAGGCCTTTACCGTCTTTGAGTGCGGGGTTGGCGCCAGACGAAATAAAGGCCGCGATGATCTGCTGTTGCGCCATTTTTGCTTCATCGGTGCCGGTGCCGCCGCGACCAGTATGCTGCACGGCGAGGTGAAAGGCCGTAGCCCCCGTCTTATTCCTCGTTGTGGGGTCGCTGCCGACGTGCAACAGGTATTCGACGGCTGCCGCGCATTGCGTGCGGGTTGCTCGATGCAGCGCAGTGGCCGCATTGGCGTCTTGTGTGTCAATTGCTGCACCGGCATCGAGCAGGCAGGCGATGGTTTTTACCTGTCTTTTTTCGTCCCAGGCAGGGCCGGTTATAAAACCGTCCGCCGCGTAATGCAATGGCCCGCTGCGGCGGCGATTCTGCGCCGCGTTTGCGTTGGCACCGGCGGCCAGCAGCAAGCGAACGATCTCAAGCCGATAACCGGCCGCGGCCAAGTGCAGTGCGGTATCTCGCTTATACAGCCAATGCACGATCTCGCGCTCGTATAAGGTGTCGTGCGCGACGGGGGCGGTCGCGAGCGCGGCATTGGCTTTGAGCCATTTTTTCACCTGCCGGCGGTCGTCGTCTTCAATGGCTGCAAGTAATCGGAGCATTGGAATTTGCATCGGGTGGTAGGTCGCTATTGGATTTAATAAATAGGCTACGCATATGCGCCGAGTCAAACAAGGCCGGTCATGGCAATAAAAATACATCGAGAGAACGCGTTGGAGATGGAATATACGTTTAGTGAACTGCAAAAGGCCGCATACGAGCAGCAAGGGTTTTTGATTGTCCGCGCTGTCCTGCCTGCGGACGAAACGCTGGCACTACAGCGCTGGCGTCCGGTCGGCAATGCGCTGGCATTGTGCGCGGCAAGGGCATTGCCAGCAGCCAGATTTAGACGCAATACGACTGATGGGGGGCTTGAATGTTTGAACGCGAGGATTTCCTAGTCGCTGCCGATGGTCGGAGCTTTACGGTCACCCTGCTCTCGCCACCGCCGGAGCAGTTGGCGGCTGAACCAGCGCTATTGATGGCTTTTGCGTCGGGGCGGGAAAAGACGCTATTCGAAGCGCCTTGCAATCACACGACCGACGCGTTTTTGGCGGCTGGACACCGGGTGCTGAGTTTCGATTATACGGGGCACGGTGAGCGCATTGACCATTTTGGCGAGGGGATCCACGCGCTGCGCAATTCGCTGGTGGTGGGCGGGGTTGATCCGTTTGCGATTTTTGCTGCGGACGCTGGGGCGGTTATCGATGCGTGTCTGAGGCGGGGCGTTGCGGCGTTTGGGCGCATTGCGGTTTCCGGTACTTCGCGCGGGGGGTATCTGGCGCTGTACTTGCTCGCTCATGAAGCGCGGCTCACGGCGGCAGCCGGTTTTGCGCCGGTGACCGATTGGCGCGTGCTCTCCGAGTTTGCTGCCGATGTGCAGCGGGAAGAGGTCGGTGGTTTGGCGTTGGTGCACTATGCAGCGGATATGGTGGGAAGGCCGATTTTTATGTCGATCGGTAACGATGATGCCCGTGTCGGCACCAAGGACTGTGTGGCATTGCGGAACGCGTTGAAAGAGGCCGGAGCCGAGGTCGAATGTATACTCACGGACGACGCAGGGCATACTATGGGTGTGGGGGGCTACAAACGAGGGGCCGATTTTCTGCTCTGCCAATTCGCCGCTGCGGACCAATAGACTGTTGTAAACTTCATCGCGAGGATAATAATAGATGGCGGGCGATACATTTAACGTATGGGCTTTTGGCGATGCGCACGTCGGCACGGATAGCAAACGCGGTCGCCATAGTCTGGCTACAGCATTGCAGACGAGCGAACAAGGCGGTGATATGGGGGGGCCGCCCTTTGCATGGGATATCGCCATTGATATCGGCGATATGTCGGGGGGGCAGGAAGTGCCCGACGACGAGGAGGGTAGGGAGGTGGTCCGCCAGCTCGCGGTGATGGAGCGGCATCGCCGCGAGGATATTTACAGTATTTGCGGCAACCACGACCGCAGTGGACTCGATGAGCCGCAGGCTTGGTGGTGGCGAAAATGGGTCGACCCGACGGGCGAGCATACGGATTTTTCTGGCGTCGATGCGGCCAAAAGACCTTATGCCATCAAAGGGACCTGGGAGCGTTACGCGTTTAAGGCTGGTAATGTCCTCTTTTTGCTAATGAGCGATATCAATGAACCTTCGCAAACGATCGGCCGAGGCGATCTCGGTGGCAATCCCGCCGGAGTAGTTTCGGCTGAGACCTTCGCCTGGTGGCAAGATATGGTCGCCGCTCACCCGCAACATATTATCATTAGTGCACACCATTATATGCTCAAGGAGACGACGGTGGCTTCCGGCGATTGGGAAGGGCTGCGCAAAAGCGACGACGGCCAATGGCAAAGTCATTATCACGGCTACAAAGACCGGGGTACGCCGATTGGCGCGTCGTATCTGTATTTTGTCGGTGGCCGGCCAGATTCCGGGGCTTTTGAAAACTATCTAAGCGAGCATCCCGGCTCGGTCGATTTATGGCTGGGGGGGCATACGCATACGCATCCGGATGATACCTTTGGCGGCAAATCCCATATAGAAACGAAGTGGGGCGGCACGCATTTTATCAATGTGGCCTGCCTCAGTCGTTACCATGGCCCGGCCAATGTGCCGAAGAGCCGGTTGTTTAGCTTTGAGGAGGGCAGCGATGAAGTGCAGGTGCGGTGTTATATGCACTCCGATGAGTTTTTGCCAGAGGGTTGCTACGGCGCTGTCGAAAGGAAATTGCGTTTAACGCGGCCGTTTAGCTGGACGGCGCCCGAGGGGTAAATAAAAAGCTGCGGTCTATGGGGTCTGTGATGTATCGCGCTCAGCTAGGTAGCGGTCGATTAGCGGCGCTCGCTCGTGCTCGTCGGGCGTATCGCCGCGGCACCCATCGACGGACTGCGACCAGAAGCTCGTATTACCGCGCGTGACGCGGACCCGGTCGGCCGGCACGTCCGTGATGCGTTCGGTCGTAAGGAAGTCTTCGCATCGCCTTTCGTCGATAGCCCGCTGCGTTATTTTAACGCCGGACCGGGGGTCAACTGCGCCTCAATCGGCGTTGCGTCCCCACGATATTCTATCTTAAGCGACTGCAACAAGCGCCTTGTCTTTTCATCGGCGGCCAGGGCATCGCCGTTATTCTTTTCTAGCGAAGCGACCGTGGCCTGCGTCCGTTCGGGCAAGGCGGCGAAGTCGGGATAATACCACATCGTCAGCACGGTCCGGCGTTGGTCCGAGCGGTTGCCGTGGGAGGCGTGCAATAGGCTGCCATAGCCGATGACCAGATCGCCGGCTTTGACGGGCACGTCGATTTCTTCGTCGACTTTGCAGAAACCCGGATCGCTAGGGTCGGCGTAGGTGGTGAGCGATTCGGTATGCTGGGGGGAGATCTGATCGTGCAGGGCATGGCGTGTGAGGTGTGACCCTGGGATGACGCGCAAGCAGCCGTTTTTAGGCGTCGTGTCGGTCAGGTAATACATCAGAAAAACCTGGATGGGTTGCGGCGTGTAGCTGACCGGATCGTCCCAGAAGCGGCCGTCTTCGTGCCAAAAGAGCGGCGGGCTGTGCGGGGGTTTGCTGATGATGCGCCCGTGGCCGAATTTCGGTTCGGTGAATCCGAGTTGGGCCAGCGCGTCAAGCGCTTTGCATTGGGTGATCAGCTCGCCCATTGCCGATTTTTCGTAGGCCATGGCCCAGTCGATCAGCACCATGCTGCCGGTGGCGCGTTGGCGCTCGAAATGCTCGGCATCCTGTTCGGCGAGTACCGTGTCGCTGAGGTGGTTTAGGCTATCGACTGTAGCGGTGTCAAGGATGTTCTCGCAGACGAAAAACCCGTCGCGTTCGAATTGCGCGCGCTGTGCATTGTCGTTCATGGCGGTAGATTATCCTTTTGGATTAGGTCCTTTGCATGGACAATTCGGCTTAGGTTACAAGGCGAAAATATGTTATTTTGCCCGAAGGAGAGCAAGGGGCCTTGGGACCTGGATCTGCTTCGGGGCGTTTGCCGCAGGTCGGTGGGTTGCGCACCTTTAGCTGCCCGGCAAACCCAGATGCTCGTCGGCTCATAAGTCGGACTATTTATTTATTATACCGGAGAAATGTCGATGTCGATTGAAGTGGCTACTATACAGGATGTACGCAAGGCCGAGGGGGTGATTCGTCAGCATCTATCGCCCGCCCCGCTGATGCGCTCGTATGCACTGGAAAAGGAACTGGGGTTAGAAGACGGGCGGCGGGTGTGGTTAAAGGATTACGGCTGGACGCCGGTTGGCTCGTTCAAGTTGCTCGGTGCGCTGAATTGGATGGCGAATAACCTGGAGCGCATCGGCGACCGGCCGGTGGCAGCGCATTCGTCGGGTAATTTCGCCTCGGGTATCTCCTACGCGGGGATGCGCTACGGCAAACGGGTGGTGATCGTGATGCCCGAGAGCGCGCCGAAGGTGAAATTTGCATTGACGCGTTCTTTTGGCGCCGAGATCCTGACCTACGATATTGCTACGGACCACCAGACCGGCCAGCGCGATAAGCTGACCCGCCGGATAGCCGAGGAAGAAGGGGCGGTGCAGGCTTCGCCCTACGACGACCCACATGTAATTGCCGGCAATGGCGTCGGTGGCCTGGAAATCGTCGACGAACTGCGGCGGCAAGAACGCGAGGTCTCGCATTTTCTCTGCCAGGTCAGTGGTGGCGGGTTAATGGCGGGGCACGCGCTGGCGATAGCCGACGGTTTCGCGGGTGCGCAGATTGTCGGAATCGAGCCGGAGGGCGCGGCAGACTTTTGCCAGTCGCTTGTCGCTGGCGAGCGGGTGCGTATCGAGCGGCCGACGAGCATTTGCGACGGTTTGTGCTCCTACGACGTCGGCGAGCACAATTGGCCTATATTGCAGGCGCATGTCGCGAAGGCGGCATCGGTGCCCGACCTGGACACGCAAAAGGCGATGCGGTGGATCTATCGCACGCACGGCTTGCGTGTCGAGCCGTCGGGGGCGATCGCCGTCGCCGCCGCGCTGACCGGCAAGGTGGTCTTAGAAGGTGAGGGCGATGTGGTGATCGTCGTCAGTGGGCGCAATGTCGACGAGGCGCGTTTCGCCGAATGGGCCGCAGCGGATTAACGGCCGAAGGGCTGTTCCTCCCCGGTATAGATCCCGTCGAGCGTCCAATAATTGTCGGGTTCTGGGCGGGTGGTGATCCACTTGCCGTTGGTGAAGTCGGGGAAGGGCACCGGTTGGCTGCCACAAGCGATCGAGTCTTCCGACAGTGCGGTAATGGCCATCCAGGCGACCGAGTCGTAGACGTCGATCGGTGTCTGGCGGCCGGCCTTGATGGCATCGACAAAGGATCGCTGCACCAGATAGTCCATGCCGCCGTGCCCGCCCTGCACGCCGTCGGCGACGAAGTCCTTCCACACCGGATGATCGTAATCCCTCAGGTAATTGGCCATGTCGGCCCATTCCTCGCCGGGGAAGTCGTCGAAGTGTACGGCATTTTTGTCTTCCATCCACAGGCCGCGCGTGCCCTGTACGCGCTGCCCGCGCGAATAGGGTCTGGGCAATGAGCAATCGTGCGTCAGCAGCACGGTCTCGCCATGCGCGCATTTGACCATCGTGGTGGTGATATCGCCTTGCGCGAAGTCGGTGGCAAATTCGCTGTGCTCGGGGCCGAGATTGTTGACGGCGTAGTCGTGCAAGCCACGCGCCTTGCTGCTCATCGAAACGAGCGAGATAAAGCGATTGCCCTTGTTGATATCGAGCATTTTGGCGATGGGGCCGACGCCGTGCGTCGGGTAGAGGTCGGCGTTGCGGTGTACGAAGTTGTCGAGGCGGTAGTGGCGGTTTTCGTTGCCGCGGGTGATCTCGGAACGCAGGTCGTGCTCGTAGCCGCATTGGCAGTGAATCAACTCGCCAAATAGACCCTGTTTGACCATATTGAGCACCGCCATTTCCTCGCGGCCGAAACAACAGTTTTCCAAGAGCATAAAGGGCACGCCGGTCTCTTCGCTGACGCGGACCAGTTCCCAGCACTCCTGTATCGATGAGGCGCCGCCGACCTCGGACCCGGCGTATACGCCCGCGCGCATCGCGGCAATGGCGATCTCGACGTGGGTGGTCCAGCTGGAGGCGATCACGACTCCGTTGAGGTCGCCGCGATCGAGCATCTGGCGATAGTCGTTGTAGCCGTCGGGGCGATAGCCCTTTAATTCTTCGATGCGTTCTATTTTTTTATCGACGCGGTCCTGGTAGACATCGCAGACGGCTGGGATCGTAACATCGTCCATTTTGACGACCAGGTCGGCCAGCCCGGAACCGCGACCGCCTAAGCCGATAAAACCAATTTTTACAGAATCCAAGATAGAGCTCCCGTGTGCTTGTGGAATGCCGACAGTTTCTTTGCTGCGAACTGCAAGATAGGGATTGTGGCGATCAAGGTAAACTTGACGCCATCGTCAGCAGTTGGTCGTTTCCTTTAAGGTGCCCTATTTTAGGCGGAATTGTTTGTTGGGTGTTGTGTATTAGCGAGGAGAAAACGCGATGAAAGTAGCTGTATTCGGTGCTGCGGGCTGGGTCGGGCGAGCGGTGTTGGCCAATTTTGCCGGTCGGCACGAAATAAGAGGTTTTGATCTCAGCCCAGCCGCTTGGGACAAATATCGGGAATTGGATGGCGAATGGGAGGGAGAGAAGCTCTATGGGGATATTTCGAATTTTGACGATGTCGATAGCGCGATAGCAGGGTGTGAAGGGGTGGTGCACCTATCGGCTTATTTCGGCTATGAGAATGAACCTGAACACGACGAACGACCTTTTTTGATCAATGTGAAGGGGATGTGGAATGTACTAGAATCGGCCAGGCGCCACGGGGTGAAACGGGTGGTGCATATGGGCTCTTGCATGGTGCAACATCCGGATGGGCATTTTTTCACGTCTGAAGTCCGCAGCCCGGAAGGCACGCCCTATGGCATATCGAAAAGGCTGCAGGAGGAGATGTGTCGCCAGTTTCACGATGCGTTTAAACAACGGATTATCGTTTTTCGTCCCTGCAGTATCGCCGATACGCGTTTGCGGACCTATCGGGATGGGGCGCCTGCCGGAGGCATTGGCGTGGTGTGTCGGCACGATTTGGCCGAAGGCTGTCATTTGGCGTTGGAGAATGAGACGGTGGATTTTGATGTTATGCATGTGGTGGGGCACCCGGAGGCGGATAAGTATTGTAATGTGGCGCGGTCGCGTGAGGTGTTGGGGTTGCAGTATAAGGGGCAATTGTAGTGAGGGTGGTCAAGTGTAAGAAGAACCTCTCGCTCATTCTCCTGGCCCATTCCTGGGCGACTCCGGGGATACAATCCGCTACGAGTATATCCTCATACTTGCCCGCGCGTTGTTGTGTGTTTTGCCGCTGATATTCTTGGAATGGAGAGAACGATGAAAATGAAGACGGTTGACGATCCTGAAGCAGTAGGTTTCTTGAGAGAAGGATTGGAAGTTGCCCACGGGTTGTTGGTGGAGGCAGTGGAGGCCGGAGAATTATTGGGTGGAGTTTTGCAGGTCGCGCGCAAGGGCGTTGCTTTGCCGGTGGCTTGTTTTGGGTGGCGGGAAGTGGCCGAAGATGGTGACTCTGTTGAGGCCGATACGATTTTTTTGATTGCTTCTATAACTAAGCCGATTGTTTGCGCGGCGGTGGTTAAGTTGGTCGAGCAGGGGCGGTTGTGTTTAGATGATCGGGTGGTGCAGTATGTGCCGGAGTTTGCAGAAGCGGGGAAGGAGAGAGTGACCATACGGCATTTGTTGACGCATACTTCGGGTTTGCCGGATATGATCCCGGAAAATCATCAGTTTCGTGCCAAGCACAGGCCATTGGCAGATTTTGTCGCGCGGATCTGCGAGTTGGAGTTGTTGTTTGCGCCCGGAACGCGGATCTCGTATCAGAGCGCGGGGATGGCTATGTTGGGGGAGATCGTAGAGCGGTTGACGGGACAGATATTGCCGGAGGTGTTGCGGGCGATGTTTTTTGCGCCCTTGGGGTTGGTGGATACTTCGCTGGGGCGGCAGGAGGATCGGCGGGAGCGGGAGGCGGAGATTCGTCTGCCGGATCAGGGCGATGGCGGAGGCGATGGCACGGATTGGCATTGGAACTCGGATTATTGGCGGAATTTTTCCGCGCCTTGGGGTGGGATGCTGACTACGGCGGCGGAGTTGATGGTATTATGCCAGGTTTTCTTGGCGGGTGGAGTGTATAAGGGGGTGCGGGTGTTGAGCGGGGCTGGAGTGGCGGCGATGACGCGGGATCAGACGGTGGAGATGGCGGATTTGTCTGAGCAGGATAAGTTGCGGCAGCGTAGGGGGCTAGGTTGGCGGGTGGGAGAAGGGGATTTGTCCTCGTCGCGGGTGTTTGGCCATGGTGGAGCGACCGGCACCGAGATATGGGTGGACCCGGAGAGCGAGGTGGCCTGTGTGTTGCTGACGAATGATCCGCAAGGCGCAGGGCCATTGCGGCCGAGGATCGCGAACGCGGTGGCGGCCGCGGTTCTGTGACGAATATCGAGTCCGGGCACTTATATCATGCCGTTGATGTCTTCCCATCTTTGCCGCGTGATTAGCCTGGGCCAAAGCCGGTAGGGCCGGAGAATCCGGCGGCTTCGGTACCTAGACGTACAAAACCTTCGGCGTATTCGCACCCTTGCATCCAGGCCGTCGATTGCGCTTCGAGTGCGCGGTAGCGGGCGAGCCAGCCATAGCGCTCGGCAAGGCTGGGTTGCGCGGCGAAACAGTCGAGCGCCGCGCATTTTTGCGCATAACTTGGTGAAATATCGACGAAGAGGGTGGGTAGGTAGCGTGCGACAGGGGCGGTGCCTAGCGTGGTTTCGTAGAACACGACTTCGGGCGAAGGGCAGGGGGGCAAGTCCGATGCGCCTTCGATGCCGGGACGGAAGCAATAACGGCTGGCCCAGATGACGGCTTGTGTGGCCTCGCAGTGGTCGGGATGCAGGATATCGTCTTTCCAGTGGGAGAGCACCAGGTCGGGTTGGTGTCGGCGGAAGAGTTCGAGTAACTGCTGTCGGCGTTCGGGGCCGATCAGCAAGGGGCTGTCGCCGAAGTCGAGACATTCGATGGTCACGCCGAGGATGGCGGCGGCCGCGTCCATCTCGGCCGCGCGTATTTGTTTGATCTCGGCTAAGGATGGTGCGGGGTCGCGTGCCCAGAGTGCCGGTGATTCGCATTTTTCACCATAGCTGAAGTCGACGATATGCACCTTGCTGCCGGCATCGATCAGCCGGGCGATGGTACCGCCGGCGCGCGAACAGAAATCGGCGGCGTGCGCGCTGAAGACGATGACGCGGCGGTCGCCGCGGATAAAATCGCTCATATTGCTCCTTTTCTATTCTCCGAGATAGCCTTGTTTCGCCCAGACTTTTGCAGCCAACTTTTTCGCTGCAGCGGAGGGTTCGAGATTGCCCAATACGCTGCTGTCCGGCTGGCCTTTTTTCTTGCGTTCCGGGTCCGGAGACCAGTCGTCTTTGGCGTATTTTCGCCGCACGGATTCGCGGCGGAAATCCGGTACCTCCATCGGCGCCGAGTCGTTGAGCGCAGAACGCCAGGCCTGGATGCCGGCGATGCTCATATCGATGCCGCGGTAGACGTCTAGGTAAGGTTGCTCGCCGGTGAGGATGGCTTGGGCGAAATGGTAGCTGGTGAAAAAGTCGCCGCCGCCGTGCCCGGCCAGAGTGGCCTGTTGGTGATGGTCGGGGAAGTCGGGTTTGTAAACGGTCTCGACTGGTTCGCCCTGGCATTTTTCCCAAGACTCGCGCCAGACGCGCAGGCGCTGTTTGTCGCCGTGGCGGGTATTTTCCATCACGCCTTGGTTGCCGTGGATGCGCACGTAATTTCCGTGGCCGCGTAGGCCGCCGTGCAGTGATTTGAGCACCGCATCATTGTCCATGCGGCAGATGATCACCGCGGCGGTGTCAGCGCGCCCCATATGATTTGTTTTTGAGGGGTCGGCGAAATCAAAAGGCACGGCGAAACCGTTGACCTTTACGGGGCGGGTGTCGGTGATATACATGACCGGCGCGATGGAATGGGTACAATAATAGGTCGCGGGGATCCAGTTGCGCCAGTGATCGCGGCCGCAACTGCGGGCCAATTTTACCTCCGGCGGATCGGGGTGTACATATTCGCCCTCACCGTATTTGAACTCGCCGATATCGCCCAGCTGATAGCGGCGTCGCATTTCCTGGTTATAGACCATATACGGGTAGTTTTCGGCGAACATATAGATCTTGCCGCTTTTCTCGACCGCCCGGGCCAACGCCACTCCTTCCCCTAAAGTATGACAGGCGGCCGTTTCGCTCATTACGTGTTTGCCGGCTTTGAGCGCCTTGATGGCGAAGGGGGCGTGTTGATGGAAGAAGTTGGCCAACACCACCGCGTCCATATCGTGGGTGAGAAATTTTTCGTATTCGCTATAGGTCGTCACACCGAGTGCGCTGCCTTCGGCGAGCAGGCGCTCTTGCCATGTATCACAGATTGCGACCAGTTCCATGCCGGTGGCCTCCGCGGCTCGGATAAAGGAGCGGCCGCGACCGACACCGACGACGCCAACGCGGATGGGGCGTTGTTTGTTGCGTTTTTGGGCCATGGTTAGTCCTTGGCTCGGTGGCCGGTTGTTGCGCTAATTTTTGCGCTGATCGCGTCAGTGAGGGCTTCTAGGCAGCCGGGAGCCAATGCCGAAGGTTCTTCTTGGTAGAGCCCCTGGCCATAGCGGTCGCGCGGTAGCAGGTAGGCTACTTGCGCATTGCCGGAGATCGGCGAGATGAATAGGATCAGGTCGGGGAAACGCCGGCGTAATTCGCTGCCGAGCCAGCTATAGGGCTCGGCACTGCAGGTGACCCAAACCGCGTCGCCGAATTGGTGTACGCTGAAGTTGAGATCGAAGGTTTTTCCTTGTGGTAACAGCGCGACGCGGCCGAGCCAGCGGCGGCAGCGTTCGGCACGGGCGCCGAAATCGCGGGCGGCGACAGCATCTCCTTTGGCGTCGGCAGCGGTCTGCTCAACGGTGAAGCGCTCGAGGTCTTGTTCGAGTGAGGCGATCGTTGGGATTTCAATAAGATCGAGCGGTATATCGGTGGAACCGCCGGCAAAGGCTATGGTCTCGGCTTGGCGCGCTTGGTCGTGGGCGGACCAGCCCCAAGTGCCGATGGTTGCGCCGGAGACGACGGGGCCGGTGTAGGCGAAGTCGGTTTGCGGTGGGCCCATGCTGTAAAGGGCGGAAAGCGCGGCGTGACCGACTTGTTTGCCATTCCGATCAGCGACAGCGGTATCGCCAACAAACCCGTCTTTGGGGCCGAGGTCTCCGCAGGGGGCTTGGTAAAAACAGCACGGTGCGTTTTGCTCGTGCTCGACGACCTCGCGCAGCGCGCCGACGAAGTCGGGGCTGAGCAAAGTATTGTCCCAGGCCAGGGTCGTAGGATGGCAGGCGTAGTTGACGAGCAGCAGGCGCAATGAGCCATCATCGGCGGTGACACGGCCGACTACGGCAGTATTTTCAGCGGCTTGGCCGGGATTGAAACCGGTGGTGTAGATTTGTTTTTCGTCGTCCCAGTAGTCGCGGTTGGCGGCCATGTCGCATTGCGCGGTGGCGTAGGTGACTGTTGCGTCGGCTAGAGTGGCGACGGCTTCGGCGGCGGCGGCGGCCACTTTGGCGTTGACTTCGGCCAAAAAAGGCGCGATCAGGTCACCGCCGGGCATGGTATATCTATTGGCGGGAAAAAAGCCGGCGGAGTGCGAATGCGAATGCGTGACGATGACCTGGTCGGGCGCTACGTTTGCCGAGGCGGCTATGGGGGCGACGAGGCGTACGGTCTGGTCGTTGTCGAGCAGTACGAAGTCGAGTTGCACGCGGACCATGCGTTGGCTGGCATCGCCGCCGAGCGGTTCGGCGATGACGATATCGGCCTGCAATGCTCGATGCACGCCGGTGGCCTGGTCGTGGCGGGCGGCGCCCCACATTCGGTGGTAGATACCGACCGGTGGGGTGATATCGCAACGGGCATAGCCGAAGTGAAGCCGGGAGGTGGGTGCTTTTACATGGGTTATAGACATGGGGTTAAGCCTTTTAATTGAAGGTCAGCAGACCGAAGAAATCCGGGCGATGGGTATAGCCGTAGGTGGGTAGCCATTGGCAGTGTTCGGCGGCGAGACCGATGCGCGCCCGGACCAAGTTAAAGCCCCAGACGTCGCCGGGTTGGATCTGCAGATCGTGGAAACCGGCGATCGGGATGGCTTTTTCCACGGTCCAGAAAGTAGCTTCGATACGGGCGACGGCTTCGAATCCGCTATCCCATTGCAGCGCGTATTCCTCGTTGCCGCCTCGGTAGGTGTCGAAAGTGGCGCCGAGGGGATTGGTGATGAGTTGATAGAAGCTGCGCTGGTCCATATTCGTATCGAAGAACAGTTCGACACAGTCGTCGCGCCAGACTTCTGAGTCGTGCACATTGTAATCGACGCTTAGGCCGATGGTCGTCTCTTCGTAGTTTTTGACCGCTATATAGATCTGGTTATTGAAATAACCTAAAAAGGCTTCAGTGCGACCATCGGCGGGTACGGGTCTCATCAGGGTCGCACTTTTGTAAAACTGGTCGACCTTGAGTGCCTCAGCCCACACCGGGTCAGAGAGGTCGCCATCGATGGTGGGGGCCCGACTCAGGCGCGGCAGGCGCAACAATAGGCCGTGTCGTTCGAGCAGGTCCAGCCCTTTTTGCTGTTGGCCGTTGAGATAATAGAGTTTTCCTAGCCGCAATAATAGGTTCTTGCTGTCAGGTTTTAAATCAAGGGCTTGCAACAGGCGTTCCTCGGCTCCGGCGATATCGGCTTTGAGAATCAACTGCGTCGCTTCCTGTACATAGCGTCCGGCGAAGCGCTCGAGGAATTCGCCGGCCTGCTGACGCAAGCTGTCGTGTGTGCTCTGTCGGTAGATTTTCAATGTGACATTGGCGAACCGTTTTTGTTGTTCGGGTTTGAGATGGCCGCCGCCGCGTACGGAGAAGTTACTGGCCGAGGCCTCCCAGTTGGCGTCCCAACCGTCGAGCGCTTCCATCGCGCGCAACAGTTCCAACTGCGTTTGCTCGTTGCTTTCGGCTTCCAATTTTTCCAGCACAAAGGGAAGGATTGCTGGGTTGCCCATTTCGCGCAGGCCGCCGGCGACCGCCCGGCGCACCGGCGCGGCGGAATCGTCGATCTGGTTGAGTAGGCGGTCGATGATGCGGGGGTCGCTGTCTCGCAGATAGATTTTCCATAATAGATCGGCGATATCGGCGCGGCCACGGGCGGGATGCTCGGTATTTTCGAGCGCGTCGAGTAGGACGGGTACCGCGTAGCGCTTGGCGAAGAGCAGTTCGATATAGGCTTCGTCGCGCGCGGCACCACCGGCCATTAGATCCGAGATATGTCCGTCGATCGAATCGCCACAGCCTGCCAATACCAAGAGCATAGGCAGATTGATTATTGAAAAGAGTCTCATACGGCCTTTCGTTTTGCTTGCGAGGCAGTATATAGGCTCTTTTGTGCGCTGAGGTCAAGCGCGCAGCAGCTTTTTTCCCTGTTTAGGCATACTGGTGAGGGTAGCATCCGGCCCGCTGATACGGCTCTCGTAGTGCTGTCGTCGGACCGTTGGCCTTGTTGGCGTTCCTCGTTTGAAATGAACATGGGCGATTTTCTCGTGTGCAAATGGAATCGGGTATATGCCGATAAGATGCAATGGCCGCGCAAATATTCTAATGTCGAGGCGGAGCTACTTAAAAAACCTTGACCCCTGAAAATAAATAGATCTATAATAGGGGGATACAGCGTACAATTACCGGACAGGGAGATATATAATGACGGTTACTCGATATGCATTACAGGCGGCTGGCATCAAAGGCAGCGGTGAATACCAGGAAGTGGTTTCCCCCTATACGGGAGAGGTGATTGCCGAAGTCGAGCAGGCCGATGACGCCGCGGTCGAGGCCGGGCTCGCCCAGGCGGAAGAAACGTTTAAAGCCGGGGTACTGCCGCCGTATCAGCGAGCCGATATTCTACACAACTTAGCGGCGCAGATGAAAGACCGGCATGAAGAGTTGTCCCTGACCATCGCCCAGGAAGGCGGTAAGCCGCTCAAGGACGCGCGTGTCGAAGTCACCCGGGCGGTTAACACAGTAACGCTTTCGGCCGAAGAGGCGACGCAAATTGACGGCGAACAACAGGCGATGGGCGGCACCGCCGGCAACGAGAACAAGATTACGCTAACGCTGCGCGAGCCAATCGGCGTCGTTAGCTCGATTTCGGCTTTTAACCATCCGGTGAACCTGATCGCTCACCAGGTCGCTCCTCCGCTGGCGGCGGGCAATGCCGTGGTGTTGAAACCCTCGGGTGACACGCCAATTTCAGCACTGAAAATGGGCGAAATGCTGCAAAAGGCCGGTTTGCCCGACGGCTATTTGAATATCTTGCCCTGCGAGCCACCAGTCGCACAAACCCTGGCGACCGATCCGCGTATCAACTATCTCAGTTTTATCGGCAGTGCTAAGGTGGGTTGGCACTTGCGGCGGGTTGCTGCCGACGGCACACGGGTTGGGCTAGAGCACGGGGGCAATGCGCCGGCGATTGTCGCGGCGGACGCCGATTTGCAGAAGACGGCGCAGATCTGCCTGCCGGGCGGCTATTATCATGCGGGGCAAGTTTGCGTTTCGGTGCAACGGCTCTATCTGCACCGTTCGATCGCCGATCAGTTTATTGATATTTACAAGCCGATGGTCGAGTCGCTGATCGTCGGCGACCCGACGTTGCCCGAGACCGGCGTCGGGCCGCTGATTCGTCCGCGCGAGGTTGAGCGCGTCAAGAGTTGGGTCGATGCGGCGGTCGCAGGGGGGGCGGAGATCGTTACGGGCGGCGAAGTCCTTGAGCATAATTGTTTTCAGCCGACGTTGTTGAAGAATGTGCAGGAGGGGATGGATGTGGTAGACAAGGAGGTCTTCGGCCCAGTGGTGAGTGTTTTTGTCTATGACGATATCGAAGAGGCGGTCGCCGGGGCCAATGCGGGGCCGAATGGTTTCCAGGCCGCCGTGTTTACCCAGGATATAAACACGGGTTTGCACGCGGCAAAAAAACTGGATTTTTCGGCGGTGATGCTCAACGACTCTACGGCTTTTCGCGTCGATTGGATGCCTTTTGGCGGGCGGAATTCTTCGGGGCTTGGTATGGGGGGCGTTAAGTATTCGATTGAGGAGATGACGCAGTTGAAGTTGATTGTGTTGAATTTATAGGGGGGGTGCTGCTGGTGGACGGCCAGGATTCGGGTTTTCCCCTTCGCTTATTCTCGCCCGCTATCCCTGGCGGGCTCCGAGGACTACAATCTGCTCAGGGAAAAACCCTAACCCTGACCTCCGGTGGTATTTCAATTACCAAAAAATAATAGGAGAGCGGGATAGAGGAATAAAATCTATCCCCTTTTTTATAAGGAGAAATAGTTGAAGACCCCCTCCCTTTATTTTGAAGGGGGGAAACATCCACCGGTGTAGCGGAGGTTCGGGGGGATGACGGAGGGTGGCCTCCCCAAGGCCATTGGTTGATATCTATCCACTCCCATTGCCCGTTAAAGTTGGCTCTGCCACGCCGCCGCTGCGCCCCTCCGCAAAGCTAGGTCGGGCTGCCTTAGCATTGCCCGTAGGCAAGCCGTCCGATCCGCAGCGTGAGACGCACCCCCTACCTGACCTAACCCTCCTGAAGCTAGTACGTCGAAGGCTTCGGCGTCGCCGGCGGCCAGTAACCCGCCGGATCCTCGTCCCAAGGCGTGCCGCACATACGCGAGATCACCTGCCACTCGGCGGCGGTCAGATGCGCGTGGTTGTGGAAGAGGAAGCGCTTGAGACCGGCTTGGTCCGAGGCGTGCAGGATGCGGTGGAGGTCGCCGGAGGTCATCGGGTCGCCGCCGTGCGGCATGCGGCCGGTGTCGACCCAGGGCAGAATTTTCTCCGGGTCGCTGACAGCGGCCAATGCGCGGCGCGTTTCCTCTTGTACTATTTGGTCGAAAAAAGCCTGCGGGAAGCCCAATTCCATATCGGCTAGGCACTCGACCTCGGGTAAATTGATGCCGAGCCAGGCGCGCACAACCTTCCAGCACTGGGTTTCGTTCAAGCTCGGGTTCCAGGCTTGAATCTGCTGGACCCAGCGGGCGACGGTGCCGTAGAGGCCGTCGAAGCCGCGGTGCCAGAAGTAGTGCTTGACCAGCAACAGATCGACGATCTGATCCCAAGCGTGGTAATCGAGCGCGGTCATGCCTGAAAAAATGGCCGAGCGCGGGCCGTTGCCGAGCAGGATTTTGCGCGGCATTTCGTCGAGGGCCGTTCGGAAGGCCTGGCCTTCGCGGATGCCGTCTTCACGGCGCCAGCGCAGCCAGTAGAGTGTGTCCTCGTTGATATCGAAGAGATTCATCTCCGAGAGCACGCCGTGGTCGCCATAGTAGTCGACTTCGGCGGGAGTGAAGTTTTGGAAGCGCTGGTGCAGATGGGCGCGGCCCGAATCGAGGCGGGCGGGGTCGTAGCCGCGGGCGGTCGCTTGTTGGCGCTGGTTGTCGTTCATTGCGCGGAAGACGGCATTGCCGTGGTGGTAGACGACTTCGTAGGCCGATTCGGTCCAGCCGTCCATAATGCCGCCGTCGACTTCCGGGAAGGCGGTGAAGATGTCTTCCCAGGATGCGGCGTGCAGTTGCGTGCCGTAGGGGTCTTGCTCCGGCGGCAGACCCTGTGCGGATATGGTGCCGGAGGCGGGGGCGAAGATCATTACGGTCCAGCCGCGGCTCTTGGCGTCGGCGAGCATCGCGCGCAGGCGTTTTTCTTTTTCGGGTTGCAGCAATGTATCATTTAGCTCGGCTTTGATACCGCGTTTCTCGTAGGGGGCGGTATCGCCCTTAAAGGCAGGGATGGTGAATTGGCCTTGTTCGTCGGCAAAAGTCATCCGACCGAAAACCAGGCCGCGGATACCGCCTAGCTGCCAGGCATCGAAGATTTGTTCGTAGTTGTCGACGACAGCTTCGAGGGGCTGGCCGATGCGGATCCAGGGGGTCAGTGCCATGGTGGATCTCCTATTTAATGGACAGGACTGGAGCTTGCGGGCACAATATACCAATCTGCCAAGGGAGCGTCTATGGGGGTACGGGCTGGAGGCAGACTGCTGAGCGGGCTATATTGTCTGCCTACTATTGAGCGGAGCGAATAAATGAAAATCACGGCTGTTAAGACATTTATAGTGAAAAGGAATTTTGCCCGATGGGTCTTTTGCGCGGCATGCACCGATGAGGGGCTGACCCGCTATGCGGAGTTCGACGAGGGGCGGGTCGAGGTTCCGACGGGGCCGAGGTGGGGCGCGGAATTGGACGAAAAGGCGGCAAAGAAATACGCGTACGAGGGTTGATGCAGGAAAAACGCCGTATAAGAAATCTGGGAATTTTGGCCCATGTCGACGCCGGCAAGACCACGGTGACCGAGCAGATGCTCTATCTCAGCGGTAGCACGCGCGCGGTAGGCAATGTCGATAAGGGCACGAGTTTGTCGGATGCATTAGATGTCGAGAAGAAACGGGGCATCTCGGTACGGGCTTCATCGTTGTCCTTCCCGTGGCAGGATGTGCAGATCAATCTGATCGATACACCAGGCCACGTCGATTTTTCGGCGGAGGTCGAACGCTCGTTGCGGGTGCTCGACTGTGCGGTGTTGGTATTGTCGGCGGTCGAGGGCATTCAGGCGCAGAGCGAGCCGATTTGGGACGCGCTGCGGGCGATGGGGATTCCGGTCGTGCTCTTTATCAATAAGATTGACCGCAAAGGGGCCGATGTCGCGGGGGTTTTCGCCGAGATGCAACGGGCCTTCTCGCCGAGTATGGTGTTCATTAATGGGGTGAAAAATGAAGGCTTCGACGAGGCGACCATCGCGGAATTGTCGGCCGTTGAGTCTGATGCACTGCATGAAAAGGTCGCCGAGCAGGACGATGCTCTATTGGAGTGCTATCTCGAAGGCGAAGCGCTAGAGTCGGCAGCGATCGATGTGGCGCTGGCGCGGGCGACACGGGAGTGTAAAGTCTTTCCGGTGCTCTGTGGGGCTGCTAAGAATCGGGCGGGTATCGAAGCGTTGCTCGATGCGATTGTCCGCTATTTTCCCGATGCGGAGACGCGTATAGATAAACCCGTCTCCGGCGTCGTTTTTCGCATCGACCACGACGAGCGTTTTGGGCGCATTGCCGGCGTGCGGCTCTACGCGGGGCGTTTGCAGACGCGCGATACGGTGCACAATCACACGGCGGATCGGGAGGAGAAGGTCGCGCAGATCAAGCGCAGTGCGACCAATAAATACGAGGATGTCGGCGAATTGGCGGCGGGCGATATCGGTTTTTTGTGCGGCTTGCCCGATGTGCAAATTGGCGATATTCTCGGCGATCCAGAACCGGTGCCCGGCGATTACGCGCTAAGCGAACCGCTCTTGTCGGTGCAGGTGCGTCCCCTAAACGAGGCCGACCATACCGCATTGGCCAAGGCGCTGCAACAGTTGGCTAGTGAGGACCCGCATCTGAACTTCAAGTGGTATAGTGAGGAGCGGGAATTGCACATCAAGATTATGGGGGCGATACAGACCGAGATTTTGACGGCGATTCTCGCGACGCGCTTCGGGATTCAGGCCGAGTTCAGCGACCCGATTGTGGTCTACCGGGAGACGCCGGCGGGTGCCGGTTATGGCGCCGACAGCTATACGATGCCCAAGCCCTGCTGGGCGATTGTCAAATATCTGCTCGAACCTGGGGCGCGCGGTAGCGGGATCGAATATCATTCTGAAGTCAATGTCGACAAGATTAAGCTTAAATTTCAAAACGAGATTGCCGCGTGGATCGCTGATGCGCTGAAACAGGGGATTAAGGGCTGGGAGGTGACGGATCTCAAAATCACTTTGGTCGACGGCAGTGACCACGTAGTGCACAGTCGTCCCGGCAATTTTAAATTGGCGACGAATATCGCGCTGATGCAGGGGCTGACGGCGACCGATACGATATTGCTCGAACCGTTTATCGCCTATCGCATCACGGGGCCCGAGGCGATCGTCGGCAAGGTCACCTCAGATATCATCGAGATGCGCGGTACTTTCGAGCCGGCTGAAATGAGTGAAGGGCAATTCGTGTTGCAGGGGCGTTTTCCTTTGGCGACTTCAATGGATTACGCGATCCGTCTGAGCGGGTTGGCCGGGGGGAAGGCCAAGATGACGCTGGGTTTCGACGGCTACGAAGAATGCCCGCCGGGCTTAGGCGTCGAGCGCGAATACAAGGGGATTTCGCCATTGGACCGCTCGAAATATATTCTGTTAATGCGGGGGGCGATTACGCTGGCGACGACCTGATGGTAGATTTTTGAGAATGTGGTGAGATTTGTTTCTTTATGGGGGTTAAAGTAGAGTAGGGGAGCAGGATTATGCACAGCCAAGTTATGAGTAATGAGGAAAATTATTGTTTTGATGTTACTGGTTATCTGCATTTGCCGGGTGTGTTGGGTGTGGAAGAGGTTGCCCGGCTGAATTCAGCAATCGACGAGATCGGCGAGACGACGGGCATGTTGGCTTGGCCGGGCGCGGCGCGGCAGTCTTTTCGCGACTTGTTGATACAGCCGACAATGGTGTGCTATCTCAATCAACTGGTCGGGTCGGGTTTTATTCTCGACCGGGAGCCGGAGGTTTGGTGTGAGCATAGTTGTGATACGAGCGCGCCGCTGGTGGGTGGCAACGAACCACGGGATCCCTCGATAGCTTATTATTTTCAAAATGGCCGGCGTTTTTGTGAGGGGGTGCGGGTATTGTGGGCGCTGGAGGATGTGCAGGTTGATGACGGCGGTTTCTCGTTGGTGCCGTGCAGCCACAAGGGCAATGTGGTTACGCCCGAAAATGTGGCGACGGGTGCAAAGGATATGGGATTGACCTTGCAGCCGGCGCTCAAGGCGGGGGATTTACTGGTGGTGGCGCTGACGGCATTGCAGGGTATGCGACCGTGGCGGGGCGCGGGGCGGCAACGATTGTTGAATTATGAGTATGTGGGGCGGGGGGTGGTGCGCAGTGTGGGGCCCCATGTGGGCAATGCGGTGCGACCCGAGTGGCATGAGGATCTGTCCGAGGCGCAACGCGCTTCGCTGTATAGCCCGGGTTATGCGGATACCACGCCGCCGCCGACGATTGTGACGGACAGTAAAACCGTGAAGGTTGATCCGTCACGTGAGATGTTCCATCCCTCGTTTTTGCGGCCGGATCCCGACAGCGGCATTGACCACGATGAATTCTATTTTTGGGACCTCAACGGCTATTTGGTTTTGCGCGGGGTGATGGACGACGAGTGGCTAGCGGCGGCGAATGAGGCTGTCGAGGGTTACGAGGATCGCATCGAGGTCGGTGAAGAACTGGCGCGCGGATCGACCGCACTGGCCGGGACCGGGCGGCCGCTATTGCAGGGGTTGTTGCAGTTGCCAGATCCTCATTGCGAAGCCTTTCGGCGGATGATCGCGCACCCGGCGGTGGAACACCGTTTGAATTGGATGGGGGCCAGCGGTGGGTGGACGGGGGACGCGACGGGTTTTGTCGCGGTCAAAGGCACCAGCGGCCATGCGTTGCACGACGCCAACGAACCGCTCAATCCCACCCGCGGTTATATATATCAGAACGGTCGCAGCTTCTGTGAGGCGGTCACCGTGACCTGGCAACTCAGGGATGTCAAAGCCGGTGACGGGGGGTTCGCCTGCGTGCCGGGCAGCCATAAGGCCTATTATAAGATGCCGCAGGGCATAAGAACCTGTGATGACGATATGGGCTTGGTCAAACACGTCGAGATGCAAGCCGGCGATGTGTTGTTTTTCGGTGACGGCGGCACGACGCACGGGGCATTAGCCTGGCAGAGCGAGACGGCGCGGCGGGGGATTCTGATCAAGTATTCGTCGCGTAATTTTAATCGCGCTGGCGGCGATATGGTGCACCCGGAGAATCGCTGGGGCGAGGTTGTTACGGGCATGAGCGACGCGCAATTGGCGGTGATGCGCGGCCCCGACCGCGATGTGTTCCAGCACAATGTTCCGCGTCTGGAGGTGGTTGACGGTGAGGTCGAAGTCTCGTATGAACGGGGCTCGACGCTCTATAGCCGCGAGGCGCCGAGTGGACCGGTGACTAAAGAGAAGAATAAACCATAGACGATTTTAGAGGATCAGATGAGCAAGACGATCGACTTTTCCCGTTCTTTTTTGTGGTGGCGGACCGATACTTTAGAAAAACCGCCGCTTACCCAGACCAATAAAGCGCCCTTTACGCTACAACAACGCCCGGGTGCTGCTCGACTGTTTGTGCCGCATTGAGGAGAAGGTGGGCGGCGAGGTACATTTTTCGCCCTCGGGGCCAGCTGCAAGACCGAGCAGGTGGGGGTGGATCGGGATATCTGGATGGAGCCCAACGCTGATTTTGTGCCGATTATGTCGGGGCTGCGTTTTCTCGCTTCTCGCTATTAAAACCTACCACCGTGCAGGCATCGAGTTGCCTTTAGAGCCGGCATCGCTCGGCTATCAGTCGGAAAGGCAGGAGGTGGCCCTTGCCGAAGCTTTTTCCAGTGCGCGTTTTGATGTGCATTACGAAGAGGGGCGCTTGCTGGAAAATGCCAAAGACCGGGTCGAGGCCGTATTGGACAACGAGATCCTCGTCGCCCCGACCGCCTATCAGGACGATCGCTACCGAGTGGCGATCGAATATCCGATCAAGACAGTCAATGCCAACGAGCGCGATTGGGTTTTTCAGCCCGATACGGGGCCGATTCTATTGCCGGATCTCAGTCGGGAGCCGGGGGATTTGATCGGCGGTATGGAACTGGCTTATATCGCGTTTAATCAGGAGGATTGGGCCGAAGTGGTGCAAGTGTATCACTATAGCCGCGCGGCGCGGATTCACGCTACAAACGAAGTTTTCAGTATCGGGAAATAGCAGCAGGAGGTCGGAAATGGCAGGCGCAATACCGCACGGGGTTACGCGGGACCCGGGTACGATTTGGAGCAAGGATACTGCGGTGGCGATCGACGTACCGCCGGATGGGATCGTCGATCCCTTGCCGGAGGCGCGATGGCCGGTAGAAGATACGCGCACGGGCATCTATGGTGTGGTCACGCCGAATGTTGTTGCGTTGGCCGATGGTACGTATCGCATGTACTACACCCAGATCCTGCCGCGAGAGGGTTTTTCTGCCGGATCCAACGACTATGACAATTCGACCACGCGCATCTTGAGCGCTGTTTCGCCGGATGCGCTGGTGTGGACTCTGGAGCAAGGTGTGCGGCTGTCAGCGGCACAGGGCGGTGCGGGAAACTTCCGCGTAGTCTCGCCGGAGGTCGTGCCGCTTAGCGATGGTAGCGGTCGTTGGCGGATGTACTACGAATGCTGTCCGGGGCCACAGGCGGTGGCGAGCAGCTTGCGCAGTGCACTGTCTGAAGATGGGCTGAGGTGGACGATGGAGCCGGGGGTGCGAATGGGTGGGGATGGCAGTTACAATTCTCCGCGGCTTATTTTTCTCGCCGATGGGCGTTGCCGATTGTATTGCGGCGATCGCGGTAGGGGGATCGTCAGCGCGTTGTCTGAAGATGGCGGGTTCACTTTTGCATTGGAACCGGGTTTGCGCATCGCGCAGGAGTCGCCCTATGAGGCACTGACGGTTTTTGCCCCAGAGGTGTTGCCTCTCGCCGGCGGCGGCTATCGCATGTATTACGCCGGTTATAGTGCAGCTAATCGAGCGTATGTATTGGGGGCAGTGTCCGAAGATGGTTTGAATTGGCAAAAAGAAGCCGAACCGGTTATCGCTCCGGGTGGCCGTTGGGACGGGGCGAAGTGCTCGGAGATGTGTGTGGTGGAAGTGCCGGGCGAGGGAGCACCGGGTTATCGATTGTTCTACGAAGCCTGTGATGGGACGGCGGTTGACGAACGGGGCGTGTGGCGGATCGCTGGGGCGACCGGCGTTTGATATACGTGGGGGCTTACTAAAGCGAGTTTACGGAGGCTCTCTGTCGGGTAGGTCGGCGGCTTCGCGAATGCGGTCGGCGTTGTCAAAGAGGTTTTTGAGGCGCGCTGCGGTCTCGCGCCGCCCCGCCGCCTGGCGGACCTCGACGAAGAGCGGTGCCCGGTTGATCTGGCGTTTGGACCAGGCCCATAGGAAGCCGGCGTAGGATATGCGTGGGCCAAAGAGGTTTTCGATGGTGAGATGGTTGGCCAGTTTGCCGGTCTGCGGATTTTGATTCACTTGGTGGATGTGATAGCCGGTAATACGGGTGCCGATGCGGGCGTACCAGTCGCCAAGCGGTTGCATATTGTCCAAGTCGCCGCCATTGTTGCGGGCGTGGCCGATGTCGAAGTGTGCGCCGATGGTGTTTGCCGGCGTGTCGGCTATCGCCGATTGCACCGCGTCGATCCAACGCAAATACTCGTCGATACGGGTGGCGAATTCGAGCGCGGGGGAGTCGATGGGGGTAGAGGCGGGGTTGTGGATGTTTTCGATGGATAGCCGCACGCCGGAGCGGACCGCGTCTCCGAAGAGTTGGGCGTAGAGGTCCTGAAAAGTCGAATAGAGTTCCGTTGGCTCTTCCTCCTTCTCCATGAGTTCCGCCCTGGCGCGCGGCACGTGCACGGTAAGGCTAGCGGCTCCTACTGCAAGCGCCAATTCCAACCCCTCTACTACGTCTTCTTCGCCGGTAAAGCCATCCGCTGTCTCGTTCCAAGCGAGATTGGGCAGGTGATAGGAAAGGTATAGCGGGCCCATATCGCGCAATTGCGCCAATTCTTCGTGCAGTGCAGGGCGTGAAAACTCCATTTCCTTAGGGCGTATTTCAAGGCAGGAAAGGCCGAATTCGCGGGTCTCGCGAGTTGCTTCAACGGGGTCGCCGTGGATCGACCAGCCGACCGGATGGATGCCCTTTGGCAGATCGGTTGGTAATAATTCTATCGCCGGCGACCAGGGCAGGAAACGTTCGCACCATTCGTTGGGCTGTGTGCTTTCGATCAAGCTGAGACCGGGCATATCGCCGATGGCCTTGTCGGGGTCCATACCACGGCATACCAGTTCCACTGTTTCTGCCAATGCCCGGCGACGGTGGATATGGCGGTGACCGCTAACTACGAGTTCGACGCGCCAGGCCGTTAACCATTGTGCCAGCCATTCGGCGCTTTCGTTTTGTAAGGCGTCGAGTGGGAAATGGGTGATGAGGATATGGCGTTTAGCGCTGTCGGCAAGGCAGGTGTTTTGCAACCATTCGCGTTCGGTTGCGGGCAATGTGCCGGTGGAGGTATCGGGGAATAGGACGGATAAATCGCCCTGTCGCAAATGACGGCTGGCCGGTGTTAGGCGCTCGCCATACAGAGTCAGCCCTGCTCGATCTCTCAGTTCGGCATTGCCGGGGGTGAAATAGACGGGCCGCTCTATGCGGTCGAGTGCGGCGAGCAAATGCGCCGTGCTTGCCTGGGTGCCAAAAGTGGTAGCGTCACCGGCCACCGCGAGAAAGTCGGGCCGCTCTCGGTTGATGGTCTCTACCGCCCACTCCAGCGCACAGTGTGCGGCCGTGTCGAGACGGTCCGACAGGTGTAGATCTGCAAAGAAGATAAAACGGATCGGGGTTGGAGGGACGATTGTTTCTATCCTAGGCATTTAGGTTATCGCGATCCGATGAGCGGCGACAATTTTTTCATCGAGTTCGATGCCGAGACCAGGGGTTTGTGGCAGGGGGATACGGCCATTGCTGATTTTCTCGTTTGGTAGGGTGAGCGTTGGGCGCCATGGCACTTCGCCCCAGGCGTATTCGAGAATCGTAAAGGCGGGGTGGGCGGCCATGGCGTGTACGCTACTGGCGGTAGTGACGGGGCCGAAAGGGCCGTGTGGTGCGGTGCGAATGCCGCGGGCCTCAGCCATCGCAGCGACTTTTTTTAGCTCGCAGATGCCGCCGACGATGGTGACGTCGGGCATGGCGATATCGAGAATGTTGTCGTTGCAGGCCTGCCAGAAACCCCGCCGGTGCATACGGCTCTCACCGCCGGCGATGGGCAAGCCGCTCTTGGCCTTGACCTCGAGATAGCCGGCGATATCCTCATCGGGGACCGGCTCTTCAAACCAGAATAGATCGAGATCGGCAAGCGCTTTGGCGACTGCAAGTGCGCCTTTGGCCGTGAAGTGCGAGTGGCAGTCGATAAGCAGGTCTACATTAGGGCCGATTGCCTGACGCACGGCTTGCATGCAGGCGATGCCATCGGCCGCGTCTTCGGCTTTGTCGATGCCGCGGGCAAGGCCGTCGAAGGGCGCGAGCTTTATCGCGTCAAAACCATCGCTTACCGCGGCGGTGGCATTGCGGGCGAAGGCCTCGGGGGAACGGTCGCCGCGCGTGGCGCGGTTGATATTGGCGTAGAGACGGATTTCGTCGCGGCAGGCGCCACCCAATAGCGCGTGCACCGGCGCGTCGAGCGATTTGCCGAGTATATCCCAGAACGCCTGGTCTAGGGCACTTAGCGCGCGGAAGCCGATACGATCGAGGGATGCGGGGTCAAAGAGGGCGTGAAGTTTTTCGATCTGTCGG
Source organism: Gemmatimonadota bacterium (assembly GCA_018672475.1). Classification (GTDB taxonomy): domain Bacteria; phylum Latescibacterota; class UBA2968; order UBA8231; family UBA8231. The sequence goes on along the minus strand of JABHFS010000182.1, from coordinate 4,633 downwards.
GGGTCGCGGCCGATAAGCGTTTCGGCCATTTGCCGGAGGGTGCCCAGTTCGTCGGCGCGCCGTACGGAGGGGTTTAGCTCGCCGAGGCCACGGATGCCCTTATCGGTGTTGATATGCACGAAGGTCCAATCGACGCGTTCGGTGACGTGGATGGTTTCGATTTCAATGCCGGTGATTTTCAAAGCATGTCCAGCTTATTCGGCCACGAACTGCAGAATAGTAGCCGCTTCCATTGCTTCCCAGTCGACTTCGAGGCCTAAGCCCGGGCCTTTGGGCGCGTAGGCATAACCGTCGGGCTGGGCGCGGATAAAGTTTTTCATGCCGTATTCGTAGGGCTCGCAGGGGACCGATTGTTCGAAATAGGAACAGTTGTCATGCGCTAGCATTAGATGAAAATTGGCGGCAGATACCAGGCTGTAACCCCACGACATAATCTCACATTTCATACCGGCCGCCTCGGTCAGAGCGATGGCTTTGTTGGTTTGCGTGATACCGCCCATCATCGCCACGTCGGTGCGTGCGCGGCCCCAGGCCTTGGCCTGGATGGCGGCGGAGAAGGATTGTAGGTCCTGGAACCAGTTGCCCGAGGGAATAATGGGGATCGACACCCGGCGGCTCAGTTCGATATACCCTTCGAGGTCGGCGTCGTGTAGGGGGGCCTCGAACCAGGTGAACCCCATTTCCTCGAGCGCTTGCGCGACTTTGAGGGCACCGTCGCGGTCGTAGTTGTTTTCGGCGTCGAGCATAAAGGCAATCTCGTTGCCTGGGTATTTTTTGCGCACCGCGCGGGCGAGCTCGAGGTCGAGGTCGGGGATGCACCAGGTATGGAATTTTATGGCTTTGAAACCGGCGGCGATAAATTCCTCGGCGTTTTTGAGATAGGAATCGACATCCTCAAAGAGCGGGGTGCTGGCGTAGGCCGGGATCCGGTCGCGGGCCCCGCCGAGCAACTTGTAGAGCGGCAGGCCGGCGGCTTTGCCGGCCAAATCCCATAGGGCGATGTCGATGGCGGCCAGCGATTGCGGCGGTAGCGGGAAGACGCGCGGGCGGATGGCGTGCCCGATCTCTTCGCGCAAGAGCGGGTCCTTGCCGATGAGGATCGGCACCAGGTGGCGGATGGATTCGGCGGTATAACGCTCGAAGTCGAAGGAGGTCGCGTTCCAGACGCCGGCGACGCCTTCGATACCTTCGTCGGTGAAGATGCGCACGATCGTATTGGTCGAGTACTGGTCGGGTAAATCGTCGGACCAGGTAAAGCGGTCTACCGGCGGGGCGACCGCGCGGACTTCGATTTTGCTGATTTTCATGTTAGGCTAGCTCCGCGAGAAGAGATGGCTTGTATACTATCAAATCTGCTGGTTCTGTTCAATTGGAGCAATGATCAGTCGGGGGCATCGCTTTGCTCGACGGGTCTGAACCCGAAGAAGGCGGCCATAATAAAGCCACTGGCAACGCGCGATACGCAAGCCAGACCGAAGGCGGCCCAATAACCGTAGTCGAGAATCAGCATGCCGCCTAGTAGGCTGCCGGCGAAATTTAAGATCTGGAATCCGCAGACGCGGAAACCCTGGATCCGGGCCCAGTAGCGCCGTGGCAGGATCTGGGTAGAGAAGTGCTGGTCGGAGGGGTTGTCGATGACTTCGGCCATGCGAGAGAGCAGAAACATCGATATGGCGACCGGCAAGTTGATAAAGGTGCCCATAAGGGCGAGGGCACAGCCGCCGATGATGCGGGTGGGTAAGATGGTCAGCGTCGCACCAAAGCGGCGGACGAGGGCTGGAGCTGAGAAGGTCGCCGGCAGGCCGACGAGTTGGCTGAAGAAGAAGATTGTGCCGATCATCGCTGGACCGACATGCAATTCCTCCTCGAAGAAGACATTGATGAAGGGGTAGGTTAGCCCCATCGAAAAACCGCGCGTGCCGCTGAGGGTGGCGATGCCAGTGAAGACGCGCCAGGGTATCGGCTCGGCGGCGTCCGGGGCGGCGTGGTCGTTTGCGGTAGAGGTTGCTCGTTGATGCCCGCTTTGGTGTCCAGGGATGCGCAATAGCGGGAATATGGACACGATCGAGCACAAAGCGCCAAGCAATAGCGAATAGCGGAAGGGTTCGGGCATCTCGGTCGACGCGCCGATAAAATAGGCCATGACGCCGGGCATAAAACCGCCGGCCAGGCTCAGCAGCATGCGGATGGCGACTTGCAGGGCTGACCAGATGACCAGGGCTTCGGCGCGGCGCGAGCTATGCGCGTTGTCGGAGAGGAAAGGCACGTGGTTGACCCAGATAAAGGAGGTGGCGATTCCGCCGATAAACGAAAAGGCCAGAAGGGCCGTCGGGGAAGTCATCAGGCACGCGCCCAATTGCGATATGGCCAATAGTAGACCGGAGGCGACGAGGAAGGGCTTACGGCCGAAGCGGTCGCTGAGCATGCCGACGGGCAAGGCCAATAAGCCCGTGGCCAAGGGCGCCATGCTCGCTACCAGACCGATAAAGTCCTCTTGGTAGCTCAGCCGCAACAGATAGAGGTTGAAAAGTAGCGAGAATAGCGCCATGCCGGCGTTGATCAACACGCCGTACATAAAAAAAGACTGCACGTTGTGGTTGAATCCGCGCAGGCGGAAACCGCTCAGGGCACTGCCTATGTTCATTGTTTTATCAGAAACAGGGTACTGCCTACACTCATCTGTTCATCCAGCGTAGCGCTGCGCGAAGACCTCGACCGCTTTTTTGACCACCAGCTTGCAGGTGGCTACTCGTTCGGCAAAGGGCAATTTCATCCCCGTCTCAATCGTGAAGGACGGGCCGTAGGTCCGCGCCGCGAAGTCGACAAGGTTGAGGCCTTCGCCGCGTTGTCCGGCGTTGAGCCAGTATACGCCGCGTGGTCCTCGGGTAAAGAACGATCCCGGCAGATATTCTTCTGGGGCGAGGGCGGCGCCGGATGCGGCGACGGCAGTGATCATCGCATCGGCCATATTCTCTTCCCATTGCTGGTCGTCGTCGTTTTGCTGGTGTCGGGCCGAAAACCAGAACGAGTCGCCGCCGTGCTCGTGTAAATCGAGCGTTAGGCCGGGATTGATGGTCGCCATCAGGTCGCGGGTGCAGCGCGATTCGACCGGTGCCCAGGGTGTGTCGTGGAAGCGGTTAATATGCAGCACCTCACCGGTAGGGTCGACGATCAGCGCGTAGGCGCGTTGCAGGAAATCGGTGCCTTCGATACCGGGGTCGCGGTTGGGGAAATAGAGCCGACGGCCCTTGAGGGCCTCCAGCCAGGGTTCGTCGCCCTTCAGGTCGTAGTAGAGATTGTGCGTCGAGTAGCCGTATTCGCCGATGATGGCGACCACGGTGTCGTCTTTTTCGTAGAGCACTTCGCCGTGCTCGCGCAAAAAGGGACCGACCTCGTCGAGCGTATTTATTTTGGGCGCCGCCTCTAAGCTCAAACCGAGCGCGTAGGAAAAGCCGTTCATGCCGATGGGGTCGCGGTCGGGGAGGGTATAGACCTGGTGTTCGGTGTCTAGTTCATCGAGGAGATCGACGGCGGCACTGACGCCGGCTTGTTCGGTGGCGTGGCTGCCGGCGCTAATAAATATGGCCGGGCTTTTGTCGCCACCGCTTTTTATCGCGACAATGGGCTGTCCGTCAGGGGTGCGGCCCAGGGTCTCTGTGGCATGGCCTTGGGTTTTGATATGGTCGAGCAGGTCACAATAATGCTCGAATAACGGCATGGGACCCTCCTTTTGTTATGGCGGATAGTATAGCCAATTAGGAGGGGGTGTGACAGGTGGTGCATAGAATTGTCGTTGTTAGCGCGCATTTGCCGATAGTGTGTTGTCGAGAGCGAGGTTAACCACGGGCATTTTCACCGCGCCGCATATAATCGGCGGCGCCCGCAGCGACCCAGGCGCCCGTGCCGGCGAGAAAGCAGCGAACCCCGGCTTTGACATAGCGCTCGACATTTTCATTGTCGGCAGTAGTACCGGCGACGCGACCGGCGGCCTGGATGCGGGCCAGGGTTTCGTTGATGGTGCGTTGCACTTCGGGGTGTTCTATATGGTTGATATGGCCCATCGAAGCGGCCAGATCGTTGGGGGCGACGAAGAAGACGTCGATATGATCGACGGCGAGGATTTCATCGAGGTTGCCAACGGCGACGATATCTTCGATCAGCACCATCAATAAGGTTTCGTCGTTGGCCTTGACCAGGTAGTCCTCGACGCCATACCCTTGGCGGCTGGTAAAGAGCCCGCGTTGGCCGAGGGGGGCGAATTTGCCGCCGGCGACGACATTGTGCGCTTCGGCGCCGGTATTGACATGCGGGATGCAGACGCCTTGTGCGCCGCGGTCGAAGGTGCGGTAGATCAGGCCCTGGTCGTTGGCGTTGACGCGGACGATGGAGGTCAAGCCCCACATGTCGCAGGCGCGGGTGAGGTTGCCCAAGTTGGCCGCGTCGACCGCGCCGTGCTCACCTTCGAGCCACACGCCGTCGAAACCGCAGGGACCGAAGGCATCAATATCGTCGGGATCGGTCATGCCGACGGCAATATAGGCGATGTCACCGGCCGCCAGTTTGCGTTTTACGCGATTGGGTCGGAGTTCCATTATCATCCTCAGGCGCAGAGTGGGTGCGCGTCTTCTGTGCG
>JABHFS010000181.1 GCA_018672475.1 Gemmatimonadota bacterium | reverse complement strand
CGGGTAGATGAGTTGAGCAGCACCATCACCCTGCGTCCGTCTTTGGTAAACAGCGGGAATTCGTAGTTGGATCTTTCTTGTCCTTTTAGGGCATCGTCTAATACTTCTTTTACCGCCCCTTGGTAATCTTCAGTGATATAACCTTGCACCAAATCCTTACCCAATACTTCTTCTTTTTTGAAGCCCGTAATTTTTTCAGAAGTCTGGTTCCATTCGTTGACGCGCCCCTCGGCATCGATACCGAAAATAGGAGCGTTCGCCGTTTTAATAAACTGGGCCAGATCATTAGCTCTTTGTTCCGATCTCGTATCGGCCTGCCTGCTTTTTTCATAAAATAGTGACAGGACCACACCAAACCCCAAAAACAAGAAAAAGATGATCAGACGGATATACATCTCAAAAGGTCCTATGTCATAAATGAGTATATCCCAGAATTCTTCTTGTTCGGAGAAAAATAACCAGTCCACTACCGAGTCTACAACCCATGCAATCCCCCCAAACACAGCTGAGAGGCCAATAATCGTGTGTTTTTTCGTGAGGTTCACTTTGAATATCTCCTGAGAAATGGACACACCGAAGAGTTCATTATAGCGACTTTTCGTTGAGCTCTTCTGGGCCCACGACGGCAACGGGCCTATCGACCTTATTGAGAGGCGCTGGCATTTGTTGCATCACCTACGAAGTTTTTAGAGCCATTCGAATCAGTGTTAGGATCGGCATATGGATGGCCACTTGAGTCGAGCAACGGTTGCCAATCACCATCAGCGGGCCACCCGTATTAGTTATAATTCAATAACACCGGCTCCGGACAACACCCGCCTGAGCCCATCAACGGCATGCGTGAAGCGCTCCGCCCCACTGCCGCCGTATTCGGGATCATCCGCTTTTAAATGCGGCTCGATCGATAAAAATCCTGCAAAACCGAGTTCGACCGCCTGAGCCAAAATTTGCGGTAGCCCACCGTCGCCGCACCCGGCCGGCACTACCCGCCGGGTCTCGGCGACCTGGTCTTTGATGTGAAAATAGTCGGTGTATTCGCGCAAGAGCGGCCAGCCTTCTTGCAATGGATCCGCCCCGCAGGAAATGAAGTTCGACGGGTCGAAGGCAGCGCGCAGATACGGACTGTCGATGCTTTGCAGCAAATCGGCGCAGCGCTCGGGCACATCGCCGAAGATTCCGCTTTCGTTTTCGTGCAGCAATACCAGACCTTCCGCCTCCGCCCGTGCGACCATGCGCTGGAAAAATGCCAGCACCTCGTCGCGGCAAGCCGCCGCTTCCTCGTTTTCATGGTAAAACGAAAAAATGCGCACATAGGGCGCGGCAAATTCCCTCGCCCGTTGCAAGGCGATCTCAAAACGCGCGAAATGCTCTTCGAGGTCGGCACGGATCTGCACCTTGCCGATCGGCGAGCCGATCGACGACACGCCGATACCAGCCTCTTGCAACTGCCCCCTGAAAGACGCCACCTCATCCGCCGTCAGATCCAACACCCCCTTGCCCTCCACTCCGCGTAGTTCGATATGCCGGACCCCGGTCTTGTTCAACGTCGCGATCTGCGTTTTAGCATCGTCGGCAATCTCGTCGGCAAAACCCGACAGCTTAACCATCTATTCCCCTAATCCTTTCGGCGGCCACGGGTCCAGGCAGGCCCCCGTCGGCCGCGGCCCCTTCGGCCGCCATTTGAATTCGTCGTACGATTGATATGCAACATCCAACCACGGCGTCTCTAATCTTTTGTGCCCCTCATGGCGCGAGGTCAACGCCGCCTCCAACACCCCGCTGGCCAATAGCGTACGCTCCACGGGATATTGCGCCTCGCCCGTCACAAACATCTCCTCGACATTGAGCGACAGATAACTGAAATGCGCATAGGCCCCCTTTGGACCGCCGTGCCCTTGTGCATGAAACTCACAGGCCTCAATCTCGCCATTGACCTTGGCCGCATACGCTAAATCGTGCACATAGCCATTGAGCATCAACACCGCTCCCTTCAACCCGTCGGTATACTCGACGGCGAATAGCGCCGGATTCTCGCAGTGCTCTTCCATCGTCCCGTCCGGCGTCTCTTCGATCTCCGCACAAGCCGCCTCCGCCAATTGCCGCGACCACAAACCCTCATCCGCCGCTTTCCATACCGCATCACCCTCAAGACAAGTCACCGCCTTAACTCCGGTTTCTCCCCCCTTGCGCCGTTCGACCATACACTGCAGCACTTCGAGCGTGTGGAATCCGTAAATGTCTAAACCCGAAAAACCGATCGCCACCGCCTCCTCGATCGGCGTCTGCAGCTCGTGCTCGACCCAGGGGCTGCGCCAACTCACCGGCAACGACGATCCCGCCATAAACGTCGCCCCCACTTCTTTTGCCCGGTCGTACATCCACTTGGCGTCGGTCCAGCTATAGGACAGATGTTTATCGTTGAAAATTGGCACACCGCGCCCGGACGAACCCATCACCCCGCAGATCTGCTCCATAAAATGCCGCCGCGGATAGAGCTGCTGTTGCTTCTCATTCCAGGCGTAATCCCCGTGCTCGCCGATCAGCAACACTCCGTCCACCGCCAATTCTTTCCCGCCCAGACATAGCGCCCCCGGCATACTATTATAGATGGGCACACCGAACTCCTCGGCCACCGCCCGTCCCATATCATTCTCGGGGAACAGATCGAGATAAATCGATGCCAGCTCGACCCGAGGCTCAAACAACCCCTCGTCCGTCGGGAAAGCCCTAAGATACTTGCCGATGATCACATCGGCGTGCGATCCGGGCCGGTATTCGCTGATAATTGCGGCGATCTTCTTTTTCTCTGCCATCTGTACCACCTATCCATTAAAGTTATAAACCAAGCGAACCCGTCCCCGGCTACTATCAGCAATGGTGGGTGGACCGGCACGGAGTGCGTCTGTGGGTGTTTTTAGTCCCCCGGGCCGTCGTCACGACGGCTCCCCCTACTTCACGGCCGCCAACATCGCAAACAACCCCTTAATGTACCCAACCGAATACGCCAAGCCCCGCCCCAACACGCCTTCATCACCTTCTAACCCCGGAATATGATCCGGGTTGATACAGCCATCAAAGCCCACCTTCTCCAGCTCCAACAGAATCTTGCCCATATTCATATCGCCGTCGTCCAATAGCGTCTCTTCAAACCCCCCCGCTGTCGCGAAACTCCCGCGCACATTGCGCAAATGCACCATAAAGATCCGCCCCTTGCGCCCATAGTTATGCACTTCGTCTAGCACCAACGGCAATCCCCCAGCCTCGGCACGAGTACCGCAACAATAGAGATAGCCGACCTGTTTGCTGGGGAAGGCATCAATGACCTTGTGATACCCCAAGCTGCCGAAGGGCGTATCGGGCATCGGCGAATCCGAAGGGTGAATCGCCAGCTTGATATCGCCGTCTTCGGCGATGGGCACCAGTTGCGCGTAGACCGCACTGAAGCGCTCCCACCAGGTATTCAACTCCTCGTGCGAAGGCGTGCCCTCGTTTTCTCCGGCTCGGGCGATGCTTTCGGCCCGGTAGCCGTACCCGCCGCGACGCGGCGAGTTCCAACGTTTGAGCATCCACGGGAAAGTGTCGCCGTGGAAACGCTGCCGGGCGATCGGCATCCCGGCTTCGGCGAAAACCTTGAGCGCATTGACCGCGTTTTCCAACTCGACTTCACTGCCCTCCTCGCCCAACATAAACTTCTCGGTCATGTCCGGCAATGTCACGCGGTTAAAATCCAGCCCGAAGGAGCGGACCTTCTTTTTGATCTTGAGCAATTCGTCGAGATCGGGATAACCCTGCTCTGCAACGCCGGGAAAGTAGTTGCCCGAACCACAATCCAGACAATCGACCCCCAACTGGGTCACATAGCGCAAATACGCTTCCGACAGATCGCCGTGCCAAACGGATATTTTGAACATAGCCTTCACCTCTCCCTGTTGGCCCCTACAACCGGGCCTTTCGTATAATTCACTGCGCGTTATCTTCAATCGCAGGCAAAAGCTTAAGCAAAAAACCGGCGAGCCTCCAGAGGAATTTACTCTATGACGCACAAGCCCAATACAGCCGATTGTTTTACCGTTCAACTTTGCGTGCGAATATCGGCCGGCCAGACCTCGTTTCCGGCCATCGCCACCGACAAAGCCTGGAACGGCGGCGCCGTCGAGAACTTCCTGTCGCGGCAAAATTGCGGCCACTCCCTAAAGACCGGTGCCCTCCCCGGCTGGAGTCTCGCCCTGCAACCGAATGGCTCCTGGGCCTGGAATATCGCCGACGGCGAAAAACGACTCGATTATCTACCAACCCCGGTGCGCCAACCCCTCGACGACGGCCACTGGCACCACTTGGCTTTTTCCGTCGATCGGCAACAACAAGAAGCCCGACTCTATTACGACGGCGATAATGTCGCTATCTACAGTCTAGCGGGATTGGGCTCTTGCTATGGTGACAGCGCACCTCGAATAGGCACCGATGCTACAATGCAGGGGGCTCTTCTAGATGGTGAGATCGAGGGATTCACCCTACGGGAAGGCATTGCCAGCGCCGAAGAAATCGCCACGGCCTGGACCGCGCGCAATCCGGCAAAAAAACCTGCAAGGCACAGCGAAAAAACCCTAAACAAAATCCGCGTTCTGGCTTGGAATATCTGGAACGGCGGACGGGAAGACGGCGTCGAAGAGGGCGTCGAACGAGTCATCGACGTCATCCGCGACAGTCGCGCGGATATCGTCGCCATGCAAGAGACTTATGGTTCTGGACCGCGCATCGCCGACGGGCTCGGTTATTATTTTTATTCGCGCAGCTCCAACCTCTCACTCTTGAGCCGCTTCCCGATCTGTGAGACGCACGACCTCTACGACGATTCCTTCCGCTTCGGCGGCGCGACCTTCGCACTTGCTCCCGGACAGCGCCTCGACGTCTACAGCCTTTGGATCCACTATTTGCCCGATTTCTGCAACGATGTCCGCCAACCACACGCCAACGCCGCCGCTCTGATCGCGGCCGAAGAGCAAACGCGTGGCCACGAGATACGCGATATACTCAAAGCGCTCTCACCGCGTTTGCGCGACAAAAGCCGCACGGTCATCGTCGCTGGGGATTTCAACAGCCCCTCACACCTGGACTGGGTCCCCCAAGCCCGCACACTGCACCGCGACCTGGTTGTCGAATGGCCCGTGAGCCGGACTATGGCCGCAGCAGGCTTCACCGACGCCTACCGTCAGGCGCGCCCCAACCCATTGACCGATCCCGGCCGCACCTGGACCCCACGCAGCGCCGAGAGTTGGCAAGACCGCATCGACTACGTCTACTATAGCGGCCAGCATATGCGTTGCCGTGCCGCCGAAGTGCTAGAACACCACCCCGACGGCTGGCCGAGCGACCACGCTGGGGTGCTGGCCACGTTGCAGCTGACCTGAGCCTGTGGATCCTATCGCGATCGGCCTGATTCTGGTGTCCGCCTGCCTACACGCCGGTTGGAATCTGCTCAGCAAAAATGCCTACCCAACCGCTGCGTTCTACCTAATCGCGAATGCGTTCGGCTGCCTGCTGCTCTGTCCCGTACTAGCTCTCTACCATTCCGCCCTGCCCGCCTTGCCCGTCGACGTCTGGCTTTTTCTCTTCTCAGCAGGCTTTTTCCAGGCCGTCTACTGTACTTCCCTGGCTTCAGCCTATCGCACGGGTGATCTGTCCATTGTCTACCCCCTCGTGCGCTCCTCACCGGTCATTGTCGTCACTATCGCCGTATTTCTGCTCGGACGCGGCGACCAGATAAGCGGGCTCTCAATCGCCGGCATAACTCTTATCGTCGCCGGCGGATTCCTTCTGCCCATGCGCCATATGGGCGATATACGGCTGAAAAACTATCTTAACAAAAGCTCGATCGCCGCCCTGATAGCCGCCTGCGCTACAGCCGGCTATTCTATTATAGACGACCAGGCGTTGCGGCTGTTGCGAGAAAGTGAGGGATTGCCCGGCACGATCCAGACGACCTTGTTATACGCCCTATTAGGCGGGCTCAGCAGTGTGCTCTGGCTCGGCTTTTTCACGCTGGTAAACCAACGAGAACGCGCCCGGCTGCGCACAGCCCTAAAGGAGCAATTGCGCGTATCGGCGCTCGTAGGCGCGGGCATGTATCTAACCTACCCCCTAGTCCTAATATCAATGGCCTTCGTCGCCAATGTCAGTTATGTAGTCGCTTTCCGCCAAATCAGCTTACCCATAGGCGTGGTCTGCGGTGTCTGGATGTTCAAAGAACCGGGTTACACACTTAAATTTGTCGGCATAACGATTATATTTATCGGTCTCGTTCTGGTTGCGACAGGTTAAAAACATGGAAGCCAATAGACCCATTTACAAAACCCGGATCGGCGCAAGCCAGCTAATCGCAAGCGCCTTCTTCTTAACACCCCTGATCCTGGGACAGGCCATCGCCTTTTTCATCGACGAGACCTTCTTTTGGTCAGCCGGCCTATTGACGCTGACCTGCGGGCTCGGGTTATACCTGTGCGTCGTCTGCGGAAACGCCTACACCGAACATTGCCAACGTACTGACATGCATCAATCACCGAAAATATTGCCTACCGGGACCTTCGCTGCCCTTATGGTCACAGGTGCTGGACTCTACCTCGCCTTCTATCTAGATCGCCCCCTAATCTTTCCGCTCACAGCTATATGCTTGGCCTTGTTCTGGGCTTATCACTTCCCGCCCCTGCAACTCGCGATGCGCGGCGGCGGCGAGATACTCCAGGCCATAGGCTTTGGCCTGCTGCTGCCCCTAATCGGCTATTACGCGCAAACCGGCAACTGGCGTCCCCTGCCGCAGACTCTGCTTATGCCCTATATCCTGTTGCAACTCGCCACCGCCATCGCCTATGCGCTACCCAACCGCGAAGCCGATATTGCCCGCAGCAAAAAAACATGGTCCGTCCTACTCGGCAACCGCACAGCTGCCGCCCTTGCCGTCGCGGCCTGCCTCGGCGCGCAATACCAACTCGTCTGGTCTCGGGGCCTACCCACCTTGTTAGTCGGCCTTATGCTCATCCCGGTCGCCGCACTCTTAGCCGCCGCCCCCCTACACCACAGACTCGACGACTCATTCTTCCACCAATGCGTCTTTAAAAATATCGTGTTCAGTGCGGGATATATATACGCCCTGGGTTTCAGCCTGGCCCAACTATGGAACTAAACCTCAGAAGCTGGCTGCAAGCCGCCCGCCCCGCCGCCCAGATCAACCTGGTCCTGCCGCTGATCCTCGGCCAACTCCTGGCCTACAAACTGAACGGCGCCTTCTCTTTCGCCATGGCCCTGCCTCTGGCCTACTACAGCTTCGCCATGCACCTCTATATCGTCTTTTGGAACGACTGGGCCGACCATCACGCCGACCGTCAAAACCAACATCCGACGATCTTCTCCGGCGGCTCCCGCGTCCTGCCCGACGGCCTGCTCACTCCGCGCGACCTCTTTATCGCCGGCGCCCTCGCCGTCTTCCTCGTACTCAGCCTCGGCGTCGTCTTCACCCTCAGACTCGACCGCCCTTGGACCCTGTTGCTCTTCGGTGCCGGCACCTTCCTGCTCTGGGCTTATAGTATCCCCCCCCTGCGCCTAAACTACCGCGGCGGCGGCGAAATCCTCCAGGGCCTAGGCGTCGGCCTCCTGTTGCCGCACATCGCCTACTACGCGCAAAGCAACACCTTCACCGACTCGACTTATCTCCTCCCCTACGGCCTACACCAGGTAGCCGCCGCCATCGCCTTCACCCTACCCGATACCGACGCCGACAAAGCCGCCGGCAAACGCACACTGGCCACTTTTATCGGTCGCAAACACGCTGCTGAATTCACCGTCTTCCTCGGCGTTATCTCGCAACTCATCCTCTTTTTCACCACCGACCCGCACGGCTTCATCCTCTCCCCCCTGAACCTACCCTCTCTCTCTCTACTGCTCTCCTTCTTCATCCTCCCCGCACTCAAAACCCACAAGCAAACGCAAAGCGCAGAAAAAAAATCCCGAAAATACACCCTACTCTTCACCTCCCTAACCATCGCCACCGGCGCTCTCTACATCGTGGGTATTTTCCTCTCCGACACAGTGCAGTAAATTCCCCTTCCAACAATTCACCCGACCATAACCACCCCTACGACTCCAGCCTGAGAAGGTGTTTTGCGGGGCAGTGGCGGGGTAAAAGAGCCTGGTCGGGCAAAGCGGGAGGGCGACGGCTCGAGGGCCTCAAAAATACCCGGAGCCGCCCCGCAAATACACCGCCAACCACTAAAATTTAAAATAGGAAATCATGCCAGAACAATCGAACAATAACGACGAAGAAAACAACAGCGACTACGACTTCGAACTATCCCTAGCCGTACGCGACTACGAATGCGACCTACAAGGCGTAGTCAACAACGCCACCTACCAAAACTACCTCGAACACGCCCGCCACAAATACCTGCAAAACCGTAACCTAAGCTTCGCGCACTTCCACGAGACAGGCCACGATCTCGTGCTCACCCGCGCCGAAATAGACTACAAAGCCCCACTGAAAAGCGGCGACTGCTTCACCGTCAAACTGCGTCTGGAGAAAGAAAGCCGCCTGCGCTTTCGTTTTATTCAAGACATCTACAAAGAGCCCGACGACCAACACATCTTACACGGCCGCCTGATCGGCACCTGCCTAAACCGCAACGGCCGCCCCGGTTTCCCACCGGAACTCGAAGCGCTTATAGCGACTCCCTAACACACTACATTGAAGACCAGGACAGGGGTCACCGCAAACCCGCTTCCGTTAGATATCCCCGACACACATCCAACGACTCACCAACCAACAACACCGTCGCAAAAGACCGTGCCTGCGACAGATCGGTGGTAAATACCACGCCCTCGCTCAACTGTTTGCCGTCGGGCATCAGCCGCGCCGGGTACTTGGCCTGCAACTGCTGCGCGCAATCCGTCAAACCTGCAAAACCCGCCGCCTCCACCTCGCGACGACTCAGCACCAACCACAACCCGGTCCGCGCCGAATTGACTCTCCTGCGCAGTTCCAACGCCACCCGCCCCATCGTCATACGCGGATTGATCTCGACAATGGGTTTTAGCTTCAAATCGGCACCATCGCGATACACCAGGGTATCTACACCGGCCGGCCCGCGATAACCGGCCTTAGCCAACGGTCCAGCGAGAAACGCGGCCAATGCCGAACCCAGTTTCGACAACCGCCGCGGGTCCCGCCCGCCGCCGTAGAAAAACTTCATCAGCTCCACATCTAAACCGGCCGCGACCTGGCCGATTAACGCGCCGCGGTATTGACCTCGGTCATCCGTGAGAAAACGCGTCCAGCCGCGCACTTGTACCGCACCTTCCGCCCCGACATCAAAATGCAAGGACAGATCAACAGCCTTCTGCAACCACGGCTCGACGACGACCTCGCCCTGCTGCTTTATAATCTTCTGTAACCAACCGCGTTGCCCCTCCCGCAACTGACCGCCCTTGCAATGGATTTGGTTGCGCCCAGATGAACCATAAATCGCCTTGATTACCATCTCGGCAAAACCCGCCGCTGCAAAATCTCCCGCCACGGACAACACTTCATCCGCCGACGTGCAGGCGACGCCTACGATATCTCGACCGCAGAGAAAATCTTCCCCGCGTTGTCCGAGGAATTCACGCAAACGAGTGGCGCTCCAGGACTTGGCATAAAGCGCGCGCATATCATCACTCCAGCACGATCCCACCGCTTTCGCAGGCAACCCCGCAGCAAGCGGTGCCAACAAACAATCGCTGTCCGGACTCCAACCCCAGGGCTTCAGCGCATTGACCTTGCGTTCGAGCAAAGGCGTGTCCGCCACCCCCCTCGCGTCGTATTCGACAAATTCCGGAATCGCGAAAGCCAAGCCTTGCAAGTGCCGTAAAAAAAACGCCGAAGGTTTTTTTCGCACTAACACCGCGTCGTCGCGAGCGCACCAGAGCATCGGCAAAGCCTGGAAATCCTCGTCCAACTCACCCGCTAACTTGGACGGCGTAAAACCCGGCCGCCCCGAAGCCACCTGCCCCTCGCAGTTGGCGTTGAAAAAGTGCACGGCCGGACACCGCCCGCGCGATTGCGAAAAAAGCTCCAGCTCATCGATATAGGCGTTGGAGAACCCGGCTTTCAGCCGGCCTTCGCGGTTAAAGCCAAGCCCCTTAGCCCTCGCCGCGCCCAGAGGAACGCGCAATGCCTGCCGGTAGGCTTCCCATTCGCTCAGCCCCTCGTCCCGCCAGCGGTTGAACCACGTAAGCCCGTGTTTTACGTGGCCGATCTCGTCGCGGTAAACCCGCTGCAAAATATCCGCCGTCTCCCCATCGCCCAATTTCCTATAGATCTCGGCGTAGTGCACCGCATAATCGAGATTGGCCTGTTCCAGGGTCATGCTCAACCCAGTGACAAAGTCCGTCGGGCTGTGCATCGGCCCGATCGCCTTCCAAAAAAAATCGCTGACCGGGATCTGTCCGAATTCGACCCCGATTTCAGCCATCCGCCGCTGATACAGCCGCACATGCTCCTGCTCGTCCTTGAGCGTCTGCACCAGCCCGCGGCGGAACTTCTCCGGCGCCTGCGGGAACTTTAACAGCGCCAACGCCATCAACTCCAGCGCCAACAACTCGTGGTTGGCAAAAAAATGCAATACCAAGCCGCGCTCTTTCTCGCTGTGAAAATTGCGCACCTCGCGAAAATTGAGCTTCTCCCGTCCGCGCCACTCGTCAAGCCCCAACCCTGACGGCCGCCCGGGCGCCTCGGGCATCTCGATACCGGCACCCGGTTCGCAATCTTCATAGCGGTCGAGTTCAAGCAGCTTGTCTTGCCAACGATCACCAAAGAGTATTTGTTCGGCAAAAAGGCGAATTTCCATTTATATCATGGTTCCCTAACCGGCGCGAAGAACGCCGATTTACGTGGCTCATTGGCCGCCGCAGTCGTTTCTTTGAGCAACTTGAACCCGCGCGCAAGATAATTCTGCAAAGCGTGCGGATGGTCGTGCGTGCAGGTCGTCAACCAAACCCGGTTAGCGCCCATGTCCCAACACCGTTCGATCCCTTTGCTCAACAGACCACCGCCAATGCCCTGGCCGAAAAACGGTCGGCGCAAACCGAAGCATTCTATGCGCACGCTGCCGTCGCCTTGTTTTTCCAGCTCGTAATAACCAGCCGGTGTGCCTTGCACATAGGCGACCCACGTCTCCAATTTCGGCCGATCTACATACTCGGTCCATTCCCGATGCCCCCAATCTTCACGACCTCCCCAGTTGAATTCAACTCCAACGGCATCGTGTAGGAACCAGTTGAACTCGGGACAGGCGATCTCAACGCGCCGGATTTCGAATGCTGTACCTGTCCGTTCGGGTGGGCGCAGGTCGTCGCGGCCCGCCATCTCTAGAGAGTAGGTGGTCTTCTGTTCGGTGTTCTGTGCCATTATTCTAACTCCTTCATTCGATCAGGAATCTCACGGCGGGCAGCTTGCTTCGGGGTACTCCAGCCCTCATCACGCGCCTGATCCAACTAGCACTTTTAATATCCATAATAAAAACCAATGCTAACAGCCCATGGGATAAATCTATTCGACGAATCCCTCGTCTGAGGCTTGACACCCCACCTGCTGCGTAGTATATAGCTCGTGCAACTTCCGCCGAAAGGACTTGTACTATGAAGATCAAATCCGTCGAACTCATCCATCTGGACGTGCCCTTCACCGCGCACACTAACCAGCATATGAAATACTGGTTGCCGCATTGGCGCATCATCCAACTCTGCAAAATCACGCTTTCGGACGGCACCGTCGGCTGGGGCGAGACCATCCCCAACTACACCTGGGCTAAGGTCCCCGACGATATCGCCGACCGCATCGTCGGCCGTTCGCCCGGCGAACTACTGTGGGACGACGCGCTAGGCGCCGGCGTACAGCAGGCCCTTTTCGACGCCGTTGGCAAGGTCCTCGGCACCCCGGCCTACA
Organism: Gemmatimonadota bacterium; assembly: GCA_018672475.1. GTDB lineage: Bacteria > Latescibacterota > UBA2968 > UBA8231 > UBA8231. The sequence goes on along the minus strand of JABHFS010000181.1, from coordinate 10,027 downwards.
AACTCCTCGGCACCAAGGTCCGCGAGTGGTGTCCATTATCGTGGTGGGCTATGGACATGCCGGCCAAGGACTGGGCCCGCCAGTGCTCGGACGCCGCCAAACAGGGCTATATGACCGCCAAGCTCAAGGCGCGAACCTGGTACGATCTACACGCCTGTTTCAAGGCCATCTTCAAAGTCGTGCCACCGGGTTTTAAGCTCGACCTCGACTTCAACGCCACCCTCGGCAACGCCGCCAGCGCCGTCGAGTTCTTAGACACATTAAAAGAGTTTGAACGCATCGCGATGATCGAGACGCCTATCCCGCAGGGCGACGTCGCCGGCAACGCCCAGATCCGCAACCAGATCCCGCGCCCCGTCGCCATGCACTACGGCTCACCACCGATCATGACCACCTTGCAGGAGGACGTCGCCGACGGCTTCGTCGTCTGCGCCGGCGCCTACAATGTCATGAAGCAGTCCGCAGTCACCAACGAGGCCAACAAGCCCTTCTGGCTACAATTGGTCGGTACCGGCATCACCACCACCTGGGCCGCGCATCTCGGCGCCGTCTGCCCGCAGGCCAAATGGCCGGCAATAACCTGCATGAACATCTGGAAGACCCAACTGCTCGCCGAGCCGATCAAACTACGCGGCGGCTACTATCGCGTGCCGGAAACACCCGGTCTCGGTCTTGAAATCGAGCCGAAGGCCATCGAAAAATACCAGGTCGACTACAGTTGGGTAGACCCGCCGCGCCACGTCTACCGCTACGCGCGCGCCAGTGGCGAAGTCACCTATTACGGCAGTTCTAAACAGTCCCTGCACAACGATTATCCGCGCGACGCCATGCCCGTTTGCGAACCCGGCTCCGAGTGCGTGCCAGTCGAAGACGACGGCAGCCGCGCTTTTGCACAGATCTGGGACGCGGTACAAGACGGGCATACGTTGCGGAGGGTTGAGAAGAAAAAAAGAGCGCGCGGGAAGAAGTAGATTTTTAGTGAGGGGTGAATGCCATAGTAGTTAGCTGAGATCGCAGAATGGTCTTGGAGAACAGATAAAAAATAAGCCGGAATCTCTACGAATCTTCCCAAGACCGTCTACACTGAGCGGCTTTGCAGTCCCCGATTGCACCGGCTGTGATCTGAAAGCGGTCGAAGGTACGCACCCTCGACCACTCCATCTACTGGCACATAAACCCTTTAGAAAAAATAGCCCCGTCATACTACAAGTAGTGTGACGGGGCCTCTTCATGCGTGTGCCCATTACGGCCCCCCATAAAGCTACGCACCTTGTCCGCTGCAAAACACAACCTCAATCACACTCGAAAAAATCAATCATTTTTACCTCTTCTCTCCCCTGTACAGCCCCACTGCCAACCACCGCCACCTCCAGCGCCCTAAGCCCATCCCCGTGATCGACATTAAAGGGCGCACCGCTCAGGCACCGTTCGATATAATAGGCGAGTTCCGCCTTATACGCCGGCCCAAAACGCATAATAAAAACCGGCACGTCTGCGCCATAGTCGCGCAGCGCAAAATCACGCCGATCAATCATTCCACTCCGCCCTATCGCCTCGACCTCAATTAAGAGCGGATCAGCGCCAAAAGCCCCCACATGCACTACCCCCTCCGGCCCGTAGATCCAGGTCTCATTGCGATAACCAGCCACGTGGTTGCGACTCACCGTCACTTGACCGATCAGCGATCCGGGAAAATACATTTGCAGCAGCGCGTCGTCGAAATCCTCTTTGACATCGGTGATCCGCTGATTGTAGAGCAGGCTACCGAAACCGGCCACCCGCTCGGGCAACTGACCGCTGAGCCAAAGAATCTCGTCGATATTGTGTACCGCCATATCCGACAGCAGACCGGAGCTATTATAACCCTCGGGTGGCGGCAGCGGGTCTTCGAGCACCGAGACGATCTTGAACGGCGCACCGATCACCCCTTGATCCAATAATCCCTTCGCATATAAAAGCGGTGCGTCAAAACGCCGCATAAAGGCCTGCATCAATGCAGTGCGACGAAAATCGTCGGCCTGCAGATACGCGGCGAATTCGCGCGCGGTCTCCAGCGAATGCGTCAGCGGCTTTTCCATCAAGACCCGCAAACCGCCGTCGACCAGCGTTTTGGCGTCGCGATAGTGGTTTTCCGTACGCGAAGCAATAAAGGCGCCGTCGACCGCATCGGCGGCGAGTAATTCCTCCACATCGCTGAAAACACCAATCGCCGCTTCCTGACCGACTTGCAATTCAGCAGCGACCCGTTCAGCCAAATCGCCATGCCCGTCAACCACCGCCGCCAACACGCAATCGCCGCGCTCTTTGGCCAATTCCTGCACGTGTCGGGCGTGGAAAACGCCGATGCGCCCGACGCCGATAACCGCGATTCTAAAAGGTTCACTCATTCTTCACCTGAATTGTCTGAAATCGATATGGAATACCGGCACTTTGTTCTCGATCGCGTTCTGGTAATACATCAGCAAATTATTCTCGGTGAAAGGCCGATTATCTATAGCCCATTCGAGGCATGGCGTCGATAAAGCACATCATTCCCCACAGCACAATAAAGACCAACAGACGCTCCACCCACTCGCCCGGCAGGAACCACTACTCGGCATAATCGTTAACTTCGTTGCCATTAAACGACGATACAACCGAAAAATAAATTAGCACGCCCAGATCAGAGGCGAAATAATTCACCTCCTACCCGACCAAATCGGGTGTGGCCGACACGCGGGCCATAGACTCTCGCTCAGAATCTGTAGTTTGTCCATCTCTACCGCAAACAATTCGGAGACATAGCGGGGCGACCTGTGTTTATAGCATCAATCTAAATACTTCCCATAGAGCGCCCTGAGCCGGTCCTTCGCTTCATCAGCAATCAACGCCCGGTCCGTAACGATCGCGTATTGCGCCGCGCTCAGACAAGCACAGTCCGACTCGGCCGGCAAACGCGCGGAAACTTCAGCGACAATCCGATTGGCCAACGCGCTATTGGCCTTCATCACCGCCAAGATCTGATCAATCGTCACATCCTCCTCCTCTTCATGCCAGCAATCATAATCGGTGCCCATCGCCAACATCGCATAGCACAGCTCCGCCTCGCGCGCCAATTTGGCCTCGGGCAGAGCCGTCATGCCAATAACCGACGCATCCACCGCCTTGCGATAAAAATTCGATTCGGCCCGCGTCGAAAAAAGCGGACCCTCCATGCAGATATACGTGCCGCCCGCATGCAGATTGGCCCCCGCTTCCTGTCCCGCGCCGATAATAATCTCGCGCAACTCCTCGCAAAAGGGATCAGCGAAGGGCAAATGCCCAACCACCCCTTCACCAAAAAAAGTTGACGGGCGCTGCCCTCTGGTGCGGTCAAATATCTGATCGGGCACCACCATATCGCCCGGTTTGATCTCCTCGCGCATAATCCCGCAGGCGCTCACCGCCAACACATGCGTTACACCGAGTTGCTTGAACGCGTGAATATTGGCCCTGGCCGGCACTTCGCAAGGCAGCAGTTTGTGTCCCTTGCCGTGGCGCGGTAAAAAATAAACGGCCCGCCCGCCGATATCCGCCTCGACAATCACATCGGACGGCTTGCCATAAGGCGTATCCAACGCGTGCTCGGCGACCGTCGCGGCCCCCTCCATCTGATACAGGCCCGAGCCACCGATAACCCCTAGGACTACTGATTCGCTCATTACAACCCTTTCGCTCATTAAATAACTGTTGCACGTGTAACAGTGATGTTAAACATCTAATTATGGTGCTGACATTATCCGCTCAAGCTGCGTGTAGACGGTCCGGTTGTGGGGTCCGCCTCCAGGCGTTTTTAGTCCCCGGGCCGTCGCCCCTCGGGCCGTCTTCACGACCACTCCCGCCGCACTGCCCCACCAGACCCTTTTACCACCACCCCACCCCGAAAAAGGCCCTGGGTCGCACCCTACAACCGAACCTCGGAAACTTGGGTGATTTTTTTCCGAGCCTATACATACTGTGATCGAGTTTTCTGCTACCCTCTTTAACACAACAATAGCTGAGGGTGGGTCGAGGGTTTCCCCTTGAGCGGCTTTGCAGTGTTCGATTTTACAGGATAGTGAAATCGGATACTGCCCTCGGAGGACCACAGGCTGTGGTCCGAGAATGAGCGAAGGAAAAACCCTCGACCCACCCGTTCCTAACACAACTTTTAACAATGGCGCCGCCTAAAATATACCATATCTTTCATACAGTCTAATGCCACCACGCCTACTAAAAACCTCCGTCCGCGAACTCATCGGCTTCGTACTGCGCTCCGGCGACCTCGCCGCCGGCGGTTTCTTCCGCCCCGACCGCATGGTCGAAGGCACCCGCGGACACCAAAAAGTTCAAAACGCCCGCCCCGACGACTACCAACCCGAAGTCCCGGTCAGTTACCTAGTCGAAGCCGACGAGATCGCCCTCGAAATAAGCGGCCGCATCGACGGTCTGCTCACCGAAGAAGACGGCACCGTACTCGTCGACGAAATCAAAACCACCGAAGCCGACCCCGAAGAAAACCCGCCCGATAACCCCGCACATTGGGCCCAGGCCAAGATCTACGCCTTTATCGTCGCCGAGCAATCGAATCTTGAGTTCATCGACGTACAAGTCACCTACCTGCAACTCGATACCTGGAAACGCCACGAAGACCGCCGCACCTTCTCGCGCGAAGACCTGACCGCTTTCTTTACCGACCTCGTTGAAAAATACCTCTACTGGGCGCGGATCTACCTCGAATGGTGCGTCGAGCGCGACGAAGCACTCGCAACGCTCGAATTCCCCTACCCCGAATACCGCTCCGGCCAGCGCGATCTCGCCGTACTCGCCTACCGCACCATCGAGGGCGAGGGGCGGGCTTATGCGCAGGCGCCGACCGGTATCGGCAAAACCATCTCGACGCTCTTTCCCGCAGTCAAAGCCATGGGGCTGGGCCACACTGAGAAAATCTTCTACCTGACGGCCAAGACCATCGGCCGCACCGTCGCTGAAAAAGCCGTCGACGATATGCGCGCAAATGGCGCTCGTCTCAAAAGCCTGACACTAACCGCGCGCGACAAAATCTGCTTCAAACCAAACGGCGGCACCACCTGCGACCCTGAGCAATGCGAATTCGCCATCGGTTATTACGACCGCATCAACGACGCGCTCGAAGATATCTTCCAACAAGACGCCTTCACCCGTCCTGTAATCGAAGAGCACGCGCAGAAGCACAAAGTCTGCCCCTTTGAATTCTCGCTGGACCTCTCTTTGTGGTCCGATATCATCACCTGCGATTACAACTACGTCTTCGACCCGCGCGCCTATCTCAAACGCTTCTTCCTCGACAGCAAGGGACAATACACCTTTTTGATCGACGAAGCGCATAATCTCGTCGATCGGGCGCGTGAAATGTTCTCGGCAGAGCTCTATAAGAGCGAGATCGCCGGGCTCAAGCGACTGGTCGGCAAATCGCAACCCGGTCTCAACAAAAAACTCGACGCGCTCAACAAATATTTCACCAAGCTCGGCAAGAAAGTCGAAAAAGAAGGCGACGGCGAATCTTGGATCAGCCCCGAACTCTCGACCGACCTGATGGCTTTGGTGCACAATTTCCTCAGGGAAGCCGAAAAGGTCCTGCCGCAAGGCGGCGCCCTGCTCTATTGGGACGAATTGATCGAATTCTACTTCCAGGCCCTTGGTTTCGAACGCATCAGCGAGTTGTTCGACGAGCACTACACCACCTATGCCGAGAAACAAGGCAAGGAAGTGCACTTCAAATTATACTGCCTCGATCCGTCGAAAAATATCCGCTCTGCCCTCGAACGCGGCAGTGCCGCCATATTCTTCTCTGCCACGCTCTCGCCGTTGCCGTATTTCCGCAACCTGCTTGGCGGCGAAGAGGGCGACGGACTCTTGCGCCTTGCCTCACCCTTCCCGCCCGAGCATCTGCGCCTGCTACTGGCCGACCATATCGAAACGACCTATAAAAAACGCGGCGAGACCTATGGCGACGTCGCCGAATCCATCGCCGCCCTCGCCAGCCAGCGACAGGGCAACTATCTCGCGTTCTTCCCCTCCTATAAATACATGGAAGAAGTCGCGACACTCTTCGCCGATGCACACGGCGATATCGAAACCCTGGTCCAGAAAACTGGCATGTCGGAACGCGAACGCGAAGCCTTTTTGGCCGTCTTTGACGCCGACAACGCGCACACCACCGTCGGTTTCGCGGTAATGGGCGGTATCTTCGGTGAGGGCATCGACTTGGTTGGCGAACGGCTAGTTGGCGCGATTGTCGTCGGTGTCGGGCTGCCGCAGATCTGTTTGGAGCGCGACCTGATCCGCCACTACTTCGACCAACACGAGCTCTCCGGTTTCGAATACGCCTACACCTACCCCGGTATGAATCGCGTTCTGCAGGCGGCCGGCCGCGTCATCCGCACCGAAGAGGACCGCGGCGCCATCCTATTGGTCGATCGCCGCTTCGGCCAGAGCCGCTACCGCCAGCTATTTCCCCCCTCCTGGAACGACGTACGCCCGGTGCACGCCCCGGCGCATATCGCCGAATCGCTCGAAGACTTCTGGAGCAATAGCCATGAGTCGGCTTAGCACATTCGCTATCTTGCTCCTGCTCTCTCCCGCGACCGTTGCCGCGCAAACCGTATTCGCCGCCGCAAGCCTTGCTTCGGCCTTGGAGGAACTCGCGTCACACTACCAAGGTATGCTCCTATCTTTCGCCGGCTCGTCGACCCTAGCCAAACAGATCGAAGCCGGGGCCCCTGCCGACATCTATTTCGCCGCCAACACCCAGTGGATGGATTATTTGCAAGCGCGCCAACTCATCGAGCCCGATACCCGCACCGACCTGCTCGGTAACTCATTGCTCCTCATCGCGGCAAAAGGCGAAACCTTTACCGTCCACATCGAAACGAACTTCGACTTCGCCGCCGCCTTCACCGGCCGCCTCGCCCTCGGCGACCCCGACCATGTCCCGGCCGGCCTCTACGCCCGCGAAGCCCTCGAAAACCTAGGTTGGTGGACCGCGCTCGAAAAACGCCTGGCCCCCGCGCCGGACGTGCGCGCCGCCCTGGTCTACGTCGAGCGCGGCGAGTGCGTCGCCGGATTGGTCTACGCCACCGACGCCCGGCAAAGCAGCTACATCGACACCCTGGCGACTCTGCCCGACTCGCTGCACAGTCCCATCGTCTATCCCATCGCCCTGGTCAAAGACCGCGCCAACGAACAGACCCACCGCCTACTCGCCTTCCTGCAATCAAACCTGGCCGCCGATCTCTTTCGCCGCCACGGCTTCACCGTGTTAAAGACCGATGCTACTCAGCCCTGAACAATGGCAGATTCTCGCGCTCTCGCTGCGTGTGGCGTTTTGCTGCGTGCTACTCAGCCTGGTCCCTGCCGTGCTGCTCGGCTGGGTCTTGGCTCGTCGCGAGTTCCCGTTCAAAATCGCGCTCGACGGGCTTTGCCACCTGCCGCTGGTCTTGCCGCCGGTCGTCACCGGCTACCTGTTGCTATTGATCTTCGGCCGCCGCGGTTTCTTCGGTCCCCTGCTCGACGCGATCGGCCTGCAACTGGCCTTTGATTGGAAAGGCGCCGTACTCGCCTCGGCCGTCGTCGGCTTCCCGCTGATGTTGCGTTCGGTGCGCTTGAGCATCGAGGGCGTCGACCCCCGCCTCGAACGCGTCGCCCGCACGCTTGGCGCCAGCCCTTTACGCGCTTTCCTGACCGTCACGCTGCCCTTGGCCGCGCCGGGTTTGCTCGTCGGCTCGCTATTAACCTTCGCGCGTTCGCTCGGAGAGTTCGGCGCTACCATCACCTTCGCCGCCAATATCGCCGGCCAGACCCGCACCATCCCCGCGGCGATCTACACCTACCTCAACCAGCCCGGCGGCGACGACCGCGCCTGGGGACTGGTTCTGGTCTCGGTCGCGCTTTCGCTCTTGGCTCTTATCGCCAGCGAATGGTCCGCCCGCCGGTTGCGGTCGCGCTGATATGCTGCGCCTGAAACTGCAACGCCGGCTCACCGACTTCGCGCTCGATATCGACCTCGAATGCCGCTATCCGGTCACCGCCGTCTTCGGTCCGTCGGGCGCGGGCAAGACCTCACTGCTCAATACGATCGCCGGCCTAGTTCGCCCCGACACGGGCGAGATCTCCATCGATGGACAAACCCTGTTCTCCACCGACCAACGCATCAATTTGGCGCCGGAAAAACGCGGCATCGGCTATGTCTTCCAGCAGGACCTACTCTTCCCGCATTTGAGCGTCGAAGGAAACTTGCGCTACGGCCGCGACCTATTGCCCGCCGCCGCCCGTCGTTTCGAACTTTCGCAAATCGTCGACTTGCTCGAAATCGGCCCACTGCTCACCCGTCGCCCGGTGCATCTTTCCGGTGGCGAGCGCCAACGCGTCGCCCTGGGCCGAGCCTTGCTTTCCTCCCCGCGCCTGCTATTGATGGACGAACCGCTGGCTTCGCTCGACCAGGGCCTCAAAAGCCGCATCATCCCCTACCTACGCCATATCCGCGACGACCTGCAGATCCCGATCCTCTACGTCAGCCACTCCGTCGCCGAGATCCTCGAACTGACCGGCCAGGTCATCGTACTCGACAAGGGCCAGGCCATCGCGCACGGCGACTTCTTCAAAATCGCCACCGATCCCGCCGTCCTCCCTTTAGTCGAAGAACATGGTTTCGAGAATGTGTTGGTCGTAGAAATCGTTGCGGCCGACGCCCAACGCGGTGTCTGCGAAGTCCTGTGCCACGAGCAACCGCTCAAAATCCCCTACTGCGATCAGCCCGTGGGCCGTCGCCTCTTCGTCGGCATCCGCGCCGACGATATCATCCTCGCGCGCAACCGCCCCGAAGGGTTGAGCGTGCGCAACGCTTTGCAGGGAACAATCAGCGAGATCGCCAATGTCGACGGAAAACAATTACTCTATATCGACGTCGGGCGACGCCTAGCGGCCAAGACCACGCTCGACGCGGTCGAGGAGCTCGACCTCAAGGTCGGCGATGAGATCTATTGCCTGGTCAAGACGCACTCCATCCGCATCGGACCGGAAGTGGGGTAGGCAGAGACGGACGTCATATCAATGCTCACCTATCGGCGTCTTCTTTTGCACTCTTTTAGCGAGTCGTGCTGTCTCGATCACGCGCAGCTTGTGCGTACCGATGGCGATCTTCTCGTGCTCGTCGTGTGCCTCAAACTGAAACGAGATCAGCGGTCCATCGGCGTAGATCACTCGCGCGCGACAAACGACTAGTGCTCCGACGGGCGTCGCTGCCATGTGCTCGACACTGATCACGACACCGACAGTGCTCTCGCCTGGCTCAAGCAGGGGCAACACGGCATTGCGCGCCGCGTGCTCCAGAAACCAAATCAACCACGGCGTGCACAGGATCTGCGGCATCCCATCATGAGCAAAGTCGATTACGTGCTGCTCGTCGACCACGAACTGCTCTTCACCGAGGGTGCCCGTTCTTGCGATACCTCTCATGTCTCGACCTACCTTCACAGAATTTTTCTTACGAGCAAATAGTTAATTACTGGCGTAGCCGAAATCTCACGAGTTCGACTACTACTTGATGCGGCAGTAATACCTTATTCACTCTTTACTGTGGATCCACCGAACAAACATCGCCGCATTCGCCAGCTTGCTCCTCTTCAAGCATCCCGAATGCGACGCGGGCAGTAGCCGCCGTCACGCCGCTGTTAACGGCCGCCGTGACAGCGATCAGGGCGTTGAGTTCGTCGTCGGTGAGCCCGATGCTGCGGGCTTGCTCAACCCGGTTTCGAGTGCAGACCTGACAACCGCGAGTCATCGTCACGGCCAGACCGATCAGGTGCTTCTCTCGTTCACTCAGTAGCTCTGTGCGGTGTGTTTGCTTGATGTGATCTACGACCAACGTGTCACTGTAAGCCATATCATATTCCCTTCTTCTTGGTTTGCGTTAAAATTGTATAACTCCAAGTCGGCCAGTGGCGGGGTAATCAGCTCGGGATCCGGCTCGCGCATTAGTTCCGTCACCTCG
>JABHFS010000180.1 GCA_018672475.1 Gemmatimonadota bacterium | reverse complement strand
CGCACAACGAGACCTACTGGACGAACTGGCCGTCGGCAGAAAATCCCTATATCAACAGCGCATATTGGCACCGGGTATGGCTGTTGGTGCTGCTCAATTTACAGCCAACGCAAGGCTGAGGCCCGAGATAAACGTCGATATATTTACCACCGGAACGGAAGCCTATCACGCCTATCGCATCGAGCCGCCGGAGGTCGTCGTCGATATCGCCAAGAGGCCCCCCGATGAATAGGCCTATCTGATGTTGATCAACGACGCGATTCCGACAGTGGGCGGTACTGTGCGCGGCGAAGAGCTGAATCCGCTCGAATACGCGGTACAGATGGCGGCATTTGCGGAACTGAACGGGAATGAAGATTCGGGTTGTTTTATTTTATTTAATGACTTGAAGCTTGTCATACGTTACAGTAGCACCGTCGTGTTGGTGGCCCTATTTTACCTGACCCGGATCGGGCGACCCGAAGAGCGGGTGCGGGTCGTGTATCGGACGGTATAGGCGGGCTCTGTTGGACTCAGTGTTTTGCATACTCAACGAACGAACAGACGAGGAGAGCACGGATGAGGATTAGAGACTTGGCAAAAACTGCGGTGATGTTGGCATGGGCGATTTTTTTTATCGGTTGCGGCGGCGAGCAGGAAGCGCCGGGCGAAAAAAAGCTCAAGATCGCCGGGATCGTCTTTCAAGAGGACCAGTTTTTCCGTCTAATCCAGTTCGGCATGCAAGACGCGGCGGACAAGGCCGGGGTGGAACTACTATTGGCCAATAGCGCCAACAAGCTGGATAAAGAGATTCAGTTGGTCAATACCTATATCGCGCGCGGGGTCGACGCGATTGTCATCTCTCCGCTGAGCGCAAAGGCTTCGGCCACCGCGTTGAAAAGGGCAAAGGACAAGGGCATTGTGGTGGTGACCTATAACACGACGGTCGACGGGGATATCGCCACGTCGTATATCGAGAGCGACCAGGCGGATCTGGGCCGGCAGACGGGTTTGGTCGCCAAGCGCTATATCGAAGAGAAACTGGGTGGCAAGGCGAAGATCGCGACATTGGCGTTCAAATCGCAATTGGCCGAGCAGTCGGACGCGCGCCGCAACGGTTTTGTCGATGTGGTCGGGCAATTGTCGGGCGTGGAATTTGTCGCGGAGCAGGACGCCTGGTTGCCGGAGATGGCGATCAAGAAGGCCGGTGACATTCTCACCGCCAACCCGGGCGTCAATATTATCTGGTCGGCCAATGAGGGCGGTACGGTGGGGGCGGTGATGGCTGTTAAGAACTCGGGCAAGGAGGGGAAGGTCGCCGTCTTTGGCACTGATTCCAGCGAACAGCTGGTTGAATTCGCGCTGTCCGACGACGGGGTCCTACAGGCTATTACGACGCAGACGCCCTTCGAGTTGGGTGTCAAGGCGGTCGAGTTGGCGGTGGCGGCGCTCAAAGGGGAAAAGGTTGTATCCAAGGTCGTGATGGAAGGGGTATTGGTGGCGCGCGAAGATCCGCAGGGGGTGATGGCTTTTGGTGCGCGGTTGAAAGAGTTGATCGCGATGGGAAATAAGTGAGCGAAACGCCCTTTAAGCTGGCGACGAAGGATCTGGGCAAGGACTACCCTGGCACGGTCGCACTCGACGGCGTTTCGGTGGGTTTCGCGCCGGGCGAGGTTCATGCGCTGATCGGTAAAAACGGTGCCGGTAAGAGTACTTTGGTAAAGATGCTTGCAGGCTCAGTGGTGCCGAGCCGGGGGCAGATCTTTTGCGACGGGATAGAAGTGGCGTTGAGTTCGCCGCAGGATGCTTTCGCGCAGGGCATTGCGATCGTCTACCAAGAATTGAGCCTGGTGCCGGGATTGACGGTGGCGGAGAATATCCTGCTCGGCCGGACGCCGAAGAAGCGCGGAATCATCGATTGGCAGGCGACCTACGCGCAGGCGGCGGCGGTGCTCGAACGCATGCGGGTCGATATCGATGTCAGGGCGCGCACGGGTGACTTGGGTGTGGCGAAACAACAAGTCGTTGAGATTGCCAAGGCGATGTCCCTTGACCCCAAGGTGCTGATGCTGGACGAGCCTACTTCGGCGTTGGCTCGCCACGAGACCGAGAATCTTTTCCGCCTTGTCCGGGGTTTGGCTGCCGAGGGCGTGGCGATTGTCTATATCTCCCACAGATTGCACGAACTACGCCAGATCGCCGACCGAGTCACGGTATTGCGCGACGGCCGGCATATCGATACGGTGGTGATGGTGGAGACGGGCGTCGAGCAGATCGTGCAGATGATGTTTGGGGAGGTCGTGCAGCGGGAACGGCCGGGTGATTTGCTCCCGGGTGGGACGACGGTGATGGAAGTGCAGGGATTGACATGCGAAGGCAAGTTCGCGGAGGTCGATTTTTCGCTTTACGAAGGCGAGGTGTTGGGCATTGCCGGAATGCTCGGTTCTGGGCGCACCGAGTTGCTCAAGGCGCTCTTTGGCGCCGAACCTGTCGACAGCGGCAAGGTCGTCTTGCAGGGGCGTTCAGTCGACCGGCCGACACCGGCGAGGATGAAGGCACTCGGGCTGGCCTTTACGCCTGAAAATCGCAAGGAGGAGGCGCTAGTGCAGGCGCATAGTATTCGCGCGAATATGTGTATGGCCAGTATGGGCCAGATCGCGAGCGGCGGATATATCACTCGTAAAATGGAGCAGGCTGTCGTTGATGAGCAGGTTGCCAAGCTGCAGATCAAGGTCGCCAGTACGGAGGACGCGGTTTCTTCGTTGAGCGGGGGCAATCAGCAGAAAGTGGTGGTGGGTAATTGGCTGAGCACTCGGCCGCGGGTCATGCTCTTTGACGAGCCGACACGCGGTATCGACGTGCAGGCCAAGCAGCAACTCTTCCAGGTTATGTGGGATTTGAGCCGCGAGGGCATCGCCACCGTTTTTGTCTCCACGGAGCTGGAGGAACTGGTTGAAGTATGCCATCGTATACTGATTATGCGCGAGGGGCGGATTGTTGACGAGGTGCGGCCCGAAACATTGACCGCGGACGAGTTGGCGCTACGCTGCATGGGGGAGAATTAAAATGTGGATTGCGAAGGCGGTCACGTGGGGTAAGAGCTCGATTATGGAGCTGATCCTCTTTGCGCTCTGTGCTATCTTGGCGTTTGAGGCGGATGGTTTTTTCTCTGTCGACAACCTGCTCAACGTGCTGCGCAATGTATCGATGCAGGGCATTATCGCCTTTGGTATGACGATGGTAATTATCTCGGGGGAGATCGATTTGAGTGTGGGCTCGGCGGTGGCTTTTGCCGGGTGCCTTACAGCCTATCTCACCGAGAGCTTGGCTGCGACGGGTTTGGGGCTAGGGGCGTCGGTAGCCTTGGCGATGCTCGGCAGTTTGCTGACGGGTTTTGCAGTAGGTGCTTTGAGCGGCTTTATCCGGGTGCGCTTTGGGGTGCCGACTTTTATTACCACCCTAGCATGGATGACGGTATTGACCGGGTCGGCGCAGTTGCTGACCGGTGGGTTTCCGCTGATGCCCTTTCCCGAATGGTACAATTTTTTGGGCGGCGGTTATCTCTTGGGGATCCCTTTCCCAGCGATCGTCTTCGCACTGGTATTTCTGTTGACGCATTTCCTGATGGGGTATACGACGTGGGGCCGGTCGATCTATGCGGTGGGCGGCAACGCCGAGGCGGCGCGTTTGAGCGGTATCGATGTTGCTCGGGTCAAGGTCGTGGTGATGGCGGTGGTGGCGTGTTTGGCGGCGCTGGCCGGCATTATGCAATCGGCCGAGATCATGTCGGGCGCGGCGACGACGGCCAAAGGCTGGGAATTGGATGTCATTGCTGCGGTGATTATCGGCGGCACCAGCCTGATGGGTGGCGAAGGTAAGATTCGCGGCACCTTGATCGGTGTGGTCTTTTTAGGGATTTTGGTCAACGGCATGACACTGATGAATATTAGTGAGTATTGGCAGCATGTGGTACGGGGGGTGTTGATTTTGAGCGCGGTGCTGGTCAATCGAGCAAATCAATAAACATTCTACTACGCGAAAGTTAAAACATGGGTGAAACAAAAATCGGCGGTCTCATTCCGACAGAGCTGCGACAACTACTTTTTACTCCGGAGGATATGGAGCGACTTGCGGGGATGGGCGAGGTGCGTTGGAACGAGTCGGCCGAACAGATGTCGACGATCGAGGCGATTGAGCTATTACAGGGATGCACTGTCGGCATCGGTTCCTGGGGCACGCCCTGGCCTGACGCTGAACTGCTCGAAGGGTGCCCGGAGCTCAAGTTATGGGTGCATGTCGCCGGTACGGTCAAGCGCATGTTCGGCGAGCATCTCGAAGGTCGCGACCTGATTATCGCGACCTGTGCTCCGGCCATCGCCGAGAGCGTCGCCGAAATTACGCTGGCGCAATTGATCATCGGGCTCAGGCGCACGTTGCAGAACGGGGTCGATAATCGCTCCGGCCCGACCCGGCCCCCGGCCAATAGCCATACGCTTTTTCAGTCGACGGTCGGTGTGGTGGGTGCATCAGAGGTAGGGCGGCGGGTCGTGCGTAATCTGCGCCCCTTTGGCCCGCGAATCTTGCTCTACGATCCCTTTGTCAGCGCGTCCGAGGCACAGGAGATGGGCGCCGAATTGGTCGCGGACTTGATGGAGTTGTGTCGCAGGAGCGATGCGGTGACCTTGCATACGCCACCGCTGCCCTCGACGGAGAAGCTATTGCGCGCCGAGCATTTCCAGGTGATGGCCGACGATGCGGTTTTTATTAATACTTCGCGGGGGATCTGTCTCGACGAGCAGGCGCTGATCGCCGAGTTGGCCAAGGGACGCCTTTTCGCGTTTCTCGATGTATCGGCGCCGGAACCGGCGGCCGTCGACAGCCCGCTCAGGACATTGCCGAATGTGGTCTACACTTCGCACTTGGCCGGTGGCAAGGATGGCAAGATTGGCCGCCAGGCGGTCGACGATATCGCCGCGTTTCTCGCCGGCGGCCAGCCGCTCAGGGCGGTGACGGCGGATAAACTCGACCGCATGGCCTAAGACGAGCCAGTTAAGTCGTGATTGACCGGGGAGTCGGCTTTAAGCCGGCTCCTTTTTTGTACCTCGATCGCATGCCTATGGGGCGTATAGCCCGGGGTCGATATCCATCGTTGTCCGGCCTTGTTGCATCAACGCCGTTGCGATATCGTTCCTATGGCTGATGGCTATTAGCCCCAGACCTCTTTGAGCCTCGGCAAGAAGATCTCAGTATCTCGATCGTGCACATGGCCTTGCCAGATGCGGTTTTCCTCCGCAGTCGAGCGGTCGTAGGAATCCTGGTTCAGTTGCGGTAAGTCCAAGGTGTGGAAGCGCGTCGTAAAGTAGCCGTCTTCGCTGAGAATGATTTCGCGGTACCCCAACGGGAAGCCGATCAGGCAGGCGGTATCGACTATTAGATAGTCGCGGTGCGCAGTAATGCGATTGATATGGCGGTGGCCGGTGAAGGCGGCGACGAGACTTGGGTGGTTAGCCAGGGTTCGTCGCAGTTTGTCGGCGTCCTTAACCACGCTTTGGTCCGAGTCAAAGTCGGTCAGGACCCAGGTGTGTAGGAAGAGCAGTAGTGCGCAGCCGTCGGAGAGGGCTTCTGCGGCGGCTGAACGCAAGGCGCTGTCGAGTGCGTCGGTCCAGACGCCGCCGCTTTGCTCGCGCACGTCGCAGTCGTGGAAGACATTGGCCAGGGCGAGTCTAAGGCGGGGAGCGGCGTCGACGACGGTCAGTGGGTCGGGGTAGGGGAAACGGGCGGCATAATCCTTGTAGGACCAGTTTTGCGCGTCGCAGTCGTGGTTGCCGGGGATTGAGTAGAAAGGCGCTTGGATCTGATCAAAGGCTGTTGCGGCTTCGTCGAGCGAGCGCAGGTAGGTTTCCATCGGTAAATTAAACGAGCCGCCACCGCAGAGGAAATCACCGCCGTGCACCACGAAGTCGAAGGCTTGGGTGTTTAGTGCCGGCGGGATTGCGTCGAGGACTTCCTGGCTGCGAGTGAGCATTTTGGGCGCGCCGAAATTTTCGGGGGCATCCGGGTAGTGGTGGGTGTCGGTGAGGAAGGCAAAGCGGACGGGCATGTATTAGGCTCCTTTGCTAGGGGCTATAAAGATGGCGAGAAATAATAAGGGAGGCAACTGATGGCGGAAATACGCGGTGTTTTCTTTGACGTGTACGGGACGTTGTTGCGCTATGGCGATATGAAGTCGGCGTGGGCGGACTGGTTGCGTTGCCCGGCCACATCCGCGCGCTGCGTTGTGTAGCGCGTGGTTGCCGTTAAGCGTGAAAGGCCTTGGGTGGGCGATCTGCTGGGCGATGGTGAGTTTGCCGGTGCCGGCGAAGCCGAGCAGGCAGAGAATGGTATTTTTTATAGTTTAAACCTGGTTTGCATTATTGAGGTAATTGGTATTGCAACTGGGTGCGCATAACTTTTGGCGCTGGATGGGCAGTGCGCGATCGCGGTGTATTGACACTCGGTGCGATATTGCACAATGTCAATATCCACCGGTCATGCACACTAACAACAAAGGAACGGAAGATGGCGGACAACGCACTCGAACTTTCTAGCGGTTCCCCCGAAGAAGTCGGCATGTCGTCAACGCAGCTCGAACGGGCTTCCGGTCTTTTGGCCTCGGCAGTTGAGGCTCAGCAAATCAGCGCGGCATCGCTAACGGTGGCGCGGCGCGGCAAGGTCGTATTTGCCGCAGGGCACGGGCGACGGCGTCCCGATGAGGGAGAGGCGGTCGACGCGGATTCGGTTTTTTTGCTGGCGTCGATCACCAAGCCAGTGACGGCCTGCGCGCTGATGATCCTGGTCGACCGAGGTTTGATCTCGCTCGACGACCCGGCCGTCGATTATTTACCCGAGTACGTCGGCGGCGACCGGAGTAAAGTGCTGGTGCGGCACTTATTATCGCATATCTCCGGTATGCCCGATATGCTACCCGAGAATGTCAGCCTGCGGCGGGCGCACCAGCCAGTGGGCGAATTCGTCAAGGGGGCACTGCAGACCCCGTTGCTCTATGAGCCGGCGACGAATTTCCGCTATCAGAGCAAGGGTATTTTACTGGCGGCGGAGATCGTCGAGCGGGTCAGCGGGATGCGGTTGCGCGATTTTGAGCGCGATGAGATTTTTGCGCCCTTAGGGATGCAGCACAGCGCACTGGGGCTAGGCGAGTTGGCAATTGAAGACACGGTGTGGTGCGGGACGGCGATTGAAGAAGACGAGGAGACGGTGAGCTGGGGGTGGAACTCGCCGTATTGGCGCGATTTCGGCGCGCCGTGGGGTGGTATGCACAGCACGGGGCGGGATCTGGCGATTCTATTGCAGACGATGCTCAATGGCGGGATTTATGGGGATCGGCGGATTTTCAGCCGGGCCGGGGTCGCGGCGATGACCCGGGACCAAAATGGTACGCTGAACGCACCCTGGGGTTTGGGCTGGGGGGTATTTGGGGCAAAGGCGTGGGGGTATTGGGGGCAGTTGGTGACGCCGCGGGTTTTTGGCCATACCGGCGCGACGGGCACAGTGGCTTGGGCAGATCCGGGACGGGAACTGAGTTGCGTGGTGTTGACGAATCAGATGGTGGCGGCGGGGAGTTTGCTTAGGCGGGTTTCTAATGGGGTGTCGGCGGCGGTGGAGGAGGAGTGAGATTGTTGGTGTGAGGGCTGCGGCGGGTGACCGCGGCGGGTTTTTTAAAGTCCCCGGGGCCGTTGCCCCTAGGGCGCCTTCGCGCCACTCCCGCGGCCACCGCCCGGCCCGGCTTGCCCAACCACCTCCCTTAAAAATACCCGCCGCGGCCACCCCCTCCGCCAGGCCAATATCTGAGGGATTAGGAGGAGGGGGAATGGTCAGCCCAAGGCGACGCTCCCATTTGCGCGCGGGGGGTCACCTCTTCGCTGATCAGCACGCCACCCATATCCCAGATGATGGCTTTGATCATGGTGCTCAGCTGTGTTTCGCTTTGTACTCGGCGCGCACGCGTTTGGCTTCCTGCGGCGGCAGCGGGAAGATCCAGCCGCGATTTTGGATGATCGCCTTGGCGAGTTCGGGCGGGATGGCGACGATCAGTTCGGGTTCGATGGAGAAGCGGCCGGTGAAACCACCGATGGCGCTGCGCGCGTGCACGCCGGAGTAGCTTTGGTCCTCGCCGTCTTCAGCGAAGGCACCGACTCCGCCACCGAAGACCGACTGCCAGCGGCTGGAAAAACCGTTCGTCACGGCTGGTGCGCTGTCAAAGGCCACGTCGGTCGAGACTACCATGCCGATGCCTTTGACGGTGTAGAGCATATCGTTGAGGTCGCCGCCTTCGCCGCCGCAGGCCAGTGTCCAGTGCAGGCGGCCGATCATCGAGTCGGCGATAAACTGCGCCGCTTTCTGGCCTTCTTTGATGCGCTCCGGGTCGTCGTACATTTGCCCCGGGCCATAACCGTAACCGGACAGGTAGACGAGGCCGGACTCGTGGATGGTGGCGGAACAGATATTGGCGCCTTTTAGATCGCGGTCCATCCACTGGTCGAAGCTGCCTAGGTCGAGGTCGAGCGTGTTGATGCGGTCGTAGACGTCGAAGTCGCGTCGCAGATGTGTCGGGATGATAGAATTGTCGTAGAAGCTGCCCATATGTTGATCTCTCCTGGGTGAATGATTGCAATCGGTCGATATTGTAAATGCCAGCAGTTGCGGTGCAAGACGGGTGGAGCCCCGTGTTATAGGCTGTTGTCTTTGATGTAGTCCCAGTTAATGCGGTAGCCCATACCTGGTTCCTGCGACAGGTGCACATAGCCCTCATCGTCTAGCGGATCGCCTAGGGCATCAAGATATGGCGGCACTTCGTTGCAGTCGATACCGGGGGCGAGGAGGCCGCGCTCGTAATATTCGCAGACATCTTCGCTAGTTGAGCCGAGTAGTTGCAGGTTGGCAAAACCGCTCATGTGGATTTCACATTTGATACCATAGGCTTCGGCGATGGCGGCCATCTTTTTCACGCCGGTCACGCCGCCGCGCAGCACGTCGATGCGGGTCATATCAGAAGCGCCACGCAGAATCCAGTCGGCGCGCGAGTAAATGCTGCCCTCGACAATTTCGGGTGACAGGATGGGGATGGACAATTCGCGGCAGAGTTTTTCGTAGGGGGCTACGCGGTATTCGGGCATGGGGTGTTCGTACCAATAGAAGTCCAACTCCTCTAAGACGCGACCGACTTTATAGGCCTCCTCGTAGGTGCGATATGTGCCCCAAGGATCGTAGCTGAGCACCATGTCGGGTCCGACGGCGTCGCGGACTAAACGGCAGACCTCAATATCTTGTTTGATATGAGAAGGGCGGCCCGGATCGGGTTGTCCAGTCTGTGGATCCCAAAAATAATAGGGGTGTATTTTGTAGTGAGTATAGCCTTCTCGCTGGCAGGCTTTGGCGTGATCGGCGTAGTCCTGCGGACTGCCCATATTGGGATAGGTGCTGGCGTAAGCTTTGACTTTGTCGCGGCAACCGCCCAAAAGTTTATATAGCGGTAGGTTGAAGAGTCTGGCCTGCAGGTCCCATAGTGCCATGTCGAGCACGCTCATGATATTTTCGGGAATCCGATGTGCTGTCCACATCCAGTGCCAGAATTTCTCGCGGTCAAAAGGGTCATGGCCGAGCACGAGACTCTTTAGGCGGCCGGTGAGTACGGCGGCCTGTTCGGGTGACATGCCGTCCATGTCGCCGTGGCCGGAGCCGCCGAAATAATATCCCTCGGCGCCTTCGTCGGTGAGGATTTTGGTCAGCGTTTGCGTTATGGTGGTTTCGGGCAATAGCTCGCCGTTGCGGAAGGGGCGACGGCGTAGTGTAAAAGGAATGACCTGTATGTCTGTAATCTTCATGGTTAGCTCACTAGGTGAAATGAATGAACGCAAATTTGTTTGATGTAAACGCGGGCGCTAATATATATTGAATGGCCGGTTCGCTCAAGAATCGGCGGCTGTGTTCGTACGGACGATGTTGGTCCTCCGACGGAGAGGAGTCCGATCTTGCGCGTTGCCAGGCACCTTGAATCGCGCGTCTTCTTAACCTGCATTTTGCTCCCCGAGCCAAGGCGTCTGTGCGTTCCACTGCTCTAGCTGCTGCGCGAAGTCCGCTTCTAAGCCCGTATCCGTACCGCCTGCCAGATTCCGTTGTTCATAGGGGTCGGCGGCAAGGTCGTATAGGCATTTCCCATCGTTGCTAATCGTGCGCAGGTCTTTTTCTAACTGCATGCCGTAGAGATGATCCGGGGTGCGCAGGCCGATGGCGCCTGTGGAGGTTTCGATAAAGGCGCCGTTTTCTTCCAGCGTTTCTCGTTCGCCGCGCAAGACGGGGCCGAGCGCGCGGCCTTGCACGGTGTCGGGGACTTCGGCGCCACACTGTTCTAAAAGCGTCGGCATGATGTCGATGAGCTGCGCGACCTGCGCGGTATTGGCTTGAGGGGCGAGGCCACCCCAGAAAATCAGCGGCACGCGGATCGACTCTTCGATGAGCAGGCCTTTGTTGAAGGCGTGGTGCGACCCGAGGTTGTCGCCGTGGTCGGAGGCGAAGACGACAATCGTATCCTCGGCGAGCCCGTGCGCTTCGAGATTGGCCATCAAGCGGCCGACAGTGTCGTCGACCCAAGTGGTGAGGCCGTAGTAGAGGGCGGTCAGGTGTCGGAGGTCGAAACCTTCGGGCAGCTGTTTGGTATGTGGCAGGTGCTCTTGGTAATAGAGGAAATCCCATAAATAGATTTTGAACCAGTTTTCGTCGTAGGCGAGTTTGCCGCCGACGAGGGTGTTGGGGCGTAGGGGGATCTCGTCAGGATCGTACATCTGTAGGTATTTGTCCGGCGCGTCGGCAAGCGGCATGTGCGGCGGCGAGATATTGTAATACATGAAGAAGGGGTCTTCGCGGTCTTGCGCTAAATACTCGTTTACTCGCTCGGCCTCGAAGTCGATGCTGAAACCGTCGACGACATCGCCCAGTCCGGTATTTTCGACGAAGGTTTGTCCGGTGTGGCGATGGTGCACGCGCGGGAAGAGCGCGTAGTCGAAGCCGACGAGGTTGGGTGCCGGTTGCACATGCCACTTGCCGAAGAGCGCGGTCTCGTAGCCTTGTGCCTTGAAGGCCTCGGGCAGGGTGGTGTCACGCAGCCAATCGCGGTTGTCGGCCGGGTATTCGGGCATCTCGCTGCCGTCGGAATAGTTCGTTAGATAGCCCATGCAGGTGCGGCTGTATTGCCCGGTCAACAGGGCGGAGCGCGCAGGCATGCAGACGGGGTTATTGCTGACGGCCAGGTCGAAGCGCACGCCTTCTTTGGCGAGTCGGTCGATGTGCGGCGTGCGGATAGTGTCGTTGCCGTAACAGCCGACGTCGAAGGCGCGCAACTGGTCGCATAGGCAGACGATGACATTCGGGCGGCTCATATTCGTTCCTATACGTGGAAGATGTAGAGATCGCGTGTCGTGAGCGGCAACTCGACCCAAGTGCCGCCCTGGCGGTGGCTCTCGGCGACGGCGATGGTGGCTTCGGTGATGTGGTGCGTGACGTCGATATGACCGAGTGTCGGCCGACCTTCTTCGTGCGCAGCGACTAGGTCTTCGAGGCAGCTCATAGTCGTGCTTTCGGGCACGACGGTGTCGAAGGAAACTTCCTCCCACAGCTGGCGTCGCCCTTCTTTTGTGCCGGGTTGGCGCAACGAGACCCTGGCCCCGTTGTCGAATGAGCGGATCGAGCCCTCGCTGCCAATGATTTCGAACTCCCAGTAGCCTCCCGGGATGGTCCAGGCTTCGACGCCATTGGCAAAGCGCAGTTGGTAGGTGGCCAGGGGGTCGGCGGGGATATGGTTGCCCTCGATTTTGAAGCCGCGCGGTAAAAGCTCGCCGCGCACCGCTTCGATGGTGGGGTCGCCGATTAGGTGGGAGAGGGTGTCGATCGAGTGTATATGACCGTGCATCAGGCTGGAGCCGGCGTAGTGGATCGCCGTTTTGACCTCGCCGATCCGGCCTTGCTCGATGGCTTCTTTGACGGGTGTGTAGCGATTGTCGAAGCGGCGCAGGACGCCGGTGTTGAAGAGGGTGTTGTTGCGTTTGATGGCGTCGCGAATTT
>JABHFS010000027.1 GCA_018672475.1 Gemmatimonadota bacterium | reverse complement strand
GGGTGTAAATCCGGGTGTGTCTTTTTGTTCGTGGCCCTTAGTGGGTGTAAATCCGGGTGTGTCTTCTTGTTCGTGGCCCTTAGTGGGTGTAAATCCGGGTGTGTCTTCTTGTTCGTGGCCCTTGGTGGGTGTAAATCCGGGTGTGTCTTCTTGTTCGTGGCTCTTGCGTTTTGCTTCCCCTTTATTTTCGGAATAAATATCTTCATTGAAGAGCACGCCTGCGTCTTGGTCTTCTTTACCTATGTCTCGGTTTGTTACCTCTTCGCCCTCGTCTGCAAAGATATTTTCTGAAGTACTTCGATCCTCGAGGTCTTCGTCCTCTTCTGCAAATAGACTCGAATCTTCTTCTTCCTCAAATTCGTCTTCATTGGCTGCAAATAGAGCTTCACCGTGGTCCTCGTGGTCCTCGTCATTTTCTCCGTCAAAGAGGCTTGCTGGATTGTTTCCATCCCTATCCTCGTCATCTACATAATCTGTTGTGTCTCGCTGTTCCTCGAAAGACTCTGAATCTACTGCAAAGAGATCCTCGAGGTCTTCCTCCTCATCTGCTGCGCCCTCGTCCTCGTCCTCGTCCTCCTCATCTGCTGCGCCCTCGTCCTCCTCGTCCTCCTCGTCCTCCTCGTCCTCCTCATCTTCAAAGAGAGCTATGGCCTCGTTCTCGCCTTCTTCTGATAGGGAGTTCCCCAACTCTGCAAGGGAGGGAATATTATCGTTTCCCTCTTCTTCGAGAGGGAAATCCTTTAACTCCTCTTCATGGCCGTGGGTTCGGAGCAGATCGGCAATGCGCGATGCCAACTCAGGATCGGCATAAGAGCGAGCGATGAGTAGTGATTCGACTATATTTTCCCGTAGTTGCTCATCTGCTTGGGTTTGTTCGATTAAGAGACGGGCATAGTGTTGCATAAGGAAGATTTTTTCTTCGTTATGCACTATTTCTGCTAAGGGGTGAACGGCGGGTTGGCTCATATGGACGGCGCCTCGGCCCGCTGCGACTCTTTGGCGGTGACTGAGGGGAATACCCCTGGCCAAAGGCGTTTGCTCGTTTTCCAGTGGGGCAAACCGTTTTTGCCGTGTATGGCGATCTTCTGATCTTTCTGCACGATATAAACCATGCGTAGAGGCCCACGACCTCTGTTTTTATAACGGGTTGCGGTACAGGCGTTACAGTTTTGTTCAAAAAGATGTTCCTGCAAAGCTTCGCCGCTGATGATACGATCGTAAATGCCTTCGAGGACCGACTTTTGTCGGACATGGGGACTTGGTAGCGACCACTGTCTGGCATATCCCGTCAGTTTGCGTTCGGGGCGGCGCAGGGTGCAGTTGAGATAGTCGAAGTCGCATAGGGCCCAATGTGGGTGCTCAATGCGATCGGTATAAAAATCTTGGGCTTCGTACCAGTTGGGTGTTTTGAGTCGCTTATAGAAGAAATCCGGATAGGCTAGCCTCAGAGTCTCAAGGTTGCAAGGCTGTTGACCATCAACATGGAGGGTGGGATGGCGAAAAAGTAGTATGGACGAGGCAAAGATTTTTTGCAGGCCCGGGATGTTGGCGGCAGCCAAGTGCTTGGCGACACGGGGGAGGCTAAAGAGGATTCCGAGCAGTTGATCTAAGTCCTGGAGATGGGCTTCGCGCTCGCTATCGTTGAATTGCAGGCCGAGAATCTCTTCGTGTTGTTCGAGTGAAATAAAGCGTTCCATAAGAATCCAACGGGCCTTGTCTTCAATTGACAAGGTCTCCATCTCGGGCATCGGGTCGTCGAGTTGCGGCATTTTTTTGATTGCTCGACGTTGACGCCTTGTTCTATCTTCGGAATCGCCAAGAGTTGCTTCTGGGGCGAGTGAGTCGAGACTGATATCATCCACCGCGCCTGGGGTTGGCATGCGGTCGATTACTGGTTTGACGTGATGGGCCAGTTGGTAGGCTAACTGTAGATCTTCTATGGGCTCAACGAGTCCATTTTCAAGATCTAAAATAGCCTGGGCTAGATCGTCTTGATCCATGGTCTGGCTAGGTGTCGTCGGTGTGGAAAAATTGGCCATAATATCGGGCATTCGCGGTGTGGGAGAAACTTTGAAGGTGTCTGTGGATCCTCTTCATCCGCCTGTATATTATAATACTTAAAACTACCTAAATAAAAGTTTAAAGTCAAAGGGATAAGCAGTGGCACTTACGGTTCAAACAGACAAGCTGACGCCGCGCACAGCAGATGAACTTATCATGGGTTTTCTCAGCTATGCCCATCAAGCCGCTGCGGGTGAGGATTTGGAGGTCGATTTACGCGGATTGCATTTTATTGATCCCTATGGCTTGTTGTCTCTGTGTTTGATGGCTCGTTATGCCCGCACTTTGTCTTCGCGTGTGGTTTTTCAATTGCCGCAAGCGTATGCTTTGAGGAGCTATCTGGGGCGGGTGCGCTTTGCGGAAGCGGTCGATGGCATTGACTTACAGGGACCGACATTGCTCGTCGATCAGGGGCGTGAAAAGGCCGCAAGCGAAGCGCTATTAGAGATCACCCGTATTGAGGAGCGCATCGACGTCGAAGCGCTCTTGGGCAAAATCGGCCAGCGGGTTGAGGCGATTTTGGCCGAGGAGCTGCGATATACGGAAGTGGAGATCAACCAGTTTAAGAATGTCGTCGCTGAGCTATGTCACAACATTTTAGATCACAGTGAGAACTGGGGTTATTTGACCGCGCAGCGCTATTCGGATTCGCGGGTTGGCAAGAAATATGTCGTTATTGGAGTGGGCGATTTTGGCATTGGCATTAAGAAAAGTCTCTCTGTGCGTCACGATGTGGGAGAGTGGACGCACGGCCAAGCGATCCTTAACTCGCTGCGAAAGCATTTCTCGCGGGACGAGGCTCGGGGATTGGGGCTTTATATCGTCAATCAGATTTGCAATCGCTACAATGGCTCGTTGCACATCCGCTCCGGCGATACCCGTGTTTATATTCGTGGCCAACGCCATTGGGAGCATGTGTCCACGCATTTTCCCGGAACGCAAATCGCCATCACGCTCTATCAGCGAGATGGGGGAATCTAGTGTTTGGCGAACGTCATACTCTCCTCAAACTATCTCGCTTCGAGCCCTTTATATTGCTGGGGCTGGCGGTGATCATCGCCTTTCTGGTAGTGGTCGCCGATGTCGGTATCAGTGTTTTGCCTGTAGGCGGCGAATAGAGTATTACCCTCCATATAGATGTTGCTGTAGCGCAATGTTGGCTATTTAGTAGCGGTCGCCATTTTAAAATCGCTTGACAGCAGAAGGGGATACCGCTTAGTATTTTATTAATTGAATTCAGTTAAGCTGCTTTTATCCAAGTATTTAAAAAGAGAAGTTACAATGGACTCAGCCATTGAAGAGCAAGGAGAACAACAGGCCATAAGCGAAGCTCCAGCCTATCGCTTTGAGGTCCAGCAAGGCATACTCAGTGGTCGGCCCAGGGGGGCTGAACTGCTCGAGGATCTAATGGGGTATCTGCTGCGCGGTCCCGATAATACTGCGACTCCGCTCGATTTTACCCAGGTTAGCTTTATTGATGTCTCTTGCGCGGATGAGATGCTCAATAAGTTGCTTTTGCGTTTGCGCAGCGGCGAAATGGGCAGCCGCTACGTCTATATAAAAGTTGCCAATACTTCTGTGCGGGAGACCATTGAAGCCGTATTGCAACTGCGTGAGCTTGCCGTGTTATATCGCAGTGGAGACCAGATCGAATTGCTGGGCATGCTCAAGCGCCCCATGCGCGAAGCGCTCGATGTCTTGCTGGAACGCAAATGCGCGACCTCAGCCGAAGTTTCCGATGTCTTAAACAAAAACGTCAATATCGTCTGTAATCGTCTAAATGCCCTGCAGCGAATGGGGCTAGTCTGCCGATTGCGCGATGGCTCGGTAGCCGGTGGGGGGCGGCAGTATTATTATGTCTCGATTTTATAAGAATAGTTTATCGGCGGTGGTTTTGGTGTTGGCCTTTGGCTTAGGAGCCTTAGCCGCCAATAAGCGCCTCGATAATTTGTGGAGCGTTGCGGAAAGTGTCGAGAACTTCCGCGCCGAACCCAATGGTGCCAAGCTCGGGACCTTGTTGCAGGGGACCGAGATTGAGCAGATCGGCGAGCAGGACAAATGGGTCCGTTTTCGTGTTGAGGGATGGATCTGGGGACCTTCTCTTGATGGATACAAAGAGCAGGAAGACCCCGCCGATGAGCGGGGGGGCGATGAGCCGATATCCCCATTATTAGACGAGCTACCCCGTCTCAAAAAGCTGGTCAACGATAAATACGGTGTCTTCTATGGGATTGCTCTCGACGAGGATTTGCAGCGTTTGCAGTTGAGGTTGAGGGTGCAGGATATCGGCGATGAGGTCTTGCAGCTTCGTCTGCTGGCGGTGCAGCGCGGAGTCTTTGAAATACTCGAGGGCGTTGTTGAGTTTCAAGTACTGCGCATAGAGACGAATCGGGCCGACGGCAGCGGTGAAGTCGGAGCCCGTATAGCCGAAACGACCGTCGCAGATCTCGTCCGCTACGGGGACGATCAAGAGACCTGGCGAATGCACACGCGTTTTTCTAAGGACGGGGGCGAAACGTGGGCGGAGGTAGTAGAATAGGTTATGCGCGATTCGCGTTCCCTCGGGTAGGGCAAATCCAAGGTAGTAAGAAAGGTATCAGCTAACGCCATGTTGGACCTCTATGCAGTAAAAACACAAATAGACGATATGGTGGTTGACGAGCGTCGGGTCCAGGAGGATTTTCGCGCCAAGCTCGAACTAGCCTTAGCCGAATATCGGCGCTGGGAACCCGAATGGCAGACGCTGGCGACTAAGATCAATAAGAGTCGGACCTCTTGGCTGTTGCCCGGTATGGCCGACGGCTTAGGTGGCGGCGTAGAACGGCCTGAACGACCCGCCGAGATTAGCATCGCGGCTACCGATGGTTCACAGATTTTCCCCGACCGCCACGAGGTGTCCTCCTGTTTCCTGATCAATATCGGCTATATTCTCCTGCATTATGGCACGGGTGAAAAACCGCTGATGAGCAGCAAGCCGACGCTGTATTATCGCGAAGAAGAGATATTCGAAGAATGGGGGGGGCGGCGGATGTTCGTCAACCGCGATCTCGTTGGTTTTAAACGCAGTTTAATGGAATTCACCGAGCTCGCTGACCTGGCTTTAGCCGCGAAGGCCGAAGGCCACCCGGTCGTTGCCCTTTCCGACGGTACGCTGATTCTATGGAATCTCGAAGGCAAGCCGCAGGACTTTAAAGAATCATATTTGCAGACGACACTTGAAGCGATGGACAGCCTGCGGGATGCGCGGATTCCAGTGGCGGGCTATATCAGTCAACCGGGCAGCCAGGAGCTGATCAATGCTCTCAAATTGGGGCTTTGTCCGCTTGAGGTTGCCGACTGCGATCGCTGTCCCTGGCAGGCTGAAAACCAGCTTGGTTTTAATGAAGACGAAATTGGTGCGATACAGGATGATTTGTGGCGAGGGCACGGTTTGCCCTGCAGCCCGTTAGAAGGACTCAACGATGCGGTGTTGGTAAGCCATGTGCTTAGTCCGGGGCAGCGTACGCCGCTTTACTTGAGTACTTCAAAAATTCTCAATGAATATGGGTCGCACCGCATTTATTATTTCTATTTAGATGTCGGTGCCGAGATCGGACGAGTGGAAATTCCGGAATGGGTCGCGACCGACCCCGAACTGCTCGAGCTAGTACACGCCTGTATGTGCGATCAGGCCGATAAGGGGCAGGGCTATCCGGTTGCTTTGGCTGAGGCGCATGAACGGGCGGTGGTCCGTGGTGCTGATCGCGATACCTTCTATCGCTTTTTGCGCGATACCTTCGTTAAAAACAACATCCAGACCAGCATATCGACCAAGAGTTTTAAAAAACGCTACGTCGGCATCTAGGAGAAATGACCAGAGTGGAAAACGTCAAAGAAAGAAAACCGAGTCCACTAAGTCGCTTTATGCCAGATGAGATGGCCAAGCGCGACGGTGCCGGGGCGGAGCGGACTTATGTGGGCGAGGTCGTCGAGAGCAGTACGACCGAGTTGATTGCCGAGGCGAGGGAACTGCACGGCGGTCCTTCTTTCGGCGAGTTTATCCGAATCGAGGCCGATCTGCCGGTTTTGGGCATCATCTTTAACGTCTTTACCCATTCAATCGAGCCCAACCGCCGCCCAACCGCCTATGGCAAGACCGAAGAGGAATTGCGCTTGGAGCAGCCGCAGATATTTGAGCTTTTGCGCACCGAATTCCAGGCGCTGATTATCGGCTATCTCGATGGTGGTGCACCGGTGCAGATCCTACCGCCGCAACCGGCTAGAATCCACAGTTTCGTGCATCTGTGCACGGATGAGGAAGTGAGAGCCTTTACCGGCAACGACGATTATTTGCGCCGTATTCTCAATACCTCCAAGGTGCCGACCGATGAGTTGTTAATCGCGGTATTGCGCCATACTTTGCGTGCGCATAAGCACTCGCGGGACTATCTCGTGCGCATGGGCAAGGAGCTTTCCAGGCTTATGGGCGATGACTACGACCGACTGAGTTCGGTTATCCGACGGGTGGCGAACTAAAATGGCCAAAAGCAAGGGCGATGGCGCGACGGCGAAGACACGCGGCGAGGCGATCGGCGTGATCACCAAGGGGTCGTTAGTCGAGGGCCTGGAGATGAAGCTGGATTCGGCGCAGAATGTCGAGGATATGAAGGCCGGAAAATTCGTGGTCATCGAAGGCGATAAGAACGACTTCTTCTCGATGGTCACCGATATGCGGCTCGACGCCAAGAACCAAGAGGTCTTGTTGCACCCGCCGGGCCGGGAGGACGATATCCTGCGCAAGGTACTCGCCGGGACTAGCACTTACAATATAGTCTCCTTACGGCCGATGCTAATGATGCCGAAAGGGGCTGTCGATGACGACGGCCCGCGCCCGGTCAAAGCGATCCCCAGCCATTTCTCCGAAGTCCAGGAGGCGATGGAGCACGACGTGGCCAAGATTTTTGGCAAGGAGGGCGATCCCGAGGGCCGATATTTCAGTATTGGCAACCCGCTGGATATGGACACCCAGGTCTGCCTCGATATGATCCGCTTTGCCGAGCGCTCCAATGGCATTTTTGGCAAGACGGGCACCGGCAAGTCTTTTTTAACGCGCTTGGCGCTGTGCGGGTTGATTCACTACGACAAGGCGGTCAACCTGATTTTTGATATGCACAACGAATACGGTTTCAAAGCTATGAAGGAAAACGGCTCGAGCTCCACATTCGTCAAAGGCCTAAAGCAGCTTTTCGGAGAAAGGGTGGCGATTTTTTCACTCGACCCCCAGTCGACCCGTGCCAGGGGAGTGCAGGCCGATCATGAAGTCTATATCTCTTACGACCAGATCACGGTCGAAGATATCGCCCCGCTGCAAGACGAACTCAGGCTCAACCCGACCGCGGTCGAATCGGCCTACCTGGTCTATGCGATCTACAAGGAGCGTTGGTTGCGCACGCTCTTGGCGTTAGAAGGGCCCGATGTCGAGGAATTTGCTCGCGAGATCGGGGCGCATGCCGGGTCTTTGGTCGCCTTGCACCGCAAGCTCAAACGCTTAGAGAATTTCCCCTTTATGGTCTCGAAAGTCACCGATGGGGATGTGGTCGATCGCATTATGGAATATCTCGACAAGGGCATTAATGTCGTGCTCGAATTCGGCCAGCAGACCAGCATGCTCTGTTATTTACTGGTGGCTAATATCATCGCCCGGCGCATCCACGAGATGTATGTGAAAAAGAGCGAGCGCTTCTACGCGACCCAGCGTACGGAGGATCAGCCGCGCCAATTGATGATTACGATCGAAGAGGCGCACAAATTCCTCAACCCAACGGCGGCGAAGCAGACTATTTTTGGCACCATCGCCCGCGAAATGCGCAAATATTATGTCTCGTTGTTGGTCGTCGACCAACGGCCCTCGAGCATTGATGATGAGGTCTTGTCGCAAATCGGTACTCGGATCACTGCCTTGCTCAATGATGAGAAAGACATCCAGGCGGTGCTCACCGGGGTCAGCGGTACCGAAGGATTGCGTAGTGTGCTGGCGAGTCTCGATTCGAAGCAACAGGCTCTTATCCTCGGCCACGCGGTGCCGATGCCCGTCGTCGTTAAAACGCGCGATTACGACACCCAGTTTTACAAGGATATGGGCTGCCTGGATGATCTACCCGAAGCCGAGCGCAAAGCCAAAATCGACAAGGGGACCGTCGCCCTCTACGGCGACAATTAAGACTCGCATTGTAATAATGTATCTCTCTGCTTTCTTTTAGGGGATGTCTACGTTTACCGATTCCACCGCTCGCTATGGTCGCTTCTGGTATGCGGGCCTGGCTGGGTTATGGCTACTGGCTTTGTTCCTTCGCTGGCCATACCCCGAACCAGGTTGGATACATATCGATGAACGGGTTTTCCTGCTCAACCCGCTCAAGCTGTGGAGCGGTGACCTCAATCCGCACTTCTTTATTTACCCGACACTGCACATTTATCTAACCTCGGCGCTGTATTACGCCTACTATCTATTGGGCAGTAGCTCCGCAATAGAGGACTTTGTCGCCTATCATTTTTTTGTTGATGGGTCCGGTCTAATCGCAATCGCCCGTCATCTCAATTCGCTGCTCTCGGCAGCAACGGCGGTGGTTGTCGCTTTGGCCGGCCGCCGCCTTTATGGTGTGGTAGCGGGCGCGGCCGTTGGCGTTTTTTTTGCGGTATTGCCGTTGTCGGTTCGTTTTGCGCATATGGCGACAACCGATAGCCCAGCGGTTTTGTGGATCGCCTGTGCGCTGTATTTTTCGATCCGCATCGCGCAAACAGGTGATATACGCGATAGTCTCTGGGCGGGTTTTTTTGTCGGGCTGGCTGGCGGTACTAAATATCCGGCCGCCCTCGTCGGTTTCCCCGTAGCTGTAGCCTGTTGGCTCTATCGGCCGCGCTTGCGACAGCAGGCGTTATGGACGGCGGGCGCAGTGTCGATCGTGGTCTTCGCTTTGACGTCGCCCTATGTCGTGATCGACGCGCAAAGCGCGTGGCAAGATCTGGCGTTGATGGGGAAAGTCCATTTGGCTTCTGCTACGGCCAAGACCGAGATTCAATCCTGGCGTTATTATTTGCAATATGTCTTGCGCTACGGAATAGGTTTGTTGGGTTTGTTGGCTTTGGTGGTGGGTTTGGCCTGGCGACCTTTCGCGCGGCGACGGGAGGAATGGGTCGTCGTCGCGGCCTTTGCCGTATTTTTCTTCTTGTTGATGGCGGCAGAATCGATTTTTATGCGCTACGCGTTGCCATTGGCTCCGATGGTAGCCTTGTTGTGGGTGCGGCCATTGCTGGCGCTGCGGCCTCTACTAGCGTTACTGGCTGCTTTGGCCCTAGTCTCCGAACCGCTATATGCTTCCTGGCAGACTCGTGCCCTTTTGGCTGGCGATGACGCCCGGGAACAAGTCGAGCGTCGTTTGGCAGAAGAGGCTCCCGCAGGTGCTTGGTTGCTTCATATACCTCCCTTTATCGGCAATGTCAGGGTTGTGCATCCGGGTTTAGCGTACTCGCATGAGCGCCGCTTCTTACTTAGTTATTCGCGCGCGGACCTGATCGACGCCTATGCGTTGTTGAGCCGGCGTCAGGATTTGCCTCCGCTATATATTACATTCTCGACAGAAGGGCTTAAAGCGCAGCGGGCTGGCGCGGAAGCCACGGTCGGCGGCCATGTCTATGTCTTGTGGTATCAGCATCCGGTTATGCCTGCGCTGACTGATGGAGAAACCGAGATCTTATCATACGACTGGGTCGACTGGATTGGAGAATATGGAGGTTGGCGAACAGGGGCGGTCTACGAGGCGATCGATTGGTATTTTGCGCCGATGGGTGGTTTTGATTCAGTCGATTTGACCGGCCCCAAGATTCAGTTGGGGAAAGTACCGGTAAGAGCACAGGCTCGTGGTCTTGATTCGGCTGTGTTTTTTGGTGTTTTACACGGCATTTTACTGGGGGCGGAGAAAGTAAAGTCCGAGGACTGGCCGGCGGTGCTTGAACTCTACGAAGCGATATGGAAAACGCCCTTGCCGCTCTATCGCATCCTCTCCTCTGACTACTATTATAAATATTTTTTTAATTTTGGCATCGCGCACGACAAGATGGGGCGGCCTGAACAGGCGGCACATATGTGGCGAATGGCACTTGAAGTTAAAGACGACAGTCCAGTGCTGTACCAGAATTTAGGGGTGGCGAATGCTCGTCTTGGGCGCTTAGAAGAAGCCCGTCAACATTTGCAGCGCGCCCTGGAGTTGGATGACGCATATGTGGAGGCGCATTTCAATTTTGGTAATTTGTCGTATCAAGAGGGGAAAATTGATGCGGCACTGGCTTCTTGGAACAAAGTTATCGAATTGGATGGGCAACATGCCGGAGCTTGGCAGGGGCTGGGCAATGTTCACTATAATCGGCAGGATTGGCGGCAGGCTATAACCGCTTATAAAAAGGCATTGGACTTCGCTCCAGAAGATGCGAGTCTATTCTTCAATTTAGCACAAGTTTATTTAGCACAAGAAGATATTGGTGTGGCGATTGCCGCATTAGAACGAGCTGTCGCTCTAAAACCACGCGATGCAGAAGTTCATTTTATGTTAGGTATGACCTATGAGCAACAGGGATTGAAGGAACCCGCCCGCATGAGTATGGAACGAGCACTGGAGGTAGAGCCAGACCATCCACGGGCGCAACAGATTCGCGTTTATTTAGGGCGCCAATAGTGCAGATGCCCCAGATTGACGGCAAAAGGGTGTCGTTTTATCTCGGTTTACTGGCACTTTTCGTATGGGCTCTTTATCTACGTTGGCCGCTGCCGGCGCCGGAGTGGCAGCACGTTGACGAGCGAGCGTTTATCCTGCATCCATTGGGTTTTTGGAGTGGTGATCTCAACCCGCATTTTTTCAATTACCCGACTCTCCACTTCTATTTAGCTTCCGCGCTGTATTATCTCTACTACCTGAGTGGCGATTTCGTTTCGCTCGATACTTTTGTGGCCTATCGCTACTTCGTTGACGGCGGCGATCTGATTGAGTGGGTGCGCGGGTTCAATAGTGTACTTTCGGCGCTGACAGGGGGGGTCTGTGCACTGATCGGCCGTCGGCTCTATGGGGCATGGGGCGGGTGGATGGCAGGTGGCTTGTTCTCGGTATTGCCTCTGTCGGTGCGTTTTGCTCATTTGGCGATTGTTGATGTGCCCTTGGCTTGGTGGTCGTTGCTCGCGTTGTATTTTGCGGTGCGGGTCGTCGAAGACGGCCGGATGCGGGACGTCTTGTGGGGGGGGCTCTTTGCGGGGTTGGCAATGGCGACAAAATACCCAGGGGGCTTAGCTTGGGTGCCGGTGGGCTTGGCGTGCGGGTGGCGCTTCGGCTGGTTGCGCGGCCCGTTTTGGTGGAGCGGGCTAACCGTCGCCGCAGTCTTCGTGGTATGTTCGCCGTATGTGCTATTGGACTGGTCTTCGGCTTGGGGCTCGATCGCGGCGATGGGTTCAGAGCATATGATGGGCGAAGGCCACGGGGGCGAGGGAACGGCGCTGTGGCACCATCTGCGGTATAATCTGCGCTATGGGGTGGGTTTGTTGGGTTTGTTGGGGCTGGTCGGTGGTTTGGCTTTGCGCTGGCGATCGTATCGCCGGTCAGAGTGGCTGGTGGTGGCTGCATTGGCGAGTTGGCTGGTATTGTTGGGGGTGTCTTCGTCGGTATTTATGCGCTATGCGCTGCCTTTGGGCGGTTTGGTGGTGGTGCTGTGGGTGCGGGGCTTGATGGTATTGGGAGGACCGGTGTGGTGGCGGTGGGTATTGGTCGTGGTCTTGGGGGCAGAGCCGTTGTATGGAGCCTATCAAACGCGGTCGCTGCTGGTGGGGGAAGATACGCGTATAATGGCGCAACAATGGATCGAAGAAAATGCTCCGCCAGGCACGTATTTGGTCCATTTTAATAGTGGAGCCGGTCGACTTCGGGCGATTCATCCCGGAGGAATTTATATACGGCAAAACTATTATCTGAAATATTATTCTGCCTCAGATTTGATTCGATCCTATAGCGATCTTGCCGAACGCGAAGACTTGCCCCCGCTCTATGTGTCGTTAAACGCGCGGGCGGGGGTTGATGTCTCAGCGGATGACTTTGCTGAGGCCCCTTCGCACGGCTTGATTGTGGATTATCGCCACCCATTGACCCAGGCAGATAAGAGCGCGGATCGTAAGGCACTCGTTGAGTTGGGGCAGTGGGCGGTTGAATTCGATCCGGGGGCGGCAGTGGGGGAGGCGGTCTATGATGCTGTGGATTGGTATTTCTTACCCATTGGCTCCTTTGGTGGGCTTGAGCGAACCGGCCCCTATATTCGCATTGGATTCGTGCCGGTGAAGATGGGCAAAAAGAAAATACCCATGCGGTCTTTTTTTGCGACCATCCGGGATATCTTCTTGGCAAAAGAAGCCCTTAAGAAAGGAGATGAGGAAAAGGCTCTTGAGTTATATCGAGCGGTTTGGAGCGTGCCTTTTTCGCTTGACGATACGCTCTCACCCGAATTTATGTATGATGTTTTGACCAATATGGGTCTGGCCTTTAGCCGTCGTGACGAATTGCAGAGAGCCGCGCAATTCTGGCGGGCGGCGATCGCGCTCAAACCTGAAGACGTTGAAGTTTACCACAATCTGGGGGCCATATACGCGAAAATGGGGCAGGTGGATGAGGCGCTTGCGATGTGGGACCAGACATTGGCGCGCGAACCCAACCGTGCGCATACGTATTACAATATAGGTAATGCTCTGTATGGCAAGGGCGATCTGGCGGGGGCTGTTGCGGCGTGGTCTCGGACGGTAGACCTAGATCGAGATTATCACAAGGCCTATTATAACTTGGGTAATGCTTATTTCAAATTGAAGAAATTTGACCGTGCATTGTCAGCCTATCAAAGAGCGGCAGACCGGGACCCCGATAATAGCAATATCTACTACAATATCGCACAAGTGCATATCGAACGGGGTGATGAAGAAGAGGCTATACGTCATC
>JABHFS010000179.1 GCA_018672475.1 Gemmatimonadota bacterium | reverse complement strand
TCGCACGATCCGACCGCCGTGCGCACCGAATTAGGCGGCCGCTGGTTAACCGCCGAATTTCAAATGAGCGATGTGCTAATTTTCTCGATGCACACGCTGCACTGCAGCCACGACAACCAGACCCGTCACCTGCGTATCTCCACCGACTCTCGCTACCAGTTGGCTTCCGAGCCCATTGATCCGCGTTGGATCGGCGACGATCCGCCAGGCAACGGTATCCACGCGAAACGCGGCACCATCTGCTGAACTACAGCCCGGCCTCGCGCGTCAATTCACCCAAGACCTCGTCGATTATGTCAAGCGTCTCGCCTAGCTGCTCCCGCGTGATAACCAGCGGAGGATAAAAGCGCAAATCATCACCGCGCACGAGGTCGGCAACCCCCGGCACGCCGGAAATATGCAGACCTCGTGCCAACGCCAGACTCATGCCGCGCGCCGACATGCCCTCTTCCGCGGCGAAAGGCGTCTTGGTCTGCTTATCTCGCACCAGTTCAATGCCCATCATCAACCCCTTAGACCGCACATCCCCCACACAAGCATACTGCTTAAACCCCTCTGCCCTCTCCGCCAAATACTCTCCCATCTCGACCACGTGTTCGATCACCCCCTCTTCTGCAATAATATCCAGCACCGTCCCGCACACCCGCATCGCCACTGGGTTGTTCACATAGGTAAAAACATGCGCAAATGGCTCACCCCCGTCGGAAAAAACCTGGCGAATCTTATCGCTAATCACCACTCCTCCCAAAGGTATATACCCGCTGCTCGCCGCCTTACCGAAAGCGATTATATCCGGCACTACCCCCCAATGGTCCATCGCGAACATACGCCCAGTGCGACCAAAACCTGTAATGATCTCATCGGCAATAAACAATACCTCATAGCGATCACAGATTTCGCGAATCTCCGCAAAATACCCATCGGGCGGCACCGCCACCGCCGCACCCGCCATCACCACCGGCTCGGCGACAAAGGCCGAAACCGTCTCCGGCCCCTCCTGTAAAATCATCTCTTCGAGCTGCCTGGCGCACATGAGATTGCACGCGCCCTCACACCCGGCCAAAACACAGCGATAAGGGTGACAAGCCGCGATATGCGGAAAGTCTGGCAACAAGGGCGCAAAGGGATTGCGCTGCGCCGGCAACCCCGAAGCCGCCATCGCAGCCAGCGTTGCCCCGTGATACCCCCGCCACCGCGAAATGACCTTGTGTTTCTGACTATTCCCTCTTTGCAGATGATACTGCCTCGCCAACTTAAATGCTGTCTCAATCGCCTCCGACCCGCCGGAAACGAAATAACAGCTATTGAGATCCCCCGGCGCCAATGCCGCGATCCTCGGTGCCAAGTCCAACGCCGGCTGATTGGTAAAAAAAGCCGAAAAGCAATACGCCAATGTCTCGGCCTGTTGCGCCATCGCTTCGGCGATCCGCTTGCGTCCATGCCCCAACGTCACGTTCCCCGCCCCGGCAATCCCATCGATGTACCGCCGCCCTTCTTGATCGTAGAGATAGATGCCCTCTCCCCGCACAATAACTGGATATTCCTGCTGCAAATTTCGATGAAACAGATTGCCCTTATCCGCGGTCATGGTATTGCTCCTTAAAAAAACCCTCATGCGCCTTAGTCTTCATTCTTGTATTACCTACACAAGTATCGCAGGGCTGTCGGAGGGTACACTCTCAGCGGCTTTGCATTCCCTGATTTTACAGGATAGTGAAATCGGGAAATGCCCTCGGAGCCGACCAGGGATGGTCGGCGAGAATGAGCGGGGATACCCTCCGACAGCCCCTCGTACCCCAATAGCTCTAAACGCTAGGCGCAATAATACACCCTACGCCCACCATCAGCAACAAACCTCTCCTCCACCCCTTGCCCCTCATCGCCCCCCTTCTTAACCTTCTCCCCACCACCTAGCCAAGGAGCCGCCCATGCCCGCCAACTACGCAGTAGAAATGCGCTTAGACGTAAAAGTCCCCATGCGCGACAAGATAAAACTCTCCGCTGATATCTACCTGCCCCACACAGAAGGCCCCTTCGCCACAATCCTCATCCGTACCCCCTACAGCAACAACATCGACCCCATAATCCAAAACGCCCGCCGCCTCGCCAACAATGGCTACGTCTGCGTCCTGCAGGACTGCCGCGGTCGCTGGGACTCCGAAGGCGACTTCTACCCCTTCCGCGAAGCCGACGACGGCTACGACACGCAACAGTGGATCGGCCAACAAGACTGGAGCAATGGCAAGATCGGCATGGCGGGCGGCTCCTATCTCGGTTCGGTGCAATGGGCCTCAGCCCCCCACCGCAGCCCACACCTGACCTGCATGGCCCCGCGCGTCATTTGTTGCGATTTCCACAATGGCCTGGCCTATCCCGGCGGCGCGTTCCAGCTCAATGTCATGATGACCTGGGGCATGCGTTCCAACGCCCGCACCAGCCAGAGCATAGACTACCACAACTGGACCGAGGCCTTCCACTCCTTACCCGTCGGCAAAATGGACGAGGCCGCCGGACGCGACCTCAACTTCTGGAAAGACTGGATCCAGCACCCAAGCTACGACGAGTATTGGCAAGAATTCGACGACGAGAAACGCTTTGGCAAAATCGACGCACCCGCCTTCAATATGGGTGGCTGGTACGATCTCTACGCCCCGCAGACCTTTATCAACTTCAACGGCCTGCGCCAACACGGCCGCACCCCCGAAGCCAAGCAAAGCAAGCTCATCGTCGGCCCCTGGCCGCACGCTTTGAGCACCTCAACGCGCACCGGCGATATCGACTTCGGTCCGCACTCGCTCTACGACCTCGACGGCGCAGAGCTGCGTTGGTTCGACTACTGGCTCAAAGGCATCGACAATGGCATCGTCGACGAACCGCCGATCAAGCTCTTTATCATGGGCATCAACCAATGGCGCGACGAGTGGGAATGGCCGCTTGAGCGCACCACATGGCGCAAGGCCTACTTCGACTCCGGCGGTCACGCCAATTCACTGATCGGCGACGGCCATCTGTCCTTTAGCGAAACGCAGGGTGCCGAGACCGACCAATTCACCTACGACCCGCGCTACCCGGTACAAACCCTGGGCGGCAATAATTGCTGCTCCCCCCATATCGTGCCCTGGGGGCCCTATGACCAGCGCCCGGCCGAAATGCGCGGCGACGTACTCTGTTATACCAGTGAGCCTCTTGCTGAAGATCTCGAAGTCACCGGACCGATCCAGGTCGTACTCTATGCCGCCACCGATGGCCGCGATACCGACTGGACCGCCAAACTCGTCGACGTCTCCCCCACTGGCTACGCCAAAAATTTGTGCGACGGCATTATCCGCGCCCGCTACCGCGAAAGCTTGAGCGAAGCCAAGCCTTTAGAGCCCGATACCATCAACGAATACACCATCGAAGTCGGCGTCACCGGCAACGTCTTCCAGAAGGGTCACCAAATCCGCGTAGAAATTTCCTCCTCGAACTTCCCGCGTTTCGACCGCAATCCCAACACCGGCAACGAATATGGAGTCGACAACGAGTTACGCACGGCTCAGCAAAGGGTTTACCACAGCAAAGCGTATCCATCGCATATTCTATTACCGGTAATTCCCGGTTAAATACATGAAGAACATCATCATGAAACGATTGGCACACTTCACCTATTTTCTTATAGTCCTAGTTTGCTCGGAGACCAGGCCGTCAAAGCAGACGAAGCGCCAGCAGTAAAATGGATCAACTTCATGCGCGCCGAACTCGAAATCGCCGCGGATCTAAAAATGATAATTAGCGCGTTCGAAGTTCCGCCCAATACCTCATTGCCCAGGCACTATCATCCCGGCGAAAAGTTTGTCTATGCCTCAGAAGGTTCGGGATCCGTCGGGCAAAAAAGAGGCCATGTGTTGGGTGCTGCGCGCTATGCTCGAACGCCGCACCCAATGCATGCAAACGATGCAAGCAAGCCCGGAGACGGCCCCTGGCGAGAGGCCAATATGCCGCTCTTTTTTACCGGGAGTTTGCAAAACTGAGGTTCAGAATATGTTAACGGTACAACCTGCTCCAGGGATATCAGCCATATTCAAAGAAATAAAAACCCAATGAAATACCCTTCCAAAGTCCCACAAAAAACCTACGCGACCACACTCGAAGAACAACTCGAACAGCTGAAGACCGACGAGCTAACGCTGCGCTTCGCCGCGTCGCGCAAAGCCCAGTTATCCGACCGCTACCGCCCGACCTACCACTACGTAAACCCCGAAGGCCCCTCCAACGACCCCAATGGCTTCACTTACTGGCAGGGGCGCTACCATCTATTCTACCAGCAATACCCCAACGAAGACCGCCGCCAGCATTGGGGCCACGCCGTAAGCGAAGACCTCGTATACTGGCAAGACCTGCCCATCGCCATCTATCCCGGCATCGAAGAGAAATGTTATAGCGGCAGTTCACTGGCCGAAGACGACCGCGTATTGGCCTGTTATCACGGCACCAGCGCCGGCACCATAATCGCCGAGGCTTCGGACCCGCTACTGCTCAACTGGGAAAAGATCCCCGGCAATCCCGTCATCGAAGAAATCGAGCCAGATGCCATGGGTTATCCCTATCGCATCGGCGATCCCTGTTTGTGGAAAGGAAAAAAGGGCTACTACTCCCTATCCGGCTCCTACCACGGCAAAATCCTCGTCGACTCGGTCCCGGCCCCGCATTTATTTTTCTCGGAAGATTTGCAGCACTGGACCTACCAAGGCCCATTTATGGAAGGCGATGTCTTCACGACTGCCGGCGAAGACTGCGCCGTGCCCTACTTCTGGTCGATCGGCGACAAATACATCCTCGTCTTCGGCAGCCACCAACGCGGCGCGCAATACCTGCTCGGTGACTGGGACGAAGAGGACGGCAAGTTCAGACCCTTCGCGCACGACCGCTTCTGCTTCGGCCCGGTCAACAATGGCGGCGTCAACGCCCCAACGGCGACGCCGGACAGCGATGGCGGGGTCTACCTGATGCACATGTTAAACCACGGGCTGATCACCGCCGACTGGAATGGCATTATGTCGCTGCCTAGCCAACTCAGCATAAGCTCAGACAACACCGTGCTCAACAAACCCGTAGCCGCGCTCGAAACACTGCGTGGCGACCATCGGCACATCGGCGAAACACGCCTGCCCGCCAATCGCGATATCCCCCTCGACATCGCGGGCAATGCCATTGAAATCGTCGCCCGTATCGACCCACAAGCAGCCCGCGAGATTTGTATCGAGGTTTTGCGCTCACCCGATGGCGCGGAAACGACGAGTATACGCTATCTCAAAAATGGTGGAGCCGTAAAAACAAAAGGCCCGGAAACCTTCCACGACAACCTCGTTCTCGACATTAGCCGCAGTTCGCTACTACCAGACGTTCTAGCCCGGCCACCGGAAACCGCCAACTTCAAACTAGCCGACGACGAACTGCTCGAGCTGCGCATCTTTGTCGACAAAAGCATCGTCGAAATCTTCGCCAACGACAGGCGCTATATGACCCTGCGGGTACATCCTGGGCGAGAAGACAGCCTCGGTGTTAGCATCCGCGCGCAAGGCAGCGACGCAATCCTGCATTATTTGGACTGCTGGCAAATGAAAAACATCTGGACACAGGACCAATAAACCGACGCCTGACCGAGACGAAGAGACGCGCGCGTCCTTAGACAAGAAACCCGGCGACAATATCGGCGAGGGCAAGACATTCGTCGAAGAATTCGACGCCTAGGTAGTTGAACGCTATAAATATTCGTTGTACCTTTGACGATCAAACGGCAATACATACCGACAACATTAGAAAGATTGCGCACATGACACCGGAAGAAGCGACAGTAAAACGCACCGAACTCGAACGCAATGGCTACTGCGTTATCGACGACATTCTCGGCGACCAGTTCTTGCAGGAGATGCGCGACGAATCAGAGCGCCTGATGAAAGACTGGGTTA
>JABHFS010000178.1 GCA_018672475.1 Gemmatimonadota bacterium | reverse complement strand
GGTCGTTGGAAAGGGGCCGGTCCTTAGGCGAGTGCAAGGTCGAATTCGCGGGTTGGGATGCCGCGTGTCTGACCGACGGCCGTTTGGTAATAGGGCAGCTTTTATTTTGCTCTAGGTTGCGAGTGTCTTGTTTTATATTGGGCGACAATAATTATTAGTAACCGTTTTCGAGACTTACTCTCGCAGGCCCTATAAATCTAGATGAAGGCGGTTAATAATTGCCGGACATTCGCGCCGAGGTCACGTAGGTCATAGCCACCCTCTTGGACTAATAAAGTCGGCACGCCGGCAGTGGCGATTCTTGCGCCGATTTGCGCCACGCCTTCTGCTGTTATGGCCCAATCTCCGAGTGGGTCTTCCCGACAGATGTCCAGGCCAGCGGATACGATCAAATACTCGGGGGCGAAGTCTTCGATACAATGCAACGCCTCATCGAGGGTTTCGATATAGGCCTTGTCCCCGGTGTTCGGCGGCAAGGGGAAATTGCGTGTCTTACCCACTC
This sequence comes from Gemmatimonadota bacterium, assembly GCA_018672475.1. Classification (GTDB taxonomy): domain Bacteria; phylum Latescibacterota; class UBA2968; order UBA8231; family UBA8231. The sequence goes on along the minus strand of JABHFS010000178.1, from coordinate 33,529 downwards.
CGACTCCTTTGCCCCTTTCATCGGCATACCCCCAATAGAGCGGATATTGATAGTCTGGATCGGCGTGGATGGAGACGAAGAACACCTGGTCCGAGTCGTAAAATATATCCTGGCTGCCGTTGCCGTGGTGGTAGTCGATGTCGAGAAGGGCGACGCGGCCATGCGCGGCGAGTTTTTCGGTAGCTAGCGCGGCGTTGTTGAGATAGCAGTAACCACCGAAATAGTCGCGGCCGGCGTGGTGGCCGGGCGGGCGACAGAGGGCGTAGGCGGATCGTGCCCCTTCAAGCAGACAGTCGGCGCCGGTTAGGGCCGAGCCAGCGGCGGTTAGCGCCGCGTCCCAAGTGCCTGGAGTAAGGGGCGTAGTGTCAAATGCGTAATAACCGGCTTGTGCTTTGAGGGTTACTGGACGCCGGCCCCGGCCGCGCGACGGAAAAGTCGTCGGCGTTAGTTCGACCGTGTGGGATCTTTGCCCGGCATAGACTTGGGCGAGAAAGTGCAGGTAGCCCGTATCATGGATCGTTTCGAGCGCGATGGGGGCGATCGTTTCGGGCATCTCGATCTCGAACGAGGGGTTGGAGGAAAGGGCGGCGGCAATCCCGGTGGCGCGGCGGGCGCACTCGGGATAGGGAATCGCGCCGGCATTGGTGAATTCGTTCTCGGGGTCGTGGACTTGGTGTTCGGGGGAATAGAAAACCTTCATGATTTGTATTCCTCGGCGAGCAAGCCATAGATGGCATGGTCGACGAAGCGGTCGTAGATCCACTCGGCCTGGCGCAACTGGCCTTCTAGCTGAAAACTCAGACGCTCCGGGATAGCGCGGCTGGGCGCGTTGTCTACGGCGCAACGAATTTCGACGCGATTAAGGTCTAAATCCGTAAAAGCGTGCTCTAGTAGTACGCGGCAACAGCGGGTCATTATGCCGGCGCCTTGCTGTTGTTCGTCGAGCCAATAGCCCATTTCTCCGCAGCGCGACCCCCAAGAAAATTGGTTAAAGCCGACGACACCGACTAAGGCCTCTTGTTGCCAGATGCCCATATCTAGGCCTTCTCTATTGGCATAGCGCTCGCGCGAGCATTCGATGAAATCACGGCTATCGGATTCGCGGGTATTGTCGTCGAGCCAGGGTAACCAGGGCCGCAAATAGGTCCTGTTTTTTTCGATGAGGGCATTGAGCGATGGCGCTTGGTGGCTTTCCATCCGCTGTAATCGCAGTGTCTGGTCGACGGTGAGAGAAAGCATTAGGGATTGTCGTGGGGCTTCATTGCGATCGCTCTCCGGCCAGCAGTGAATAGATGGCCATGTCTTGGGCCGCTCCCTTGATAAACTCGTATTCTCGCAACAGGCCTTCCGCTTGAAAGCCGAGTTTGTCGAGCAGGGATTTGGAAGCCGTATTTTGCGGGAAGGTCAGCGCCTCGACTCGGTTGAGGCCCATGGCGGTGAAACCGAATGTAAGCACGGCGGCCAACGCTTCTGCCATCAACCCACGACGCCAGTGGTCGCGAGCTAGGTCATAGCCTACCAGGCCGCGACGGGCGGGTTGGACCCAGAGATTATAACCACAGGTGCCGATTAGATTGTCGGGGGTTTCGTTTAGGGCCAGGCCCCAGCGCAGGCCGATTCGGTGATCGAAACGCCGTTGGAATCTTTCGATCAATTCTTCGGCCTGTAATGGCTCGGTGAAGGGGTCGAGGTCGTAGTAGCGGGTGACTTCCGCATCGCCGAAAAGGCCGAAGACGGCTGCCGCGTCTTCGGTGCGGATCTGGCGTAGCGTCAACCGCGGAGTGCTAAGTGTCGGGAAGGCGGTGAATATTTCGTCAGCGCTCATATATGCCTCTCGCAGATTGGCGATAATAGCGGACTGAGACTGCAACGGTGGTTGTAGTGTGCAAGAGGCTTTGCGTTGTGTCGGCCAAATCGAGAGTCCGACATAACGGGGTAGGGTTGGTGTGCATTTATTCGTCGAATCAAGGTATTGGGGGAAGATACGGCGTCGGTTGTGCCTTGGCCAGCAAGAGTGCAGAGGAGATTCGGGGGCAGCGTGTAGAGATAATAAGCGGATGTGCTTTCGACGAGTTGAAAAAAGGCGTTGGTGCTGAGGATGCGCTCCTGCCGCTTTTGCGGGGCAGGTGTTTAGAGTGCGGTGTGGTATCCCCAGGAGCGATCGTTGCGCATCCAACCTTTGCAGGTGGCTAAGGGTGAGAGGGGTCGTGCCGCGGGGTAGGATAAACTAGTGGAAGGGACCCATCACGGGTTATTGAGATAGTCGTTGATGGTCCGCGAAAGATGGTCAACTACCTGGGCGATGCCCTTTTCACCGTGCTCGGCGGAGGCTTTGCGCGCGTCTTCTCCCATTTGCGCGAAGAGTGGGGCAGAAGGATCGAATTCTACTTTGGGGTGGCGGCGGTCTGCAGGTGGAGGTTGGCTACCCGGCCAGACGGAATCGTCGCGTCCGGTGGTCAATGCGTCAAGTGCGACTAATTCGGGGAAGAGCGCCATGCCGAAAGAGGTTTCTTCGCGGGCGGCGTGGTCGCCTTGGATATCTACGGCGTCGCCGCAGATCGTGGCCTCTGTGCCGGCGAGGATTAGCGCGTCGGGAAATTCGTCGCGTAGGGTTGGGACGACGGCATCGAGAAAACCTTGCCAGGGATAGTGCCCGGCCATCAGCACTAACACACGGAAGCCATAGGACAAAAGTTGGCGGGAGGTCTCGGCCAACATTGTGGTGATCGCGGCTTCGTTTTGGTAGTGGGTCCATTTGAAGATATCGTGGCCGCCGCCGCCGCCCCACCACATTACCGGCAGCAGCACACCGCCGGTGCGTTGTGCGAGGCGCTGGCAGGTGCGGTCGGCCTTGAGGCCGTCAAAGCCGATGGGCAAGTGCCAGCCGTGGTGTTCGAGCAAGCCGAGTGGCCAATGTGCAACGGGGGATTGGGCGATAAGGGTTTCGAGTTCGTCGGGGCGAAGTTCCTCGTAGCGCTTCCAGGGGGGCATGATCGTCCTCTATCGTTTGAAGGTGTCCTATAGCATGGCATCGTCTGCCGGGCATGTCAAGGTTTTGCCCCCGGGCTTTGTGTCGTATATTGGCGGCAAAAAGGAGCGAGCCATGATCGTCGATAGCCACGCGCATATTTACCACCAGGATGAAGCGCTGTACCCGATGAAAACGGAACCCTTCAGACCCGAACCGGGTGTGGGTACGATCGAGCATTTACGGTGCGAGGCTGCGGCCAATGGCGTCGATCGGGTAGTATTGATTCAGACGGGATCGGCCTATCGTTGGGATAATCGTTTATTGGCTGATACCGCCAAAGCCAATGCCGATTGGACCGTCGGAGTGTGTACATTAAATCCGCAAGGCGAAGATAGCCCCGACGAACTGGAACGCTTAGTGACCGGTTACAATGTCAAAGGCGTTCGCGTCGAGGTCTCTCCGGCCGGTTATGACCATCCGGGCACAGAGGCGCTGTGGCGTCGGGCGAGGGAGGTTGGCGCCGTGATCTGCGCGCATCTACAGGCGGATTATCTGCAAGAGCTGGCGACGTTGCTCGAACGCTTTCCCGAGGTGCCGGTGGTTTTGGATCACTGTGCCTATCCGGTTGCCGCCGACGGTCTGGAGGATCGGGCGATACGCGAAGCATCGGCGTTGGCGCGTTATACCCAACTATACGCCAAGGTCACTTTTGCCGTGACTAGCTCGCAACGGCAATACCCCTTCTCCGACACCCACGAACAACTGCGCTTTATGCTGGCGGCCTTTGGTGCCGATCGTTGCATCTGGGGGTCTGATTTTCCCTGTGAGCACTGGCTGAAAAAGTCGACGTATGCCCAGCATTTAGCAGTTTTCGCCGAAGAGTTGGGCTTGCGTGCGGAGGAACGGGACGAGGTGTTGGGACAGGCGGCGATGCGGCTGTTCTTCGCCGACTAGCTATTGGGTTTATTGCTCTGGGCTAGTTCGCGGGGGTTGTCCTTGCCGGGCAGCGAAGCGAATGCTTCCTCGGTAATGGCTTGCGCCAGCATTTCATCGATACTGCGGAATCTGGGGCTGACCGTCGGCTTTACCCGGGGGGTTTGCCGTGTTGCAGAAGGCGGCCCCTTCTCTCAGATCTCGCCGTCTTTACCGCTGCGGGCTGCGAGGCCTTCGGGGTGAGGACGGAGTTCGGTCGTTAATTCTTTATAGGGTGTGGCAGATCGCAACTTGGGCAGATTTTGGCCTTGAGGTGGGTTTTGCTGCGGCAGTGATGGGATATCTTACCCGTGCGCCATGTACCCAACCAGGCAAAGGCAACCAGGCCGCGGGCGAACTACGGGCCACGAATGGGCTGCACGCTGGTTGGCGGCAAAGGCCACGCCCCAGGTGCTCATAAACCAAAGCGCGGTTATGCCAAGTAAGGGGACGATGATGATCGGTATGTCGACGGGTATCTGCATATCATTCTTTCTCTTAGAAGAAATTAAGCAACGAAGGGGCAGGCTCTAAATTTGGATAAAACTCTTGTCTGGCTTGTGATGAAAGCCTAGTTTGCTCGGTGGTTTTTTATGTTGGCGACGATATGGACCATAGCCCTGCACGAAGCGCGGGACCAACTGGCGAGCCGCAGGATGGGGCTCGCTGGCTTGCTGGCAGGGGCGAGGTCCTGATGGGAAAATGGCTTGGGGCTTTTATTGCCCTCGCCGTGCTATTTACCCCGTGTTTCATCGTGGTGATCTTCGTCGGGGCAAGCCATGCATTGATCGCATTTGTCATGGCGGATCTATGGGCGCTGCTGGGGATGTATGCTGGCTGCCTGCTCTATATGGGAGTTTTTATTTCATTGGGCTTGTTGGTTTCAGTGCATTCGTCCGGCGCGGGAGTGGCGTTGGCGCGGGCTTTGGTGGTCTGGGCCCTCGCCATTTGGATCGTGCCGAGTTTTGCCCCCTATGTCGCGGCTGCGCTGTCGGAGGGCAAGCCGGCACTGATGGTCGAGGCGAATATCAGCCGAACCCGTTTTACAGCGGAACGCGAAGGTTGGGCCGAGGTCGCGCGTTTTATCCGCGACCGGGGTTGGGGCGAACACGAAGAAGCGAATTGGAATTTGGATTGGGGGACGTGGTCGGATGCTGTGCCGCGCTTGCAAGCGGTATTGGCCGACGAGGCCGACAAAGTGGCGCTCGCCGCGTTCAGCACCGAGGTGATGCGCGCGCAACTTGCCGAGATGGAAGAGGTTGCTGCCCGACTCAAGGCTGGACACATGAGGGATCGCCATCGCGAGGTGAAATTGGGCCAGATGCTCGCCTGTCTGTCTCCGCTAGGCCCTTTAACCTTTATGCTCACGGATTTGGCGGGTACGGGGGTCGCTGGTGAATTTCATTTTCGCGCCGGTGTAGAACGTTTTAAAGGGGACTTGGTCGCATATTTGCATCGGCAATTGGCGGAACGGTCGATGTGGGAGCAGGTCGAGGCTGAATCTTTTCCTTATTTCACGTATCGGCCGGAGGTGGAAAAGGCGGGAGCGGAGGTGCTGGTTTATCCGCTGATCTTACTTCTCTATGCGATCGGATTCTTTCTCGCGGCTTATTTGCGCTTTGCGCGAGCGGAGATCTGAGGTGGCTCAGGTCGCTGTTATCGGTCCGGCTACGATCGACCGCGTGGTTGACGACGGGGTCGAGGTGTATAAGCGCGGCGGGGTTGTTATGTATGCCGGATTATCTTTTGCCCAATTGGGGATAAGCACGAGAGTACTGAGTAATGTCGCCGCAGCGGATGAAGCGATGTTGGCTCTTTTGTGCCAGCGGGGCATCGAAGTCCATACGGGGGATAGCGCTCAGACGACTCATTTTGTCAATTATATCGCCGGCAACGCGCGACGCCAGGAATTGCTTGCACGCGCATCGCCGATTGTTGCGGCACAACTTGGCCCGGTGCTTGCGGATGTACAGCATGTACATTTGGGTCCGTTGTATCCAGGCGATATAGAGACAGCGGCACTGGCGGTGATCCCTGCTGATTGCCGCGTAAGTCTCGATATTCAGGGGTATGCACGGCAGCTTGAAGGGCAGCAGATCGTCGAACAAATATCGGGCGACTTATTTCCGGCGCTGCAGCGCGCCGATTATATCAAAGCATCCGCAGAAGAGTTGAAACTCGTGCTCGATTATTGCGGGAAGACGTTGGCACGGCTGATGGCCGATTGTGAGATTACAGAATGCGTCGTTACGGAGGGCTCGCACGGCGGCTGCGTAGTGGATGGGGCTGGGCAGCGGACGGACTTTAAGGCGGCTCCGGTGGCGACGGTGATGGATCCGACAGGCGCTGGAGACGTATTTTTTGCCGCGTATTTGACCCGGCGACTACATCGGGGCGAAGCCAGTGGGGAAGCGGTGCGTTTTGCGGCGGATTTAGCGGCACGCCATGTGGAAGGTGTTTTTATCGAAGCGGAAGCGTTGCTGCTATAGGACGGTTATGGGCGGTTAGTATAGCCGCCGCGGGGGTGCTCGTGCCGATACGTTGGCGCTTCCTCAGTGCGAATGCGAGTCCGGCGGATCTTTGTCCGCGTCGACCTCGGCCTGGAAGGCCTCGAGTTCGGGTTTGACCTTGGTTTCGTAGCATTCGGGACAGATGCTGTGGCTGAATGCCACGTCAGCGCGGGTTTCGACATAGCGTTCGACCTGTTGCCAGTAATTTTGGTCGTCGCGTATCTTTTTGCAGTAGGAACAGATCGGCAAAAGCCCTTGCAGGTGCTTCTCGCGTTTGATCGATGCCTCCAAGGCGCGCACTCGGTCCGTCAGCGCAATCTGCAGGTCGAGAACGCGTTTGCCTACCTGGATTCGGGCCTGCATTTCTTTGCGGTCGAAGGGTTTGTTGAGATAATCATCGGCGCCAGCTTGCAGTGCTTCGGCAATATCGTCTTTGGTGTCGCGGGTCGTGAGCATGATGACGTAGAGATGCTCGAGCTGTGCATCCTCGCGCGCCTTGCGACAGACTTCGATCCCGTCGAGCTGGGGCATCATCCAATCGAAAATCGCCAGACGAGGGGCGTCTTCGGCCAGCAGGGCGTCATAGGCTTGCTGGCCGTCGGTCGTGGCTATGACCTCGTGGCCCCACTGTTTGAGAGTCGTCTGCAACAGCAGCCGCGAAGTCGCGTCGTCTTCGGCGATCAGGATCTTCATAGGGATGCTCCTTTTAACCCGGCTGGGTTAACGCTAATCACTCTCTTCCGTCTGGTCCCTGGCGAGTATCGCCAAGGGGATCAGAACGCAGTAGCCGGCTACCAATAGCACTGGAGCCAGGGTGAGGGAGAGAAACCCTTCGGCCGGTGGGATCCGTAGGCATACATAGCCAATCAGGATACTCGCCAAACCGGCGGCGGCCAAGGTCCAGTTTTTGCGCGTAAAGGGTAGGTCGCGTTGTTCCGCCATAGCGTTCCGGGGCTTAGCGCCGCTTCTCGCGGATACGGGCGGATTTGCCTTTGCGACCGCGCAAGTAGAACAGACGGGCACGGCGCACTCGGCCTTCGCGCAGGCGCTCGATTTTGGCGAGGCGTGGCGAGTTCACCGGAAAAATACGCTCAATGGCGATGCCCTGGGTGATTTTACGCACAGTGAATGTTTCTTGGATGCCGCCACCTTTGCGCTGGATTACGATTCCCTCGAATAGCTGGGTGCGTTCTTTTTCGCCTTCAATGACCCGCACGTGCACCCGCACGGTGTCTCCGGAGTGGAAGTCGGGGATGTCTGTTTTGAGCTGATCGGAAGTCAGCTCGCGCATGATACTTGAATCCATTGTACAACCTTCTCTTTTACGGGGCTTCTAGCCCTTGCTTGTGCCAATCGGCGATGAGTTGTCGTTCTTCTTCGTCTAGTTCGATCCGCTCCAACAAGTCGGGGCGGCGTTCAAAAGTGCGTCTAAGGGCTTGATGCCGCCGCCAGCGTTCGACGCTCGCGTGGTTGCCGGATAGTAGCACTTCGGGTACGTTTAGGCCACGGAATTCGGCTGGCCGGGTATACCAGGGACAATCGAGAACCGCCTCCTGAAAGGAATCCTCCAAGGCCGAAGAAAAGTTGCCAAGGACCCCCGGTATAAGTCTGACTACGGCGTCGATAAGGACTAACGCGGCGGGTTCCCCACCGGTGAGCACATAATCGCCGACAGATATCTCCTGGTCGATGAGTTCCGTACGTATTCGCTCGTCGACGCCTTTGTAATGCCCACAGAGCAGCACCAGCTGCTTCTTGAGCGAGAGCTCGACAGCCAGCGCCTGATCGAGGGGCTGGCCGTCGGCCGTTAAATAAATGCAGTGACCCGCGCGCAAATCCCTTTCCTGCCAGAGTTCGTGCACAGGTTCGGGTTTGAGGACCATGCCGCCGCCGCCGCCGTAGGGCTCTCCGTCGACGGTGCTGTGTTTATCCTTCGCGCAATCGCGTGGATCGTGGGTCTCGACCGCCACCAAGTCGCGGTCAATGGCTCTGGCCATCATGCTGGTCGCCAGAGGTGAGGCGAAAAAATCTGGAAAGAGCGTGACGACGTCTATTTTCACTGCGTGATCAATTCTTCAATGCCTTGCACTACTACTCGACCCGGCCCAATTTCAACGACGAAGTCGCTAATCGCGGGCACGAGGATCTCACCTTTCGCGCTGCGTACGACATAAACATCAGTGCTCGGCATTTGCATGACCTCGGCGATTCGCCCCAACTCGTGCCCATCTTGGTCGACGACGATAGAATCGACTATGTCGTCGATATAGTAGGTGCCTTCAGGTAGGGCAGCGACTTGGTCTGGAGCGACGGTGACATAACCTTTGCACAACTCGGCACGTGCTGTTTCGGGTGCCTCAAAGCCCGCAAATTTGAGCAATAAACCTTTGCCGTCGACTCGCCAGCGCTCTAGCTTCAGCGGTAAATCCGGGCGCCCATCGCGTTGCAGTACGATGTCGCTCAACGCGTCGAAACGTTCGAGGCAATGGGTCAAGGTTTCGGCCCTGACTTCGCCGCGCACCCCGTATGTGCGGGATACATAAGCTACGGCGACGCGTCGTGCGGGATCAGTTGTCACTAGAGTCCGCTCGCTACTCCTTTTTCTCGCCTTCGGCCGGAGCTTCAGCAACCGCTTCGGCTGGAGCTTCAGTAACCGCTTCGGCTGGGGCTTCAGTAACCGCTTCGGCTGGGGCTTCAGCAACCGCTTCGGCTGGGACTGCTGCTGAAGCGGCGAGTTTGCGACGGCGCTTGGGCTTGTCGTGGCTGAGCGCGTCTTCGCGCACGGTGCCTTCTTTGCCCTTCCAGCGGGCCAAGATACCTTGGGCACTGAAGAGCGCTTGCACGGTCTCGGTCATCTGAGCGCCGTTATTGAGCCATTCTATCGCACTGTCCTCATTGATCTTGATACTGGAATGCAGGGGATCGTAAGTGCCGAGTTGCGCCAGAGCCCGACCATTGCGGGCGGTAGTGACGTTCATGGCCACGATCCGGTAAAAGGGCTGTTTGCATTTACCCATTCTTGTAAGGCGAAGTTTAACCAATGTTATTCTCCCTGGCGTGAGTGTCTTGAGAAATTTCGTTTAGCCCGCAAAGGGCATTTTCATCTTCTTGCGGCCGCCTTTTGAGCGACTCATCTGTTTCATCATTTTCTGCATCATCTGGAACTGTTTTACCAGCTGATTGACATCTTGTACGCTCGTACCGCTGCCGCGGGCGATGCGTTTGCGGCGGCTGCCGTTGAGGATCTTTGGTTGCACGCGTTCCTGGCGGGTCATCGAGCGGATTATCGCCTCGACCTGCGAGAAAGCGCCCTCGTCGACTTGCATGCCCTTCATGGCCTTACCAGCGCCAGGAATCATGCCCATTAGTTGTTCTAAAGGGCCCATACGGCGGACCGCTTGCAATTGATCGAGAAAATCCTCGAAAGTGAAGGAGGCCGTCCGCAGCTTCTCCTCCATCTCTTGGGCCTTGTCGCGCTCAATGACTTGCTCAGCCCTCTCGACGAGCGAGAGAATATCGCCCATCCCGAGGATGCGCGAGGCCATGCGGTCGGGGTGGAAGGGCTCAAGATCTCCCACCTTTTCACCGGTGCCGACGAATTTGATTGGCTGGCCGGTAACTTCGCGGATCGACAGCGCGGCTCCACCGCGGGCGTCGCTGTCGAACTTGGTTAGCACGCAGCCGCTGAAGGCCAAGCGCTCGTAAAAGCGACCGGCTGTTTCGACTGCGTCCTGACCTTGCATACAGTCAGCGACAAAAAGAATTTCGTGCGGCGAGGTCGCTTGCAGAATGCGGTCGAGCTCGTGCATCATCTCTTCGTCGATACTCAAACGGCCGGCGGTGTCTAATATTACGACGCTGCGATTGGTCTTGCGGGCCTCGTCGACGCCCAGCCGGCAAATTTCGACTGGATCGGATCCGGCGGGCTGGCTGAAGACCGGCACTTCGATGGAAGTGCCCAGCGTTTGTAGTTGCTCAACGGCAGCCGGCCGGTACATATCGGCGGCTACCAACAGCGGCGGCCGGCCTTTCTCTTTAAACTGGCTGGCCAGTTTTGCGGCGATCGTGGTTTTGCCGCACCCCTGCAAGCCGACGAGCATAATGACGGTGGGGGGGAGGTCTGCTAATTTTAGCGGACTGTTGCTGCCCCCAAGAAGGCCGACGAGCTCGTCGTGGACAATTTTGACCAACTGCTGGCCCGGCGTCAGGCTCTTGAGGACATCCTGTCCCAAGGCCTGTTCTTTGACCCGTAGTATAAAGCCTTTGGCGACTTTGAAGTTGACATCGGCTTCAAGCAGCGAACGGCGGACCTCGCGCAGAGTTTCGTCAATATTGCGCTCAGTAATTCGCCCTTGCCCGCGGAGCGAGCGGAATATGTCGTCAAAGCGTTCGCTAAGTCGGTTAAACATCGCTAAAGCACACAGTTAAATGCGGAAAAATGCTAAATATACGTTAATATATAAATAAGGCAATAGAGGGAAACCTAGCCGCGTATGGCGGCGATTGCATCGGCTGGGTCTGCGGCGCGAAATACGGCCGAGCCGGCTACGAGTAATTGCGCACCGGCCTCGCGGCAATCGGCGGCGTTATCGGTATTGACGCCGCCGTCGACCTCTATGGGTAGGGATAGGCCTCGCCTTGCGATTTCGGCGGCGAGATCGCGGATTTTTGTGAGGGCTTGGCTCTGGAAGGCTTGGCCGCCGAAACCTGGTTCGACGGACATGACCAAGGCCAGATCCAGATGGTCGAGATATGGAAAGAGCGCCTCGACGGGGGTCGCTGGATTGACGGCTAGCCCGCATTTTAGGCCGTGCCGGCGGATATCCGCCAGAATCGCCGCAGGATCAGGGTCGATTTCGACATGTATGGTTAGTGAGTCCGATCCCGCTTCTTTGAACTGGGCGATAAAGGGAGCCGGGTTCTGTAACATCAGGTGGGTGTCGAGTTCGAGTTGGGTGGTTTTGCGCACGGCTTCGATGACGGGAAGGCCGAAACTGATATTCGGCACGAGGTGTCCGTCCATGATATCGAGGTGGAGCAGGTCGGCGCCACCTTTTTCCACGCGGGCGATTTCTTCGGCCAGTCGGGCGAAGTCGGCGGCTAATAAGGAGGGGGCGATAAGCGGGCTGGTCATGGGGCTACTCCACTGTCGATTGCTGCGGTATCTGGGGGAAGTTCCTCGACGCTGAGAATCAAGTCGATGCGGCTTTGGCGCGGCGCGCGCTGTTGTCGGTCCGGTGTTTGCGCGAGGATAGTGCCGGCGGCTTGCTGGTTGTCGATGCGGTTTTCGATACCGCCGAGTCGCATTTCGTATTTGCGCAGCGTATCCTCTACGACCTCTATCGACAAGCCGATTAGATTGGGGACCTGTTTGGTTCGGGAGGGGGAGCCGCTGCTTATCTGCAGATCTACCGAGTTGCCGAGAGCAAGTCGGGCGCCGGGCGAGGGGGATTGTCCGACGATGGCGCCCTCGGGTATTGCATCTGAGGAAAGATAAAGCGTCTGGCCGACCTGTAACTGGTTGCCCTCTAATTGCAGACGTGCCTCGCGCAGGCTGACCCGTCGTACGTCGGGGACTTCGTAATAACGAGCCCCTTTGCTTAGGGTTACGACAATGCGGCGGCCTTTCTTTACATGCTGCCCTTCAGCGGGGTCCTGGTCGACTACGGCTTCGATCGCGATCGTCTCGTGGTGTAGCGAATCGCCGATGGCCATGCCCAAGCCCGATTGCTCAAGGCGGATCGCAGCTTTTGGTACTGAGAGGCCTTTGAGTTTGGGGACACGGACACTGGGTACGTCGACCAGGTAGGGCATGATGACGGTGTCGAACAGGATTAGACAGATGACGCCGGCCAAGGCGGCGGAGGCAATGATCAAGCCGACGTGGCGGAGAATTCTATTCACGGCGCAGTCTTGTGGATGCGTGCGGCGAAGCTGCCGTCGCCGGGGTGGTGCCCGGGAATAGTTTGAATATAGTCTTGGGCCCAAGGCTGGTCGGGAAACTGAATGTCGGCGCGCTGCAGTTGGGCGGTAGGCGTCTGAGCTAGGAATTGCTCGACGATCTTTTCGTTCTCCTCTTCTTCCAAACTGCAGGTGCTGTAGACGAGGACGCCACCAGGTTTTAGGTGTTCGTACGCGCGTTCGAGCAATAGCCGTTGGCGCGCGGCCAGGTGGGGCAACTGATCGGCTTCTCGGCGCCAACGGACATCGGGGTGACGTCCAATTACACCGGTGGCGCTGCAGGGCACATCGGCGAGCACGCGGTCGAAGGATGCTTCTCCGGGGGCGGTGCCGTCGCGCACCACTGTCTGTAGCGAATTCAAGCCTAGGCGTTGCGCGTTCTCGTGCACACGCGAGAGCCTCGCAGGTGAGATATCGGCGGCGACGATCCGTCCGCGATCATCCATGGCGGTGGCCGCTTGCGTCGCCTTGCCGCCGGGCGCGCTGCACAGGTCGAGCAGGTGCTCACCGGGTTGTGGGTCGAGTAGTGCTACAGCTAAGGCTGCATTGGGGTCTTGGACCTGGAATTGCCCCTGCTTATAGGCGGGTGTGGTGAAGAGGTTGGCGCCGCTTGGGACTTTAAAAAAACCGGGCAGTGATCCGGTTGTTTCCAGGTTGAGCGTCTGTTGCAGCTCTTCTTCCGCGCGCAGCGGGTTGAGGCGGATATTGAGGTCTGAAGGTTCGTTGTTCGCCGCAAGTAGGATTTCGACGAATTCGTAGTTCCAGCGCTGGAGCCAGCGCTCAACCAGCCATTCCGGGTGGGAATAGTAGACGGATAGATAGGCTGTGGGTTCGCGTTGCGGGTCGGGGTAGCGGATTTGCGATTGCCGTCGCAGCAGATTGCGGAGGACGGCATTAACCAGTGAGGCGACGCCCTTGTGGGCGAAGTGTTTGGCCAGTTCGACCGAGGTGTGTACGGCGGCCCGCTCGGGCACCCGGTCGAGCCAGAAGAGTTGGTAGACGCCCATACGCAAGATGTGTCTAGCCCAAGGTGAGAGTTTGTCGATGGGGCGCGAGCAGAAAGACGTGAGTATCCAGTCTAGTCGCTTCTGCCAGCGGATCGAACCGAGTACCAATTGGCGGGCGAAGCGGGCGTCGCGATTGTCGGGGAGTTTGGCATCGAGTCCCTGTAATAATTCGTCGAGGGGGGCGCTCTCTTTTTCTAGATCGAAGAGCAGGAGTGTGGCGGCAGCGCGGGCGGAGTCGAAGGGGGGCATGACTTAACGCAACAACAGCATGGTGCGGCGGCGTTCGGCCGAATCCGTACGCAGGCGATAAATGTAAAGTCCGCTGGCGGCGGGCAGACCAGTGGACGATCGACCGTCCCATTGCACCGAGTGGTGGCCTGGGGACGCTTTTGCCGCAAAGGGTGTCGCTATTTTTTGACCCGCTATATTGAAAATGTCTAGCTGCGCGAAATGCGGAATTCCGGAGGGGATTGTGAAGGATAGCATAGTGCCTGCATTGAAAGGGTTGGGATAATTGGGAATGAGTCGCAAGTCCTGTGGTCGGGATGTGTCGAGTGGTGTCAGGATGGCTGTGTTGGAGCTGCGCCAGGTGACCTGGCCTTCGGCGCAAAGCGATTGCGTCCTTTCACAGGCTTTGAGCATCGCCGTCGTTTGCGTGGCGTCGGCTACGGATTCGGAGTCGAGCAGCAAATGCGAATTACCGCGCTCGTCGCTGGTGGTGGAAACCTGTTGCCGTGCACCAGCTTCAATGCGCACGGCACCCTCGTCGAGTAGTGCGTAGACTACGCCCGGACCAAGGTTGTCGATCTCCCAGGTAAAGGCTTCGCCTATAGCGAATTGGCCGCTTTCATAGAGGCGGACTTCGGCGCTAGTTTCTCCGCTGCTCTGATCGACGAGACCCGCGTTGCCCATCGGTGAGAAGAGCTTTGTTTCTTTGTCGAGACGAAGGAATACGCCGCGTTCCAATGCTTGGTTCTGTTCGTCGCAGTAATTGGCCAAGGTGGCGGACTGTATCGGGCGGATAGTATCGCGCTCGGCGTAAGAGGGGCCCAGCGATACAATGTCGAGGCGGACCTCTATCGGCATTGCCGGATTGAGCCCGGCCGCCAATGAAAAGCTCAGATGCACGAGATGGCCCTCACCTGCCAGGCCTTCGCCACCAAAAACGGCAACACCCCATTCGGCCTGGCCGTCCTCTATTATTTGCGGTGGTCCGGGTGCGATAAAGGCCTCTGCTTCGGTCGTTGTCCCCAGTGAACCCGAGATGGAGTCGATGGCCATGGACGGGGTCCAACTAAACTCAAACTTTATCTGGCGAACGCCATCCATCTTGCGCGCCATCACGTCAATCTCGACGGAATTGCCGGTCGAGAGCCCACAAGGCGGACTAGAGGCGACTACGTCGATTTCCACCTCGGCATTGGGGCCGGCGGCCAATAGCTGAGGTAGGGAGCAGACGAGGAAGGCTACGTAGAATAGGGACAATGTCACTTTCCGGGTGGGTAATGGGCGGCGAATCAATGCTCGGTGCCAGGTCTAAATGTACGCAACCCCCAGTGCAGAGCAAGCGCAAAGCTTGACTCTTGACGGGGATTTGCGGCGCTTGGTATATTGTCCTGTGCAATATTTCCTATCCCCCATCCTATCGTGGAATTTAAGTCGTTATGCGTCTTTACCCCGTCTGGAATATAGCCCACGACGACCAGTATGAAGGTCTCGTCGATGCCCTGCTCACTTCCCGCGGTCTAACCCGCGATGCGCTTAAGGTGGGGCCCGAAGTGCTGCATCCACCCGAATTATTGTTAGATATGTCCGTTGCCGTCAATCGCCTGGAACGTGCGGTTCGCGGTAACGAGAAGATCGTCGTCTATGGTGACTATGACGTTGACGGAGTGTGTAGCACTGCGGTTCTAATGGACTTCCTGGAACGGGTGGGCGCGGAGTGCGGCTATTTGCTGCCCGACCGCCACAAGGACGGTTACGGACTCAAGCCACCGGGCGTCGAACGCGCCATAGATATGGGCGCGCGTCTTATCGTCACGGTTGACAACGGCATTTCGGCCTTTGAGGCATTGGACTTGGCGGCCGATCGCGGTATTGATGTCATCGTCGTGGATCATCACCAACAACTTGCAGAATTGCCGCGTGCCCTGGCCATTGTCAATCCGAATCGTCGCGATTGCGAATACCCCTTTAAGAGTTTGGCCGGCGTCGGGGTTACTTTCAAGCTGGTGCAGGCCCTCAGTGGCGCCTTTCTCGAAGGGGATGAGCGTCGCCGCTATCTCAATGACTTGCTCGATCTTGTAGCTTTGGGGACGGTGGCTGATGTGATGCCGGTGCTGGGGGAGAATCGCTTGTTTATCCAACGCGGCCTCAAGATCATGCAGGAAACCAAGCGCCCCGGCCTGCGTCAACTCAAGGAGATCGCCGGTTATAAGGACAAGCCGCTGAAGACCACGAGTCTCGGTTTCCACCTTGGGCCGCGCATCAATGTCGCCGGTCGTTTGGAGATTCCGGATCTGGCGCTGGAATTACTCAGGGCCGCAAACGATGGGGAAGCCGCGCAGATGGCCGACGGGCTCAATAAACTCAATGCCCGGCGGCAAGCTCTGCAACGCGAGGGGGTACAGGAAGCAGAGAGTTTGGTCGGCCCGGAGGATTTGGCGCGGGACCGTATTGTCGTCGTGCTCGGCGAATGGAAACTGGGCATTATTGGGTTGTTAGCCAGCAAGTTGGCAGAAAAGCACTCTCGCCCAGCCGTGGTATGTAGCGAAGACGCGGGCAAGGGCATCTATGTGGGGTCGGCTCGGAGTATTCCAGGTTATGATATCAGCCAGGGCATTAGCACTTGTGCCGAACACCTGGTGACTTATGGCGGGCACCCCGCCGCCGCTGGTTTTTCGCTTGAGGCCGATTCATTTGAGGCCTTTCGCCTGGCGCTTATCGAACATGCCAACACCCATATCCGCGATGAGGACATGCAACCGAGCCTGGACATCGACTTGATGCTCAAGCCGGCTGATCTGGCATTGCACACCATTGAGCAACTCTCCGAACTAGAGCCTTTTGGCAATGGGCATGAAGCCCCAATCTTCGGATTGCACGACTGCCAGGTGGTCTCGGTGCGCAAGATCGGTAAGGACGGCCTGCATTTTAAAGCTGAGTTGGAAGCCGGAGGGCGTCGTTGCGCCGCGTTGTGGTGGAATCAGGGGGCCGTGGCGGAAGTGATACAGCCAGGCCAGCGACTGTGCGCCGCTTTTGTACTTGAGGAGGATACCTATGCTGGCGACGGGGCCGTGCAGATGGTAATTAAAGATATGTACCCCCAGGAGAATTCATGATAAGTTCCGAATACACGAAGAATCTGTGTGCCAGAGATAGTGATGCCAAAATCCTATTTCTCGTCGTTGACGGATTGGGTGGTTTGCCGCATCCGGATACGGGTAAATCCGAGTTGGAAACCGCCAAATTGCCCAATCTCGACGCCTTAGCTAAAGGAGGGACTTGTGGTTTGATTTCGCCTTTGGGGGCGGGTTTTACTCCGGGTAGCGGTCCGGCTCACTTGGCTCTTTTTGGCTATGATCCTTGGAAAAGCGAAATTGGCCGGGGGGCGTTGTCGGCATTGGGATTGGGGCTCGACTTTGCCCGCGGCGATGTGGCGGCCCGCCTTAATTTCTGTACGGTGGATTCGGAAGGGCGGGTGCAAGATCGTCGCGCAGGCCGTATTTCCACCGAAAAGGGCCGGGAGCTTTGTGAGATGTTGCAACGCGTCGAAGTGCCCGGTGTGGAAGTGACTGTGGCGGCCGAGATGGAATACCGGGCCGGGGTGGTGTTTCGCGGAGAAGGTTTGGGCGACCAAGTCTCCGATTCCGACCCGCAGGTGACGGGAGTGCCGCCCAAGCCGTTGGTGGCTGCTCCAGGATCAGAACGCACTGTTGAGGTCGCCAATGCTTTTCTTGCCCAAGTGGCCGAATTGCTCGCGGCGGAAAGTCCGGCCAATATGGTGCTCATGCGCGGGTTCGGATGCTATCCCGAGTTGGCGCAAATGGATGAAGTCTACGGGCTCAAGGCCTTGGGCATCGCCGGTTATCCGATGTATCGTGGCGTCGCCGGTGCAGTGGGGATGGATGTGGTGGAGGTCGGTTGGGATCTCGAATCTGAATGCACCGTGCTCGAGGAACACTATGGCGACTACGATTTCTTCTATATGCATGTAAAGAAGACCGATAGCGCTGGGGAGGACGGCAATTTCGATTTGAAAGTGAAGTTGCTCGAAGAGGTCGATTCTTATATCCCGAGGTTACTCGCGTTAAAGCCAGATGTGCTCGTCGTAACCGGTGACCACTCTACGCCTTCTATAATGGCCAGCCACAGTTGGCATCCGGTGCCTACCGCGATCGCCGGTCAATGGGCTCTTGCTGATCAGGCCAGCCAGTTTTCCGAACGTGGTTGCGCCGCGGGGAGCCTCGGCGTGATTCCTTCGAGTAGTCTTTTAGCACTGTCGCTGGCACACGCCCGCAGGCTCGATAAATTCGGCGCCTAAGATGATTCCCCCCCTGCGCATCGCTCACCGTGGCGCCTCGGGCCAGGGGTTGGCCCCGGAGAATACGCTGGCGGCCTTCGAAAAGGCGATTCAACTCGGCGTCGATATACTCGAGATCGACGTGCATGCCACCCGCGACGGTCAGATCGTGGTCCTACACGACACGACCCTCGATCGCACGACCGATGGCACGGGGGTCGTCGCCGAACTTTCCAGCGCTGAAGTGCGACAGGCCGATGCCGGTAGCTGGTTCGCAGCGGATTTCACTGGCGAAAGGGTACCTCTTTTGGAGGAGGTCCTCGACCTGGCCAGACACCGGGCTTTGGTGCTAATAGAAATCAAAGCCGATTTCATAACCGAACGTATCCTGCAAATTATCGAGACCGCCGCTGCCACTGAACACGTAGTGCTTCAGTCCTTCAATCCCGCTACCGTCGAACGGGTCAAGCTATTGGCCCCTGGGCTGCCGACTGCGCTGCTGATCGGTCAATTGCCGACGACCCCTTCAAGGGTCCGTGCCCGGAGGTTGGTCCAGCAGGTGCTCCAAGTCGGCGCCAACGCCTTGGCCAGTTGGCATGCTACGCTGACCCCGCCTTTCCTCGAGGAGATGCGCAAACGCGGGGTTGCGGTTTGGGCATGGACTGTCGACGAGGACATTGTCATGCGTGACCTGGCGATGATGGGCGTACAGGGCATTATCACCAATTACCCAGATCGGCTAAACCTGGTGCTTGATGATCTGGTGGAAGACGGTCAATTGCAACCGCCGCTGGGACGTCGCCAACGGCTCAAGCGCAGTCGCTGGGGGCGCCGTCGTCAATTGCGTAAGCTCAAAGCGGCAAAAAAGAATCACTGAAAACCACTAAATGGATATTCGCCGACTCGTCCGTATCGCCTTGCTTGCTGCACTGGTGGCTGTCGCCACGCTGGTGTTGCGCATTCCCATGCCGGCGACTGAGGGGTATATAAATGTTGGCGATGCCGTAATCGTGGCTGGCGCGCTGCTTTTGGGTGGTTGGAGCGCGGGGTTGGCTGGAGGTATAGGTTCGGCATTGGCCGATGGGCTCGGGGGATATGCTCACTGGGCGCCTTTCACCTTGTTTATTAAAGGGGGAGAAGGGCTGGTTATCGGCGTGTTATACCAGTGGTTTAAACCCGATTTGGCCAAGCCAATGGGAATCTTGCTTGCGGGTCTATTGGCATCGGTGGGCTTGCTTTGCATGGTGATCGGGTATTTTGTCGTTGAAATATTCCTCTACAGTATGGGGCCTGCGTTGGCCAGTTTGCCGGGAAACCTCCTACAGGCCGGAGCGAGCCTCGTATTGGGTTTACTTTTGGTTTTAGCGTTGCACCGTAGCAGTTTTGATCCAAAAACCCCTTGACGGTCTCGCTTTTACACTTCTATATTGAATTGAACTGTAGTCGTGTATCTCGTTTCTTTTACAAGAGATAGGCTTGATTTTATGTCGCCGGAACTCGAGGTTTTGAGCTCGTCGCCGTTGATGCACGGGATGGGAGAAGAAGAGCTGGGTTCGATCTTGAGTACGATGGAGCGTCGTATCTACGAGGTGGGAGATCGCATCGTAGAAGAGGGCAGGCCGAGCGACTGTCTCTTTATCTTGGCCGATGGAGTTGTCGATGTCGTTAAAGGTGAAGGAGACCAAGCCGTATTGCTCAAGACCTTGGACGAGCGCGGCGACTTTTTCGGTGAGATGGCGCTGATTGATATCCTGCCGCGTTCAGCTAATGTATATGCCAGTGGCGAAACGCGTATTCTCGCTTTTCCCAAGCAAGTGTTGACTACCCTGTTTTCTCGGGTGCCTCGGGTCCAGATGACGCTAGTGCTCAATATCGCACGCAATTTATCATTGCGTTTACGCGAAGCCGATACACTTATATTAGAGCTTTCGCGCGGAAGTTGAGAAATGGAAGCAGAAATCGATGCCAGAAGTACCCTTTTGCGCGACTCGCCGCTTTTTCGCAGTTTGGAGGGGGCTGAAATTAATCGCCTGGTCGAATTGTCAGAAATTCAGGAATACAGCCCAGGGGAAACAGTGGTTGTTGAAGGCAGTATGGGAGACGCGATTTTTCTGCTTTACGATGGAGAATTATCGGTTCATATTTTAGGTACCGGCGGTCGAGATATAACGCTGGCGCAAGTGAATAGCCAAGGGGCCTTTTTTGGTGAAGTGGCCCTCGCCGACCCCGGCCCACGCTCGGCGACCGTGCGCGCAGATGGTGAGTCGGTATTACTCATGCTTTCGCTGGAGGCTTTAGAGGTCTTTTTTGGCGAATTTGCAGATGCCCAAGTGGTCATCTTGCGCAATATTGCGCGGGTATTAGCGCAGCGCCTACGCGAATCTAATGTGCTCGTCGCCTCGATCGCCTCCGACTCATCATCCGCCTGAATGTACTACACCCTGTTTGCCGTATTGCTGTTGTTCGTCGTGGCCCTGAAGTATTTGCAAACGAATGGCGAGCGCTGCCCGCAATGCCAAACCAGCAGGGAAGACGCTGAGTATCCTTTGTGCCCCGATTGTGGCTGGATTTACGAAGTGCCTGGCGAAGAAGACGAGGATTACGAACAGGCTGAAGAAGAAGAGGGTCTGCATTTCTGAATGGAATGGGTCATCACTATACTGGCCATAGGCTGTGTATTTTTCGCCTTTCAGATCGTCATGGATTACGTCAAGTACAAGGCGGTTGTTAATCCACGGATCAAGCGCTTGCAAGCGGCCAAGGGCGAATTGCAAGTTCGCATTGACGCTTCGAAAATCGAATTGGCTGAGAGTCAAGGGAAATTGGGGCCGGCCAAAGAGGAAATCGAGCGTCTTGAGCAGGAATACCAGGATCTGCAGGCCGAGATTAGGCAAGAGCGGGAAAGGGGAGGCAGACGTGAGCCGCAGGAACTGGGCGAGGATTGATTCGCCGATCCAATCTGATTTTTGCTTGACAAGCCTATGTACTTGTATATAGATTGTTTTAGCTTGTTTGATTACTAGCGGCTTTGCGTTTACGCGGAGCTTTCAAACCAGGAAGGTGGACCATGAGAATGCGGGTATTTTCGCTCGTTTTAATTGCCGCGAGTGTGGCTTTGGTAGGCTGTGGCGGCGATCCCCCCACGGCTGATTTAAATGCGGCCAAACAGGCCTTGGACGCGGCGGGAGCGGCAGGAGCTGAGCGCTTCGCCTCCAGCGATTATTCCGCTGCTCAAAGCGCCTATAGTCAGGCTGAGAGCACGGTCAATAGCGAATCTGAGAAACTATTTAAGAACTTTGAGCAGGCTGCTTCGCAGATCGCCGATGCCAAGAGCAAGGCCGATCGGGCCAAGTCAGCAGCAGGTTCTGAGAAGAATCGGCAGAAAGGTTCGGCCGATGGCGTAATCGCTGCTGCCGAGGCGGCTATTTCCGCCGCGCGTTCGAGCCTTGACGGTGCACCGGCCGGTAAGGGCACCGAAGCGGATATTGAGCAATTGCGCGCCGACTTGAGTGGCGCCGACGCTGATCTTAGCGCCGCCCGTTCGGCTGTGGGCAGTGAGAATTTTTCCGATGCCGAGACGAAGGCCAAGAACGCTGATCAGAAGGCCGGGCAGGTTGCCAATGGCGTGCAGATGGCAACGCAGAAGTACAACGACATGGTCGAAAAGATGCGACCCTGGTACGACCGCATCTAAACGCTCGACAAGACGTAAATACAAAACGGCCGGGGAAGATTCCCGGCCGTTTTGTATTTTTATACCCATGTTGCCAATGATTGCGATACTAATATCGGCGCTGGTGCTTTGCGTCGCCCCGGTGCAAGCTATGCAAGCCTCTCTTGCCGAGCTTACCAGCGAACATCGGCGGTTGCTCCGGGCCATTGAGGATCAAACGCCACAAACACCTTATATTGTCATCAATACCCATGATAACCAACTGCTTTTGCGGCAGGGGGACGCGGTGTTGCGTCAGGCGACATGCGCGACGGGCAGTGGGCGAAAACTCGAAGGCGACAAGCGATGGCATCGCTGGACTTTCGATACGCCGAAGGGGCGTTTTGCCATTGCGCGGAAAGTGGCTGATCCCTTGTGGATTCGACCCACCTGGGACTTTATCGAGAGTGCCGAGGAGATTCCCATTTTCGCCGAAGATCGGCGGCGTTTCCAATACGGGGTCTTGGGGGCATACGCCTTGTATTTTCTTAAAGATTTCATGATTCACGGCACTCTTTTTGAAGTTAACCTGGGTAAGAGTATTACGCATGGTTGTGTGCGGGTGGGTGGTGAGGATCTGCAATACTTCTACGAAACGGTCGAGCTCGGCTGGCCCGTTTTTATTTATTGAACCGAAACGCGATGCTGGGAATTTGGCTCGAAAGTGGACGGATCGAGGTACGGCGAAAGCTGCAGTTACCCGAGCGTCCAGTGGGTGAGGCGCTGGTGCGGGTTTTGCGGGCCGGCATCTGCAATACCGATCTGGAATTGGTTAAGGGCTATTATCCGTACCGAGGCGTGCTGGGGCATGAATTTGTCGGCGTGGTCGAAGAAGGCTCGGCCGGTCTGGTGGGCGAGCGAGTCGTAGGCGAGATCAATGCTGCTTGTGGTGCTTGTACGGCCTGCGGCTCGGGCCGTGCGACGCATTGTCCGAGCCGCACCGTACTGGGCATTGTCGGGCGAGACGGTGCGTTTGCCGAATATTTGGTGCTGCCGGAAGAAAATCTGCACCGGGTGCCGAAAGAGATCGACACGGATGCGGCGACCTTTGTCGAACCCTTGGCTGCGGCGCTCGCCATTCAGCAGCAAGTGACGATTCGTCCCGACGATAAAGTGCTTTTACTCGGTGACGGCAAGCTGGGGCAACTTATCGCGCAGACCCTGGCCTTAACCGGATGCGAGCTTCTAGTGGTGGGACGCCACCCGCAGAAATTGGCTCTGCTTTCGGGGCGGGGCATTGCGACTGGAACCGCGGAGGATGTCGAGGCAGGCGCGTTTGACGTGGCGGTAGAGTGTACGGGTAATGCAGAGGGCTTTGCGTTGGCGCACCGGTCTTTGCGTCCCGGGGGGACCTTGGTGCTCAAAAGCACTTATGCCGGCAAATTAGCGCTCGATGCTTCGGCTCTGGTCGTTGACGAAATCGCCGTCGTCGGTTCGCGCTGTGGTTCCTTCGCGCCGGCGCTGCGGACATTGGCCGCGGGGCGCGTTGAGGTGGAGTCGCTAATCCAAGCGCGCTTCAGTCTGCAAGATGGTCTCGAGGCTTTTGCGAAAGCGAGAGAGCGGAATTGCTTAAAGGTCTTGCTGAATATAGGAGAGATTTAGTCTTCGGTGCTACTGGAGTCGCATGGGATATGTGGCGTGGGCAACATTCCAGCGCTGATATGCAATATAGGGGCTGCTGAATTGAAAAGCATCGCATTGATCTTCGCATTATTTTGGGGGCCTGGCGCAGTTGCGGCGGCGGGGGGCGCTGACGAACTGGCGCATATCAATGCCGCGCTTAAGGCTTGGATACAGGCGATCGAGGCCGATTCCCCTTATTTGTTGGTTGATCGGGGCGCGGCCAAACTGCGATTGATGCATGGTAAGGCGGTGATGAGGGATGTCGGCCTGATCGCCGATTCGCTCGGGGGGCGTCCACCGATTCGCCATGTAATGCAAGACCGTTTGCGCCGTTATAGGCCTAGTGATCCCTGGGTAAGTTTGGCTCCGAGTGCTTTCGACTGGGAGCAGAATCTGGTCGTAGATGCTCCTCCGACGGGCGCGCTTCTTTTCTCGGATGGATTGTTGCTCTATGCCGATGCGATTTGGCATAGAGTGGACGCGCTTGCTTTGCAGTTGCAGGCAGATGATTTGCGCGCATTGTACAATGCTTGTGAACCGGGTATATCACTGGTTGTATTGCCCGTAGGCTGGCAAGAGGGGCTTGCGCCTTGAAGATTTTTCAATTTGCCTGTGCGGCGATAGATATCACGCCGTCAGTCGGTATCCATATGGGCGGCTATTGGGGACGGCGGTCGGGGGCAACGCATATCCACGACCGTTTGATGGCGAAGGCCCTGGTTTGCGAACTTGGTGCAGAAAGGGTTGTGATCCTCACCGTAGATCTAGTGGCGTTGGGCGCGGATGCGGTGCGTGCGATCCGTATGGCCGTGACGCGCGATACGGGTATCGCCGGCGCCGCGATAATGATCTGCGCTTCCCATACTCACGCCGGCCCTTTGACGATCCCTTATCGCGGTATGGGGGAAATCGACAAAAGTTACCTTGCTCGGGTGGAAGCCGCATTGGTCGAACTGGTGGTAACGGCCACGGCCAAAATGCGTCCGGGCCGATTGGGGTACGCGCGTCGCGATGTGCAAATCGGTTTCAATCGCCGTGCGCGGCGAAGAGAAGCGACCGGCCCCGTCATCTCGCATGCGCACGTATTGCGTTTCGAATCGGATCAGGGGGCCGGGGCGACGCTTTTTCAGCACGCGTGCCATCCAGTGGTCTTGGGCGGTGACAACCACCAGATCAGCGGGGATTTTGTTGGCGCGGCGGTGCGCTGTGTGGAGCAGATGACCGGCGAACCGGCGTTGTTTGTCAATGGCGCCTGCGGGGATATAAACCCGAGCACAACGGGTGGTTCCTTTGAGGAAGTCGAGGAGCTTGGAAGCAAATTGGGGCAAGCTGTGCTCGAGGGGGTGGCTGATGCCGATATTTTGGCTACGCCGGTCTTAAGCTATGTGCAAGAGCGGGTTGATTTGCCGTTAATCGATCCACCGACCCGTTTGCGTGCCGAGGCGGAAAAAATGGTGTTGCAGCTCAAAGAAAAGTTGGTGCACGAGGGTAATATATGGGCGCGGAGGGTGCCTGCGGCACGGCTTGAATGGGCAACGGCCATGCTCGCATTGGCAAGAACTGGCAATGGACGCGGTCGGTCTCAGGTTTTTGAAATTCAGGGAATTGGGCTAGGTGAAATGGTGCTCTTGGGGATGGAAGGGGAGATATTTGCCCGTTATCAATTGGATTTGGAGGCCGAGTGGGGGAGGGTTATCGCGTGCGGTTTCGCCAATGGCTGTATCGGTTATGTGCCGACGGCCGACGAATACCCCTTGGGCGGTTACGAAGTCGACGACGCTTATAAAGTCTATCCCAGCGTGCAGATGATTGGGCCGGCGAGTGAAGAATTGATCCGCAACCGGACCGGGGCGTTAATCGCGCGATTGCGGGCGGGAGTTCACTGAGTAGAAAAAAAACGACTATCGGTGCCGCCGGAACCGATCTGCATATCGACGCGTTTACCGCAGCGGGGGCAGGACCCTTTATATGCGCTTTTTTCCTTGTTCATATAGGCGCGCGCATAGACGTTGCAACACTTGAAATGTACCCCAAGGAATTTCCTCTTTTCAGTCATATTCCGAATATACCGGGCTGCCGCTTTGAGTGTCAAGTCGCGGTTGCGCCGAAGGGGTGGATTGTGCATTTTTTTCAGTGCTTTTAATTGGAGGCCTATGAGCGATTTATCTCGCCAACTTGACGCGCTTTATGCTAAAGTGCCCGCTACCCGTTGTGCCGGTTCGGGCGACTGTTGCGCGCTGACGAACGAAGAATTCGACAATTATTACGCGACTATGTTTCCGCTCTATCGGGTTGAATACGCCAATATAGTCGCCTATGTCGAACGCTATTTTTCCCCTGAACGCCGTCGAGAGTTATTGAAGTTTACCGAGGAGCGGCCTCGCCGTTGTCCTTTTCTTGGGGCGGACCACGGCTGTACGATATATCCGGTGCGTCCGCTAATCTGCCGTACTTATGGTGGGATGAACGCAGTCTCGATTGCGCGAGAGGCGGTGCGTAATCAGGGGGTGTCGCCCAATGGCGAGATCCGCGCTTTTGTGCGGCGGGAAGTGGGCATGGTCTGCCCACGGGTCGCGGTGACCGAGCCGGAGAAGGTCGCCGAGCATGCGCGCATGTTGATCGAGCGAACGTACGAACGCGAATTGCAACGGTTGAGCATGGAGGTGGAGGTCGCCGATGTCGAGCGCAAGGGGCTTTTTCAGCAGCTCACGGGCAAAAAAAACTGGCCGGTGTATTGGTCGTGGGGGGGATTTAACGTCTTGCGTTTTTCGTCGCTGGAATGGGTGCGTCAACATTTTGCTGCCTATTGGAAAAAGGCCGAATTGCCCGATGCGGGTTGAAATGAATATGAGAAAGGATTGCGATGCGGCAGATTCCCGTTGAGGAAGCCAACGTCGGCGATATAATCGCCGAACCGATTCAGGATCAGAGCGGTCGGGTGCTATTACCGGCGGGGGCCAAGCTCTCGCAGGCGGTGCTCGTTCGTCTCAAGGGGTGGGGGGTCTTCACGCTGAATATCGAGGGCGAAGAACAAGAAGGTGGCAAGAGCAAGGCGGTGCTCGTCGACGAACTGGACCAGCGATTCGCCGGCTTGGAGGGTGATGAGATTATGATGCAGATTAAAGAAATCGCCCGCGGGCACTTGAGTGGGAGTTAAAGATGCCTCCGGATAAGAATCAGTTGCGTCTGCAGATCGAGAAAGTCAGTAATCTGCCTACCTTGCCCGGGATCGTTACTCGCATCGCCGAGATGGTCGACAGCCCCGAGACGACCGGTCGCATGTTGGGCCGGGAGATTGCCACGGACCAGGTTATATCGGCCAAGGTACTCAAGTTGGTCAACTCGGGGTTCTACGGTTTTTCCGACCCGATATCGACGATCCAGCACGCCGTTACGCTACTGGGCTTCAATACGGTCAAGAGCCTGGTGCTCAGTTCGACCGTGCTCGATATGATGAAAGACTCGTTGCCAGGGCTCTGGGAGCATTCGATCGCCTGTGCGCGGACTTGTTCGATTATTGCCGCGCACGTCGAACTCGATGACCCCGAGGAGATCAGCACTGCCGGGTTGCTGCACGATTTGGGCAAAGTAATCCTGCGACAAACAATGGAAAGCGAATTCAGGCGGATTGCCAATTATGTCGATCGCGCCGACATGCTCTTTTATGAAGCGGAGGAAAAAGTCCTTGGCGTCAACCACGGCGAAATGGGTGGGTGGTTGCTAGAGAAGTGGGCGTTGCCACCCAGGCTCGTCGAACCGATTGTCGATCACCATGATTTTCGCCCGAATCGCGATCACGCTGAACATACTGCGATTCTGCATTTGGCCGATATCCTGTGCAGGGCGGAGGCCTTCGGCAGCGGTGGTGACCGCAAGATCCCTCGCTTGGCACCCGGAGCGCTCGAGATTCTGAAAATCGGGATCGGCGACGTGCGCGAAATTATGGAGCGGATGGTCGAGGAGTTGCGCGACATCCCGCGTATGTAAGATGCAGGGTTTTCTGCAGAGTTTTCCTCGCCCGATACTCGTCGTCGACGACGCGCTCGAGATCCGTGGTTATAGCCGCAAGGTTTTTTCGGTGTTCGGGCTGCGTTTTCGAGACTACGCCGATGACCCGGAAGGGAGCTTGGGCAAAGTGCTGGGCGATGAAGAAAGTCTGGGTGATGAGTTGGCGTTGGCCACGGCCAGGGTGGTCCGGCCCGGCGACGAGGAAACTTTCGACTGGATCCACCGCAAGCGCAACTATGAGATCACTCTGCACGCACAGGAGGACGGGATTTTTCTGGTGCTCTTCGAGGATGTGACCGATTCTGCGGTTTCCGAGGAGATCCTGATGAACGCGCGGGGTTACCTCGAACACATTCTCAGCAATATCCCCCTTGGTGTCATCGTGCTCAATAGCGAACTGCGCATTACTTCGATTAATCGCCAGCAACAGCGCTTCCTGCGGCAGATGGGGGTCGAATTCACCTTTGTCGATGCGATCGGTGCTTCTTTGCAAGAGCTATTGCCCGAAGAAATCGGCGACGGGTGGCAGCGACTCTGTCGGACGGTGCTCGATAGCGGCGAGCCGGCGGAGGAGACAAAGAGGAGTTTCGCCGGAACGGAAGGGGAGTTGGTGCTCAATGCGACCGCCACGCCATTGCCCGATACGATCGGCCAAACCGCCGGCGTTATTCTTATCGCCGACGATGTTACTGAAGAGGCACGTCTGGAAAAGGAGTTGGTGAAGGCCGAAAAGTTGGCCACCGTCGGTCAGATGGTGGTCACTATAAACCACGAGATCAATAATCCATTGACCATTATTTCGTCCAATGCCCAGACCCTGAGAATTCTCAACAAAGACCTCGACGAGAAGGCTAAGGCCAA
The DNA here is from genome assembly GCA_018672475.1 of Gemmatimonadota bacterium. Classification (GTDB taxonomy): domain Bacteria; phylum Latescibacterota; class UBA2968; order UBA8231; family UBA8231. Next base: position 5,382 of record JABHFS010000178.1, on the reverse strand, counting down.
GCTGATCCGGATCGAGGACCAGGTCAAGCGGATCGCGGAAGTGACCGAAAGGCTGCGCAAGCTCGACGAGATCGCGACCAACGAGTATATCCGCGACGGCGAGGATATGATCGACGTTTGGAACGAAAAACAACGGGAAGACGAAGAATGAAAATATACCGGGTCGCCGTTTTTGGTTGCCGTGCTTATCACGAGCATCGGCGTCGCGAGGTGGTAGGGCTTTGTGATTTAGTGCTCGAGTTGTTCGCGACCTTAGGCGACGAATTGGGCGTCGCGGGGCGCTAGGTCATGGAGATATTAATGGGCATCTTCGAATCGTGCGCTTATGGTCGCCGGGTGGAAGTGCCACAAAAAGACTGCAGTCATCCCCTATTGCGTTGGCGTGAGCAGGCGGGTTTGGCGTTGCTCGCCGCGATACCGTGGCCCTACGGGGAGTGGCTCGAAGCCGAAGACCGCCGCCTTGGCAGAGTTCGACTAACGGTGTAAACGTATGATCTACCTCCTCAAATTACTACATCTGCGCCGCAACGAGGTCCCAAGATTAGGGTTGGCGGCCGCGCTGTTCTTCCTGGTTCAAATCGACGACGGGATCGTCAAGAGTGTGGCTTCAGCGGTGTTCAATATTCGCGCTGGGGTCGAAAATTTGCCGCTGATGTACACCTGGATCGCGGTGCTTTTCTCGCTGAGTATGATCCTGCTTTCATGGCTGACGGCCAAAGTTGCGCGCCAGCGCTTGCTGTTGGGCATGATGGTTGGAGTGGCTTTGGTTTTCGGGGTCAATGCCGGTATGTTGTTTTTGCAACATGCAGGTTATGTCGTTCTGGCGGACGATTATTACTCCTTCCTCTTTGTTTCTTCCGAAATCGCCCGCACGCTGATGAATTTCCAGATCTGGATCGTGGCGGGCGGTATTTGCTATGTTTCGCGGGCGAAAGTGTTTTTTCCGCTATTAGCATCGAGCGCGGTGCTGGGCGATATATCGGGCGGTTTCGCCGTGCGGTTTTTGGGTTCGTTGCTCGAATCGTATCAGCTCTACGTATTGGCGACACTGAATATGGCGGTGGTGATTGGTCTCCTGCGCCAGTTGATGCGCCGTTATTTTGTCGGGCAGCAGGGTGACGAGAGTGAAGCGGTCAGCCTGGGCGAGAATCTGCGCTATTTCACCCGGTCGTATTATCTGTTGCTGATCTTCGGGCTCTCGCTGGTGATATTCGCCGCCTATACGACGGTGCACTACGGGTTTAACGTCGTGGCCTACGACTATTTCGAGGCGGCCGATGACTCCGAAACCAAGATCACCGAATTTTTTGGGTTGTTCTTCGGGCTGACTGGAGTGGCGACGCTCTTTGTTACCACCTTTTTGCTCCAGCGTATATTGCGTTGGATAGGCACGGGCAATGTCTATTTGTGGGTCGGCGTGGTCTATGTGCTGATCGGGGTGCTGCTGCTGGGCGTATTCACCGATGGCTTAGCGGGAATATCCGGTCTGGAATGGACGTTGGTTCTGGTCTTTCTGCCGGTGTTGGCCATTTTTATCGGCAACTTGATTAACTTCCTCCTGCTCGACAGCGTCATTGCGCCGACCTATCAGGTGCTGGTCAAGCTAGTGCCGGCGCGCAATAGCGACGGTACTCGGATGATTATGGAGGGCGGTTTTATGCTATTGGGCGGACTGTTCGGTGCTGGAATCACCGCTTTGCACGCCCACGACATTCTGACGATGGGTGAACTGTTTGCGCTGTTATTGTCGATGGGGTTCGGTGTGGTAGTCTGCGGTTATTTCCTCAAGCGCAGTTATACGACAGAACTGGTCAAGGCGGTGCGCGAGCAGAATTTCGATGTCGAGGACGACCAGGCGATGCAGGCGCTCAAAGGGCTGCTGGCCAACGATCCGGATTTCTCCCGGGGCTTGCTCTTGCATCGCAACGACGGTGTGCGGCAAATGGGGATCGAAATGCTCAGGCAATCCCCCGGGCCTGCGGTCGAGCAGGTCTGCCTGGAACTATTCGACCACGAGAATGTGCGTATCCGCGCCGCCGCGATGGAGGCTTTTACCCTGAGTAGTGGCGACGCGTCGGCGGCGACGGTGGCCGTGCTCGGACGCCTCGGCGACGACGACGGTGAAGATGATTTGAGTGGGGTAAAGGCTTTGGCGCGATTAATCGATGAGGCCGAGTTGGGCGACGACGATCGGGCGGCGATCGGGGCTACCGTAGTGGGGCATCTGACCGCTGAGTCCACAGTGGGGATGCGGGCCGAGTGCCTGGTCGTTTTGACAAGACTAGATCACAGTGAATCCGCGTCCCAACGCGATGAGGTACTCAACGCGTTACTCGCCGATGATGAGGAAGTGGAGGCACTAATCGCCGGCATCGGGGCCGCCGGTCGGATGGGGGCAGTACAGGCCCATACGAGGCTGCTTGAATGTCTGTCCCATCAATACCCGGCGGTGCGTGAGGCTACCGTGCATTGTCTCGGGGCGTTGGAGCAGGATGAGGGGCTCACCGCTTTGATGGGAATATTGGGCGACCCCGATCCGGATGTCGTCGCCGCTGTCGTCGTTGTGCTGGGCCGAGCCAAGGGTGTGAAGCAGCGGATGGTCGATGAATTGTCGCAGCGGCCGGTAAAAGAATGGCAGGGGTTGCTCGGGGCGCTGATCGCCCAGGACGAGGAGGGGTTGAACGAGGCCTTAGTCGCCTCCTGCCGTGAAAGGCTGGTCCAGGCCAGCCGTTATCTGGTGGCGATCGACCGGCTTGAAAAAACGGGTGACCCGGCGGTGCAATTGCTTGTCGATCAGCTCCGCTTGCAAAATTCGCTGGTACAAGACGGTGTGGTGCGGTTATTGGGTTATCTCGGGGACGTGGGAGTCGTCGGTGACCTGATGGAAAGGTTGGGCGCGGCCGACGGGGAGGCCCGCGAAAGTGCGATTGAACTGCTAGAGAATATCGCCGACCGCGAGTTGCTCGCCCAGCTGATGCCGCTGATCGAAAGCGACCGCGAAACCCAGTTGGCGATGGCGTACGAGGTCAGTGGTTGGCGGGAGGTCGAGCTCGACGAGGTATTGGAGGATCTCTTGCACTCCCCGAATGTCTGGACCGAGATGGCGACGATTTGGGCGGCTTTTTCACTCGGTCGCGAAGCGTTCGTCGATGCGGTGGCCGGAGAATTGGTGCAACAGGCGCGCGAGATTATGGAAGAAATCAAGAGTAAAAGAGGAGATGCCGCGATGGCCGAAGATCAGCCGCTGACGACAATGGAGAAGATCACCTTTCTCAAGGAATCACCGTTTTTCGAGTCCCTGCCCTTAGAAGAGCTTTATCATATCGCGTTGTCGATGGAGGAAGAGGGGGCCAGGGCAGGGGTGTCGGTGATCAAGGAAGGCACAATGGGTGATAAGATGTATATCGTGGTGAGCGGCAAATTGGAGGTGAAGAAGGAGGGCGGGCCGCGCTTTGCGGTTGTGGGCGAAAGTCAGGTCTTCGGTGAGCAAGCCCTGCTCGACGAGGAGCCGCGCTCGGCCTCGGTCGTCGCGCTGGGCGATGTGCACTTGCTCTCGCTGCAGCGCTCTAGCCTGGAGCGGATCCTACGGCGCTATTCCTCTATCGCATTCAATATGATGCGAATTCTCTCGCAGCGCTTGCGCGAGGCTCAGAATTCAAGGCTTAGGCGTAAGGACGACTAGCTAGCGCCGTGAGAGAGTTGGGCCGGTGTGCGGTATGCGCCTAATCCAGCACGAACGATGCGACTACGTGCCGATAGACTGGGCCAATTCGGCGTCGGTGGTGCCCAACTCCAAGCCCGAATAGCGCCTGCGCTATTCGGGCCCATACGAGATGGTATGGATGCAAAAGGGGGCCATCGCAGTGCTCATCATTAGACGTATTCTATGCCTTCTCTTCCCCCCAACTTGATATTGCCGACGGGGTTGTGGCGGACCCATAATCCGCCGTTTGCGGCCTTCTTCCTCGTCGAAATAATTGCCGACGAGGACCGGATCGCTATGTCAACGAGGGCAGCCGAGGCCGACGACGAAGGCCAACGAAACCCGTGCGGATGATATATATCATCCGCGTCGCAAGCTTCGGAATCAGTCTCTTTTTATGCCTTCGATAAATTGCTCAAAACTCGCGGTCCATAGCCCGACCGTGTCCCTTGGGCCGGTGAGTTTGAAGTAGAAGAACTTGGGGCCGAAATCGACGATCGCCCCCAGCATCCTGTAATTCTCCGCCGGGGGTGTATTTCCCTGCTGGCTCATGCCCATATTGGGGGCGAAGGTGCCGCTGATATCTACGAAGACTACTTCCATGCCATCGACCTTTTTTTCCCACCGTCGGCCGGGGTCGCCTTTTTGCCCACCATCCGCCGGGGTAAATTGCCCGAACCACCGATTGACATTGGCTTCTACTGATCCCATTTTCCCGGCAAAAACGGCGAGCGTTGCTTCTTTGTCCTGCGGTCTCGCACCCGCCATATGATACTCGGCGACGCGCATACTGCTGGAGGGCGTTGCTGGCTGCCACCCGTCGGGTTCGGCGACATTTATACCGCCGAAGCTTTTTCTGCCGGAAGGGAGTGGGCGGGCGCGGGCGGGCGGGTGAGTGGGCGGGCGAGTAGATTGCATTTGTTCTACCGCGCTTATCAGGCCTTTTATGTCTTGTTGGGTGGTGGCCTTTCCGCCCTTGTTACCGTCCGTGTCCTGACCGCAGGATAAAACGGCGAATAATAAGCCGCAAAATCCTGCAAGTTGATGCGGATTCATCCGAGAGCCTTTCTTTTTCCTCCGAAGCCGCAAGGGATTGCGGGCCATAGTTAAATAAAACGCGCTGAGCATCTTTTGCCGTTTCGGCGTCTACAGGCGGTGCGACAAGCTGTGTTATTAATACACTAAACCGCTGTTTATTTTCATTGTAAGTATTTGTTTTAAATAACCTTAAAAGATGAATAAATGATTTTGGCGAAACGCTGTCAAGTTTATTGAAATCAAGCGGGATCACACAGAGTGTAAGGCGGGGAATAATGTTTTTGTAGCCCTGCATTTCACTGTAGCAAATGACCCCCTGTTCTATGCCGGCTAGCCTGCCGCCTTTTATCTGAGACTTTTTAGTCCCAGTACTGCTAAACCAGTCGATATAGAAGTGACTGTGGCCTGATTGACCGCTGCATCAACTGCCGGCGGAATACACGTATGGCCTTTGTCGGTCCTTTTAACGTTAAGAATATGTCGGAGATTCTGTTTGACCTGACGCACGATCTATGGGGCCCGTAGCGAGGGCTCGCCTGGAGAAGCCTCGCAAAGAAATCGTGCGTATTTTAATTCGAATTAAGAGGACCCAGAGGCAAGCGAAGATTGATTCTCCGTTGTCGGCAAGTAAACCACCTCTT
>JABHFS010000026.1 GCA_018672475.1 Gemmatimonadota bacterium | reverse complement strand
TATTATTATTTGAATTAGTCATATGGGAAAGTATATAGCGCTTTTGAGGCTTTTCGGTCAAGTAGGAGACAACTCACCGCCTAGCCCACGTCTTTGACTTACTCGCCCTACCGCCTACGTTTTTATTGTCGATCAATCTTCGCGACAGGAATACCACTATAGTAAGAGACCCGTCGTTCATTCAACCGACTGTAACCTATGGTTAAGCAAATGAACGATAAGTGGAAGTACATTCTCCTGCTGGTTCCAGCATTAGCGGTATTCTACAACAATCTTTACAACGAGCAACCGGGAACTCATATCGACGAAGTCTATTGGATCGGCTCGACGTACTACTACCATCTGCTGGTGGAAGAAATGCACTGGTCCCACAGCGACTGGCAATTGCTGCCAGCCCAGGAGAACCCGCCCGTCGGCAAATATTTTATGGGGGGGGGGGGGATCGACCTTTTTGGCGACACGATCACAACCCCCGACCTGCTCGGATCCTTCTATTTGGTCTTCCCTTCCGAAAGCGGGGCATGGGGAAGTGGCGCTGATTACGAAAAGCGCAAAGCCGTAGCGGACAGAGTCGAGCCCGGCATTGCCGGAGATGTTCGGCAATACCAGCGGATTCCGCTAAGGCCCGAAGACCTGCAAGCCTCGCGCAGCTTCGTATTGCTGTGTGGCATGTTGTGCGCGACGCTTATATGTCTAATCGGTTTTCAGTGCCAAACGCAACTGGGGGGCCTGCTGGCCGGTTTGGGTTTCGCCGTCCATCCCAACGCCGCAAATGCCTATAACTTCGCCTCTATCGACATAATAGCTTTAACATTCTCCTGTCTCGCGGTGAGCATATATATAAAAATCGCTTTTGCTGATCCCGATGACGACCGACGCGGTACATGGACTTCTTGTTGGCTGGCACTCGCGCTCTGCCTAACGCTGGCTTTGGCCTGTAGTACAAAAATGAATGCGCTAATTGTAGTCGCCCTAGGTTTGCTGCTTTGGCTGTTCGCGCTGGGAGGATGGGTCCGGTTTCAAAGCTCTTTCAGCAAGAATACTTTCGTGATATTCGCCATAGGTTTTGCGGTAGCCGTTCCCTTATTCGTACTGCTGAACCCGTCGTTGTATCGCGACATTTTCGATGGTCTGTCTGCCTTATTCTACGAACACGCCCTAACACTGGATATTCAAGCGGCCTTCACCCGCCGGCTGGATACCGTTCCGGAGCGCTTCGGCGCCCTGGGCAGAATGGTCACCTACTTGCCGACCCTCCTACTATTTGTAATCGGGTTAGCTTTGTGGCAAGGGTGGCGTGCCGGTATTGCAGTCAATCCGCATGCCCCTCGACGAAAGTTTATAGTGATCGTCTATTGGTGGTTTTTATCCTGTATCCTGGTTTTGCTTTGGCTGCCTTTTGAATGGGCGCGTTACTCCCTACCGTTAATCCCCCGACCATGCTCATTCTGGCAAAGACCGTCGACGAATTACTATGTTATTGCTGGCATAGGCTCCGCTATCAATCACATCAAGGAAGCCGCAATGATCAAGCAGCTATTACTTGAAATTGACGCGTTAATAGCTCCCATACTCTCCGCGCCGACGAACGGAGACAAGCGCCGAGTTTTCCTGCTAGTATTTTTCAAATGAAAATCAAATACGACCTGGTGTTCCTGCGATCATTGACGGCACTCTTCTACGCCTTCCTGCAAAATGCGATAATCACCGAAACATTTACCGGGCAAAGATTCTATGAAGATCTCACTACCGGGGATGATCTCATCAGCTTTCCCTTCCTCAGTGATTCTGAGCCGGGGGTATTGGCTTATGCTGTCAAAGGCACCCTGCATTCCGAATCGGATCAGTCCATTGATGCCCGATTCAAATTTGACCACGAAATCCTAGCGATAAGCCTTAATGGCCAGGCTCTTGAGTTACGCGAAATTAAACGGGCTTATGGCGTCGAAAAACTGTTTTATACCGAGGCTGGCTATGTGATTCCGCTGGCCCTGCGATCCGGAAAAAACACGCTCGAAGTCGGTTCGCACGATTTTGGCGACGGCGTATTTTTTCAAATCGAGATCATCCGGGGCATCGGCGATTTTATCGGGCTATTCTGCGTGACAATCTCGCTCGGCCTATTGATCTACTGCTTTATTTTTGACGCTGACCGGCCAAATCGCTTAACGTACTACCTGGTCGCTGCCCTCAGTTGCTGCTTCTTGCTATTACTGCGATTAATCAATGGCCATCCCTTCATTCTCGATGAATTTCACCACTTTCTCCAACTCATATCGCTCACGCAACGTGGCGAGTTATACGAAGGTGTCACCCCTTTGCCCGGCTACCACCTCTTGCTCACGACCTTCGGACTTGTGTTCGATCAGTTCTCCCTGCTTTTTTTTCGCCTAATCAGCTTCGGCATCGCGGTCTTTTCCTTTGTCGCACGCAGTCTTGGCGATTACCGCGTCCAGACACTGCAATACGCGTTTTTTCCGCTGCTGTTCCCTTACTTTTTTCTTCTCTACACCGAAGCACTGTCGGCAACCTTAGTACTGCTGTGTATGGGTTTTCTCCTTCGCGACCGTTTTCACCTCGCCGGCGCGTTAGGCATCCTTGGCGTCCTGGTCAGGCAGAACAATATCATCTGGTTAGCCTTTGCTCGACTGTACATCCTTTGGCACAAATATCGCTTTGACCTGCGGAGGGATAATTTCGGCGACGCGCTGAAAGATACTTCAATCGCGCTCCTGGGCGGCATCGCCTTTGTCGTTTTTGTGATCGCCAACGACGGAGTTGCAATGGCGGTAAGTCAAGCCCATCCGTCCTATCAACTACATCCAGGCAATGTGTATTTCCTGCTATTTTGCGCCTTCTTCCTCTTTTTGCCCCTCAATCTAGATAATGCGGGACACGTATATCGCCTGCTGAAGGCCAGGATCTGGGTCCTGCCCTGCTGCGCGCTGTGTCTGCTGTTCTTCTTCTTCACCTTTGAGGTCGATTACCCCTTTAACTTTAATCGATTGCTCGTGCGCAACAACCTGCTGCATTGGGTCGTCGCCGAGCCCTGGCGCAAACTTGCCTCTTGGCCTGTGTGCGGTCTACGCGGCACTGTCCATCTCGGTGACCAAGCTGAAATGCAAGGAGTTGTTGTTGCTCTATCCGCTTGCCCTGCTCTATTTGATGCCGTCATGGTTGATCGAACCGCGCTACTTGATCGTGCCCCTGTTGTTGTTCAATATATTCCGCAAGCCGGCGAGCGAGCGAGTCGAGTTTGCGCTGGTGATGCTGTTCATCACCGCCTCGTTATACATCTTCCTGGGTTATCAGGGCAATAGCTTTATTCTGTAAGACCTACTCCCGTCTATCATTTCGCCAACTAATGTGGACTATGACTAGCCAAATAAAAAACAAATGGAGCTATGTGCTCCCGTTCGTTCCGGCATTAGCCGTATTCTATATCAATCTGCACAGTGTCGACCAAGGAATTCACGTCGACGAAGTATATTGGATCGGTTCGACCTACTACTACCATCTGCTGGTGGAAGAGATGGATTGGTCTCACAGCGACTGGCAATTGCTGCCGGCCCGAGAGAATCCGCCAATCGGCAAGTATTTGATGGGAGGGTGGATCGATCTTTTTGGCGATACTATTACAACCCCCGACCTGATCGGATCCTTTTATTTGCTCTTTCCTCCCGAAAGCGGGGCATGGGGAGAAAATGATGATTATGCAAAGCGCAGAGCCGTCGCGGACAGGGTTGAACCGGGCGTTGCCGAGGGTGTCCGACGAAACCAGCGGATCCCGCTAAGGAGCGAAAACCTGCGGTCGGCACGCGGTTTGGTATTGTTGTGCGGCATGTTGTGCGCAACGCTTATATGTCTGATCGGTTTTCAATGCCAAATGCGGTTGGGGGGCCTGCTGGCCGGCTTGGGTTTCGCCGCCCACCCCATCGTCATAGATGCGTATAACTACGCCCTTATCGACATAATAGCTTTAACATTCTCTTGTCTTACGGTGAGCGTATATATACGAATTGCTTTTGTTGATTCGGCTGGCGGACAACGCGGCGCTTGGGCTCATCGTCGGCTATCACTCGCACTTTCGCTGGCTCTAGCCATGGCTTGTGGTTCAAAAATGAACGCGCTGGTAATAGTCGCTTTGGGTTTGCTTCTTTGGCTATTCGCGCTGGGAGGGTGGGCCCGGTTTCAAAGCCCGGTCAGCAAGGATGTGTTCATAATTTGCAACCGTTCACAGCCACTTTAGTTGAC
>JABHFS010000177.1 GCA_018672475.1 Gemmatimonadota bacterium | reverse complement strand
CGGTGCCAATGCCGCTGGCGTTTTTCGACGGATGCCTCAGGGGCGCGCAGCAGGTAGCGTTGAATGCCGGCAACCATAAGCTCGGCGAAGTCCCCGCGTTCGGTCAAGAGCTGGGTATTGGGCAGATGCATGGGTTGGGGCATGAGTATGCGCTTCCGTTTTTGCCTTGCAGCTTACGCAATCGTAAGACGGAGGGCAAGGTTTAGTGCGGTCGGTGGCCTGATGTGTCGGAATAGAAACGGGTAGTCACTGTTGAGTAGGGAGGCTATGCGGGAGTGAAAGGCGTTTTTACAGCGGGTGGTGTTTTACAATATCGCCGCGGGTGACTGGATGGGAATTGAAAGCGGTCGGTGGATGGTGGGGAGAGTTGACAGGTGCAGTGGCAGATTCACTCTGCGCGAAAATAGTGAGATGGCTTAATCGTCGAGCGCGAGTACGCGCCGCGTCGCCGGGGGCAGAATGGCCTTGGTTTCCGGCGAGAGGTATTTTCTCTGATCGGTCTGCTGTTGGGCACCTTTGCGCACGAAGTAGCCGTGCAGGACTCTGCGGCGGCGGCCCGAGTGGTTGGTGGAGGCGCCGTGCAACAGGCTGGCGTTGATGACGACGACGGTACCGGGCGGGACCTCTACGTGTATGACGTCTTTCTCGTCTTCTGGAGCAGGGCTATCGGTCAAGTGCGAGCCGGGTAGGACGCGGGTAGCGCCATTTTCCGGGTCCATGCCGTCGACGACCCACAGCGAGTTGAGCGAATAGACCTGCTCGCCGGGCGGGGTCCCAGTGTCGCGGTGCAGCGATTGGTTGCCCTGGTCCTTGAGTGGTTCGAGCGAGTTGAGGCTCGAGAGGATACAGTCTGCGCCGAGGAAGTGGCGCATGATGTCGTAGACGGGCGAGCGCAGAAAGAGCGTGTGGAAAAAGGGGTGTTTGTCGACGGTGTTAGCGCTGAAATTATAGCCTTCGGGTAATCGCAGGCCGTCGCGTTCGGGGTCGTAGGCGGCGTAGATGTCGTCCATCGTCGCGCGCAGAAATTCCAGGTCGTCGGCTTTTAGCACGTTGCGGACGGTGGTAAAACCTTGCGTCAGGATAGCGTGAATATGGGAACTGAGTTCGGTCATTGATTCCTATTTGAGCTATGTGGCCCCTTTTAATATATTGGCTGCGCGTGCATACGCAAAACCTAAACGAGGGAAATATGGCGGCTGAAAAGAAGGGCAAAATCATCAATTGGGCGATGGTCGGCTGCGGCGGCATGGTCGGGGCGCATTGGAACGGTTATCTGGAGCTTTTAAATAAGGGCGAGACGCGGTTACGCATTGTTGCTGCGGTGGATGAGGCGTTGGGCCGGGCGCAGGGTTTTGCTGAGTGTCTCGAGGGTTTTTCCGGGCAGAAGGTCAATGCCGATAAGAATGCCGCGCAATTGCTCAATAGATCGTTATCGAATAGAGGCAGCCGGCCCGAATGCGCTATCGATCTACGGCGAGTAGTCAAGTGAGCTGGCGGCCGATAGGTCCGGATGTCGAAGAGGTGTCCGCCCAGTACGCGGATCCGTTGGCGGCCTTGGCTCGGGCAGAAATACCGGCGATTCTGTTGCGCGAGGCATACGATCCGGCTGATTGTCGGTTCCTGATCGAGCGCTTTGTCGAGCGTGGGTTGATACGCGATCCACTGGTCGATGACCCCGATGATCAGCGCACGCGTATCGACATTGGTACCAGTCTCGGCAATAAAGGTGGTGACAAGGAGGATTTCTTGGCGAACGCGGCTGAGACGCGGGCGCTCTTCTCCACATTATTTGCCGGTATGCAGGACCCGGTCGAGACATTATACGAGCGGTTGCAGGCACTCGCTCCGGATAAGAAGGTGCAAACGGCGCGCGAGCCGGACGGTCGTCAATACGGTCCGGCAATTTTTCGTGTCCACTACGATAGCCACACCTATAAACCTCATATAGACCACGTGAGTTTGAGAGAAAAGCGCTTTGACTATGAGGTTTCGCGTTTTACGCACCAGTTTGCCGGGATCCTCTGTGTGCAGAACGCCGATGCGCGGGGGCCTGGAGTGCAGTCTATTGTGCACCGCTGCTTGTGGACAGAAGAGCTACAGCCGCAAATCGCCGAACAGCGCTTTGCCGAGTACGCCGAGGTGCAGGGCATCGAGAACTTTCGAGTAGAGCTTGAACCCGGCGATCTCTATTTTTTCAATACGCGCTGTATCCACGAGGTTCCCGCCGTCTCTGGCGATGATCCGCGGGTGGTACTGGCGGTTTTTATTGGTTACGCCGAGGACGATGGTGAAATTTATGTGTGGTCTTGAGGAGTGAGGAAATGCAGACGGATCTGACGGATTATATCAGCGATTATGTTTCATCGGAGTATTATGCCTTGTTGGATCCCGGCCTAAAACCACACGCCGAGGCGCTATTGTTTCAGGCCTTGGATGGGGCGCGGCAATTGGCGCCGGGTTTTCCCGCACAAGCAGACGCGGCGCTATTCGGCAAAGTATTGTCGGAAAAGATCGCGCCGCTAGATCTGTCGCTCGACACTCGGCAGGGGGTGCCGCGGTTGCTCGGGGCCTTTTTTGAATATTTGGCGGCTGCGGGGAAATATCCAGAGGCGGATCGGTGGGCCGAATGGATGCCTGCGGTCGGAGCCGAATATGTCGAGCGTTTCCGCGAAGACGGCAGTGTCCGCGGTGAGACGGTGCGCAAGAAGTTAGCCGATGTTGGCCGCAATGACCCTTGCCCCTGCGGCAGTGGCAAAAAGTTCAAAAAGTGCTGTATCGATTTTTTGAGCTGAAGAGCGCTGAGGATTGGCGGCACCGGTTGCCGATGTCGGCAAGAGAACCACCCGACAGTAGATCAATTTCATAAGGTAATGAGGGTCCTAGGTGGGGCGTTTAGTTTTCAGAAGTGAAACTATATATATGCCATTGCAAGTTCCATTCCTACCAATCGTTGACCGAGCCGTCGGCGCGGCGCCAGTGGGGAGGTTCGTCGGGGATGCTAGGTGGATGGAGGCGTGCGGCCTCTTCGTTGAGATCAATGCCTAGTCCGGGTGAATCCGAAGAGAAAAGAAAGCCATCCTCCAGGTAGCAATCGTGGGGGGTAACCTCGGCCATCCATGCGGATGCTGGTGCGAATTCCTGCACGGCGCAGTTGGGGATCGATAGGTTCAAGTGCAGCATCGCGGCGGTCGACACGGGGCTACCGGTATAGTGGCAGGCCAACTCCTGGTAATGCACCTCACCCATGGCGGCTATTTTCTTGCCCTCGGTGATGCCGCCGGTGTGGCAGATGTCGACGCGCAGATAGTCGATCAGCTCGCCTTCGATCAACTCGCGGAAGGACCATTTGTCGTGCAACTGCTCGCCGGTGCCCAAGGCGACATTGGTGTGCGCGCGCAGGGTGGCGAAGGAACCCGGGTTCTCCGAGCGGATGGGATCTTCCACGTAGAATGGGCGGAAGGCTTCGATCGAGTTGCAAAGTTCGATGGCGTGTGGGGGGCTCAATCGGGTATGGGCCTCGAAGATGATTTGCGGGTCGTCGCCGACCGCTTGCCGCAGTGTGTCCATATAACGGACCCCTTGCAGTACGGCTTTTTGCGGGTCGAAATGACCGTCGGCGAGGGTATCGGTCGGTGAGATGCGCAAGACCTTGTAGCCTTCGGCGAGCAATTGTTGGCCGTGTTCGACCATGTTTTCAGGTGTGTCGCAGCGGACGTGGCGATAGGCGAGGACCTTGTCGCGGGCTTTGCCGCCGAGCAATCGGTAGGTCGGCACGCCGAGCGCCTTTCCCGCGAGGTCCCATAGCGCGATGTCGATGCCGGCCAAGGCCGATTGTAGCACTGGACCGCCGCGCCAGAAGGTGCCCCGGAAGACATCCTGCCAAATATGTTCGATGCGGGTGGCGTCTTGGCCGATTAATAGCGGGCGCAGGTGGTCGAAGGCATGCACGACGGACATCGTGCGGCCGGAGAGCGAGGCTTCGCCGATGCCGTAGAGGTTGTTGTCGGTAGAAATTTTAATGTAGACGAACTGCTGAACGGGAAAGACGTCGACGGCCGTGATTTTCATGCGAAGCTCCTTTGTTGATGGTGGAGGTAGCTTACGAAAAATGCGGTATTGGGACCAGTGCTGGTGGTCTTCTTGTGGATCTCGCTTCGCTCATGTACGCATCGTGCGATACGCGCCATGCGCGAGCTTGGACCACAGCATCTCCTATGGGGCCTCCGAGGGCTATCCCCCGACGCCGCTTCCTGCGGGCTATGGGCGACGGAAAAGCCGCTCATCGGACATGCTCTCCAAGACCTCGGCTAGCGGATTGCTTATCGCATGTTTCGTTGGGTAGCATGAACGCGCACCCAAATTATTTCGCCGAAGGGGTCGCGCGGGGGTTGCAGGCGCATATAATCAAAGTAGCCGAAGGGCTGGACACGCCCATTCGACGGGTGTCGAGCGCATTAAATCTCGATTCATTTCCCCTTTATACTCGGGCGGGTTTTGTGCCTCGTTGCGTCTAGCAGGGCATCGTCGGCCGGGCGGAAGGGGATGCGGGCGAAACTGCGAGTTGCACTTGGCGCAGGTGCGCGGGGCCTATAGAGAAATAGTGGGGGGGTCTTTGCCGACCTTTATACCAGAGACGGGTTAGATTGTTGAATGGTCTTGGCGTGCTGCCGGGGCGTAGACTAGGAGTATTATGAGCGTGGAACGATCTTTCACTCGCATCGTCGAATCCTTGCCGCCGACGATACCCTTTGTAGCGCCCGAGGCGCTCGAAAGGCAGCGGGGCCGGGCACTGCAATTGAGAATAGGCGCTAACGAGAGCAATTTTGGCCTGTCGCCAATGGCGCGAGCAGCGATGGTTCAAGCGGTGGATAAAATACATTGGTATAACGATCCAGAGGGATTTGAATTGCGCCAGGCGCTGGCGGCCGAGTTAGATGTCGATATGAGTGCAGTGGCGCTCGGGGCCGGCATCGACGAATTGCTAGGATTAATGGTGCGTCTCTTTGTCGAACCGGGTGAGACCGTAGTCACCTCGTTCGGGGCTTATCCGACGTTCAATTATCATGTCGAGGGGTATGGAGGCGTATTGCACAAGGCGCCCTACCGCGAAGATCGCGAGGACCTTGACGCACTATTGGCCTTGGCGCAAAAGGTGCAGCCGAAATTGGTCTATGTGGCTAATCCCGACAATCCGATGGGGACCTGGCAAAATGCCGATGCCTTGCAAAATTTCATCGAGGCCCTGCCGTCTGCAAGTATTTTACTGCTCGACGAAGCCTATGTCGATTTTGCCCCGGAAGAGGCGCTCTTACCCTTGGCCCCGGATGGGGCACGGGTCGTGCGTTTACGCACTTTTTCTAAAGCGCATGGTATGGCAGGGGCGAGGATCGGTTATGCCGTGGCTGACAAAGAAATTATTGCCGCGCTCGACAAGATTCGCAACCACTTCGGTGTCAATCGTGTCGCGCAGGCCGGGGCGTTGGCTTCGTTGGCCGATCGAGCGTTTGTCCTCTCGGTGGTTAAGCAGGTGGAAGAGGGCAAAAAGGCATACGCGGCCTTGGCGAGAGAATTGGGTATAGAGATGATTCCTTCGGCGACAAATTTTGTGGCGCTCGATATAGGCAGTGGCGAGCGGGCACGAGCTTTGTTGCAGGCGCTATTGGCGCGGGACGTATTTGTGCGCATGCCTGGTGTGGCACCGCTGGATCGGTGCATCCGTTTGACGGTTGGGCCGGCGACGGAACGCAAGGTTTTTGCGGAGATCCTGCGCGAAGTCTTGCCGCAGGTCGGGTGAACGCGCGATGAAGGTATTGGTTGCTGGTAGTAGCGGGTTGATCGGTTCGGCGTTATGCGCAAGGTTGGTGGAAGAAGGCCATGAAGTCGTGCGGCTGGTACGACGTGAGGTGCACGGAGAAGACGAAGTGCGTTGGGATCCGGAGGCTGGGCTGCTTGAAGCGGATGAGCTGGTGGGGGTGGAGGCGGTTGTGCATTTGGGCGGGCGGAGTATCGCTGCGGGGCGTTGGACGGCAAAGATCAAAGACGAGTTGATGTGCAGCCGGGTACAGACGAGCGAATTGCTTGCGGCCCGCATGGCGCAGCTGAGTACGCCGCCGAAGCTGTTGCTGTGTGCTTCGGCGATTGGGATTTACGGCAATCGCGGCGCGGAGGAATTGCACGAAGAAAGCGGGCCAGGTGCGGGTTTTTTAGCCGACTTGGGCCAGGCGTGGGAAGGGGCGAGTGCGGCGGCGAGTGCGGCGGGGATTCGCGTCGTGCACGCGCGTTTTGGCATTGTGCTCAGTCGTCGGGGCGGGGCGTTGGCGAAGATGCTGCTGCCCTTTCGTTTGGGTATCGGCGGCAAGATCGGCGACGGGCGGCAGTATTTCAGTTGGATTGCCCTGGCCGATGCGGTGGCGGCGCTGAGTTATGCTCTGGGAAATGACGCGTTGCAGGGTGCGGTGAATTTTACCGCGCCATACCCTGTGACGAACGCCGAGTTGACAAAGACCTTGGGGCGGGTATTGCGCAGGCCGACTATATTGCCGTTGCCGGCTTTCGCGGCGAAGCTGGTCATCGGCGAGTTGGCCGAAGAGGGGCTGCTGGCCAGTCAGCGGGTGCTGCCCAAGCGCCTGCTGGATAGCGGTTTCGCGTTCGAATATCCGTATTTAGAAGCGGCATTACGACACGCCTTAAGGGAGTAGAGCGCTATGACAGAGCGAGTCGTGATCGTCGGTGGCGGGTTTGGCGGGCTCTATGCGGCACAGAAATTAGGTGGCGCTTCATCGCTATAAGTAACGCTGGTCGATCGGCGCAATTTTCACCTCTTTCAGCCTCTGCTCTATCAAGTGGCGACCGGTATGCCGCGCGTTTGCTCAAGGCGCGGCTCAAGGGCAAGGATCCCGGCGCTTTTCGCTATTTGGATAAGGGCAACTTGGCGGTGATTGGCCGGCATGCGGTGGTGGCGGATATGGGTTTTATACGCATGTGGGGTTTCCCGGCCTGGTTGATTTGGCTTTTTGTACACATCGCCTATCTGATCGAATTCGACAATAAGGTGATGGTGATTTTTCAGTGGCCTTGGAATTATTTTACCCGCAAGCGCGGCGCCCGGTTGATTACCGGGCGCGATGCTTAACGTATTTTCTCTCGCTATGAACGCTCTAGAAGTCTAGGTGTAATGCGCGTCTGTTATTGTGACGGTTATTTCGTTCCCCTGCCCGACAAACACCCCTTCCCGATGGGGAAGTTTCCCGCCCTACAGCAAATCCTGTTGCGCGAAGGCCTGCTTAAATCGGTTGATATTTATGAGCCGAGCGAAGCATCTTGGCACGATTTGCGTCTGGTCCATTCCGAAGACTATTTGCAAAAGCTTGCCGGGGGCTCGTTGGACCGGCGAGAGGAACGGCGGCTTGGCCTGCCGTGGTCTGCGGCGCTGGTGACGCGCTCTCGTTTGGCTGTTGGCGGCACGTTGCTCGCGGCGCGCATGGCGCTTACAGACGGCATCGCTGCGAATTTGGCCGGCGGCACACACCACGCCTTTCCCGATTATGGCGAGGGTTTTTGCGTGCTCAATGATATAGCGGTTTCGATCGCCGTGCTCAAATCCGAAGGGATGGTTGAGCGGGCGTTGGTGGTGGACTTGGATGTGCACCAGGGCAATGGTACGGCGGCCTGTTGTGCGGCAGACGAATCGGTCTACACCTTCTCGATGCACGGGGAGAAGAATTTCCCCTTTGTCAAAGAGCGTTCCTCGTGCGATGTGGGGCTTGCAGACGGCTTGCATGACGCCGAATACCTGCAGGTGCTTTCCAAAAATTTGCCCGAGGTGTTGGATGAAGC
This sequence comes from Gemmatimonadota bacterium, assembly GCA_018672475.1. Classification (GTDB taxonomy): domain Bacteria; phylum Latescibacterota; class UBA2968; order UBA8231; family UBA8231. Next base: position 16,419 of record JABHFS010000177.1, on the reverse strand, counting down.
ACGGGCTGATATCGTCTTCTATTTAGCGGGGGTCGATCTGGTGTGTGGTGACCGCTATGGTCGGCTGAATTTGAGTCGGGCAGGGTTGCGGGCGCGGGATTCTATGGTGCTTAAACAAGTCGAAGCTACGGGCGCGGCGTTGGTGCTCTTGCTTGCGGGAGGGTATGCGCCGACACCGGAGAAAACGGCGGATTTGCACGCCGAGGTGCATCGTGCGGCGCGGGAAATCTATGGAAAATAAAGTAATGACTGAAGAGGGTAAACCTCTGCGGGGCTTTATCGGTTTAGGGGATATAGGCCGCCTTATGGCGCAGGATTTGTTGGCGGCAGGTGATCTCAATATTGCCTATAGTCGGCCAGGTGGTTTAAGCAAAAGATTGGGTGGGCTGCTAATGCGATCCCGTAGCCTGTTGCTTTAGAGTTGGTATTGATCTAGGGTAAGACCGTAAAACCCACCGAATCGACCGAGGCCGAGGCGAACAGGCCGATCCCCCCTTCTATATTAAACGTCGGGCGCTGGAACTGGTCCCCCAACAGACCGCCGAAGCCGCCTCCGTTTCCGTCGGGGTCCGTGCGGATAAAATCATACCAATTCTCGTCGACGGCGTAAATCTTGAACTTGTGCCGTCCGGCGAAGGCAACGGCGAACCACGGCAGACGCGCCTGTCCCTTGCGCACGGCCAAAGGCGGTGATGCGCCTTTGCGCTCGAATTCGGCGAGGTCATCTTCTTCGAGGAAATCGGCGTCGATAAGCAATGCTGAATCCTCTTCCAAATTAAAAATGGCGAGTTGGTAGGCGGGTATATCTATTTCCTCGGCGACCCTGGCTTCGAGCAAGCCCTGCTGGTAAAAAATCTGGTTTTCGGGTGCATAGTAGACCGCCTCACCTAGTTCGGCAAAGAGTTTGAGTTCGCGTCGCGGCAACAAGGTTTCTTCATCGAGCAGCAGCAATTGTGTGATTTGTAGGCGGTCCGGGGTGTGAGTTTGCGCTTTTACTTGGCGTCCGTCGGTGAGTAGGACTTCGAGTCGGTAAAGCGTGGCCGGCAATGTCGCAACGGATGCGGTGGGCAGGTAGCGGCCGGGGTCTTCTGGGTCTTCTGTATAATCGATGATTTGATCGGCTTGGCGGATTGCGACTACGGCGCCAGATAGGGCCGCAGCGGCGGCGGTATAGGTCGTTCCAGGGGCCAACGTCCGGCTCAGGTGGACCGGAGGCAGTGGGGCATCGACGATGAGTTGCACGTCGACGACGACAAGATCATCTTCGAGTGGTCCGAAGAGCTCGCCGGGTTGGCGGTCGGCGGCGCAAGCGCAAAATAACGCGATAATCCAGGCGAGGTAGTGGGTCAAAACTTGAAGTCCAGTCCGAAGGTAGGCACGATGGGCAGCATTTTGACGACTTTCGGATCGGTTTCAGGTTCGTCGGTGTCGTATTGTACGAACCATTCGTTGCGACGGCTGTAGAGGTTGAAGATCTGTAAGTAGAACTCGGCTTCGCTGCCCCATAGACCAAAGGCGCGGCGGGCGCCGACGTCGAGGCGGTGATAGGGCAGCAGGCGGGCGCTGTTGCGATCGGCCGGCAGGGCGCGGTCGGTAAACAGGCCGGTGGCCGGGGCGCGCAGGGTATAGCGGGCTCCGGCCGGCGTAAAGGCCTGGCCGGTGGCGTATACTAAGCTGAGATTCCAGGTCCATTTGCTCTGGCGGTAGGAGCTGTTGAGCGAGATGTCGTGGCGGCGGTCGTATTTGGGCGGGAAGGTGCGTCCCCTGTTGAGCTCGGGGAATTGGCGTCGGGTCCAGCCCAGCGTATAACCGAGCCAGCCGCGCAAACGTCCGAGGCGGCGTTCGGCGAATAGCTCCAATCCGGCGGCATAACCCGTGCCGTCGGTGACGAAGAGATCGGTGGAGCGCGTTTCTTCGCTATCGGCGACGGTGTTGTTGTCGAGCAGGGCTAGTTGGTCCATGTCGGTGTAGTAGGTTTCGGCGGAGAGTCGGTAGCGCGACGAAACCTCCCAATCTAGGCCGAGCGCAGTTTGGTAGGACCGGCTCGGTTTGACGCTGGCGTCGAGCGGAAGCCAGTAGTCGCCGCCGCTAAACCCCTCGGTGGTGACCAACTGCAGATACTGGTGGTAGACGCCGCCGCCGGTTTTCAGTCGCAGGCCAGGCTGTAGCTCATAGCTCAGCGAGAAACGTGGTTCGAGCGAGAGGCGTTGCCCGGCGGTGAAATAGCTGAAGCGGCTGCCCAGGCGCAGGTGCATCAGCGGCGTGGCCTGCCAGTCGTCCTGTACATAGGCGGCCATCAGCCAAGGCTCCTGGTTGAGGTCGAGCTGTTGGCGTTGGTTAAAAGTCTGGCGGAAGGTGAATTTGTAGTCGGTCAGCAGCAGGCCTGCGGCTATCGTATGGTCCGCCTGGACGTAGTAGTCGAAATCGGCTTTGAACGATAGGTCGCGCACGCTATTGTCGAATAGCACGGGGGTGTCAAAAAAACTGAGCGATGTGTCGCTCTCATAGGTCGAAAAGGCGGCGATGAAACGGCCGAAGAGCGTTGGCGAGAAGAGGTGGCTCCAGCGCCCGGTCAGTGTGCGGTTGCCCCAGTTTAAGGCAAAAAAGGTCTCGGCGTCCAGGTCAAAGTCGAGCACGTCTTGCCCGAAGTAGGTGCTGATAACTAATTCGTCGGAGGGGCCCAGGCGCTGGCTGAATTTGCCATTGAAATCGTAGAAGTAGTAGGAGGGCACGTTGGCCCCCGAGGCTCGTACCGCCGAGAGCACCGGGTCGAGGTAGGTGCGGCGGCCCGAAAGCATCCAGGCGCCGGTGCCGATCGGACCTTCTAAAAGCAGACGGCCGGAAATTAGGCTGAGACCACCGCGACCGCTCAGCGTTTGGCGGTTGCCCTCGCGGTTTTGCACGTCGAGCAATGCGCCGAGATTGCCGCCATAGGCAGCGGGATAAACGCCTTTATAGAGTGAGACGTCTTTGATGGCGTCGGGATTGAAGGTCGAAAAGAAGCCAAAGGCGTGCGATGGGTTGTATAAGGGGACTTGATCGAGCAGGATACGGGTTTGATCGGGGCCGCCGCCGCGCACATAAAGGCCGCTGCTGATATCGGAGGCGGCTTGTATACCCGGTAGGAGTTGTAAGCTGCGCAAAAGGTCGGATTCGCCGACGGCGGGCATCTGTTGCATGTCTTGTGCTTGCAGAACCGAGAAGCCGGTTTGCTGGCGAAATTCCTCACCTAGGCGGTCGGCGATTATTACCGTCTCTTCCTGCAGGCGGATTGACTCGACGGAGAGGTTGATATTCCAGCGCAAGGCTTGATCGGCGATCAGGTCGAGGGTGTCTAGTTGGGTTCGGTAGCCGATGTGGGAAATGACGACTACATGGCGGCCGGGGGGCAACCCGGTAATGGCGTAGTAGCCGCTGGCATTGCTGAGGGTGCCCATTTTAAGTGCAGGCAAGGCGATGGTGGTGTTGGGTAGGGATTCGCCGTCACTGGCGTCTTTGATGAAGCCGTTCAGGGTGGCGGCATTGAGTATGGCTGGCACGAAAACCGCCAGCAGGGCGGTATAGAGAAGCTTAGTTCCTGGCATCGGTGCTGTGTATGTTATACAATTGCTGGCGAAGTTCGGTCAATGCGCCGAGTTGCACCGCGCCTATACGGCGCAGAATAGGCTGGTTGTATTGTGCGGCCGGGCCACCGACGATGAGTGGAAGCTCGTCGCCGAGGGCTTGGCGGATCTTGATCAGCTCATGTCCAAGTGCGGGATCGTCAAGGGGGTAGACGAGACTCAGCGCCACTGCGCTGGCGCCGTTGTGTCGGGCGACGAGGGCGATTTGATCGGCGGGCAGGTTGGGACCCATATAGGTTACGCGCCAATGCGCCGCCGCTGCTGAGACGGAGACCAGTAAGGCACCCATTTCGTGCACTTGACCTGTGGGGGTCGTGACGATTAGATGTGGCGCGTCGGAGGCGGTTTGCAGCCCCTGACGGATGCCATCGATAAAACGACGGACCACAGCAGAGGCCAAGTGCTCATCGGTGATGCGCAATGAACCTTCGTGCCATAGTTCGCCCACGCGGCGCATGAGTGGTTCGATGACCTGTTCGATCAGTTGGGTGTGTCCGAAGTCTGAATCGGCGCGCGTCAATTCGCCTTCGAGGCCAATGGCATCCAGTTGGCGGATCGACTGCAAGGCTCGATCGACATAGCCTTGTTGCCCGGCTATTTCATGTGGCACTTGTAACGGGTTTGGCTGTGCAGGTAATACAGTGGTCAAGCGGTGTAGCTCGTCGGGTGAGAGATGGGCGATATCGCCGATGCGATGACCGCCCTGAGTCACCTGGTGCAAGAGGTGTAGGTGGGCGATATCGTCGTCTGAATAAAGGCGTCGATTGGTCTCGGTGCGTCCGGGGCTGACGGCGTTATAGCGCTTTTCCCAGACGCGTATAGTATGGGAGGTCAGGCCGGTGCGCAGCATCGCAACTTTAATAAAATGTCTTTTCACGGTCGAAATATATCGCTTGTCTAGGTATTGTCAACTAAGGAAATAGATATTTGCAGTTCGGTGATCCGTTTATTCCATATATGGATCGGTGACCATATAAGAAAGAGCCACTGTGGAGGGGGTTTACAACCACAGCGGCTCTTTACGCGAGGGTTTCGGTGCTGCTTAACGAGTCTGCTGCTTTACCGAACCCCAGCTATTGTTCTCGACGGCAGTGGGCGCCGGCGGCAGCATCACCGCATCGATGATATGGATCACGCCATTGCTGGCGGCTACATCAGTCTGGATCACATTGGCGTTGTCGACGGTTACGCCGTTGTCGTTGACATTGATGCTAAGGGTTGCGCCATTGACGGTGATGGCGGATTCGAGCTGAACCACATCGGCGGCGAACACACTGCCGGAGACGACGTGATAGAGCAGGATCGACACCAGTAATTCCTTGTTCTCGGGCAGCAATAGCGATTCGACAGTGCCTTCCGGCAGGGCGGCGAAAGCCTCATCGGTGGGGGCGAAGACCGTAAAGGGTCCGTCGCTCTTGAGCACATCGACCAAGTCGGCGGCCTGTACGGCAGCGACTAGGGTGTTGAAAATACCGGCGCCGACGGCCACATCGACGATATCCTGATCGTCCTGGGCTTGGGCGGGGCTGATATTCAATGAAAGAGCTACGGCTGCAAGAGTGGCGATACGGATGATCTTCATGCGATTTCTCCTATTTATTTGAATAGCTAGGCGTCATTTGACGTCCATTCGTTACAAGGAGTATATACGGCGTCCACTACTTGTCAACTAACGGTCTATCTAAATAGTGGACATTTATATCGCATGTATTTTATTTTAATTGTAAATTGTTAATTATAAATGACTTAAGATGATTGTGGAGTGTTGTGTTTGCAGTGTTTTTTAGCAAGAATCGTGCAATTTTGCGGTATTTTAGGCGGATGGAGGGGTATTTAGCGACTGTAAGCGAGTGCTAAGTGCGCTGAGGTTGGGCAGGAATTCCGCATCTACGGTTTTTAGATCGCTGGAGTGTTGTTGGGCTGCGCGGCCACCAACGAGAATGTGCGCAGTTCTGCCGAGGGCTCGGCGCAGTTTGCTGAGTTCCGCGCCGAGTTGATGGTCGCCTTCACTATAATAGATAATGCTGAGCGCCACGGCCTGGGCCTGGTGCTGCAGGGCGACTCCGGCAATTTCTTCGGCTGGGAGGTTGGGGCCAAGGTAGATAACGCGCCAGCCGGCAGCGGTGGCTGTCAGGCTCGCGAGTAGGGCGCCGATTTCGTGCCATTGTCCCGCTGGGGTGGTGATGACGACTAGGGGGGAATTGGCGGCAGATGGGGCGGAATTTTGCAGCGTGCCGAGGAAAGAACGAATCACGGAAGTGGCCATGTGTTCGTCGGCGATGCGTAGGCTCCCTTCGCTCCATAGTGTGCCAATTTGCTGCATTAGTGGTTCGATCACTTGCAGGAGTAGCTTATTGCGTCCCATGTCGATTTCGGCGCGAAACAATTGCTCTTCTAGCGTTTTAGCGTCTAGGTTGCGCACTGCGGTGAGTGCATTTTTGATATAACCGGCGGGATCTTGCTGGGGGCTTGTCGGAGGCGAGGGCTGGGTTGAGGTGGCGGGAGGTATGCCTTGGATTTGTTCGGGGTGCGGTGTGTCGGAGGCGATCAGGGTGTCTAGCTCATCGGCGGAAAAATGGGCGATCTGGCTGATACTATGCCCCGAATGCGTAGCTCGATGCAGCTTTTGTAAGCGCTCGATATCGTTATCGGAATAGAGGCGTCGATTGGTTGGGGTGCGCGCTGGCTCAATGGCGTTGTGGCGCCGCTCCCAGGCGCGGATCACATGTGAACTCAGACCGGTACGACGCGCGACTATGCGCATGGGATGGATCTTATTATCTGTCATATAACAAAAATTATACAGATGTTAATCAAGGCAGTCAATTGCGAAAAATATTGCTTAAATAGTATGTAGACATTTATAGCTTATCAGCCACAGTTTAGGGCGCTAAAAATTATATAGTCTATGGACCCTATGGGATACGCCTCTTCGTCTCCCTAGATGTGGGATTTATAAATCTAAAAATAACAGGGAGATAAAGTGTAGGCCAAGGCGATGTCTATGTTTTTAATTAAAAAATAGTAGACAAACTATTGACATTGTGAATTTAATAGTTAGGATATTAGATATTAATTAGACAATAGTTCGTCGATCGTCACAATAGCCTAGGGAGAGAAGTCATGTCCGCTTTGAATCATCAAGTCAAACAAACTACTAATCGTGAGATCATTGATCTCTACTGGAATGAGATTAAAGACAACAAGCCTTTGAATCGCGCGGATGAATGTCTGCTCTTTCGCAGGATGCGTGAAGGTGACCGTTCGGCATACGAAGAGTTGATTCAGGCCAATTTGCGCTTTGTGGTGCGGGTGGCGCGCGAATATTGCCCCGATGATGGCCCGTTGTTGATGGATCTTATAGCCGAGGGTAATATGGGGCTGCTGCGGGCTATTGAAAGTTATGACGAGACGCGCGGTTTTAAGTTGATCACCTATGCGGTGTGGTGGATTCGCCAGGCGATTCGCAAAGCGATACCGCAGGCGAGGCGGGTGGCAAAGCTGCCGATGAGCCATGTCAGCGATATGCATGTGGTCGAAAAGGAAATGGCTGTTCTGAGTCAGCAGTTGGGGCGATCGCCGATGCTTGGTGAGATCGCCGAGGTTGTAGAGATGAGTCCAGAGCGCTTGCTCAACGCGATGGAAGCCGGTCATCAGGATATGTCTTTGGATGCACCGGTGTTCGACGATGGGGAGCAAGCGCTCTATGCCGCATTTCCGGTGGAGGACACGGGTTTCGACAAGCTGGAGCAGGAAGGGGTAATGCGTTCGCTCGCCGAAGGCCTTGAAATGCTGGACGAGCGGGAAGAGCAAATTATTAAAGACTATTTCGGCCTTGTCGGTAGTGATACGATGACGTTGCAGGAAATCGGCGAGGATATGGGCGTGACCCGCGAACGCGTGCGGCAATTGCGCAATCGCGCCTTGGAAAAGATGCGGTCGCATTTTGCGGAGTGGCAGATCGAGCTTTCGGCTAATTGATCGCCCGGAGGATGTGGATCGGGCTATTAGTGGCCTTAGTCGCCCTAGGCGGTGTCGCCTTGGCCGAGGAGGAGACTATGACATACCAAGAGGCCTTAGTGAAGACGGATCCGGCCAGCAATGATGTGCTGGAATCGGGTGGTGCCGCGGAACGGATAGCCCTGGAGCGCTTTGCCGACTTCGTATCGGAGATGTCACCCGAGTCGATGCGCGAGAAAGTCCATCGGGTCTACGCCGACGACGCTTATTTCAACGACGCGCTGAAGGAAATCGTCGGCGCACAGGCGATTGAGGAATACATGGCGCGCAGCATGGAGGCGACCGAATCAGTGAGTGTCGTCGTCGATGATATTTCTGGTAGCGGCGGCGACTATTATGTCCGCTGGACGATGGAGATTCGCTTTAAGAAGTATAACGATGGTCGGGTCGCGCGCTCTGTCGGCATTAGCCATCTGCGATTTAATGGCGACGGAAAGATTGTTTTGCACAAGGATTATTGGGATGCTGCGGGGGGATTGTATGAGTATCTGCCCGTTATCGGTGGGTTGATACGGTGGATCAAGGGCCGGTTGTAGTCGTGTTGTTGGGGGATGCGTGATGAATGGCTTTGGCTTGCTGCTGTTGCATGCGGCATCGACGCTTTTTATGACGGGGCTGATCTGGTTCGTGCAGATCGTGCATTATCCACTATTCGCCGGGGTCGGTGCAGGGGCCTTCGCTGCCTATGCTAACGAGCATGCCCGGCTCACCACCTGGCTGGTGGCCCCGCCGATGTTGGTCGAAATGGCCACGGCCGCGCTATTGTTGTGGCGCAGGCCGGCGGGGGTATCTGGCGCCTCGCTTACCTGGGGGTTGGGCGCTTTGCTGTTGGTTTGGGCATCGACTTGGCTTTTGCAGGTGCCGCAACATCAGATCCTGTCTTTGGGTTTTGACCTCGAGGCGTATGACATGCTGGTAGCCGGCAACTGGGTGCGTACCGCGGTTTGGAGTTTGCGTTCGCTGCTGGTGCTGGTGCTGGTCGCCCGCGCGCAGCGCTGAATACTATACTCAATAAGTGTAAGGAGCTATGATATGCCGATGTATCGACATCCCGAAGCATTTGGCGTGCCGAATGAAATTACGGTAATCGAGGACTGTGCAATGTTCGTCGAGGACTCGGATACCGGTTTTCCGCATCCGAGTTTCGCCTTTATTGACCTTTATACCGTTAGGGCCCACCCTCTTATCGTCGAGGCGCTTATCATCGGGAGCGAGCGGTTGTGGACGCTCGACGAGGTGCTCGATACTAGTGGCTGATTTTATTTCGCTGTGCTCGCAGTGGACACGCTGAATATTGTTGCAGGCCCGTCATCGGTTCGTCTAATGGCGCAGCATGGCGATGGCGGCCAGCGCGTCTTTGTTGCCTGCGAGCGCGGTAATGGACTCGGCCCCGGCCACATCTGTTAGTTCCAAGTTGAAAAACAATAACCGGTGGTTTTGTGAAATCCAGGCGCCGGTCTCTAGTTGCATCCACTGCTGCCAACTCGCTTTGACGCCGCCTAGGGGTATGATCGAGACCCACATGCGCCAGGCGTGCGGCCGGCCATCGGGGTCGACTTGCCATAGGTAGGAGTCGCCAGGCGTATCGCCGCCGGAGGTATAGGTGAGCAAAAGGTCTTCGCTGCCATCGGGTTGCACGACGAGTTGGCGCGTTGTGCCTAGAGCAAAGAGTTTGGCTAAAGGATTGAGCCAAAAAGAATCGTTGATCCAGTAGCTGTGGGCCGTGGCGATTAATTCGGCCCGTTCGTCCCCATCTAATCTTTGGCCGGAACGCCATGCCAGCCCGGTGTGGTGCTCAAGATCGAGTTGAATTTCGAGATCATCCCACTGTACGCGCGCCAATCCCCTTTGACGATCCCACAGATGGTGCCGATTGGCGAAGGTCCAGCGCACGGCGCCGGTCTGGCGCCAGGCCGGCAAGTTAACGGCGGTTTGTATTTTACGCGCCAAAGCATCGGCGTCCGGGCCGCTATGGCCTTGCGGCAACGGTTCGTCCGCTACGAAGTGGGCGACGGTGGCGAGTAGAGCCAGTAGGGCGAGTAGGGCCAGTAGCTTTGACGGACGTCGTAGTCGATGTGGGTTTAGCGGGTGCATGCGGCCTTAATCCTGGGCATCCACGTCGAGGTTGGTCGATGGTGAGGCGACGGATGTCGGTCGTTTGCGCAACAGATAGTGGGTCACGCCCCATTGCTCGCCTTTGTCCAGACCCCAAAGTTCTTCGCAAGACATAAAAAACATGCGCCAGCGCTGGAACCAGATTCGCGCTTCCTGCTCACCGTAGTGCTGTGAGAGTAAGGATAGGATATCACTGCGGCGTCGGTCCATGTTTTCGAGCCAGTGTTGGGCGGTACGGGCGTAGTGGGTGCCGTTGAGATACCAATGGTCGGCCACTACGAGTTGTTCTTGGAAGTGGTGGAAGAGGTCGGCCGAGGGCATCAGGCCGCCGGTGAAGAAGTGTTTAGACATCCAGTCGTTGTCGTCCTTTACGGCAAACAAATAGGGATAGTGGCGGTGGCAAAATACGTGGAAGAAAGCCTGACCTCCAGGTTTCATCCAACGGTCGACGCGTTTGAGCATGGTGCGCCAGTTGCGCAAGTGTTCGAACATTTCGACCGAGACGATGCGGTCGAAATGGCCTGCCGTCTCGAATTCATTGGCGTCGCAGGTGACCACTTGCACATTGGCAAAGCCGAGTTCGCGACAGCGGGATTCAATAAACTGACGCTGGCCGTGCGAGTTGGAAAGGGCGGTAATGCGGCTGTGTGGGTAGTGTTCGGCCATCCATAGGGTCAGCGAACCCCAACCGCAGCCCAATTCGAGAATGTCGATGCCATCGCTTAGCTCGGCCCGTTCCCCGTAGAGAGCGAGCATGGCTTCTTCGGCCTCGGCGAGGCTCTCGCGGCCGGAAGGGTAATAACAACTGCTGTATTTGAGGCGGGGGCCGAGGATGTGCGCGAAGAACGCCGGCGGTAATTCGTAGTGTTGCTCGTTGGCCTCGTCAGTATACAGTGCTACTGCGCTTTCTTGCATTGAGGCGAGGAATGCGCGTTTTGCGTGATGGGCTCCCTCGCTGTTGGCTGGGGTAATTTCGCCGATCCGGTGGCGTAGCAGACGCCGGATGCCGATGCGGATTAGGGCGTCGGGCAATAGGCTGCTTTCGGCGAGTTGAATGGCGTTTTTCACGGTGCTTCCTTTCTCGGGAACCAGGGGAAGAAGGCGCTGGTACTTTTTTGGTAGGCGCGGTAGTCGTCCCCGCGGCTTTTGAGCGCCTGTTTTTCCGTGTAGGGGATGCCGGTGACGAAGAATAGCAGATAGAGCATGGCGATTGGACCGGCCAGGCTGAGCATGCCCCAGGGCGCGCTAAACGCGATGGGCACATAGGTCCACCAGTGCAACCATTCGCAGAAATAATTGGGATGACGCGAATAGCGCCACAGGCCAGTTCGACAGGTTTGGCCGTGGTTTTGTGGGGCGCGGCGAAAATGGCCGAGCTGGCGGTCGGCCAGGCTTTCTCCGAGCAGTGCGATGGCGAAAAGGGCGAGCCCTAAGCCGTCCCATAAAGAGAGGGGGGCGGGGTTTTGCACGGCGAGAAAGAAAGGCAGAGAAAAAACGATCACCAGCAGCGCCTGGGCCTGGAAGAATAGGAAGAAGTAGAAAGGTGCTCTCTCGGCCCAATGTTGGCGCAGCATCTGGTAACGGCCGTCTTCCGCGTCGGCGCGGATTCTGTCGATAAAGAGATAGCTCGCCAGGCGCAAAGACCAGGTCGCACCCAACAGGCCGACGAGCAGGCGGCGTTCGCCGAGGCCAGAGCCGGTGAGTGCGTAGGCACAGGCCAACATACCGATGCCCCCGGCCCAGGCCACGTCGACGATGCCGGCATCGCCAGTGCGTCGTTGCACCGCCCAGGCCAGCGTCATCAAAAGGATGGCGAATAACGCGCCCCAGGCCAGTGGGTTAAGCGGGGCCAAGGTCGGGTAAGATCGGCTGGCGCCGGTTTTGCGGTTTACTCAACAGGATCTGGGCGTCGGAGATATAGCGCTCGGTGAAACCGGCTTCGCAATAGCAGAAATAGTAATCCCACATGCGAATGAATTCCTCAGGCAGGTCCAACGCTCGTACTGCGTTGATATGAGCGAAAAAACGCTCGCGCCAGGCGGCCAGCGTGCGGGCGTAGTGCGGGCCGATGTCTTCGAGGTGGGTGATGCGCAAGTCGGAGGATTGCGCGATCGAGCCGGCGATCGCCGCAAGCGAGGGGATACAGGAGCCGGGAAAGATATAGCGTTTGATAAAATCGACGGTGCGCGTGTGGGATTCGAAGACCCAGTCGCTGATAGTGATGGCCTGCAAGAGCATTAGGCCGTCGGGTTTGAGCAATGCGCCGCAGGCGCTGAAATAGGCGTCGTAGTAGTGGTGGCCGACGGCTTCGATCATTTCTATCGAGACAAGTTTATCGTATTGGCCTTTGAGATCGCGGTAGTCTTCTAACACGATCTCGATGCGATCGGACAGTCCGGCGTCCTTGACGCGTTGGCGGGCGAGGTCGTATTGCTGGCGTGAGATGGTGGTGCTGGTGATCCGGCAGCCGTAGTGGGTGGCTGCGTGTAGGGCGAAGCCGCCCCAGCCGGTGCCGATTTCGAGCAGGTGGTCGCTCTCCTGCAGGTCGAGTTTTTGGCAGACGCGTTCGATCTTGTGTAGCGAAGCCTCAGCTAGGGTGGCGCCTTGGTGTGGGAAGACCCCACTGGAATACATCAATGTGTCGTCAAGGAAGAGTTTGAAGAAGTCGTTGCCGAGGTCGTAATGGGCGGCGATGTTGTGGCGGCTACCTTTGCGGGTATTGCGGTGCAGGGAGTGGAACAGGCGGTTGAGTGGGCGGCCGAGGCGGGCCCAGCCCTTTTCCATGTCGTTGCGGGTAGACCCGTTGCAAGCGGCAATGCGGCAGACTGCGGTCAGGTCGTCCGCAGTCCACAGGCCGTCGATATAGGCTTCGGCCGCGCCGAGGCTGCCGCCGAGGGCCATGGCCCGGTAAAAGCGTGGGTTGTGCACCCTCACGGTAGCCTGCAGAGTGCTGTCGTCGGCTCCGAAGAGGTGTGTTTCTCCGTTTTCGATCAGGCGCAGTTGGCCGGTCTTGAATTGCGAGAGCTTGGCCCATATGAGTTTGCGGGCCAAGTCGTCCCAGCGGCTGGAAGGCGCGGCGGAGCGGTTTTGCGCCGCGCGGATAAGGGTGCTTTCGGTCATCGGGCGGACTCCGTTTGTAGCGATTTCGGGTGGGGATAGAAGGGGCATTTTTTCAAATAGAGTTTTGCGGCCTGCCAGTGGATGGCCGCGGTGATCCGGGCGGTCATCAGCGGGTATTGGCAGAGCACGCGGGCAAGTGAGCGGTCGGTAATTTCGTTGCGCCGCATGGTCATCGTCGCGTCGAAGAGGCGGCAGTTGCGTTCCCAATTGTCGATGTGGACCGACAGGTGCGGTCCGGGTTGGGTAAAACGCCAGACGTATTGCTGTTCCATCGCCATAAAGGGCGAAACGTGGAAATTTTTGTCGAAGGCGTAGCGCTTCTTTGCTCCCTGGCCGCTATTGAGGTCTTCGGCCAAAACATAGAGATGCTGTTCGCCCCAAGGGGTGTTGGTGATTTCGGCGACGATCGTTTCTACCTGCCGGTCTTCGCCGTCGAAACAGAAAAAGAAGCTGACGGGGTTGAAACGGTAGCCGAAGTAGCGCAGGTGGGTCAGTAGGCGGATGGGGCCTTGCGGGCGCGTGCCGGTGTGTTGGCGTACGTGTTCGCGCACACTCTCTTCGAGCGGCGTATCGGGGTCGCCGAGGTGGTCCCGGCGGCGGAAATGCGCGAGACTGCCGCGTTCCGACGACCAGAGTCTGTGTCGATCGAAAAGGTGCGGCAGTTCGGCCAGGTCAAGATACATCATAAAGAGTCTGTAGCTGAAGAGGTTTTCCACCGGGGTGAAGCGGCGGTGGCGGATCCGCCCCTCGTAGATACAGCTGTGCACGACTCAGAGCGCCTTGCCGAAGTGCTTGGCTACGTCAAGGCCTGAGCGCACGCCGTCCTCGTGAAAGCCGTGGCCCCAGTAGGCACCGCAATAGTGGGTGCGGTTGCGGCCGCTGATCTCATTTTTGCGGTCCTGGGCGTCGAGTGCTTTGAGGTCGAATATGGGGTGGTGGTAGGTCATGCATTTGATGGTCTGGGTGTGGTCAATTTCGTCTTGGCGGTTGAGGCTGACGCAGAAGGGGCGGGGGCTTTCGAGGGTCTGGAGCATGTTCATATTGTAGGTCACGGTCGGCGTCTGGGTCTGTTGCCGGGGAAGGTAGTAATTCCAACTGGCCCAGGCCAGTTTTTTGCGCGGCAGGAGTTTGGCATCAGTGTGCAGCACGGTTTCGTTGGGTTGGTAGCGCAGTGCGCCGAGAATCTGGCTCTCGGCGGGCGTCGGGTCGTCTAACATGGACAAGGCTTGGTCGCTATGGGCGGCGATGACAACTTCGTCAAAGCGTTCGGGTGCATGCCCGTGGGCGCGTATTTCGACGTGGTCGGGGTGGCGGGTAATCGATTGCACGGGAGTATTGAGCTTTATGCAGTCGGTGAACGGGCGGGTCAGCACTTCGACATAGCGGTGCGAACCGCCTTGGATTACGCGCCAGCGCGGTCGGTCCTTGCGCTGGAGGAAACCGTGGTTGTGGAAGAAGCGGATAAAGCTGCTTGCCGGGAACTCGTACATCCCGGCCGGGTCGGCGGACCATACGGCGGCGCCCATCGGGATGATGTGGTCGCGCACGAATTCGTCGCCATAGCGGTTGTCTGCCAGATAGGCGCCGAGAGTGGTGCTGCGGTCATGGCCTTCGAGCATCTCGCCGGCTTCGCGGTAGAAACGAAGGATATCGCGCAGCATGCGGTGGAACGAGGGGCGCAGCAGGTTGCGCCGTTGCGCGAAAAGGTGATTGAGGGAGGTACCGTTGTATTCGAGGCCAGATTCGGCCGATTGCACGCTGAAACTCATATTGCTCGGCTGGCTGACGACGCCGAGTTGTTCGAGTAATTTGATGAAATTGGGGTAGGTCTTCTCGTTGTAGACGATAAAGCCGGTGTCTACCTGGTAGGGGCGACCTTGTTGTTCAACGGCGTGTGTGTGGGTGTGCCCACCTATATGGCTACCGGCTTCGTAGAGGGTGATCTCGTGGCTCGGGTGCAGCAGGTGGGCGACGACGAGGCCGGAGACGCCGCTGCCGACGATGGCGACTTTTTTAGGGGCTTCGAGTGACTCGATCATCGTTCCTGCTCGTGGCGGTAAGCCCGGTCGGGTACGGGGTGCAAGTCCCAGATGATGCCGAGCCAGGAGAGCGCCTTCAGTCCGTAATAGGTCAGGTCTATCTCCCACCAAAAGAAGCCCTGGCGGCAGGCACCGGGGCAATAATGGTGGTTGTTGTGCCACCCTTCACCAAAAGTGAGCAGGGCCAGCCAGCCATTGTTGCGGCTGTGTTCGTCGGTGGGGTAGCGGCGACTGCCAAACTGATGGGCCAGCGAATTGATGGTGCAAGTGGCATGGAAAAGCGCGATGGTCGAGATGAAAAACCCCCAAATCAATAACTGCGGTCCATTCGTCTCGAGGTGCGGCATATGGGTCTCGAGTGTGCTGCCAAGGGTATAGAGGGCGGCGGCGAAGAGCGACGGGACGAGAAAGTCGAAGCGGTTGAGTAAACGCAATTCGGGGAAGCGGGCCAAGTCCTGAACGGCGTTCAGATCGGTGGCGAAATGTTGGCGCGAGGTTATCCACAATACATGGCTACACCAGAAGCCGTGTTGGTGTGGGGAATGGGGGTCGGTCTGTTGGTCGGCATAGCGGTGGTGCTGGCGGTGATGGGCGGCCCACCACAGTGGACCACGCTGCAGGGAGCTGTTGCCGATAAGCGCGAAGAGGAATTGTGCCCAGCGCGAGGTGCTAAAGGTGCGATGCGAGAAATAGCGGTGGTAAAAACCGGTTATCGCGAACATGCGTACGGCATACGCGGCGGCGGCAATCGCCAACGCGGTCGGGCTGAAACCGACCCAGAATGCACCAAGGCAGGCCAGGTGAACCAGGCCAAAGGGCAGAGCGCGGAGCCATTCGGTTCCGTAGTGGCCGATCACCTGGTCGCGGTAGGAATTGGAGGAGTCGAACCAGCGGATCAGATTGTGGTACCAAGGGCTGCTGATGGACATACACAAGGTCTCGGGTTGTCGATCTTAGTTGTACGGGGCCGTTTATTTTGTCATGTATATACTATAACTAAGGTAAAAGTCAAGTCAGCAGTGGAGAAAAAATATACGGGGGGAGGATGGGGCATTTGCGGTGCGATATTTGGCGAACGGAATTTTGCGGATTGTGCAATGGCGGGCTATACTGGGTTTGGGCCAGTGTGCGTGGGGGGCGATCAGTGGCGTTGGCAACGGACAGGAGAACCATGGCTGAAGAAGTCATATTGCTAACTGGTGCGAGTGGTTATGTCGGAGGACGTTTGTGGCCCATCCTAGCGGCTAGTGGTCGTCGGTGGCGCTGCTGGAGGGCACTACGACCCTGATCGGACAGGTCGCCACGCCGGTCCTTACGGAGATGGTCACCGGGGAGACCTTCCAGTGCTCCAGGTGGCCGCAAACGGGTCAGCGACTCGACCAGTGGTTGCGCCGAGGGTTCGGCTTCGCCAAGTGATGGGTCGCGCCCTCATCATCCACCTGGGCGGCGACAACTACACCGACAACCCTCCCAACGGGGGCGGCAAGGCGAGGGTCATTGGT
>JABHFS010000025.1 GCA_018672475.1 Gemmatimonadota bacterium | reverse complement strand
GATCAATGTCGGACCGGGCGGCAAGAGCGATGTGGAGGAGGATTTCGAACAGCAGGTAGCACTGCTTTCTAAGATGGCGGACAAGGCGCACGAGCACGGAGTGACGCTGTGCGCCAAGGCGCATGTAGGCCAGAGTATTTATGATACGCCGACGACGTTGCGGGCGATGGAGATGATCGACTCGCCGGGTTTTGGCGTCGACATGGACCCGAGCCATATACACCGGGCAGGCGAGAATACGGTCGAGGCCTTGTCGGCGGTTATCTCGCGGGTCAAGCACGTGCATATACGCGATTGCGCGGTGCCCGAAGGCGGCCCCGGGGCGCCGGAGTTGCAGGCGTGTGGGCGTGGCAATATTGATTTGGCCGGGTATATCCGCGTGTTGCACGAGTCGGGCTTGGATGTTGCGGCGGATTTGGAAGTGATTGGGGCAAAGGAGTATGAGTTGGGGCAAGTGGCGACGATTGCGGCGGAGAGTCGGGGGTATTTGAACGCTTGTTTGCAGGCTTGCGGCGCTAGGTAATCGGTTCGTGCTGGGTAGAGATTTTCGAAAAGTCCCTTTGCTGATGTCGCTGAACTCTTAGAGTTCGCGGCCTGCGCCAACTCGCCCGCCATCCCAGGTGGGCTCCGAAGGCAGTACTGGTACGCCAGGGCCTTTGGCTGAAAGATCGGCCGCGATTGGCGTTTCGGGTAGACTGGGTCGAGCTTATTGTACGGTCTGGCCCTGGCGCAACTGTTCGCTCGATGGCGCGCTTAATTTCGCTGAGGGCCGAAGCGGCGTCTGGTTGTATTGATATGGCGGAAGCCCATTGCATAGTAGTGGCATATAAAGACAATTCGAGTGCAGGTTCAAGCCCAAAGACAAAGGAGCGCTCATGGCCGGCAGACCCTATATTCTTGCGGAGACGAATTGGAAGACGGTCAAGGCGACTGACTACGAGGTAGCGGTTTTGCCGTGGGGTGCGACCGAAGCGCACAACTACCATCTGCCCTATTCGACTGATGTGGTGCAGTGTGACGAGATCGCCGCCGAAGCGGCGCGCATCGCCTGGGAGCGCGAAGCCAAAGTGGTTGTGTTGCCGACGGTGCCCTTCGGGGTGAATACCGGGCAGCTCGATATCAAGCTCGATCTGAACCTCAACCCCTCGACGCAATTGGCGATATTGGGTGATTTGGTCGAGGCGCTGGAGCACCAGGGCATTCCGAAACTGCTGATTATGAATGGCCACGGCGGCAATGATTTCAAGCAGATGGTACGCGAATTATTGCCGCGCTACGAGGTTTTTATCTGCTGTATGGATTGGTTTAATACCGTGCCGGACGGACTCTTCGTCGAGGACGGCGACCACGCCGATGAGATGGAGACGAGTATGATGCAGTACTTGCGTCCGGATTGGGTGTTGCCATTGTCTGAAGCTGGGGACGGGTACGAGCACAAGTTCAATATTTCCGCGCTCAAGGAGGGGTGGGTCTGGACCCAGCGCGATTGGACGCGGGCGACGGCCGATACAGGCATCGGCAACCCGCATCTGGCGACGCCAGATAAGGGGAAGCGTTGTTTGCAACAGGCCGGGGCACAAATCGCGGGATTCCTGGTGGATTTCGCCGCCGCGGATGTCGACGATTTATACGAGTAGATGAGGTCGAGTGGAATTTTACGCGTTTGTCATACCGGGTTTGGAAGAAATTGCCGGGCAGGAGATCGTCGAACGCTTCGGTGCGCAACTGGGTGGGCACCGCCGGGGTATCGTCTTTTTTACGTGGGACGGGGATCCGGCCGCGCTGTTGGGATTGACGACGACCGAGGATGTTTTTGCGCTCGTTGGTCGCGGCAAGGTGTCGACCGAACGCGAGGGGTTGGAGGAGGCTGGCGCACTGGTAGCCGATTCGCCGCTTTTTGAAGAGGCCGTAAGTGCGCATCGCCGGGCCCGGCCGAAAAAGGTCAAACGCATCAGTTTCCGCGTTGTCGCCCAGCGACACGGGGGGCGGCAGCACTATATGCGCAAGGAGATGCGCAAGGAGATGGAGCGGGCGGTTTCCTGGCGTTTTCCGAAGTGGAAACGGCTGGACGAAGACGCGCTGATCGAAGTGTGGGATTTGGAAGCGGGTAGTGAATTGTTGGTCGGGGTGCGGCTTTCGGACCGCACGATGCGCCACCGGACCTACAAGGAAGCGCAGATCGAGGCGTCGCTCAGACCGACATTGGCCCGGGCGATGGTACGTTTGGCGGAACCGGCTGACGGCGATGTTTTTCTCGATCCGATGTGCGGGGCCGGGACGATCCTTATCGAACGTGGTGAGTACGGCCGTTATAGCCAGCTTTTGGGGGGGGATATCCGCGCCCAAGCCGTCGCCGCGACTCGCACGAATATCGGGCCGCGCTACAAACCGATTGAAGTGCGCGAATGGGACGCGGGCAGCTTGCCGCTCGATGACGGTAGCGTTGACCGGGTGGTGTGTAATCTGCCCTTCGGTAAGAAGGTCGGCGAGCCGCGGGAGATGCGTTCGCTTTACGAGCGCTTTGTGTCCGAAGTAGATCGGGTGCTCAAGAGCGGTGGCGCGGCGGTGTTACTGACGAGCGAACGCAAGACCCTGGAGTTGGCGCTGCGTGAGGCGAAGATGCTCTACCTCGAGCGCTTGATGCCGGTCGAAGTCCTGGGTCAGAGGGCCTTTTTCTTTAAGTTGAAAAAGGCTACTTGAGCAGGATCAGCCGTCGCGTCAAGACGCCATAGGCGGTCTGCAGACGGTAGAAGTAGAGTCCGCTGGCTACGCGCTGGCCACGATTGTTTTCCCCATCCCATATCGCAGTATAGGCTCCCGCCGATTCGAAGGTATTTTTGAGTTGACGCACGCTTTGGCCCTGCGCGTTGTAGAGGGTCAGCGTTACGCGCGTGGCTCCGGGTAGGCGATAGCCGATCTGTGTTTGCGCGTTGAAGGGATTCGGTTTATTCTGTGCGAGCGCGTAGGCCTCGGGGCCGGTGGCGGATGCGCCGACGGCGGTTTTTACGACCGGCGCTTCGATGCGCAAAACGGCGTGGTGCACGAAATCGGTGGAAAGGTAGAGATGGCCGGCAGTATCCTGTGCCAGGCCGACCGGCGTGCCCCAGACGCCGCGGCCGGTTTCCGGGATAGATCCAAGGCCGGTGAGAAAATCAGCCAAGCGAGCGTCGGAGCCGTCGGGTTCGCTGAAGAGGGTAACGACTTTCCAGCCGGGTACGGCGGCGTTGTGGCCGGCGCGGAAGACCACGAAGGCTGCGTCGCGGTAGCGGGCGGGGAAGGTTCGGCCGGTGTTGAAGTGGATGGCCATCGGTGCCAGGCGTGCTGGGGCTACGGCGATGGGATCGGGCATGGTGCGCACGAGGGCGCGGTCGGCGTCGGTCAGCGGTAAGACGGCTTTATAGGCCGGGACGTTGAAATCGACGAGCGTCCGGCCGGCGTAGGCGAAGGGCCAGCCGTGGAATGATCCATTGCGGGCGATATAGACGGTTTCCGGCGGCAAGGTGTTGCCCTGGCGGTCGTGGCCGTTGACCGTGACCCACAATTCATTGGTCTGCGGGTGCAGGGCGAGGCCGGTGGCGTTGCGCAGGCCGCTGGCGTAGATGCGACGGTTGGCCCCGTCGAGGTCAAAGGCGAGCACGGTCGCCCGCTCGGGGTCGACCTCGCGGCAAAGATCACAAGTCGAGCCGACGGATACGTAAATTCGTTGATTGACCTCGTCGAAGGCGAGGGTGCGGGTCGGGTGAATATCTTCGACTGGTGCTGGGGTTTCGTCGCCGGGTTTGCGGCCCTGGTAGACGTCGTCGGAGGAGGGTAATACGGCCAACAGATCGCGACGCTCGTAAAAACCATCGTTGTTTTCGTCAATGAGGCGGACGAGTTGGTGGTTGTCGGCGGCGTAGAGGTCGCCTTTATAAAAGGCCAAGCTGTGGATGCGGCGGAAACCGTTGGCGACGACGACGCGCTCGTCGGCGACGCCGTCCTTGTCGCGGTCGGGTAGGGCGACGATCTGTCCTTTGTTTTCGCCGGGCACGCGCATATTGGCCACGTGCAACACACCCTCGTCATCGAAAGCCATAAAGCGAGGGCCGAAAAGGCCGTCGGCGGCAAAGACACGGGCGCTGAAGCCGGGCGGCAAATTGAGTGTGAGGTTCTCATCGCCGAGTTGGGCGCGGAAGCGCTCGGGGATCTCGATGGTGACGGGTTGCAAGTTGAGATCGACGGTGGGGGTGAGCTCTTGGGCGGTACCGGTTGTGGTGATAATGTAGACGGCGAGCAGTGCGATGCGGAGGATTGTGGGCATAGTAGGGTTACCGGTGGCGACTTGACGCGCCGTATATAGGTTTAATATCGTTCTGCTGAATAATACGGTATTTATACAATATATAAAGGAGTGTGTAATGGGAGCGTTTGATGGTAAAATAGTGATCGTCACCGGTGGAGCCAAGGGCATCGGCGCCGGGATCTCGCGGGCTTTTGCCGGTGAGGGGGCGCGGGTCGCCGCATTGGATGTCGACGCGGAGGCTGGAGCTTCGATCGCGGCCGAGGGCGAGGGGCTGGCTGGTGAGATACGTTATTTTAACGCCGATGTGTCGCAAGATGATATTTGCCGGGATACGGTGGGGCAGATTGTCGGCGATTTGGGGGGGGTTGATGTATTGTGCAATAATGTCGGTATCCAGCCCGTGTCGAGTTATCTGCCGGCGCACGAGCTACCGGTGGAGATGTGGGACCGTATTATTGGCGTCAACTTGAAAAGCCATTTCCTGATGGCCCGCCATTGCCTGCCGGGCATGATGGAACGCCGTGCGGGCGTGATCATCAATACGGCGAGTGTGCAGGGGGTGCAGTCGGCGTTAGGTGTATCGGCCTATGCGGCGAGCAAGGGCGGCATACTCTCGTTGACGCGGCAGTTGGCGTTGGAGTACGCAAAATACGGAATCAGGGTTTTGGCGGTGAATCCCGGCGGTATCGACACGCCATTGGTCGACGAGTTGGTCGAGGCCTTGGGGCAGGATCGCAAGGAGTTCGAGGAAGGTTATGCCAAGATCCATCCGCTGCGGCGCTACGGCCAACCCGCGGATATCGCCAATGCGGTATTGTTTCTGGCCAGCGACAAAGCCTCGTTTATGACCGGAGAGAGTGTCAGTGTCGATGGCGGGCTGCTGGCCAAGGGGGCGTGGGCGGATTTGGAGGATTGAAGCAGTAAATTGAGTTCTTCGTGGGAGCCGGCCTCAGCAGAGGCCGGCTCTTTTTGTTCTTGGCAGTTGAGTTGTGTGCTAGCCTAGCGCTAATGAGGTGCTCAACCGCGTGAAGGTTCGGGCATTTCCTCGCGTGCCTTGCGGGCGAGCTCGACTAGGTCGCCGTCATTGGCCATGGGCTGTTCGAGGTGCACCATGCGCTCGGGGCCGGCGGTGGCGATCATCTTCTCGCCGTATTTGCGCTCGAACCAGAAACGCGCGGAGCCGGCGATATAATCGCGCAGTTCCTGCAGGCGGTCTTCGGGGTAGCGCTGGCAGAGGTTGATAGTAAACATCCGGCGGCGCCCGCCGCCGCCGAAGGCCGCGTGCTTGGTGTTGTGGTTGAAACATACGACGTCCCCGGCTTGCGTTTCGAGGGCCATGGCGGGCACGTCGGCGCCAGAGATGCCCCACTGGTCTTTGCTTTGGCGGGCATTCTCCTGCAAGGCACCGGCATAACCCTCACCTTCGCGCTGGCTGCCGGGGATCACCCGCAGCGCGCCGGTGTCGCGGGTGAGCGGGTCGAGGTAGAGCGCAATTTTGATATGCACCGGGTCGGCAGCGGATTTCCAGCCGTCGGAATGCCATTGCGTGTCGCCCACATAGTAGTTGCCGTCGCTACCCATATAATTGAAGTCGTCGCCTATCAGCGGTTTGGCGATGCCGAGGATGCGCTCGTCGTCGAGCAGGGAGCAGAGTGTTTCGTGTTGGTCGATGAAGGGCACGATACAGGAGCGAGCTTGGCCGTCGTGCGGTTGGCCGTTGTGGCCGCCGCCGTGTTCCTGCCAGATGTCTTCGAAGGCGGCGATGATCTCTTGTGCACGGTCGGCGAGCAGGCCGGGTAGGCCGAGGTAGCCGAAGGTTTGGAAGAATTGGATTTGTGTCGGGCTTAGGTGGTGTGGTAGCATGGTGTGGGCCTTTCTCAGCGATTTAAATAGGCCTTGATAATGTCGATAACCAGGGCGATATCGTGGCGTGCTTCGTCTAGGGGGGTACGCGGCGTCTTATTTTCCGTAATGCAAGTGTGGAAGTGTCTGAGCTCGCGTACGAAGGCGCTTTCCCAGGCGATGGCTGGGCGTTGTGTGATGGCTTCACCGGTCGAATCGAGAGTCTGCACTTCAAGGGTCGAGAGGATGCCGCGCGAAAAACCGGTCGGGTACGAAAGCAATATGCGGCGGTCGTCGCCGCAGACTTCGAGGGTTTCTTTGAAGTCGCGCACGTCTTTCAACTCGACCCAGGTGGCTGAACAGCGCGCGCCGCCAGCATAGGCGAGGATGGTGCTGATACCCCAGCCGTCGTACCAGATCTCGGTGCTGACGACTTTTTCCGGCACCCCCATCAGGTGCCGGAGGCCGTAGAGATCATGGATCATGCTGCCGGAGAGATGGCCGAAGGCGCTTTTGATGTCGTCGGGCACTTCGCCGATGGCCTCGCGTACGGCGGCCTCGCGCGCAGCGCGGGTTTTTTCGACTTCGGCGGCGGGCAGGTCGGCGGGGTCCGAGCGGTGCAGGCGGAAGTGCGCTAAGTGATGTGAGTTATTGGTGTGCAGATGGTGGATCTGCACGAAGCGGATTGGGCCCATGCTTTGCGCCTCGCACTCGGCAGCTTCGAAGGCCGGGTCGTAGACCTTCATATACCCGGCTTGGCCGACGGTGCCAGCGGCCCGTTGCGCGGCGATGATTTTATCGGCTTCCTGCAACGAGAAGCAGATCGGTTTTTCGATGAAGACGTGTTTGCCTTCGGCGAAGGCGGCGACGGCGATTTCGGTCTTGGGGTCGGTGTGGCAGAGGATCACCGCGTCTAAATCAGCGGCGAGCAATTCGCGCCAGTCGCCGGTGTGGCGCGGCACGTGGTATTCTCCGGCGACGGTTTGTGCGAGCTGCGGAGAGAGATCGCAGAGCATTTCGACCGAGAATAGGTCTTTGAGTATGGCGAGGTTGGGCAGGTGGTGGACTTGCGCGATCGCGCCGCTGCCGATGATGCCGATGCGGAGGGGGGCCATATTAACCTACCTTTCCTGCGCGTGGGGTTAGATCGTTCCAGAGTTCGTCCATTGCGGTGATTGTTTTGTGGCTTTGGTAGACGCCTTGCCACATCTGCTCGCGGATCGCGCCGGCTTTTTCTTCGTCGCCGTCGGCGAGCGCCGCTTTGAGCTGGCCTTTGTATTTTATTTGCAAGTCCGCGTTGTAGCGTGCGGCCTGGGCAAAGGCGCTGGCTGCGTCGACGAATGTGTCGATTAACTCGTCGACCGGCGTTTCGCTGTCGGTCTCGACGTCGTAGGAACTGGAGGGTTGGAAGGCGGTTGGGTGGCGGGTGCCGTCGGGGTCGCGGCCGGTGTGCGTGGGTTGGATATGCGGGGTGACCGACAGATACATGATCATCGGCTCATCGCTGGTGACGCGCACCTGGTGGATCTCGTCGGGCAGAGTCAGGCAGAGTTGGCCGGCGTGTAGTTCCTGTTCCTCGCCTCCGATGTCGAAAATGCAACTGCCTTGGAGGATGAGGAAGATCTCGTGGCCGAGGTCGTGGCTGTGGCGGCCGGCGACTTGTCCGGGTTCCATGCGCAGGAAGCGGGAGCGAATGTTGGGGGTGACGAGCAGGTTTTTTATGTGGTCTTCGTTGCGGTAGTCGAAGATTTGAAAAGACATAAGGGCGAGCTCCTTAGAGTGCAGTGCATGGTAGTGCGGTGGACGGTCCGTTATGGGATATGCCCTTCGAGGCTCCGAGGTGTAGTCCGCGGATTGTACTTCCTGTGAAAGGATCCGTCATGGCGAAATGGTCCCTAAGCCAAGACTTCGCTTATGCGTTTCGCCAACAGTTCCTCGTCGCCGTCTTGCACGGTGTGCATATGGAAATGCAGTTGGCCGGGGGTGGCTTCCATCCAGATAGAGGGATTGCCATCGCGCAACGCGGTTTCTATTTCTGCGGAAGTCTGGCCGAGGACTTTTTCGTCGAGCGTGAGCGTGAGCGTTGGTGAATCGTCACTGGAGATCGCTGCTTTGGGCCGTTCGCCCAATTGTCGGCGCAGGTTGTCCGCGCGAAGTGCAGCTTGCTGGTGGCGGACGTCGTGGTCCATGGAGAGCCAGCGGCGCAGGGCGACGACCACGCCGACGACCTCCTGCCGGTCGATTTTTAGCGGGCGGCCGACGCCGGGCAGTTCGCGGGTTTCGAAGCAGGCGAAGCTGTGCAGGTGGGCTGCTTCAATGAGGTCTTTGCGGCCGCAGAGGATGCCCGATGAGTTTGGGGCACCGAAGTATTTGGCGCCGTAGCCGACCAGGTCCGCGCCCATCGCGGTGTATTTGCTAAAGCCTTCTAAGGGGTAGACGTCGAAGGCGGCGTCGACGATGACCGGTGCGTTGTGTTCGTGGGCGATGCGGATCGTCTCTTCGACGGAGAGGATATTGGCCGAGTTGTCGATCATCGGATAGAGCACGGCGGCGGTATCGTCGTTTATGGCTCGGGCGAGTTGCTCGGCTGTGGTGCCGGCTTCGTTACCCGCTTCGATAAGGGTGGTGCCGGGCAAGCGCACGACGCGGTCGTATTTGTAGCGTTGGGCTCTTTGTATGACCACTTCGTTTTTTAGGCCGGTGGCGTTGGGCAGGCGGGCCATCTTATTGGGGTCGGTGCCGGTGATGCAAGCGGAGGTGCCCAGGACCAGCGCGGCGGCACACCCCGGGGTGATCAGCGCCGCTTCGGCTTGGATCATTTCGGCGACGATGCGGCCGGTGCTCTGCAAGAGCTCGTCCATGTCAACGTAGTAGCGGCCGGCCAGTTGCATGGCCGCGAGGATCTCCGGGGTGGGGGCGGAGCCGCCGAGGAAGGTGCGGTTGCCGAGCGCGTTGATCACGGGGGTGGCACCCATGTCGGCGTAGAGGTCTATGGCATCTTTATTCATAGGTGTGGTCTCCGTTGAGCCCGGTGGTCCCCGGTAGGTGGTTGGGTGGTATCATTAATAGCGGCAGGCCATTGTGGCGCAGTCTAAACTGCAAGTAGTCGAGTTGCGGGTTTTGCGGCGTCCGGGCTCCGATGAGTTTGGGTTGCAGGAAGTTAGGCGAGAAGAATTGCGAGTGGGGAAGTTCGATAAGGTCGACCGGTTCGTCGACGGGCAGGCCGGCCTTTTCTTTGGCGATATTTATAGCGATCTCCAAACCGCCGAGGCGATCGACTAGGCCTATTTCCACTGCTCGTTGGCCAGTCCAGACCCGACCTTGTGCGATAGCCTCGATTTCGTCGATAGATTTATCGCGACCGCTGGCGACTTTGGCGACAAAATCAGCATAGAGCGCGCGGATGATATGTTCCATCCGTTTTTTTTCATCGTTGCTGAGGTTGCGGTCGGGTAGGTTTAGGCCAATAAGTGGCAGAGCCATGCCGAAGGGTAGGTCGGCGTGGCGGCCCACTTGTACGTGGTCGGTGCTCAGGCCAATTTTTTCTTTTAGGCCCTTGTTATAGGCCCAGCCGGCGATGACGCCGATCGAACCAGTGATTGTATTGGGGGCGGCGACGATGGCATCGCCATACATCGAAATCATATAACCGCCCGAAGCGGCGACAAAGCCCTGGGAGACGACGACGGGTTTTTGCCCACGGCATTTTTGCACGGCGGCGGCGACCAAGTCTGAGGGCAGCACGTCTCCGCCAGGTGAATCGACGCGCAAAACCACGGCATCGGCTTCATCGCAGGCCTCGGCGATATCGTCGACGAGGGTGCGGGCGTGCAGGCCGGTGTCCATAGCGCAGACGCCTAGTGCGTAAACGATAGCCACTTTTTTGCGGGCGCCCCAGCGTCGGTTCATAGGGCGAGGGTAGGAGGTGGGCGATATCAGGGTGTGCGGGGCGACCTCCAACTCTTCTATTATCGCGTCTATTTCGTGCCAACGGGCCAAGCGGTCGACTAGCCCCGCGTTGAGTGCCTCGTGCGGCAGGAAGACGGTTGTGTCGTCGACGAGGTGGTCGAAGACTGCGGGTTGTAACGAGCGGTCTTTGCTGATTTCTTCGCGGGCCAGGTTATACCAGTCGTCGAGTAGGGCTTGCAGTTGTTCGCGCTCACCGTCGGACATTGCGTCGCGCGCATACGTTTCGGCCATCGACTTGTATTTGAAAAAACGCCATTCTTCGAAGCCGATGCCTAACTTGTCCAGCGCGCCTTTGAAATAGGTCTGGCCGGCGAGGTAACCTTGCAGCCCGATCATGCCGGCTGGATCTAGTACTAGGTAGTCGGCGACGGAGGCGAAGTGGTAGCCGGAAATGTCGACGCGGTCGATATAGACGACGATGCGTTTGCCGTAGGCGCGGAACTGGCGCAGTTTCTCGCGCAATTCCCAGGCCATCTCGGGATTGGCGCGCATGCCGGAGGCGTTGATGGCGATGCCCTTGATCGCGGGATCGCGGCGGGCGCGTTCGATCAGGGTCAAAAGCTCGACTAGGGTTTGAGATTTGTCGAAGAAGGCGTAGCGGCGGTGGCGGATCGAGCCGAGTAAGTCGAGTTGCAAATAACGCGGTTGCGGTGGGAATAGCGTGTGCAGGGCATTGCCCTGTTGAGATCCGAGCCGGATGGCGTAGGTGGCGAAGGCGTACTCGCCGTCCTGGTCGAAGCGCGATTGCGTCTGCAGGTCGGCTGCACCGAGCCCAAAGCGCAGGCCGAGGCTGATCGTGCGGTTGTCGAAATAGCGGCCGGTCAGTGCTATACCGGGTCGGAGTTCGAGGATGGCTCCTGCGCTCCAGAAGTCTTTAGCGCCGGTTATCGCGCTGGCGTAATCGCCGAAGAAGGTCAGGTGCTCGCTGCTAAAAGGCCGCAATGCCAGATCAAACGCCCCCTCGCGTTCGGAGAGGGAGAAAGTCGAGGTCAGGGTGGCTCCAGCCGAGAGCCGGGGGGAAGGGCGCCAAAACCCGCCGAGCGCGAAGTGGCTGTCTCGTTCGAAGAAGCGAGTCTCTCCACCGGCCCAACCCGCTGCGAGACCGATCCCGAAACCGCGGTCGCCGCGGCTGAAACCCAAGCGATATTCGCTGGTGGCGCGGCCGTGCCCTTCTTGACGGATCATGCCGAAACCCAGATGTGGCAAGGCGGTGAAGAGTCCCCATTGATTGCTTGGGGCGAAGCGGCCGGGCGCAGTAGACCAGGCGAAGGCGTTCTCCATGCCTTCGACATAGTTGAGTAATGCGGGATTCGCGTAGCCGTAGAGTCCGGTGTCGAGCCCGCCGACGGCGGCCAGGGAGAATTCGCTGCGTTCGGCGTAGGGGATAAACGAGGTTTGCGCGTCGGCCGGGGCGATGGCGAAGACGCAGTACAGGGCTTTGAGCATGGCCCTTATGCCTTTATACTTAGTATTCATTTCCTGTATGAAACGGCCTGTGGGGTCGCCTGTCAACCGAAGGGGAAAAAATGAGCGAAAAAATACCGCGCCTGCCCGACGAACACTTGGGCCGCGCCCGAGAGATCGTCGCCGAGAAACGGACGAAACAGAAGTGTAAGGTTTGTTATGACCGGGGTTATATTGGCACCAACCAGGACAATATGCTGGTGCCTTGTTCGAAGTGTGTCGATGTCGAAGGGGTGATGGAGGGGTGGCGGGCTTATGTGGCCGAGACACCGGCGTTGAAGGAGTTGTACGGGGATTATTTTGAAGATGAGGAGGAGGAGGAAGGCACTGACGAAGGTGAGGATAAGGGTGAGGGTGAGGGTGAGGGTGAAAGTGAGGATGAGGGTGAAAGTGAGAAGTCTGATAAGGGTTAACTGACGGTCCGGCCTGGGAATGTTGGCACGTCCTGTACCATTCCGAGGGGGTTTAGCCAATTTGCTGTCCTGCAGAATTGACTAAACAATCCGCTGCGGGACTATTCCCAGGCCGGATCTATTGAGCTAACGCGCAGGCCCAGCGCCAGTTTGATGAGTCCGATTCAGCAACTTGATAGGCGCTACTTTACTATACCTGGTCGCGAATTAATTTGCAGACCGAGATAAGTGAAATAGGTTTCGGAGAGTGGCGCTCCACCAGATCTACTCTCTAGCCTTCATCCGCAAAGAAACTCAGATCCCCTTTCCCTTCCCGTAGTACCTCCGCTTCATCTCCTATTAACGACACCACACTCGAAGCCTGCACCGGCAATGGCCCGCACTCCAAAATTAGATCTACCTGTGGCCCCAACTCGTTCTCCAGCATCCATGGCTCGGTGATCACCTCCTGTTCGGAGCGGTTGGCGCTGGTGCTCAAGATCGGCTGGCCTAGCGCGCTGACTAGCGCCAGCGGGATCGGGTGGTTCGGGATGCGCAGGCCGATGGTTTTCTGTTTGCTCTGCAATACGCGCGGGGTCTCGCGGGTGGCGGGCAGCACGAAGGTGTAGGCGCCGGGCAGGCAGCGCTTGAGGATACGGTGCGCGTAGTTGGAGACTTTGGCGTAGTCGCTGATATGGGTTAGGTCGGCGCAGACGAAGGACATCGGTTTTTTCTTGTCGCGGCCCTTGATGCGCTGCACGCGTTCGATCGCCTGTTTGTTGGTGATATCGCAGCCGATGCCGTAGATGGTGTCGGTGGGATAGATGATAACGCCGCCTGAGCGCAGCACGTCGACGGCCTGCTGGATATGGCGGCCCTTTATGCGCTCGGGATGCATATTGAGTACGGTGGCCATTTTAACGCTCCTTGTCGATTTTGGCGACCCAAGTGTCGACGACCGCGTCGACCATCGCCTGACCGTGCTCGGCGTTGGCCGTCCAACTATTTTTTTCTTCGTTTTCGCGGCAGTACCAGGGCGCGTTTTCGTCGAGGCGATCTTGTTCGACAAGTTCGGGGCGAGTGGCGATGAGGAAGGAGGTTTCGTTATAACCGGCGTGGTCGCCGCCGGCGGGCGGGCTGGCTTCGGGCAGGATCATCGGCTGCACGTCGATGGGGTTGCTCCAGCCAACTTTGTCGAGAGCTTTGCGGTCGCCCCACCAACCGCGCTTATGGCCTTTGTCGAGCACCATTTCGAAGCTGAGTTCGGAAGCGCCTTTGCTGAAGGCGAGGGCCAGGGGTGCGCCCATGCCCTGGTGCATGATGATCACATAGATCTTGCGGAAGCCCATCTCGATAAAATTGCGCAAGATGCTTTTGACATAGCCGCCGAAGGCGTCGTAGTCGGGGTCGATAGTACCGTCTTCTGGGCCGCCGAGCGCGTAGCCGGTGGGACCGTAGTCGAAGGAGGGCGCGATGGCGCAGGTGGTGCGCGCGACGATGCGCTCGCAGATCTCCTCGACGATCAGGGTATCGTGGCCGATGGCCATATGCGGGCCGTGCGTTTCGATGCAGCCGGCGGGGACCAGTAGTGGGTGGCCGCCGGCGACCAACTCGTGCAGTTGGTAGGGGCGCAGGTGTTTGAGGTCCATGTCAATCCTATGGGGTTATTGGCCGAAGCGGTCGGCGAAGCGGAAGAAGTCCTCTAAGGTAATCTTGCTGTCGGTCACCAGGTCGAGGCCGAAGTTTGCGGTACCTTTTTTCGCTGGGCCTAGCGGGGTTCGACCATCAGCGCCAGCGGGTCTTCGTCGATTGAGATATGTGGCAGGATTTGTGTGGCGATATGGGGGCTGGAGAGGGTAGCCGCGCAAATGCGCGGATAGGACGGTGTGATATCGCCGGGATCGAAGAATAACACGCGAACGTCGGGCGCGGGGCTCCCGTCGGCATAACGCAGGACGCCGTTGAGCCCTTGTTGCGCGGAGATCGGTGTCGCGATCAACGGGGAGAAAAACGCGTTGGGCAACAGGGTTAGAAGTCATCGTTTCATTTGTGTCGGCAGTGTCGGGCCAATACTTTAAAGTGAGCAAAAACTATCAAAAAAGTACCGCCGAGACGATTTCGTTTTGCTTGGCTGGTGGTTTTTTTGCGATAGCTTTTAATGAATATGGCCAGAAAGGCTGTATAAATCCAGAAAAGCTGAGGTTATGGCGCATACAGTCATCGGTACGGCGGGGCATATAGACCACGGGAAAACCCTATTGGTCAAGGCGTTGACCGGTACTGATACCGATCAGGCACCAGAAGAAAAGGCCCGGGGGATCACTATTGAACTGGGTTTCGCCTTCCTAGGTGAGTCGGCGACGATTATCGACGTGCCTGGACATGAGCGTTTCGTCAAGACGATGGTCGCAGGTGTCAGTACCATCGACGTGGCGATATTGGTTATCGCCGCCGACGACGGTGTGATGCCGCAATCGAGGGAACATCTCGACGTGCTGGAACTGCTCGGGGTCGAACGCGGGGTGATGGTGCTCAATAAGGTCGACTTGGTGGAAGAGGATTGGCTGGACTTGGTGGAAGAGGAACTGCGCGACTTTACCCACGGGACTTTTTTGCAGGACGCCGAGATCTTTCGGGTTTCGGCGCTCAGTGGCGAGGGGGTGGACCCGCTGCGGCAGCGGTTGTTGGCATTGGCGGGCGATACCGAAGACAAACGCGCCGACGCCCCATTTCGCCTGCCGGTGGATCGCGCGTTCGTGGTCAAGGGGTTTGGCCTGGTCTGCACGGGCACAGTGCTGGCGGGATCCCTCGGGGAAGGCGACCGGGTCGAGATTATGCCCGAGGCGCGCGAGGTACGCGTGCGTAGCATGCAGGAACACGGTGTTGCGGTAGACCGGGTGCAGGCCGGTGATCGGGCGGCGATAAACCTGGCCGGCGTTGAGCAAGGGCAAATCGAGCGCGGCGACTTGCTGGTCGCCCCGGAAGCCTTTCGCCCGACGCAGATGCTCGATGTGCGATTGCGGCTGTTGCAGTCGAGCCCGATGTCGATCGAACCGCGGACTCGCGTTCGCTTGCACCTGGGGACGCGGGAGATTATGGCGCGGGTGGTTCTGCCCGAGCGCAAGCCGCTCGAACCGGGTGAAGAGAGTGTGGTACAGTTGCGGTTGGAGGCGCCGCTGGTGGCGGCTTGGGGCGATCGTTTCGTAGTGCGCCGCTATTCGCCGGCGTTGACCATCGGCGGCGGGACGGTGCTCGACCCGCATCCGGCCAAACACCGACGTTTTGACGCCGATCTACTCGATCATCTGCGGGTACTGGAGTGCGGCGAGTTGCGGCAAGTGGTCGAACGCTGGATCCTGGCGGTTGACGACCGACTCAAAAGCGAGCGCGACTTACTCGGCGAATTGGGCATCGGGCCGGAGCGGTTGCAGGAGGTTTTAGGCGAGTTGGTGGCGGCGGGGATGGTGGTGCGAGTGGATTCCGAGGGGCGAGCCCAACTTTTGCATAGCTCGGTGCGCGGGCGATGGGGTGAGTGGATCGAGGCGGCCTTGGCGGATTTTCACCGCAGTGAGCCGCTCAAGCCGGGGCTCAGGCGCGAGGAGCTGCGCAATTTGAGCGCGCGCTATGCTCAGCCCGAACTCTTCGATTGCGTATTGCGCCATCTAGTCGACGAAGGTCGGGTGGCGATGGATGGGGCTGTGGTTCGGGCTGCTTCCCACGGCATCCGTTTTACACCGGAGGAGGAGGCTACGAGGACGGAGATCGAGAAACGGTTGAATACCACGGCCTTCACCGACATACCGGATGCCGCGGGGCTGGCGCGCGCGTTGGCTGTCGAACAACAGCAGGTCGAGGCGCTTTTGCGGGCTTTGCAGGAACTGGAGGTCGTGGTGTCTCTGGAAGGCGGGTTGTTGGTCCATCGCGAAGCCCTGGTTTTGGTGCAGGACCGGTTGCGCGCTTATTTGCAAGCCGACGGTGAGATCACCGTGGCGCAATTTCGCGAGTTGATCGGCAGCAACCGAAAATACGCGATGGCGCTATTGGGTTATTTCGATGCTGCGGGGTTTACCGCACGCGATGGGGACGTGCGCGTCCTGCTCAGTTGAATTGCAGACCGGGATGAGGGGCCGTTGGGCAACGGCTTGGCCTTGCGCAGTCCGGTAGTCGTTGATAAAACCCTAGACGAGCTCGTTGGATAGCCTTTCCTCGGGCACCATGTCGATCAGGCACCTGTTCCCAGGTGCAGATTGACATGCCGGACCGGTGAGGTCGCGGAAGAGCCTGCTCTTGGGGGCATAGGTTTTGAAGCGTTGGCTGCAACGGCAGGTGTAGAGTAATCCGAGTGCGATAATCCGTCTAACTCGCCGATTTCCAGAAGCCATTGCCGTCGCGCTCGACATAGCGGCAGATGCCGCGTTTGAGTGCCGGCACGACCGCACCCGAAGCCGGGTCTCGACGGACGATGATGTGTTTGCCTGGCGTCGTTTCCGTCGGCATGATTTTATAGGGGACGTAGCGGGTGCGGCCGGCTACGCGCATCGCGACTCGGGCGATTTGCACCCCGCGTTCGATTTCGTCCAGGTCGAGTTGGATGGAGATCTCGTTTTGCGCTTCGCCGACGATTTCGAGCACCGCTGGTCTGGCGCTGAGGATTTTGTCTATGTGGCGCTCGGCGGCTTTGATCTCGTAGCGCGTCAGATCGGGATGGAGATAGTGCAGGCGCCGTTTGAGAAAGCGTTCGAGCTCTGCGTAGCCCTGTTCGGCGCTGGCGGTGCGGTGCAGTTCGTCGAGCTGGCTGCAGATCTTGAAGATGCGCAGCTCTTGGCTGAAGGGCGTCGGCCGCGTGGTATGGTCGATTAGTTGCAATAGGCCGATAATCTGAGTTGTCGGCCGGGTGCGCACCATTTCGCTCCGGCTGTTGAGCCTCTCGGAGATGTCTTCGCGTTCGAGCGAGCGCAGTTCCTCGACGAAACCTTCTTCTACCGTACAGTGGTCTCGGGCCGCGAGCAAGGGGCCGTAGGGCATAAGCCGCAGGGCGATCATGCTGATTTCCTGGTCGCAGCGGTCGGCTAAGGCCAAGAGGTTGTCGGTCAATTCAGGATCGGTTTCGAGCTCGTCGAGCAAAGGTTGCAGATCGGCGCCGCCCTCGGAGAGGACCTGTCGGCGGTGGCGGACGAGGAACTGTAGCGCGGGGTCGCGGGCTTCAGGGATACGTTGCAGGGCTTCGAAAACTTCGAGATTGAGCACGGTCAGGTTGATGGCTGGGCGGATTTTTTTCTCGATGCGCTTGCGCACGAATCGCCGGGCGTTTCTCTGTAACGGGCCGTGCTCCGCGTTGATCTTGCGCAGATTGCCCGCCTCGCCCCAGGTGATTATTCCCCGGCATGCGTAGGTGTCGAGCCGCTCGGGGATTTTGGCGGTTTCTTCCTGGTTCAACTCGTTGCGAGTCGCGTTGCGTTGTTGCTCGCGTTGGTGCAGTTCGTCGTGCGTCACCAGGCCATCGGCGATGGCGTCTTGCAACTCGGGACTCGGCGCGTTTTCGAGTTCGTCGTTGGCTGGAGATATAGACGGCGACGGGTCAATGCTGGACGCGGGGCCCGTGGGTTCACCGAGCGCTTGCACGGACTGGGGCAGTTGCTCTTGACGGATCTGACGGATCTGGCGCGCGGCGGTGCGCACGCAAGAGACCAAGTCCAGTTTGCTGGTTTCGAGACCGACATAGGAGAGGAAACCGCGCATGTGCGCGTTGACAAAACGGCGAATCGTTTCCACTCCTTTTTCCTCGATTTCACCGGCGTCCCAATTCAATTTTTCGGTATTTTTGCAAAAGGCGGCGGCGATGGCGTTCTGCACGCCATTGCAGAGAAAGGTTTCGGGGTGCTTTTGGTTGACCTTGGCGATGGTGCGTTCGAGTAATGCGGAGATGCGTGCAGCCGGTGTGCGGCGGGTCAACGCCTGGTATTCTTCCTCCATCGCGCGTAGGAAGGCACCGGCGGTGACGATGGACTCGCCTTCTTGTAGGCGATAAAAGATGCGCAGCCACAGCTGGTATTGCAGATCGCCGGACAAGTCGTCGTCCGAAGGTGGCGGAAAGAGCGGGAAGGGAAGGGGGGATCGCATGGCTTCAGGCCGTTAGTGAGATGTTTTTGGCGCGTTTATCGCTTGCCGCGAGGATCGATTCGACTTGCTGGATGAGTTCGCTCGGATCAAAGGGTTTGGCCATCCACGAGTCGGCGCCGCATTCCATGGCGCGTTTGACATTTTCTTCGGCGGCATAGCCGGTGATGACCAAGATGCCGATATGCCGCGTCTCGGGATTGGCGCGCACGAGTTGGCAGACTCGGAAGCCATCGATATTGGGCATCATCAGATCGAGAATAATCAGATCGGGGCGGAACTTGACGACCTGCAGTCCGGCTTCGAAGCCGTCGGCGGCGGTGCACAGGGCGTGGGCGGCGTTTTTGCGTTCGAAGGAGCGGGTTATTAGCCGGCGGATGCTGGGTTCGTCATCGACGACGAGGATGCGCCGCTTGTTGGGGTCGGCGGCTGGCGCGCTGGGTTCCTCGGCTGTGAGCGGCGGCATGCCGTGCTCCGCGAGAAAGTCCATAAAGTCCTCAAGGCGAATGCGGCGATGGCGACCCGGGGTCTGATAGGATTTGAGTTTGTCACTCTTGATCCAGTTGGCCACCGTTTCATAGCAGACTTGACAATGAGTGGCAATATCGCCAGTGGTTAGGATCTTCTTAGTATTGCTCATTATTCCACGTTTTTTCTGTAGAGTGCCTATTATTCTGCACTATACTTGGAAAATTTGGAAAATTATAAATAATTGGAATTTAAGTTACGGCATAGGATGGGGTAAGTCAATATTTTTATTATATTGTATAAATAATTGATTATAAATAACATAAGGCCCTATTCGATGTTTTGAATAGGGCCTTATGATAAAAAATATATTAGTGTCTTAGGCTTCGTCGTAGCCTTTTAAGGGGCGTGCCCAGATATTGCGGAAGCGGACCAAGTCGCCATGGTCTTGCAATTTGAGGGGACCTGCGGGGGGGTGGGCCTCGTAGCGATAGACATTGCGATGGCCCGTGGGGCCCATTACCTCGACATGGTGATGCACGAGAACGCCATTGTGCACTAAGGTGAGATAGGCCGGACTGACCAGGTCGACCCCGCTAAAACGCGGTGCGGTCCAAAAAATGTCGTAGGTCTGCCATTCACCAGGGGGGCGGCAGGCATTGACCAGCGGTGGGTACTCGCCGTAGACCGAAGCGGTGATGCCATCGGCGTAGGTTGGATTGTCGTAGCCGTCGAGCACTTGAATTTCGTAGAGGCCCATCAGGAAGACGCCGCTATTGCCGCGCCCCTGGCTGTCGCCTTTTACTTCGGCCGGGCAGGCAAATTCGAGGTGGTACTGGACGTCGCCGAAGCGTTCGACGCTGACGATATCCCCGGTCTTGGGTTCGACTTCCATATAGCCGTCGACGACTTTCCACTTGGCATCGCCGCCCTTGGCCGACTGCCAGCCACTCAAATCGGTCCCGTCGAAGAGCACTACCGCGTCGGAGGGCCGGCTATTTTCGCTGCCGGAGGTTACGACGGTGGGGGCGGGTCGGCGGTCGTCGTGCACACAATAAGGCGAGTCGCGCAGCATCGGTGTGTCGTTATAACCTAGTTTTCCCATCTTAATCGTGCTCCTTGTGAAGATTATTATTATGATTGCAGGCGTATATAAAGGGGTTGCGGTGGGTTGGCGTCAATACGCCCTGTTTGGATTGGCTCCGGCGAATAGAATATATTAAACACGCTAGTCGCCCTGATAAACGTAAGTGTTTAAGCCGATTGGACCTCAAAATGCCTTTGTCGAGATATATTTTCTCAACCTTGTTAGTGCCGTTGATATTTATCGGTGGGGCCGATGCGCAAATCTCGTTGTGGCAAATTGGCGGCGGTGGTTTGGCTTGGCAGGAGAGCGATACTACGCGGGTTTTGATCGAGGTCGATGAGCAGGTCAATCGAATACGGCCCGTATTCTTCGACGAGACCGAG
Source organism: Gemmatimonadota bacterium (assembly GCA_018672475.1). Classification (GTDB taxonomy): domain Bacteria; phylum Latescibacterota; class UBA2968; order UBA8231; family UBA8231. The sequence continues at coordinate 21,405 of JABHFS010000025.1, read as the reverse complement.
AATATGTTCTTGGCGGTAACGGGGTGGTCCGAATTGATTAACCCGCGCGAGTTGGGCTATCTGGACGGGCATCAGCCGCGGTTGTGGACCGGCAACGGCACCAATGTCAATGCGACTTCCTATTTCGTCAGTCAGTTTTATGTCGACGGGGCACGCAGCACGTATAATACCGCCCGCGGCGGATATTGGACCTTTGACATCGGAGTGCCGGTGCCGGCTACGAGTTTCGGTTTTGTGACACCGACCGAGGGCACGCGTTCGGACGGCATCCCGCTCAATCAGGATCCGGTGCCGGCCTTTGAGGTGAGTGTCGCCGCTGATGCGACCGAAGTCCTGGCGCAGTCGGACTACAGCAGTTTGGGAAATCTCATTGCCGATGTGCCGATCAATTTCGAGTCGGAAGTCGAGATTCAATTCCCGCACCAGTATGTGCGTTTTGTGCGTTATCTGCGCAAAAGCTCGGTGCTCGACGAGCAGCGGACGACTGATAGCAACGCGGTGCGTGGGACCATCGCCGAGTTCTTGCTCAAGGGGAGCGGCGTGCCGAAACGGGTCGTTTATCTCAGTAAGATCCTCGAATTGGATCAGGAGGTTAATTTTGGCCGTCTGGGATGGTCGGCGAGGGGTATGCGAATGGTCGACGGCCTGCCGGTGGAAGTAGCAGACGCCGATGCTTGGGTCGAGGTCGAGGTGCGGGTGGGACGGGATGCCGACCCCAACATCTATCACGAATACACCGATTCGGGCAAGGAGTTCTCGGTGACGCGGGAACATTACGAGCATGAGTTGCGCCTACCCGAGACCGAGGGCATTCTGCAGATCGACCAGCAGCCCGGTATTCGCGCCTCGATCGCTTACGACAATGACAACTGGTCGTTCTGGTCGAGCCAGACTCGCGAGTCGGGCACGCGGTTGGATTTGCGCAACGGTTCGTTCGTGCAATTGCAGATCACCTTGCAGAGCCGAGCCTTTAACGATTGGGTCGAGCTCGATTCACTGTGGATCGAAACCTCATCGCCGCTGGCCGATCGAATCGTCGGCGAAGTCGCGCGGCTAGCTGACCAGCAACCCGCGCGGGGGTTTACCCAGGTCGCGTTGGGCCAGCAGGAGCAGTTCGTCTACGATGTGCGGGCTTCGTTCGCCAACGCGGCCCAGGGCGGTTTTGACGGAGTGCGGATTCGCACCGGCAGCCGACCGCGTTTCATGCGGCTCGAAATGGGCGAACCCTTCGCGACGGTCGAACCGCGCTCGGTGGTCGAGGGCGACGGCGAGTTGGAAGTGCATTTGCCGTACAAGATAACGAGCACTTCGAACCAGCCGTTCAGGGTAGTCTTCGACGCGGAGGTCTTTCTACACGCTACGACCTTCTCCAGTGAGGTGTTCGCGGCGGCGGCGGGTAGCTTACCGCAGCCGGTTGAGCCAGGTGATGCCGGCGCGATGGTTTCGACCAATAGCTTGCGGGTGCTCGGTGGCGAGGGGGCGAAACCCGATTTTATTCAGCAGTTGCAGGTGTCTTCCGGCGTCGTCACGCCCAATGGCGACGGCGTTAATGACCTTTTAAAGGTTGACTACGAGCTCTTCCTGCTGCCGGCCCCGGTCCCGGTGCTGCTCAATGTTTACGATTTGCAGGGACAGCGGCGGGCGCGGATCGAGGTCGGGATGCAGGGTGCTGGTCCACAGCAGGCTTTTTGGGATGGCCGGGATGAGCAAGGCTTGCTATTGGCTCCCGGGCTCTACCTGCTCGATGTCGAGCTCAAGGCAGAATTCAAGAGCATTCGCAATTTGCGGCCCGTTGGTGTCGCCTACTAGGAGGCAGAGGATGTTGACCCGTTTTTTATGCATTTGTCTCTCGTTAGCCGCGGCTGTGCAGCTCAACGCCGCAGTCTTCACCTTCGACAGCGAAGCGGAATGGGCGACTTGGCAGATCCCGCAGAATCTAGTGCGTGCCAACGCGTCGGGACACCTGGAGTTGGTAAAGTTTCGCAAGAATATCGACCCGGTGCGCAATGCCGGCGATTTTTTCCACGATACCTTGGAAAAAAAGCAGGTGCAAGGGGGGATCTGGAGGGTCGGGTCGAATCCGGACGACGCCTTCCATGCCATCGACGGCGATACAAGTACCTTCTGGCGACCAGATGAAGCCGATCCGCTGGCGAAGTGGGAGCTTGAAATCGATTTGGGTCGGGCGGTCCTGGCGCAGGAGTTGCGTTTGCGTTTTCCCGATCAGGAGGGCGCGCGACCTTTGCGGCAGTTTACGGTCTATGTGGCCACCGGGTCGTCGATCAATGGTCGCAACGACCTGTTTAAATTCGAGTCGGTTTATCAGACCACCCTGCCGAACGAGTCGACGGAGATTTGTATCGGGCTGAGCGGTCGTAAGGACACTACGCGCGTGCTTGATGTTGGGCTCGATATCGATCTGGAGGCTGCTTCACTGTTTCGCACCTTCCAGTATATCCGCATCGGTGTCGACGAACAAAGCCCGGATGCGGCCTTGGCCGAAGTCGAAGTGCGTTCGGTCGGCGACAATGTCAGCCTTGGGCTGTTGCAGCAGGGTGGTACTTTCGCAACCGGCTTGGTCGTGCGCGATATTCCCGGTCTGGTCGACGGCGATATGAATACCTATGCCAATAAGTTTACCACCTATCGGGCGACTACCGGTTGGAAAGGCGAAGGTCTATGGTGGGAGTTTGACTTGGGCGCGCAATTCTGGCTCGACGAAATATTTCTCTATTTCAACGACCCTGGCGAAGGGGCCTCGGGCTCTTCTGTTCGCAATGGGGGTACGGGTTTCGCCTTTTTGTTTTCGGACGGCCAGCGTACGGCCTCGGCCGAGGTGGACTATGCCAGGCTGGTGGCGCACGGGAACGAAGAAGCCCCCTTTCATGTGCCGGAGCGGCACTATCGCTATCTCTTCAAGCCGCGCAAGATTCGCTATCTGTTCTGGCACGGCTTCTTAACGTCGGCGGAGTGGCATTCGCGGCCGGCGGAGTTGATGCTGTTCTCGCCGGGCTACCCGGCGCAGGTGGTGCTAAGATCGGGCTTTATCGATTTGGGTGAGATTGTCGGCGACGGTCGTGCGAAGGCGATCAAGAGCTTGTCGTGGCAGGCGGATCTGCCGGCGAAAACACGGATGCAGTTGCGCTCGCGCTCGGGCATTTCGCTGAGTGAGGAATTCACTTTCCACAACAAGATCGGCGAAGAGATCACCGAGGAGAAATGGATCGGTTCGCCAAAGGTCTTGCGCGGCGCGGTGGATACGGCACTGGTGGTGGGTGAGGACTGGGGCGAGTGGAGCAATGTCTACCAGGTCTCCGGGGAAGCGTTCCAATCGGAGAGCCCTCGGCATTTTGTCCAGTTGGAAGCGCTGCTTTCGACTGATGACCCCGAGGTTGCTCCCTTGTTGCGCTCGCTATCGATAGAATTCGAAGAGGCGCTGGTGACCGAGGCCAAGGGGCGGATTCTGCCGCGGGAGGCGATGCCCAACGAGGATACGCGTTTTACCTATACGCTGTGGCCGAGCGTCGAGGTTGGCGACAGCGGTTTTGACCGGCTGCGCTTGGTCGCCCCGGGCGGCCTGGTGGGCGCGGGGCAAGTGGAGGTACGGGTTGGCGGCGAGGTAGTTGTTCCCGACCAGGTTGCGCTCGACGGCGATTCACTCTTTGTATCGTTGCGTCAGCGGGTTGCAGGCGACTCGCTCGAAGTCAGTTTCACGTCGCGGGTATTGCGCAATGCCACCGTTTTCAGTTTGCATCTTGGCGATGGGCAACGACCCGGTCTCTGGCAGTCGGTGGAGGTGGCCGAACGCCGTGCGAATGTGGTGCATCTTCCGGGCCTAGTTGGCAGCGACCGACTGATCGGAGATCTGGAGATCGCACCGGCTGCTTTTACGCCCAATGGCGACGGTATCAACGACGTGGTGCAGATTCGTTTTGTGGTGTTCAAGGTCGAGACGGTGGCGAGGGTGCGGATTTTCGATTTGGCGGGACGCGAGGTGGCCGAACTCGTGGGGGCAGTGGGTGAAACAGCCACTTACGAGTGGACCGGTGGCGACATTCAAGGGCAGATGGCGCCACCCGGGATTTATCTTTGTCATATTGATCTCGGTGCATCAAGCGGTCAGGGCGTGGTCGTGCGTCCGGTCGCGCTGGTCTATTAGGGGCATATTCAGATAGCCCAGCGAGCTAATCGCCCCAGCTTTAGTGCGATTTTGTAGCAATTAAGTTGCTTCTCTGCCGGTGCGCTGCGAGGCCATTGAGAAAGTCGCTCCGGGCAAGCCTTTTTATTATAGGTCGAGCACCGGCCGGTCGAGTCGCGAATGATAAGGTGGTTCGCAGACTTTGCGCTGCTCGTCGTTCATGAGTGCAAGCATTTCTTCGGACCAGTTGTGTGGCACGTAGGCGAGGTTGCCCGGTGAGAAGCGAAAGAGTGCGGTGCGGCGGTCTTGCTCACCGGTCCAGGGTAGGGTGCCGTGGGTGGTGGCTTCGGTGAAGATGATGCAATCGCCGGCCTTGCAGGTGATGGGTTTGACGAATTCGCTGTAGGCTTCACCGCGGCGCAGGGTGGTCGGACAGGGATAATTGCCTTTGTGGCTGCCCGGCACCAAGCAGAAACCGCCGTCGCCTTCGTTGACATCGGCGAGTTGGTAGGCGGCGACGGTCAGGCCATTGTGCATCTTGCCATCTTTAAAAATATAGTACTGGTGGCGGTCGAAACCGGGGCCGGACGAGCCGTGCATGGTGTGGCCTTCGGCGCCTTTGCGCATGGTGATGATGCCCAAATTGTGGTCGAGGCGGAACCCCTCGCCTAAGATCGTATGCAGGTAGGGGGCGACTTTGCGATTGTCGAGCATATTGCGGAAGGGCTGGCCATAGGGTTCCGGCCAGGTCAAGGCGCCGCCCAGGTCGCCGCGGCCGGTCGTGCCTTCAAGGGCTTTCGAGCCGCCGGCAAGCGTGAGTTTGCCGGTGCGCTCGCGGATTTGGCCTGTATGTTGGTCGATGGCTTCATTGCATAGGGCGATATCTTCTTTTGATAGGGCGTCGCGGACGACGATATAGCCGTTGATGTCGAATAGGTATTTTTCGTCTTCGTTCATTTAGCGTTCCTCTTTCCAAATCGGGCCATCAGCGGTGGCCTGCCATAGGTCTTCGAAGTGTTCGGGGTCTTTTTCCGCGTCCCAGAATTCGCTGGTTAGCGGGTTGGCGTAGGATGCGGGTCGGCCGGGAATACTCTGGCCGTGCAACCGTTCGTGGTAGCGCAGATTATCGGCAGAGCCGGCGGGCTCGGGATCGTGGCGGACATAGGCGGTCGGGCCGCCGGCGGAGTGGATGCGGATCAGGAAACGGCCTTTGTCGACAGGAGAGGTGTCGGTCCACCGTGCGAGTTTTTCCCGGTCCAGTTCAACACCCAGGCCCGGCCCGTTCGGCACGGCGACGCTGCCGTCGACTACGGGCATCTTCTCTTTTACGACGTCCTCGCTCCATAAATGACAGCCGTTGACGTGATCGATCGTCGCCATTTTAAAGACGGCGACCTCGTGTGCTAAGAAGGCTTGGTTGATGGTGCCGCCGGTCTGTTGGTACATCAGTGGCATATTCATGCGCTCGGCGACGGCGGCGTCTTTTACCGCGTTGCCGATGGGGGCGTGGCCGGCCATGGTGCCGTCGACATAGCGTTTGCTCATGGCTTCGCGTGGGACGTGGTGGCCGATGATCGGCAGCGGACATTGCTCGCGCAGCATGCGGTAGGCATCTTCGTCGGTGCCCTGCACCACGTCTTCGAAGCGCCCTGCGATGGGGAATTTGAGCAGTTCGTCGAGGATGGGGCGCATGGTGTAGTAGTTGGAGTTGGCGTTGAAATCATAGTGGACCTTGAAGTGTGGCGGAGCGGCTTGCTGCATGGCCTCGGTTTGCGCGATGACATCCTGCATTTCGTCGACGTGGTATTTGATCCAATGGTAGCCCTTGGCGGCGGCCTGGCGCACTTCTTCGGCCATGGCTTGCGGTTGCTGTGCCACGGTCCAGGCGGCGACAGGAATCCACGCGCGGTATTGGGGGCCGATCAGCTTCCAGGCGGGCAGGCCGAGTTTTTTCCCCATCAAGTCGTAGCAGGCCATATTCATCGCCAGGTTGGATTCGTCGTTGAGCCAGTCGAAGGGCGAGGTAGCGATGTATTTTTCGCGCAGTACATCCACCTCCGGGCCGTGGCCGATGGATTCGCCAAGGCCTTCGAGCCCGTCGTCGGTGTGCACCACGTAGATGGCGCGGCGCTGTATCCAGGCGCCGTGATAGCGAGCCAGTTGCAGGGCGTTGAAGTCGCAATAGGGCGGGCAGATCAAATGGACTTCGATATCGGTAATGCGCATGACTTATGATCCGGGAAAAGGGTGGGGATGGCCAGTGTAGATGCGTTCGCCCCGCACCAGGGTTTTTTCGGGGTCTTCTTTGAGTACGTCGTGCGCATCGTGCGCGCGGTAGGCGAGCGTCATACTGCGGCGCGACTGGTCCGTGTTGTTGGTGTCGGCGCCGTGGTAGAGGCGGTCGTCGAAGAGCAGTACGCCGCCGGCCGGCATGGGCACGGGCAGGGCGCGGTGGTAGAGCGCTTGGCGGGTGAATTCGCCATCGGGGTAGCGCTTTGGGCTGTGAAAGGGGCGTTGGTGGCTGCCGGGCACGATGCGGATACAACCGTTTTCGATGGTAGATTCTTGCAAATAAATTAGCGCGGTGAAGAGCACCGGCTCGTAGATGTGTTCGCCGGCGTGCCAGGGCACGACGCCGGAGTTGGGCGGCCGGACCATAAGGTGGTTGTGCTTGTTGGTTATCAATTCGATATTGGGCCCGAGAAAGTTTTCTAGCGCGTCTAAAATCAACGGGTGTGTAGCGGCTTCGAGATAGGTGGAGCCGCGGTCGAGGATTTTGGAGAGGCGGCGGACAGCGGCTGGAGTGCGTGATGCGGTGTCTTCCCAGACGATGGGTTCGCGCATAGAAAATATTTCGCAATCCGTGGCCTCATTGAGACGGTCGACCAGGTTGTCGGGCAGCAGATTGGGTAGGCGGTAGTAGCCGTTTTGTTTACAATACCAGAGGTCTTCGTCGGACAGGGGCATAGAGTTGGACTCCGGGTGAATTGGGGGTAGTATAAAGCGGGGAGTGGGGGGTCGCAAGGTGCGAATAGAATGAGGCTAACCGATGCGTTGGAAATAGCATGGCCATCAGTTATTTGCGGTGTCTTTCACGATACTATATTTAGCCTAAAGCGCGATAGATGCGCAGAAAAGAGCATCAATTAATGTCTGCTACCAGCAACGCCTATCCCGAACTCGACCGCGACCTTAGTTTCCACCCATTGGAAAATCCTCATCTACAAAAACTTAGCCAGCAGCAAATAGACCAGTATAACAAAAAGGGGTTCATTTTTCCGCTGGATGTATTCTCCGATGACGAAGCCGCCACGCACCGCGCCATATTCGACGAGTTGTTAGAAGCGGCCGCGGCCAGTGGCGGCAATAGCTACTCGATCAATGGCTGGCACAAGAACTGCCGCAGCGTCCACGACCTGGTCACCGCGCCGCGCATACTCGACTATGTGCAGGATCTAATAGGCGAGGATCTCATCTGTTGGGGCACACATTATTTTTGCAAAATGCCCGGCGAAAGCAAGCGCGTATCCTGGCATCAGGACGCCTCCTATTGGCCGTTGACGCCCTCGAAGACCGTGACGGTGTGGTTGGCGATTGATGATGCCGACGAGGAAAATGGGGCGATGCAAGTCATACCGGGCTCGCACCGGCACGGCCAGATCGATTTTGCGCGCAGCGCTGACGAAGAAAACAATGTGCTCAACCAGACGGTACAGGACGCGCTGGATTATGGAGAGACGCCAGTGGCCTTAGCGATGAAGGCCGGGCAAATCTCGTTGCATACCGATCTGCTCCTGCACGGCTCCGAGCCCAATAGCTCGCAGCGTCGACGCTGCGGGCTAACGATGCGCTTCGTGCCGCCGGATGTGCGCGCGCTCAATGGCTGGAATGGGAATGCGGTGATTTGCCGGGGTAGTGATTCTTCGGGGCATTGGGAGCACCATCCTCGACCCGATGGCGACGAGTTGCCCGAGCGCGCATCTTGTGCCTAATTGCTGGCTCGTATTGACCGGGGAAAAACCGAAAGGCGCAATTTTGCTGGGAGCAAAGATATGAGCGCTTTGGATTGGGGCATCGTGCCTTTGCTCAATGGGTCGATTATCGCTTATGGCCTTTATTGGAGCTGCGGCGTGGTGGCGATTGGCTGGGCGCCGTCTGCCGTGTGGCTGGTGGGGCTTTCGATGTACGCTACGGCGATTGATTCGAGTGATATGCGCCTTTGTCCAGGTGCATAGAGTACCGTACGCTGGTATTCGGGCTGATCGCTACAGCGGCTTTTCTGACTCTGTCGATTGTTAGCGGATGGTCGGATTTCGCGGCCTGGGGTTTGGTGGCGGTCGCTTTCGTCATTATCGCTATCGCCTACGCGATCGTCATATTACACACCCAGGCGATGCGGATGTTCGCCGCGCGCAGCGAGGAGGAACAATAGAAGAGAGATAACCGCGACTAAATCGATATGCCCTGTCTTGACAAGTGTTCCAGGTCTGCTTTAGCTAACGCACGTATTTGCGTGGTGATCCAGTAGCAACACACATAAACGTATGAATGCAAAACGAGAAATGCGATGTGCGCGAGCAAAATAGTGTGTCTCGGTGGTGGCAGTCTTTATTTTCGGCGGGCTTTGCCGGATCTGCTGCTGAACGAAGATCTGGCCGGTTCGGAGATTGTTCTCTACGATATCGATGCGGAGAAAGTCGAGTTTATGGCGGCGATGGGCCGGCGGTTGGCCGAGCGCGCGGGCACGGGTTTTTCGGTGCGCGCCTCGACGGACAAGGCCGACGCGGTAGATGGCGCTGATTTCGCGCTGTCGTCAATCGGCGGCTGTGGCGCGGAGGTGACGCGCGATGTCTACAACTCAAACTACCATAACGCGGATATTCGTATCCCCAGTAAATACGGAATCTGCCAGGTGATCGGCGATACCTGCGGGCCGGCTGGGATGATGATGGCACTGCGTTCGATCCCGGCCTATCTCTCGCTGTGCCGCGAGATGGAGAAGCGCTGTCCGAAGGTCGTCTTGCTCAACCATTCAAATCCGATGGCGGTACTGTTGCGGGCGATGCACAAATACACCGACCTGAACGTGATTGGCATCTGCCACGGCGTGCAGGAAGGCATCCGCTACGCCGCCGAGATCCTCGACTTGCCGGTAGCCGAACTGAACTGCAGGTGGATCGGGACCAATCACTATTTTTGGTTTACCGAGGTCAAACACAAAAACGAAGATGTTTATGCCGAATTAATGCGGCGAGTGGCCGAGCGGCAGGCGCCCAAGGGGCGCCAATTGAGCGCGACACTATCGCAGATCTACGGCCATCATATCGTCTATCCTTCGGACGATCATATCGTCGAGTTTTACCCTTTCCTGACCCAGGTGCCCGAGGGCATGGGGCAATTGCCCTATGGCATGACCAAAAGCCTGAAGTCGCATGGCTACGATCCGGACTTGCCCGCGCTGAGTAGCGATCCGCCGTCGGCTGAGGTGCGCACGGCATTTTTCGCCGAGTACCAGGAGCTATTAGACCAGACAGAGCTGCCTGAGGTGCAGGACAATTCGATTACCGGCGAGGGTATTTCCTCGTTGATTGCGGCGATCGCAAAGGGCCGACGCCAGGTGCATATCGTCAATGTTGCTAACCAGGGGGCGATCGGCAATTTGCCGGCGACGGCGGAGGTGGAGTTGGAAGGGGTGACTGACGCGTCGGGGGTGCGGCCGATCCAGACCGGGCAGGCGCCCATGGTGCTTAAGGGATTGCTCGAAAAACGTTTTGTCTGGCAGGAGTTGGTCGCCGATGCTGCGGTCAAGGGGGATCGCAACCTGGCATTGCAGGCATTGCTGGTCGATGAGATGGCGATTTTACCGGAGAAGGCGGAGGCGATGCTCGACGAGTTGTTGTTGGCTTCGCGTGATCTTTTGCCGCAGTTTTTTGGCGAGTGAAGAGAGGCTATAATGAGCGGTGTAATAGATATTGAGGCTTATCGGCGCGATGGTTTTACCGTAGTCGAGGGAGTATTCGCGGCAGATAAATGCGAGACTTTTGTGGCCTATATGATGGATCTGCAAGCCGGACGGCGTGTGCTGGAGGGTTTCGCGGCACGTGCGGCTGACGAGTGGGGGCGGACGCACAATCAGCATTGGTACGACCCGGTGGCGCACCAGTGGTTAACGGACCCCGAGCTCAAAGAGCCCTTGCGGCAGTGTTTGCGCGATACGCCCGAAGGGATACAGACGATGTATTTTTGGGTCGGGTCGGAGCAGGGGCGGCACCAGGACCAGTTTTACCTGCCGGGCTGTATGTCGGCGTGGATCGCGCTGCAGGACGTGGATGTGCAAAATGGGGCGATGCTAGTGCAGCCGGGCTCACATCGCGGGCGATTGCTGGTAAGCGCGGATCTGGCGGAGGGAGGGGAGTTTGCTGGATGGGATTACAATGAGGCTGTCGATGCACTTTTTGAACGCAATGCGGTAGAGGAAGTCGCGGTGGAGGTACGGCAGGGGGATGTCGTGTTCTTTGACGGGGTTTTAGTACATCGTGGCGGACCTATTTTAGCGCCGGGGTCTTTTCGCCATGTGCTGGCTAATCATTATATTGCATATGGCTTGCAGGAGTGGCCGCATGTGCGGTGGCCACGGGTGGGCTTTGACGGGGGGGAACGGCGGTATCCTGTGCCCCAGGCTGGTTGAGGTCGTGCGGCCGGTCTACTATTCTAATTGATTATGGAGAATGCTCTGAAATGTTGATGAAAGCGTGTTGCTTGTTTTTTCTTATAGGCCTTTGCGGATGCGGTGGGATTAAGTTAGAGAGCAGTTGGCCTCAAAAAAAAATAAAGATCGATGGGCGGGACGGCGAATGGGGGGATAAGTATTTCTTTGATAAAGAGGGGGCCATCGTGGGCTTGGCAAATGATGCTGAGTATATGTATCTCTTTCTCAGTACGACCGATCGCGCATTGCAGATGAAGTTGTTGCGACAGGGTTTTACCGTGTCGTTTGATTCGGAGGGCGGCAAGAAGAGCAAATTCGCGGTGCGTTATCCGTTGGGGTTGAGCCAAGATGATCTGTGGTTGTTGACGGAGAGTTTGCGCGAGGGGCAGCAGGAGTGGCGAGGCGGGGGCATACAGGGTATCGGCACTAAGATTAATCCGAAAATGCTGCAATCGATGTATACGACGGTGATGGCGGCAGGAGAGTTGGAAATTATCGTTGGCGCAGAGCATAATAAGCGCCTCTTGCCGCTCGCCTCGGTGCCCGAACTCGAAGTGGCGTTGTCGTTCGGGGAAAATAAGCTGGTCTACGAGTTGAAAGTGCCTTTGGCTCGGATTGACAAGGGGGAATACCAGGTCGGCATCGGTGTTGAGGTGGGGGGAAATGTCGGCATCGGCCTATTGACGCCGGAACTGGATACGCGATCGCTGCGCCGAGAGCGGGACCCACGGGTCGGCGGCTTGGGGATGGGGAACAATCCTTCCAGGCGCGGGGGCGGTTATGGCGGTTATGGACGTCGCCAAGGGGTTGGAGTGTTTAGGGATGTGATGCAGCCTTTGCAATTGTGGGCCAAGGTCGATTTGGCGGATCGTTAGCCCGTGTCTTCAATAAGAAACCTGGCTGTAGGCCCGCGATCCGCTGGGCATCTTATAGGGCCGCTGGTCGGAGTATAGGGATGAATCTGCAACAGTGTTTTCAGCGCGTGCGCATGGACGGTTTCTGCGTGCTGGAGAATGTAGTTCCTGGGGAGGCGGTGGCCTCCGTGCGGGAAAGCGTCGCGCGTGCGACGAAAGAATACGGCCGGGAGGAAGCCGAGGCGAAGGGCATCGGCCATGTGCCGGGTTTTATTCGTTATGACCAGTCGTTGGCGTCTTATTTGGCCGATACGGAATTGATGCGGCTGGTCGAGGGGGTATTGGGGCCGGCGGCGAGGGTTTCTTTTACTTCCGCTACCATCAACTATCCGGGCAATTCGCGCGGAAGCTGGCACGCCGATTGGCCTTTCAACCAGAAAAATGCCGGACGCATACCGGCGCCCTACCCGGATGCGCTGATGCACCTGACGACGTTGTGGATGCTCTCGCCTTTCAGCTGCGAAAACGGCGGCACATTGTTAGTGCCCGGAAGTCACCGCGCCACGAATAATCCTACCGGGGATATGGGTGTAGATCCGCAGGAGCCTTATCCGACCGAGGTCCACGCCACCGGCCCGGCGGGTAGTGTATTAGTGCTCGACAGCCGCATATGGCACGCCACCGCCGCTAACACCAGCGATGAAGCGCGTGTGTCGGTAGTAGTGCGCTATGCGCCGTGGTGGCTCAATACGCGGGTGTTGATGCCCGGTTCGGCCGAGCGCGAGCGCTTGCTCGGGACGAGCGGAAGGACCGAGAACGAGCAGCCGTCGCTGCCGCACGCAGTGTATGACGGTTTACCCGTGCAGACGAAACCGCTTTTTGCCCATTGGGTCGAAGACTGAGGCGGCCCCGCAAACCGACGGCCGTCGGTTTTTTGATCATGACGAATCAATAAAGGAGCTTGTTGTATGACCGAGCCCATTCTGCTCACCGACGAGCAAATACGCGAATTTATCGTCAATGGCTATCTGGTATTTGAGCCGACTGTGCCCGAGGGCACGCATGAGACGTGCTACCGAAAACTCAACGAGATTATCGATACCGAACTTAACCCAGGCAATAATATTCTGCCGCGGGTGCCGGAGATGCGCCATATACTCAACAGCCCCGAAGTGCATGGTGCGTTGATCAGTGTATTGGGCCCGGATTACCTGGAGCACCCGCACCGCTATTGCCATCCACGCAAACCGGCGGAAGAACCGGTGTCGGAAGAGGAAGCATACGAGGGGATGCTCAAGGGCTCCCACCAGGACGGCTATACGCCGATGGGGCATCCGCGCCAACATTATCTGCGCTATGCGCGCATTATGTATTATCCGCAGGATTCGCCGGTCGAGTTGGGGCCGACGCACGTGATCCCGGGCACCCAGTTCAACCGGGGGTTGACCGACGAGGACCGGGCACGCAACATGCCGGTGGCCGGCAAGGCCGGCACCGTATCGCTGACGCACTTCGATATCGGCCACGCCGCCGGGGTGAATAGGCTGCCTAGGCACCGACATATGATCAAGTTTCTCTATTTGCGCGGTGCGGAACCGACGGCCCCGAGTTGGGATTGCAAGAGTAGCGATTGGCAAAAGCCGCAAGAGATTACCGCACCCTACGATCTAGAACTGGCCTGGTCGCACGGCTGGGATTGGCTTTGCGGCAAGCGCGACCGCTATGTTAGCGTGGCGAAGGCTACCGGGGACGTGGCCGAGCTTGTCGGCCGATTGGATCCGAAGGTGCAGCTACAACAGCGCTTGCAGGCGGCGCAGGCGCTGGCCGGTTTTGCTGCAGAGGCAGCCGCGGCGGTGCCCTCGCTCGTCGAATGCCTGGGCACGGACCACCAGGCGATGCGCGTGGCGGCGACCTATACGTTGGGCGCAATCGGCGAGCCGGCCATCGAGCCGTTGCTCGAAGCGCTGCGCCAGGCCGGGCGCGAAGCCGCCGAGCACGAGGCGCCGCCGGCCTGGAACGAGGGGGCGATTAATATGGAGGACGCGGCTCAGGCGCTGGCGGCGATGGGCGGGTTGGCCGTCGAGGCGGTCTGTGGGTTGTTAACCGACGAGAGCGAATGGACCCGAGTCAATGCCGCCTTCGCGCTTGGCGAGATGGATTCGCATGCGGCGTCTGCGGTGCCGATGCTGGTCGCCGGCCTCGAAGATGCGTCGCACCGGGTGGTGCGTACGACGATTGACGCGCTGGGCAGTATTGCCAAGGGCATGCCGCTCGATGCGTTGGGGCGGATGCTGCAGGCGGACCATCCCGATTGGCACGGCGAGGCTTACCGCAGCTGGGTCCCGCGCGACCAAGTGCGGACCAATGCCGCGACGGTTTGCGCTCGTTTGGGGGCTGCGGCTGCTCCACTTGAAGAAAAACTCTTCGAGGCGCTCGATGATCCTTGCGGTCACGTGGGTTTGTTTGCACTCAACGCCTTACAGCGGATCGGTTCGCCGACGGCGATGCGGGCGGCGATGGACTATCTCTACTCGCAGCGTTGGGACGCTTCGATTGATGGCGAACGGCAGTTCTGAGCTACGGTTGCCAAGCACGTGAGTGTTATTTGCCGCAGGTCTTGAATGGCGGGTATTGCCGCACGATTGGGCATCACTGGACTAAAGCAGAAAGAAAAAATGAATACACCACCCGATGAACATATTAACGTCGATCATCAGAAATTGCACGCGTTCGTCTCTACGGCGGCGCAGACGGTCGGTTTGCCTGCGGAAAAGGCGGAGCTATTGGCCGAGTTATTGACGAAGAATGACTTGCGCGGGGTGTTCAGCCACGGCACGCAGCAGATCGCCACCTATGCGATTCTGATGCGCGACGGCCAACTCAACAAGGATCCGCAGATCGAGGTGGTCAAGGAGACGCCAGTCAGTGCGCTGGTCGATGGCGACGGCGGGCTAGGCTATTTTCCCGCTTATCAGGGGACTTTATTGGCGCTGGACAAGGCCGAGGCAACAGGCATCGCTGCGATTATGAGCCGCAACCACGGCCACTTCGGTGCCGCCGGGATTTATGCGCGCTTGGCGGTCGAGCGGGGTTTGGCCGTCTATGTGACCTCGGGACATCAGTTGCGGTTGCAGCCAGGGGATGAGCTCAATAATGCGGCGGGTGGTTCGCCGATGGCTTTCGGCGTGCCGACGAACGAGGAGCCGCCCTTAGTTCTTGATTTCGGCGCGATGCACGACTTATACCGCGATGAGATGCGCGACCAGATAGCCGAATGCGCGCCGGGTCTGTTGTTGCGTTCGATCGGGATGGGGGAGATCTGTCAGGCTTGGGGCGGTTTGCTGTCAGGTTTGAGCATCGACCATGAAAAGCCGCGTTGGACTTGGCCGGGGGCCAATCAGGGTTCGCTGGTGATCGTTTTTCGGCCGGATTTGTTTACCGACGGCGAGCAATTTAAAGCGGAGGTGGACGAATATATCCGGAGGGTGCGCAAGTTGCAACCGGTTAAGGGTTTTGCGGCGACGCATGTGCCCGGAGGAATCGAGGCGGAGCGGGAGGGGCGGTTTCGCGAGGCGGGGGTGCCGGTGGGCGGATGGCATCGGGAGCAGTTGGAAGGGGTGGCGAAAGAATTGGGAATTGAAGTGCCTTGGTGAAATTGGGGCGTGGTGTTAGTTGATTGAGTTGGATGCGTACGGGCAGGTCGAGGGTTTTATCTTTGCTCATTCAGCGTTAGTCGGCGAGTGCTTCTGGGTTCACGACGAAGCCGGGGTCTAGCTTTTCGCCGCGCAGTACGGTGAGGATGTTTTCTGCGGTTTGCAGCGAGACGCGCACCAGGGATTCGGCGGTCTGGCCGGCGATATGCGGCGAGTGGCAGACATTGTCGAGGCCGATGAGCGGGTGGCCTGCGGGCAGCGGTTCTTTTTCGAATACGTCGATGCCGGCTCCGGCGATCTGTTTTTCGACGAGCGCGGTGTAGAGCGCATCTTCGTCGACGATGCCGCCGCGCGCGCAGTTGATCAGGATCGCAGATTCTTTCATCTGCGATAATTCTTCGGCGCCGATGATATGCCGTGTTTCTGGACTCAGGGGCAGGTGCAACGAGACATAGTCGGATTGCGCCAAGAGAGTCTGTAGGTCGACTTGCTTGGCACCGTGTTTGACTACGGTGTCCGCGTCGAGATTGGGGTCGCAGACCAATACTTCCATATCAAAGCCGTTGGCGTGCTTGGCTAGGCGGGTGCCCACTCGTCCCAGGCCGACAATGCCCAGCGTTTTCTGGAATAATTCCGTGCCCAATAAGCTCGTGCGTTCCCAAAGGCCGGCGTCCATGTCGGCGTTGGCGCGGCGGATAAAACGGCCGAGGTAGAGCATCATGCCGATGGCCAATTCACTGACGCTCTGCGAATTGGCCTCGCCGGTGGTGGTGACGACGATGCCGCGGCGGGTGCAGGCGTCGATATCGACATTGTCGTAACCGACGCCGTGGCGCGAGACGATCTTGAGCTTGGGCGCGGCGTCGATAACGGACGCGTCGACGATGCCGCTGCGGCAGAAGATGGCGTCGGTCTCGCTGACGGCCGCGGCGAAGACCTCAGGCGCGGCGTAGCCTTCGAGGAAGGTTAACTCGGCGACGGGGCGCAGCAGGTCAATGCCGGACGGGTGGATGCTGCGGTCGCTGACGAGTACGTTGAATTTTTTGTCGGTCATGTTATGGTCTCCATTCACATCTTGGGTTTTCTGATCGCCGGCAGCGAATGTAAGGTGGGCCGGCGGCTGGGTAAAGTGGTTGCTCAGTCCGTGTCGGCCAATTGTCTTATTTGCCTTTGCGTCACCAGGACTAATAAGATGATTACAAGCATGCCCAGCGGGCCGGCGGCCATGCCCCACCGCACGTCGCCGAGCAGCGCGATTATGCCCCCCGTCCACATGCCGCCGAAGGTGCCGAGGTTGAAGGCGATCGAAACCGCGCCCATGACCCGGCCGCGAATCGCTTCGGGGATGCGAGATTGCATGGCGACGATACAGCTATTGGAGAAGATGCCATTGCCCGCGTGCGCGAGGAAGGCGAGGGGGAGTAGCAAATAAAACGACGGGGCGAAGGACAGGCAGGTGATCATTGAGGCGAAGAACGCGGTGCCGCCGAGAATTTGATAGCCGAGCCGGGCGCCCGGCTTGAGGCGTCCGGCGAGAAAGATGCCGAGTGTTGCGCCGATGCCGGCGGCGGTGAAGGCATAGCCGATTTCGCGTTCGCCACCGGCGAAGAGCTCGATAAAGGCGGGTAGGGTCTGTAGCCAGCCAAAGACCAATAGGAAATTGGCGACGACTAATCCGATAAGGATCAGAAAGAGGCGGTGGGTCCGTATAAAGTCGAAGCCGACGCGAAAATCACTTAGCGAGCGGGTGTTTTGCCCAGGCTTGGTTTTGCGGGTGGGCAATGAGAACGCGATAAAGGCGGGCAGGCTCCAGCAGATCGCGGCGGCGGCGAACGCGGCGTAGAGGTCGATCGTCGCGATGATTAGGCCGGCCAGCGTCGGGCCGATAATCGAAGCGACGGACATGCCCATGCCATTGAGCGTTACGCCGGATTTGAGTGCGTGCGGGGCGAGCAGTGAGGGATAATAACTTTGCGATACGGGCACGTTGACGCCGGCGACAATCCCCATGAGCGCCGCGAGCGTGTAGATCTGGCTGATCGGTACATCGCCGACGAATACTAACAAAGCCAGCGCGCCGACGACCATTGTCGAGACGCCGGCGTTTATGGCCCAGATCAGGCGAGTGTCATGGCGGTCAGCGAGCACGCCGCCGAGCACATTGCAGAGCATGGCTGGCGCCGCGCCGATGGCCGAGACCAACCCGAGGTCCAGTGCGGATCCGGTGGTGCGGTAGACCAGGATTGCCAACGCCACCGACTGCATGCGGAAGCCTATATTGGCGGAGAGGGTGCCACCGAGGTATTTGCGGAAGGGGGGTGATGCGAACGCCGAACTGCCCATCGGCGTTCGCATCGCGTTTTCTTTGTCGATTAGGCGGCCTGGGTGTCGGCGGCTTCGATTTTGGCCAGCGCTTTTTCGTAGACCTCAAAGTGTTCGCCTTCGGCTTCTTCCGGGTCGACGTATTTGAGCCACATCGCCTGCTCGGGTTTGTCGCCGGCCAGCACGCGGCGGCTCTCCTGCAAGTCGCTTACCTTGTCGTGCCAGCGCACCTCGCCCTCTTGTAAGAGGATATATTCGCCGGCGTATTCGTCGAGCAATTTTTGCCGATTATCGCGATAATAGAGGGCCTGCTCGCACGTGGTGCGCCGCCAACTGAGGACGAGCTCCTGCGAGTCGGTGATATGGGAGAAAAACTCGTTAAGCGGTCTAGTGACCTCGGACTCAAAGTCGATTTCGTTGAGGTCGACGGTGCCGAAACCAGCTTCGGCGGCTACCAGCAGCGAGTTGCGGTCGCGGTGGAAAGGTGGGGTCAGCCAGTCGCTCTGTGGGTCGTGGCCCATCAGATGGGCGGTGCAGGCGTCGGTGGCGATCGTATGGTTGCCAGCTACTAGCGTATTGGCGACGCGGCCGGGCCCCTTATCGTCGCCATTGCCCCACTCCATGCCGGCCTGGCCGACCAGGCCGTCGACAATACACAGGGCCGGATTGAAAAGGCGGCCCATATCGGCCAGCATATAGGGCATGCGGACTAAGTGGTGATAATAAGTCCGGGTATTGCCCTCCGGCTCGCCCGGCATCAGGCCGAAGAGATTCTTCAATGAGAGCGTGATGCCCATAAAACCGTGGTTTTTCATTTTGCCGACGGAGATAAACTCGTCGACCTCCATCGCCCGTTGTGGCAGCAGGTATTGGCTGAACATCTGTCCGCCGCCGGGCACGGGGTAGGTCTTATAGGGCGGTAGTGTGCCGTCGATAAACTCGACGCCGAATTCGCGGAAAATCGGTATAAGCGTACCGGTCTCCTCCGGGTCAGTACCGTCGTACATTTTGTAGAAGCTGACGTCGGGCGAGACCAACTCGGCGTCGGTGCGCTCGCGCATTAGGCGCAAGAAGGCGCGGGCGAGTTTCTCGCTAACCAATTGCTGCAACTGCCCCTCGTAACGGATCCACTGCTTGATGAGTTGGTCGTGATTGAACTTGATGCCGATGCGCTTGGCTTTAGCTAAACGGTCCCAGGTCTCGGTCAGCGGGTCAGTGGCGCGTTTGAGGGCTTCGTAGATCTGGTCTTCTTCGGCGCGGTAGTCGCAATGTGCGGCGCGCACTTTGTAGTCGCTCATGGTCATCTTTCTCTTAGTGTCAGTGGGTGACGGAGCCTTGTTCTTTTAGGTGAGTAGCCGCGGTTCCAGTGCTTTTCGATTGCTGCCCCGCGATATTTCTGCTGCGGATTTCAGTCCGCGGTCAGCTCGGGGTACGCGGTGCATACGTTGTGCTATTGGGCCATGTCCTCTTCAAGATTGGCTAAATGTACGGTATCTTCGGATGGCGCGCCTTCAATTTTACATAAATCTACGAACTTAACTAATAGATTGATTCTCTGCTGAAAATCGACCCCTGTAGATCTGTTCTTAATCGTTATATTTTCCACGGGCAGTTTTTAATTTTTGGTGAGTTTTCAATGCAAATTCTTGCTAGTTAATTAGTGAAAAAAGAGTAGGGATAAAGATTGTAGTTTTGTTGGTTTGTCTAGCTTTCTTGAGCGATTGCTATACCTCCAGAAATTAGTGCGGAGGCTGATTGATCTTGCATTGAAAAAGTGGACACCCAGTTAAGCGTTTAGTGTCGTACGCCTAAAAGAGGTGTTGCTTATGGCTCCGTCGAAGAAACCTCGTACCGTTCATGACGCCGCTTTCAAACGTGAGGTGGCACGTTTAATTACGGAAGAAAACCGGCCAGCCGCTCAAGTTGCTCGCGAGTATGGCGTGCCTCTGAGCAATGTACGTCGCTGGGCGAAAGCCTATCAGGCCGACGGCAATCAAGCCTTTCTTGGCCAGGGTAATCTGCCCGCCGACCAAGCTGAGCTGCAGGCCTTAAAACGCGAGCTGTCTCAGATCAAAGAAGAGCGGGACATTTTAAAAAAGCGCTGCGTATTTTCTCCAGCCCAAATCGATGAGATACGCATTTATTCATCGCCATCGATCTGGCCACCGGCTGGATCGGCTTTGCGGTGCGTTGGGCGTTTCGGCCAGTGGCTATTACGCTTGGCGTCGGCGAGGCCCGATCACCATTCGAGAGATGGTTTTATATACGAATCGTTATTAATTGCTAGAGGATGATTCAATGTTTCATAAATTGTAAGATTACATCCTGCGCATTTATTTTGTGTTTATTTGGGTTAACACTCATAACAGTGTCACCAGTTTTTGCTGATGACCCTGAAGCGTTTGTCGAATGCCAGAAAATTAAGCCCGATGGCAATTTCGAAATAATGAAGCAGAAGAAAAATTGTTTTAGAGATCTCGCAAGAAAATATGAAGACGAAAATAAAGTAATCTTCAAATCAGCCATCGATTACGCCTTCGCACAAAATGCGATGCAGAGTGAAATAAGCACGGTAGTAGATGCGCTACGCAAGCGAGGCATTGCGAATGAAGCGGTTAGGATTGTAACGAACATTCGTATGAGCATCGCCTTTTGGCTAGGCTGTGTTAATGCACATCCATTCCATCAAAATATATTTCGGTAATTACTGTATCGTTGTATTTTAACCCTTTGTATACTTCAGCAATTTCAAATTTGAGAACCAGGTCTGAACCATCCGTATTATGGCCAAACGTACCGAGTTGAAAAAGTTGATCATTTTTGGTATCCAATAGGTTCAATATCCCGAATTCAGTTTCGTTTACATATAGCTTTATTTTTTTGACCCGGTTGTTTTCAGTCCAGGCTTTATCGCTTTTAACATATCCATTTGATATGATAATGGACGTTATTCTCGGGCTCTCGTTTCCAAAAGTATATTCGATGTATTCTCCAATACCTTCGTCTTCTTTGCCTTCTACCCATGCCGTTTTATAGCTTAAATCATTGGCTGCTTTAGGATTGTAATTAATAGAGGTGTTGCTTTTTAAGCTCGAAGAAGCGGTAACTAAATAGTTTCCGCCACTACAATACCAGCTACACCCATCATCGACCACACTCCAAATACTGGAAACCGTTTCAGGATATTCATTGAGCAACGAATCTAACTCACTTATTTCATAGACTGTCAGTTTGACGTGGTCCCACAATTCATTTCTTCTTTCAATTCCTCTTTCAGCCTTGGCGCTTAAGTCATTTGTGATCAAATCCGTCACTAGGAATTCTGGCAGCTTTTGCTGAGTCATAGCGCAAGTTGCACTGAGAATGATAGATATTAGACTGACTCGGAGGACTGAATAATGACCCTTTTTCATTGGTTATATCTCCTTGTTTATGTGCATTTCACACTACACTATTAAGATACGGCAGAAGGAGGTGGAGTGACAAGTATAATTAGTTGAATATAAACGATTTATGTAAAATTTACTGCGAAGAATAGTGCAAATTTTTTGGCGGAATAACTGAATAGGTATTTGCTAGTAATATCAATGTTGATAGAGGTTGGAATGATGGTGATTTCAACTTGAAAGTGCAATTCCTGTAGGGTGTGAAACGACAAAGGCCAACTGGTTATATTTTCTTTGTCATCCACAGCCCCACGAGGAGGAGCATATGAAGGGATATCGCCAG
>JABHFS010000176.1 GCA_018672475.1 Gemmatimonadota bacterium | reverse complement strand
TCGGTTGGGCTAGTCGTAGTGGTATCGGTTGGGCTAGTCGTAGTGGTGTCGGTAGGGTTCGTAGTGGTATCGGTTGGGTTCGTGATGGTATCGGTTGGGTTCGTAGTGGTATCGGTTGGGCTAGTCGTAGTGGTGTCGGTAGGGTTCGTAGTGGTGTCGGTCGGGTTCGTGATGGTGTCGGTCGGGTTCGTAGTGGTGTCGGTTGGGTTAGTCGTAGTGGTGTCGGTTGGGCTAGTCGCCGTGGTGTCGGTTGGGCTAGTCGCCGTGGTGTCGGTTGGGCTAGTCGCCGTGGTGTCAGTTGGGCTAGTCGCCGTGGAGTCGGTTGGGCTAATCGTGGTATACGGGTTGTTGGCGTGCACGTTGATCACCAGGGTGTCACCGGCGGTCGCCCCCTGCGCGTCGGTGGCTTGGAATACGACGAGGGCCAAACCGCTGAGTTGGTCGCTGGTGCTGATGGTCGCGATATGCGAGACGCTGTGGATGCTGACCTGGAGCCCGGGGTCGGGCAGGGCCGACCAGTTCAAGAGGGCGGTATCCTCGTCGTCTCGGGCATAGGTGTCTAGAGCAAGTTGAACCGCCTTCCCGGCGTCGATAAAGAGTTCGGGCAAGCCTTCGACGACGGGCTGTGTGTTGTTGACGATGACCACGACAGTGTCGTAGGCGGTAAACCCCCGGTTGGTCTCGGCGCTGAAGACGATCGCGGTGGTGCCTTTCCAATTGTCGATAGTGCTGAGGGTTACTCGCTGCTCGGCGGCGTTGATGATAACCTGTAGCATTGAGTCGGCGATGGCGCTTAGGGCAGTGGTTTCGCCGTTGAGATAGGGCGCGAGCGGGAACTCGAAGATCTTACCGGCCTCAAATTCAATATCGGGCACCCCGGCAATCGGCGGCAGCAGGGCCGCGACGGCGACGGCGAAGGTGTCGTGCGCGGCGGCGCCGAATAGGTCGAAGACATGAATGGCAATTTCTTCGCTATACGAATCGGTGCCGAGCGGCACAGCGAAGGTCAGGACGCTGCCGAGTAGGGTTGGAGAGATACGCGAGCCTCCGGTCGTGTTCCAGATCAGAGTGCTAGTCGAATCGTCGGGATCGGTGACGAAGAGGCCGAGATCAATGGCGAGCGTGTCGCCTGGGGCCAACGTCGTGTCGGGTAGGGCGCTGAGCACTGGCGATTGGTTGACGCGTAGCACAGTGAGGCGGAAGGAGTCGGTGCTCTGTCCGCCGCTCGGGTCGGTGGCGGTGAAGGTGAGGTTGCGGGCGCCGGAAAAGGCCGCACCGGGTGTCAGCAGAGCCGTGCCGTCGGTTATTTGTATGGCGACGAACGAGTCGGCCTGGGCCGTCCAGGATAGTTCAGCGCTCGAATGGTCGGTATCGCTGGTGGCGGCGGATAGATCGACGGACAAGGTCTCGCCTTGTAAAATTATCGCGTCGAGCAGGGACAATACGGGTAGGTCGTTGACCGGGCTGATGGTTACTTGTAGTGTGTCGCGGGCAAAAAGTTGACTCGGGTCATGGACTTGAAACTGGATGGTGAATGACCCGGAAGTATCGGGGGCCGCCCAAAGTTGCAATTGGCTGGTGTTGCCGTTGAGGGAAGTTGAAAGGTCGTCCGAAGGAGTGATGACCCAAGTCAGGTCGGCGAAGGCATTGTCGACGTCGTTGACTTGTTCCTGCAAGTTGAGCGTTAGGGTGTCGCCTTCGGCAAAGACCAGTGAATCAGCCAGCAGCAGCCGGGGCGGGTCGTTGACCGCTTGGATTTCAATAATGCCCTGGTCGCTGTGGGTGAGGCCGAAGGGGTCGGTGGCGGTCACGGTCAGGGTGTCGATGCCGAACCAATCAGCTTCGGGGACGACGATGATGCTATCGTTGATGGTTGAGACGCTGGCGTTGATATGGCTGCTGGAAAAGGAGAAGGTGAAGGTCGTGTCGTCGGGGTCGGTGACGATGGAAGCGAAAGGTGTGCGGAAGCCGATCGGATCGTCTTCTTTGAGCACTAAGGCAGGAAAGTCGACGACAGGTGGGTCGTTGACCACGTTAATCGTCAGCGTATCCGAAATCAGGCTGTCGAGATTGCCGCCGGTGCCACTGGCATCGTCGTTGGCGAAGAGCAGAATCTTCTCGTCGTCGATGGAAGTGCTGTAGGTGAGGTTGGTAAAGGTCGCGATTCCATTGACGGCGACGGTGCGATTGTGCAGTAGGGTACCGCTGCCACTGGTACTGACTGTGATGGTATCGACGAAGTCGAAATCAACTAGGCCGCTATCGTTGATTGCCGAGATGATGGGCTGCACGCTCAGCGCAGTGCCGCTGAAAGTGCCGGAGGGGTGACGGGTGAAGACCAGCTTAGTGGCCAAGACGTCGATTCTCATGGCGGACGAGTCGCTGGCGGTTATGCGATTGCCGCGGTTGCCGCTGGTCGTCGACAAGGCACCGGTTGCGACGCCGACGCGAAGGACATGGCCCTGGGGCGCGCTGAGGGCGACACGAACAGAGAGGATATAATAGCGTTTGCTGCCATAACTGGGCTTGGCAAAGGTACTGGCCTGGATCGTCGCTTGGCTGCCCAACGAGACCAAGGAGGCGTCGAGCGAGCCGATCTGAGTGTCGTTGGAAGAAAGCGAGTCGTCGGAACTCTCCCACAGACGAAATTCTACTAAGTCGGAAATGCTCAACCCCGAAGTCGAGGAAAGATCGGATAGGGTGAAGCTCAGGCTGTTGACGGTTGTCTTAGCGTCGCCGGTCAGGCTGACGCTGAGCAAGCGGGCCTCGTTGCCCGGGCTGACCGAATCGATCAGGGTCAGCCCGCGGGTGTCGTCGGGGGCCAGACGACGGATGCGGTGGTTACTCGCATCGGCGATATAGAGGGTGTCGGCGCGGTGGAGGAAAAGCCCGCCGGGGCTAGCGAGTTTGGCGATATTGCCGGCGGCGCCGTCACCACTAAAGCCAAAGCTGTCGATGCCGGCGATGGTGGTGATATTGCCGGTGGGGTTTATGCGGCGGATTCGGTGATTGAATCGATCGGCAATATAGAGTGTTCCGAGCGAGTCGACGGCGACGGCGGAGGGGAAGGACAGGCGCGCGTTCGTTGGCAGGTCGCCGTCTCCTAAGAAACCGGGGCTGCCGCTGCCGGCGATGGTGCTGATGGTGCTGTCTGTTGCAGTGATCTTGCGAATGCGGTGGTGATTGGTGTCGGCTATATAGACATTGCCGGCGATATCGACAAAGACCCCGGAAGGGGCGTTAAGCGTCGCGGCGACCGCGGTGGTATCGTCTATAAAAAGGCCGGAGGTGGTGTCTTTGCCGGCGATGGTGGCGATTTGGCCGGACGAATTGATGCGGCGGATGCGGTTATTGCCGGTATCGGCAATATAAATATTGCCGCCGCGCGCGTAGACTGCGGTTGGCCCGTTGAGTTTGGCTTTGGTTGCCGCGGCGCTATCACCGGAAAATCCGGCGGTGCCGGTGCCGGCGATAGTGGTAATGACGCCGGCGGTGCTGATCTGGCGGATGCGATGGTTGCCGGTATCGGCGATGTACACCGTTCCGACGCTGTCGACGAAGACTCCGGCGGGCGCGTCGAGTTTGGCACTGGTTGCCGCGGTGCCATCACCGGAAAATCCGGCGGTGCCGGTGCCGGCGTAGGTGGTAATCGAGTCGTGAGCGGTATTGATGCGGCGGATGCGGTTGTTGCCGGTATCGGCGATATAGATCGTACCGCTAGTATCGCCGGTGACGCCCATCGGCAAGTTGAGATTGGCGCTCGTCGGGCTGCCGCCATCGCCTGAGGAGCCTTGTGTGCCATTGCCGGCGGTGGTAGAAATGGTCTGTCCCTGTAGTAGAGCCGTTCCAGCTAGGCTGAGCACTATCGCTAAAAAAAGTATTTTCATGTTGCACAAGTCGTTGTTAAATATGGTGATAATGTCATGTTAGCCAAGGGACATTGTCTCTGTATCAATTAGTATTAATTAAAGGAAAATGCGCGTTGAGCGATATAAGTAAATGAACAGTCCTTTTTTATATATCGGGTACTGTGGGGAAAACATGAGAATCTATTATTACATTTTATCGCTCTGCGCCTTGTTGGTGCCGCACCAGGTCTCGGCGCAATCCGTAGCCTTATCGCCACCCGGGTTGAGCAGTGTGCCCAAGGGGGCGACTGCCGCCAATCCATATTGGCAGCACCTAGTAATTAGTTTGACCCGCAATCCCTCCGCCGGAAACATCATTACCATTAATTTGCCGGTCGGCATAACGATTGCCGATACCGACGGGGACGGTGATTGGACTGATGAGGTAGCTTTAGACGATTCTTCATCGACTGGTACCGGTTATAATTCAACAAATGGTACCAGTCAGAGTCAGATCGTCTTGCATAGCGAGACCGGTGGGGTCTCGGGTAAACTGCACGTACATTACCCGATTATAACGTCAACCAGCTCGGTGCTGTCGAGTACGGCCTATGGGCAGATCTACTTCTCCAATACCAACGAATTGGCGATTCCGGCCGGCAGTCTGGTATTGAGCTTGGTTGAGCCGCGCAACTTAAGTTTGGCGACTTTTTCCCAGCTCTTTATCGAAAGTGCGGCCGATACGACCACCAATGTCCAGGGCGACGCCTATCCTGACACAGCCGCGGCGGCCTTCGCGCTGGTCCTGCCGGATCTGGTAAGCGATGTGCGCGGCAATCTGCTGAGCAATGCGCTCACCGCGGCAGGCGTGCCCTTTGCCGACGGCAGCGATAGCAACGACGTGCAATACGCTTTTTGGTTTTCGCTGCGTGACACGCTGGCCCAAGTCGATACTTCTGTCGCCACGCTGGCTTTAGAACGGACGACATTGCAGACGGCGCAGGCAGAGGAAAAGAGCCTGGTTTCGCTGGCCTTTGATGTTTCATCACTGTTGGATACTACGTATTACCTTTATATGACGTCTAATCTGACGGGGAATTTCCCGTTGATGCGCAGTCGCGGAATTCTTGTCCAGCACAAACCGGTGGTATTGTCGGTCGGAGATTTTAAAAGTAATGATGCGGATTTTCTCGACTCGGGTTTTTTGCTCGATTTCGATAGGGGCCAGGCCTCGCTCGTCGACAGTGCCAAGAGCAGTGTCGCCCTTACTTTTAATGTCGTCGACTACGACGACAGCGCCTCGGTGCGGCTATTTTATGCAATTGCAGATACGCTCGATACGACCTTTGTCACTACCACCGGAACAGTACCGAGTCGAGTGCTCTCGGGGTTGACCAACGCTACTTTTGTCGACAGCACCGCGTCGTTGCGGGAGGGCAAGGATAGCGCATTTAATTGGCAAGTCGCGGTCAATGATACGAACTTCGTCACGCGTGGAGACTACTATATCTACGCGGTGATTACTGACGGTACAGATCTCGGTATAAAACGAAGTTCTCATACGTATAACGTTCGACATTCGCCCTTTTTGGCCTTTGACAGCCGCCGCGACCAGAATCTCAATACCGGCGGCACGGATCCGGACCGCTACTACGCGATTACTTGGAACAGGGATCGTGGCAAAGAGGGCGACAGGGCTTTGATCGACAGCGCCAGCATAGCCCTCTACTACAGCGCCAGCGACTCCATCGGCATACCGGGCGGAAAAACGGCGCTGGTGGCAGCAGCAGCCGATTCGACTCAGGACACGCACCTGATTGTCTCGGGCTTGCAGGAGCAACCGGACGGTCGGGGAGACAACCAGTATATCTGGGATTTGTGGACGTATAAGAATCCAGACGACCAACAGACACCTAAGCAGGCCGTACCCTATTACCTATACGCCCTAGTCGAGACGGATTCGACCAACCGGGTGGTGCGCTGGGACGACGAGATGGGACAGGCCCGCCAACTGAACTTTACCCATGACCCGTATCTGCGCCCGCTGGCGCCGCTAAAGACGGTGGCCGCCGAAGGGCGGAAGTCTTTTCGCGTCGCGTGGCAAGCAGAGGATATCGACGACAGTGCCGGCGTGTGGGTATTGCTGACGACGGTGGCCGCGGCGGATAGTTTGGGTGCGCGGAGCACTTATGCTGCGGTGGTCGGTGATTCGATCGTTGATTGGGTGGCGAATTCGACCGATGGCAGCTTGGCCCAGGGCACGGCACTGAACGAAGACTTGATCAGCGAGTACTCGGTGAGGTCGGCGCTCTTGATCAACGATTTGACTGGGGCCGCTTCGCCGATTGTCGACGGCCAATACGCGGTCTATCTGATCATCGACACCCAGGCGACGAACCCGCCGGCCGATGCGAGTTTAGCGGTACGGGTGCCTGGCGTGGTGCAGATCAGCGGTTTGCCCGGAAGTGGTGCGGCGGGTTTGGTTTCGCCGGCGATAGAAGTCCTGCCGGCAAATCTGAGGATGGCGGTACAGGGCGATACGACGCTGCTCGAACTGCGGCCGCACAGCGATGGCGAGGCCGTCGACTTGTTGGCCTTTTTCGCCCGCGTCGACACCGCCTTCTTCTCAGTGGTCGATCAGGACACCGCCTCCGGCGTGCAGCCTTTTAAGCTCGACTCGACGCTGACCGGGATCGCGTTGCGCGATACGTTGCTGGTCGGGGCGGATAGTCTGAGCGCCGGCAAGTGGCTATTGGATTTGATCTACTTCGAGCAGGGCGATATGAGTCAGCTCGACGGGAGCTTTGCGCTGGCGACGGTGCAATTGGTGAGCAGGGAGGCCGTCGGCTCGACGACCTTGGACATCGACCATTTCGGCAACCGTAAATCGGCCTTTTACCGCGATGGCGAGGAAGTCGCGCTGATTCCGCCGGAGACGGCGGTCAGAGCTGAGATCTTGCCGCGCGGCACGATCTCGGGCAAGGTGCGCCTGCAGGGACGGACCGATTTTACGAATATGATGACCTTATTGCTGCGAGATCGCAATGATTTTTTGCCGATCACTGACTCGCTCTTTTCCGCGGCCAACGATGCGGATACCACGATTGCGGGCATTCAAGATTCTATCGCGAGTGATGGTTCCTTCAGCCTGAGCAAGATACCGACCGGAGATTATCAACTCGCGGTGCATTTTGACGGTTTTCTCGATGGCCAGTTTCCCGCGGTATCGGTCAATCTGGGCGATACGCTCACCGGTGTCGATCCGACCTTTCTCGCCGATGGGGTGTCCAATGCGGGATTTCTATTGGGCGGCGATGTCACCGGTTACGTCGATGCCAGTGGTGCGCAGATTCCGGACAACGAGATCGACCAACTCGACGTGGACTTCGTGGTCAGTTTTTTTGGCCAGAGTATAAACTCCACGCATAGTGGCCGGCTTGCCGATATCGACGGAGATAGCCTAGTCTGGGTTGCAGATCTCAATATTATAGCAGCGAATTTCAATATCGACGGAGTTGAGCCGGTCTATAAAACAGTAGCTGGCGGCGAGGCGATGGGAGATTGGCGTATTGAACAGCGCGATGAGGGGGGGAATTTGGAGGTGCAAGTGTGGGCGGACGATATGGCGGGTGCCAGGGCCTACGGGTATCGCTTACGCTATGATTCGGCCGAGTTGAGGCTTCGTTCCGCCCGTCAAGGCGAGGCGTTTGACCGGAGGCCGGCGGTATTCGCCGAGCATCGCGAGGCGGGAGCCATTGCCATCGGCGCTGCGCTCAATGGCGGTCAAGTCGGCGTAGAAGGGCCAAATAGCTTGGGGATATTCGTCTTTGAGCGGTTAAACGCAGTGGGATCGGAAGCGGCGATCGAGATTCGCGACGCGCAATGGGTTGATGCGGGGCATCGCGTGCGCGTTCCCACCGGGCAGGCGGCTTTGCCGACGGTATTTGCTCTCTCACCCAATTTTCCTAATCCCTTTAACCCGGAAACGACGCTGCGTTTTCAGCTTCCAAAACGCGGTGCGGTTGAATTGGCCATTTACGACGCGGCCGGCCAGCGGGTGCGGGCACTGCTCGGCGGCGAACTTGCCGCTGGCGCCTATACGGCAGTTTGGGATGGCCGTGACCAGGCGGGGCACGAGGTGGCTTCGGGAACTTATTTTGCGCGTTTGCGCGCCGGAAGCAGGATGCAGGTGCGCAAGATGACCTTGCTGCGTTGATTGGAACCCGATCGTGCGCTCGTTAGTCCGTCTGCTCTGCTTCGTCTTATTTCAAGCCCTGCCAGTACAAGCGCAGGAAGCCCGCCTATTTCTGCAACAGATCCCCGAAGAAGAACTATCCATTGGCGATACGCTGAGGGTCGAGGTGTATGCGGTCGCCCATGGGTTAGCCCTAACCTCGGCTAGTGCTTATCTCAGCTTCGATGAACAGGTCTTCGCCTTAGTGCCTGCTAGTTTCGCCGCTGACGGGACGGTACAGCCCTTTGTCAGAGGACCCTTCCTGCCCGGTCAAGTCTATGAAAATTCAACGGCCGGGGATGCGGAGGGGGGCAATGGTCTCACAGGATTCCAACTAAATTATGTCGCGGTAAGTGGTACGGGCGAGAATCGATCGACGGGACGGGATAAGGCTGTACTTGCACGCGTTGATTTGCGCGTTGTGGGCTACCCTGCGAATGGGACGAGTTCGGTGCGCTTGGACGCGGCTGGGCAGCGGCAGCCGTTGTATACCACCTTACAAGCGCCGGGAGTGGCGCATCGTTTTCAAACTGGACCTGAGTTGTGGGTTGAGATTGCAGGAGAGGGTTTGCTGTCACTCGATGACAGAGTGATGACCTTCGGTGAGCGGCAGAGCATTGATCTCGAAGCACATGCTATCACACAAAAATGGTCGAGTGAAGATATAACTTGGCAAGCCTGGTCTGCTGATCCGGAACGACTTGCGGTTGAAGTCGATGGGCGGTATTTAGCGTTAAGGGCCATACAGGATGAAGGGCAGGTACGCGTCTTCTATCGGGTCATATGGCCCGACGGCCAAGTGGACGACGGGGATTTTGCGGTACTGCTCAACGCGGCCGTGGGGCGCTTGGCGCCTGTTTTTTTGCAAGTAGAAGAAGATGCGGGGACACAGCATCTTGATCTGGGCGCGTTTTTTATCGATAAGCTGGCCGCGGTGAATGGACATTGGTCGCTCCAGGATGCGACTGGGGTGCAGGCTAAAATAGATGGCGAAGAATTGCTCTTTGCTCCGGTGGCAGATTGGCACGGCCATCAGGTATTGGCTGTGAATTGGTGCGATGAAGCAGAGCAGTGCGAAACGACGACGCTTGAAATCGAGATAGCAGCGGTAAATGATGCCCCGCGGATCGTGGTATTGGCACCACAGGCGGTCGCTGTGGGCGGCGTGCGGCTCGGGCCGGCGTTGAGCGAGGTCGCGAGCGATCCTGATCACCCGCTGGAAAGCTTACAATTTGAGGTTGCAGGAGATGGCATTGTAGCAGTAACCATAGTCGATGGAATCATAGCGCTTCACGGGATTGCTGAGGGGATTGGTAAAGTGCGCTTGCAGGTCAGTGACCCTCTCGGAGCACAGGCGGCCACAGAGTTTGAGGTGCAGGTGGTGCGGCTCGATGCCGGGCCAGAACTGGCGGCTATGTCCGATATGGTTATAGAAGTTGGACAAAGCAATCAGGTAGCGGTGGGGGTGACCGATGCCGATACGCCCTTGGCAGAGTTGCAGTGGTCGGTGGCTGTCGAAGGCCCTGTTGCGGTGGAAGTGATCGTGGGTAATCTGCCCTTACTTGAGTTGCGCGGTTTAGCTGTGGGCGAGGCGGTCGTGCGGTTGCAGGTGAATGACCCTGAGGGTAGTGGGGCGGTGGTGGCTTTACGAGTGCGGGTTGAGGAGCCTGCAAGTGATTCGAAGCCGGGGGCTGAAGAAACCGCCCAAGAGCCCGTTGAGGAAGTGGATAATTCGGTGCCGGGGGAAACTACAACACCGGTAGATTCGGCGGTTGATCCGGCAGTTGATCCGGCAGTTGATCCGGCGGTTGATCCGGCGGTTGATCTTGTGGTTGATTCGGCCGTTGATCCGGCGGTAGATTTGGCGGTAGATTCGGCGGTTGCTCCTGCGGTTGATCCGGCAGTTGATCCGGCAGTTGATCCGGCGGTAGATTCGGCGGTAGATTCGGCGGTAGATTCGGCGGTTGCTCCTGCGGTTGATCCGGCAGTTGATCCGGCGGTAGATCCGGCGGTAGATTCGGCGGTTGCTCCTGCGGTTGATCCGGCGGTTGCTCCGGCGGTAGATCCGGCGGTTGCTCCGGCGGTAGATCCGGCGGTTGATTCGGCGGTTGATTCGGCGGTTGATCTTGCGGTTGATTCGGCAGTCGATCCGGCGGTTGTCGCGTCGGATAATGCAACGCTAGACACGCCCGTTGCACCAATCGATCAAGAGACCCCCCCCCCCGCCTTACCTGCGGCATCCCAAGCCGATAGTGCAGGCACAGTGTCTGAGTCTGTCGGGGCTTTGCCCGAAACGGAGCAGGAAAATCCAGTTGCGGAGTCCGACTCGAACCTGCTGCAACTTGGCGATATTCCCGATCTGTATTTAGCCCAGGGTGAGATCGGTGGATTTTGGCTTGATGAGTATGTCGTCATCGGGACGGCGGCCAACGTGCAATGGTCGGTGACGGGAATGGCTGGATTGCGGGTCGAAATCGATGCGCAACGCAGGGTTGAGATACAGATGCCGCTCGATTTTTCTGGCCGCGAAGTCTTGCTTTTTACCGCCGATGACGATGCGGGACACTCGGCGGTTGTCGCTGTGCGGGTATGGGTTTTGGCCGTAGAAGAACAAGAGGTCGAAGACGAAGCCGTCTCCTCTGATGTGCAGGAGGCTGATGCCAAAGAGGAGGAGAAAGTGGCGCCGGGTCCGATTGCCACACCTTTGGAACTCGTCGGTTGGCCGGAGATATCTCTATTGGTGGGGCGGGTTGATTCGACTTTGCTGCTCGATTCGTTGGTGGTGACAGGCGATCCGGGAGCGGTGATTTGGTCGCTGCGCGGCGGGGTTTTTATTCGTGCCTCGATAGACAGGCAAAGGCGTTTGCACTTGGATGGCACCGATGCTCTGCCGGGGCGGGAGATCTTTTTTTTAGAGGCGCTATTGGGATCGACGATTCGGCAGGTGCAGCTTACTGTCGGGGTGCAAGCTGCGGTCTTTGCTTTGCAGCCTATGGAAATTTTGCGCCTTGAGTCGACTGAGCGGACGTTGGATCTTGGGGCGTTTGTTGTGGGGGATTTTGCTCCAGAGGAAATAGAGTGGTCGATGCAGATACCCGCAGGCATCGATGCTGAATTGGCGGATGGGCAATTGCGGGTGGTCGCTGGGCAAACCGGTCTTTTTGCATTTTCGCTCGAGGCAACTTCACCTGCAGGCCAAACAATTGCAGCAGAACTGATTGTCGAAGTACTCGCAGCGGATGAGGTTGACGAAGGTGGTGAATTACCCGGTGTGGTGCCCGTTGAGCCCAACGCGGAAGAGCCTCTGCCGACAATAGGTGAGTCCATTGAAGAAGAGATACCCATACAGGTTGATGCGGTTGAAAATAAGCCCGTTGATGTGCGGTCGCCTGATTTAGTGTTGAGCGGCCATCTGTTGGCGACGGGCACGGTGGAGTTCCATCTGCGTGCGGACGAGGAATTGGCGGGCATGCCGGTCGTCATCGCTGATGGCCTCGTGTTGGCCGTCGCTGCGAGAGACGATTATTATGTCGCGCAATACACCGGGGGGAGCGGGTCGATACAGGTCTTGGCGGCGGGTAGCGATTTGGCCGGCAATACGGCCGAGACGCAACTTGCTCTCAGCGCGGGTAATGGCCCTGGGATTCTCAGTCCGGACGGTTTGTTGCGTGTCCAGGGCCGCTTGGGAGCCGTGTTGCTCTATGGCGATGAAAAAGGGTATCGCGTGGATTTACAGGCCGGATCGACGGCGGAATTGGTTTTTTCTGGTGCTGCCCCTGGTCAAGGGCTCTTTCGCCTAGGGGAGGAGGGCTGGCAAGAGATTCCGGCGCAGATCGGCGAGGATGCGCTTTTCGCTGTCGTCGCTGAAGGGGGGCTATATCGTCTGGCCAAGGGATCCGCAGCGGTGGTGCAAGCTGTGCCAACGGCCTATCCGAATCCATTTAACGCCGAAGTGGTATTGCGATATCATGTGGCCGCCGAAGGTAGGGTGCGCGTAGTTGTTTACGACGCATTGGGGGCGCAGATTCGCGTATTGCTAAATCAGTGGCAGGGGGCCGGCTTGCGGACCATGCTCTGGGATGCTCGGGATCAGGGCGGGGCCGAAGCGGCAAGTGGCATTTATCTATTAGTAGTCGAGGTGGGTGGGGAGCGCAGGGCGCGGAAGGTTATGTTGATTCGATAAATCATCGTAAATAGTAAATTGAACGCAAAATAGACAGGCTCTACAGATATTTTTTTATTATTTGCAGGGCCTGTTCTTTATTTGTGGTCGTTTGGTACCGGATTTGCAATACCTAGGTGATGTAGGATGAGACCAGAACTACTATATGGAGATAAGTTGCGTTAAGATAATGAAAAAAGCGCAATATATAGGACATAGACAGTCCTCGACTCCCACAGGCAGTGGGGGTCATACACGGCGAAAAGGGAATATCATTCCCATCAAAGGGAGAATTTAGCGGATTCATCCGCCTGCCCATGGCTAAAGCGCTGAACATCTTATTCATATTTCTGACGGCTTGTCTGACGACGGCCAACGCCCAGACCGTAGAAATTAGCCCGCCGGAGTTGGCGCGGATACCGGTATCGGAGGTGGGCTTCGAGTCGGGGCGTTACTGGCAGCAGTTACATGTGGTATTGGGCCAAGATGACTCGCCTTCGGACACCGCGCTGAGTATTGGAATGCCGACGTGGATGGTGTTGGCGGATACGGACGAGGACGGCCTCTTAGACGACGAAATTAGAATCGTCTATGCTCCGGCAGCTGATGAAACACCGGAGTTTTTTGTCAACCCGACGACCGATGTGAATACGATCGTCGTCGGCAGTCTAGCCACTGCTGCAGCTGGCGGGCAATTGTATGTGCAGTTTCCGGTCATCCTCTCGGTCATTCCTACGGAATCGCAAGTCAATTATGGCCCGATCTTATTTGCCGACGAGCGCGAAGTCGATTTCGCCGAAGGTCCGTCCACCGTCTTGGTTACCTCGGCCGAGTTTAACGCCACAGGCTCGATGAACTTTGTCGCATTGGGACCTTCATTGATCGCTGCGGGTACGGATACGACAACCTCGACCTTGGGTACGATTTATCCCGACACAGAAGAAATATTAGCCTTGGTTCTGCCCGATCTGATATTTGACGGCGGAGTCAGTACGGCGAGCAATGAGGTGGGTTTGGGCGATGGCGATGACGCCAACGATGTCGAGTATCGCTTTTTCCTCTCTTTATCGGCGAATCTGAAGACGGTCGACGAGACTTCCGCACAAGAAGCTCTGACTGCGGCCGGAGACGCCTATGTCGAGCGCGAGGGAGTTGGACGCGCAACGAGTCTGCTATTCCGCGATGTGGCTCCAGGTATCTACTATCTCTATGCGACCTCGTCGGTCACCGGGGCGATCCCGCTGGTGCGCAGCCGCGCCATCGCGGTGCGGCACGAACCCGTTTTTCAACTCTTGGGACCCGAGACCACGAGCACACTTGATTCGGGTGATTTGCTCGATGCGAACGGTGTCGCGACCGGCAGCAGTATCCAGCAATTGCAGATCGCGTACAGCCTTATCGATCACGATAGCGAACCGCCCGTGCATCTATTTTATAGCGTCAATGGCGAGCTTGAGCAAACGGCACTCACCGTTGATGGTAGTGGCGGGCTGACTTTGGCCGAAGGTATCCCGATAACGCCCGTCGAAGGGCTGTTGGCAAAAGAAGATACTGTGCTCTGGAATATTCTCGCTCCCGAACTGGTATCTGCGGGGGATTATTATATCTATGCGGCGGCAAGCGATTTGTTGTCCACGGCGCTGGTGCGCAGTCAGGGCCAAGTTCGGGTCCGCCACACGCCCTTTCTGAGTTTGGACGCGCTTGACGACGGCGTATTGGTTGATGCGGATACAATCGTCACCGGCGGCAGTCGTCCGCAGCGCTTTGTCTCCTTTACCTGGGGCCGGCGCGGTTTTGATGGCGACGCGGATGTCGATGACGACGCGCGAATCGACCTCTATCTTAGTCGCTTGCCGGCAACCTCGACCCTTATTGATACGGGCTTCGCAATACCCGGCGGTGCGGAACAGGTTTTGCTCGCGTTGGCTAGCGGGCAAACGCAATTAATTTTCGGCAATATCCCCGAGGACCCTGACGAGCGCACGGATAACCAATATGTATGGGATCTGTGGTCGTTAGCCGGCAGCGGATCGAGTGTACCGGAGGCCGGTGTGACGCATTACGCCTATGGGGTGATCAGTGACGGTGAAAGCCGCCGCCTAGACCAGATGAACGGCGGGCAGCTCAACGACGCGGCCTCGCGGATGGTGTTTTTGCATCCGCCGAGCATTCGCGCTCTGCAGCCGGTCTCGTCTGTTGCGGTCGAACCTGGTCGCAGTGGCCGAGTCGGCTGGGAGGATATGGATTTAGACGACGACGCGCGGATACGCGTGCTGCTTAGTCGCGAAGACCGCGGCGAGGTTTCAACGTATGCGGCGGTCGCCGCGGGTGTGTCCTATGTGGTCAATTCCGTCGATGGCCGCGCCGATGTCGCGGTGGATTCGCTAATGGATTTGAGCGAAGACTCCACGGTCGACCACCTCGAAGTGCGTATCGACCACCTCGCGAGGGGGGTGACGACCGATGATCCGCTGGTCGACGGCGAATATTTCATCTATCTGGCCATTACGGACACCGGAGATTTTGCCGAGGCGATGGCGGTTAAGGCGGTTGGTCCCGTCCAGGTACTTGGCATGGAAGGCGTAGCCGCGGTGCCTGCTCCGATCCAGTTGTTGCCCGAAGTGTTCAGTATGGGCACGGGCGGCCAACTGTTGACCTTTGAAGTACGAATAAACGCCGGAGCCAGCGTCGATTTAGTACAGGCGACGTTCACTGCCGACCCTGCCAGTTTTGCGCCCGTCGACCAGAATCCGCTTTTGGACGGTGTGCAACCCTTTCTCGTCGGGGCGGGTTTCCAAGTCGCCAAGTTGGTGACCAATGATGCGGTGGATGACGAGGCGGGCGTGCTGCGTTTGCGCATGGGCTATTTCGAGCCGACGGTTGCCGAGATTGCCGGACTGAGTTCCAATCGGATATTGGCGACTTTCCAATTGAGTTCGCTCGACCTAGTCGGTCCGGTCAGTATCGGTCTCGAAGTCGAGACGGCGCAGGGCCAGGCTTCGCGGCTTGAGCTTGACGGCCAGTCGGTGGTGGAGTTGACGACGGGGCCGGTTGCCGCTGGTGAATTGGTCGCAGGCCGCGCTACGGTTATGGGCAATCTCACTTTGGAGGGGCGTCAGGACATGACGGCTCAGGTCGACTTTTTCTTACGACGTTGGGGGGATTATGCCGAATTCGTCGACCCGCTTTTTACCGAGGCCAATGATGTCGATCCGGCACGGGTCGGGGTGCAAGTCGAGGTGGCGGCCGATGGCAGCTTTGTCTTGGCGGAAGTGCCTACTGGCCGGTGGGACCTGCACGCGGGGCTGCGCGGTTATCTGGAGGCTTGGGTCCCCGGACTCGAACTCTTTCCAGCGCAAACGGTCGAAAATGTTTTGCCGGTCAGTCCCGGTAGCGGCGAGCGTCCGCGGATGTTGGGCGGCGACGTGACCGGCTATCTCGGAATGGATGGGGTGGGGATGCAGGACAATGAGGTCACTTTAGCCGATTGGGACTTCGTTGCATCATTTTTTGGCTTAGAGGCAACCCCGGGTTCGGCAGGTGAACCCGCCGATATAACTGGCGACAACCTGGTCAATATCCAGGATTTGTCCCTGGTTGGGGCCAATTTTCTTCGCAGAGGTCCAATGCCCGTTTACAAGCGATCAGCGGTCCCGGGTGTGCAGCGGGCCGAACTTATTGGTCCGGGGCAGCGCGTGAATGCGGGCGAGGTGGTCGAATTTGTCGTCGTCGGCGAAGGGTTGGCGGGGATGAGGGCCTATGAATTGGAACTCGAATTTGACGCGGTGCACTGGCGGTGGATCGCAGCCGATATAGATCGGCAACACGAATTGTTGGCGGCAGAGCGCAAGATGGCTGATCGCTTGATTATAGGAGCGAGTAAAATTGGGCGTGACGGGGATTTACAGGGCGTCGAAGCGTTGCTTAAATGGCGGTTGCAGGCGCTGCAGGACGGGGCACCGTCTCCAGTTTTACGACGAGCCAGCTTCGTCGAAATGGATCACCGGCTCGTTGACGCAGCTATCGGGCATGGGGCCATAAGCACTCCGAGGCTTTTTGCCCTAGAGCAGAATAGGCCCAATCCGTTCAACCCCGAAACCTCGATCGACTTCACCGTGCCGGCCGACAGTCGGCAGGTGCGATTAGAGATTTTTAATATGCTCGGGCAGCGCGTTGCGGTGCTCTGGGACGGCGAGATGGCGGCGGGAGGACATCGTCTGCACTGGCGCGGTTTGGACCAAGAGGGTCGACCCGTCGCCAGCGGCATCTATACCTACCGCTTGCAGAGCGGGGAACAACGAATGGCTAAACGCATGGTGCTGGTGAGATAATGCGCGCCTTAATACACATAATCGCGTTCGCGCTGTGCGCGCTAACGGCCGACGTATGGGCGGCCTCGGTCGCCGTACGGCAAACAGGTGGCCAGAGCGAGTTCACCGCCGAGCTGGGACAGATCATTGATCTGGAAGTCTTTGTCGACGCGGGGGCCGAAGAGTTGACGGGCTTTAGTCTTTTCCTGTCCTATGACAGCGCCGTATTCACGTTAGTGCCCGCCGGTTTCGATGAGACGGGGCAACCCCTACCTTTCGCGGCGACGAGCTTTCTTGGGGGTATACCCCTGGTTAACGCGGTTGAAGAGCTTGGGGACGAAACCATCTTGAGTTATACCGAAGCGGCCGGCGGGATTTCGCTCAATACGGCGACGGGCCAGGGGGTCGCAGTGCGTTTTCAACTGGAAGTGGCCAGACGCACTCTCAGTGAGACGACTTCGATTCGCATTGAGGAACGTGGCCACAATCGCGTGTCCCATTATGTCCGGGTAGGCTTGTCTGGTATTGAGCAACGTTTTACCGAACCGCTGGGCGAAGCCGTGGTGCGCGTTACCGGCTTCCGCATTTCGCCACGTCTGCCTGATTTGACGCTTATCGAAGGAGAGCGATTAGAAGTATTTGATTTGGACAACTTCGTCGATACGGTGGGGACTAGTGTTCTGTGGACGAATTCGCGGTTGAGCGAAATTGAAACCACGATCGACGCGGAAACTAATCAGGTTACGATGCTTGCCCAGGAGGGTTTGGTCGGCGAGTGGAAAATGATCTTTACCGCGCTAGAACTCAACGAAGGGTTGACGGCGTCGGACACAATCTATGTGCTCATATTGTCTCGGCCGAAAATTAGCGATTTTCCGGATACGTTGCGCTTTGCCGAGGATACGAGCAATGAGGATATCGACCTCGATGCCTTTGTTGCAGATCTCGACCACGGTTTGGACCAATTGCTGTGGACTGCCTCTGGGGGCGAGGATGTGCTGGCCGTGGTAGCCGAGGCTAGTCACGTGGTACGATTGACCGCGACGCCCGATTTTTTTGGCAGTGAAGTAATCTCTTTTATCGTCGATGATCCGACGGGTCTGGCCGATACGGTGATGGCGGTGGTTGAAGTTTCTCCCGTCAACGATCCTCCTGAGTCGATCGAGGTATCGCCGGTCTATCCGGTCGAAGGGGCCGGGGTGTCCGTGCCGCTGACCGACTTTTTTTCCGATCGCGACGACGATGTGTCGAGCATGCAAGTTTTTCTTGAAGTTGAAGGTGGAGTCAGCGCGGAAATAATCGACGGCCAACTTGTCGTCAGCGGTCAAGTTGCCGGACGGGGTATTGTGCGTTTAACCGCGCAGGATACCTCAGGTGCTGTGGCGCAGACCCGGCAGGTCGCTGTCGTGTTGGGGCCTGGCGAGTCGGTCGGACCTGAAATCCAGCCGTTGGCCGAGCAGCGCTTCCTCGGCGGCCAAGCAGTCGAGTTGACGTTGGCTGAATTGGCGGTGGACGATAGTTCGGCGTTGGCATTGCTCTGGGAGGCTGTGCCCGATAGTGGTCTGTCGGCGATTGTCCAGGACGGCCAGCTATTAATCAGCGGCGCCAGCGGATTTTCCGGCACCAGCAAGGTGCGGTTGAGCGTCACCGATCCCGAAGGCAATCAGGACCAGGTCGATTTTAAGGTCAGCGTGCTCGGTCCCGACGACGCAAAAGGGCCGCAGATCTTCGTCCCCGGGGTCATCGGTTTGCGGCTGGGTGAGGAAAGGATAGTAGCGCTTGATGAGATCGTTGCCGATCCGGACGACCCGGATGCGAATATCATATGGGATATTTTCCCTTCATCGGGGCTGAATGCTGTATTTGATTCGCAGACTCGGCAGTTGACACTTAGCGCCGGTGAAAACTTCGTCAAGCCGGCTTCGTTGGGTCTTGTGGCTTCGGATCCGAGTGGCGAACGTGCTTCGGCAGAGATACCGGTATTATTTTCGGCACCCGGCGATCCGCCACAACTCGCCGATTTTAACTCGGTGAGTTTGGATAGTTTGAAGGCCGAGACTCGTTTGGACCTAGATCAATTCGCCTTCGATTCCTTGGACAAAAATAATGAGCTATTTTGGGAGGTCGAAAGCGAGCCAGGGATCATTGCTGTACTCGATCTGGTTACTCATGAATTAAAATTGAGCCGCGACCCCGATGCAATTGATCCGCCGACCGCGACCCAGGTGCTCCTGAGAGTACGCGATACCGACGGACAGGAGACCACGGCTTTGATCACGGTGGGTTTGCCGCCGCTCTTCTCGCTGCAGCCCCTGCCGGATGTCGAACTTTTCCCGGGGGAGATCGACTCGAGTATAGTGCTCAGTGATTACGCCGTCGGTGCGGCGGGTGGGTTGGCTCCAGCGCTGGTATGGCGCGTGGTGCCTTCTACGGCGGTTGACGTGATTCTCGATCCTCAATCGACCCGCATACTGATCGCTATCGCCGATCCGGCATTTTTAGGCAGCGAGATTGTCGAATTCACCGCTACTGACGAGTCTGGTCGCGAGCGCCTACAGCGCTTACGGGTCATCCTCAAGGGGGCGGGTCTGTCGCCGCAGATTCGGGTTCTTCCGCGTTTTCAGTTGGAACTGGGACAAGTCGACGAGTCGGTTGACCTAGATGATTTTGTCGTCGACGACGATGTTGACGATCAGTTGAATTGGTCGGCTAGCGGGCAGCGGCTGGTGACGGTCGAGATCGCCGCAGATACGAGAGTCGTTACGCTGACGGCGGGGGCGTTAGAGACGGGGGTCGACCAGATCCAATTTCTGGTCCGAGACCCTGCGGGCAATACCGCGCTCGGGGTGATGGAAGTCGTCGTCGTCCAAGGGGGGGCCGCGCCAGAGATTGGCGCGTTGCCGCAGATCCTTATCGAGGCGGGTAACGAAGAATCGCAAGTCGCCCTATCGCCCTTTGCCGCCGATATAGACACGCCGGCCGAGGAGTTGACCTGGGAGGTTACGGTTGAACCGGGGATCTCCGCCCGGATCGAAGGAGATCAGCTTTTTGTCTCGGTGCCGGCGGGCGAGGCCGGGACGCGCGTTTTGCACTTGACGGCCAAGGACCCACAGGGCAACCAGACATCGGCCGAGATGGAAGTGTTGATCCAACAGGACGAGGTGCCGCCAGAGTTTACGCTGTCGGTTCGCAGGCATCCCGTCTTCAGTGAACTCTTGGAGTTGCGCATCGCGGCGAGTGAGGAGTTAGGCGAAGATCCCGAGGTTGAGGTTGATGACGAACTGCAGGAAGTCGAGCGTCTCGACGACGGCACCTATCGGGTCAATTTTCCGCATCCGCCCGAAAACCAAGAGGAGCGGATGGTTGACATCGAAGTTACGGGATTTGACCCAGGCGGAAATGAGGGTCAGCGAGCGTTGATAGTGGCGCTAAAATGGATGGATGAGATGGGCGGTAATGTGCGCAGTCCGGACCCGCAATTGATGCTCAATGTGACCGATGCCGCAGCTGGGCCGGGCCAGATGGCCGTACTCTATCAGCTGGGGGAGGCAGAGATGCCTCCCGGCAACGAGGGGCAGCCGGTGTATTCGGTCGATCTATTGCGCGGGCGCAAACT
The DNA here is from genome assembly GCA_018672475.1 of Gemmatimonadota bacterium. Lineage (GTDB taxonomy): Bacteria > Latescibacterota > UBA2968 > UBA8231 > UBA8231. The sequence continues at coordinate 20,144 of JABHFS010000176.1, read as the reverse complement.
CGGCGAGCCGGTAACGCTCAATTTCTTTCCCGGTGCCAATGAAGATCCGGCTTTGGGGATTCTGCGCTGGGACGAACTCGGGGGCGTATGGGAGGAAATACCGACCCAGGTCGATCCCGTAACGGATTGGCTGGCGGCGGCCGTGGGTGAATTAGGTCTTTTTCGCCTAGGCCGGGTCGAGCCAGAGAATCGTCAGGCGGCGATGAAACTGGGCAGCTATCCCAATCCCTTTTCGCCGAGTCGGGTGCCGGTCGCCAAGATCGTGTATCAAATTGACTCACCCGGCAAAGTGCAATTGCAGCTATTCAACTCGCTGGGGCACAGAGTGCGGACATTGGTCGACGAATTCCAGGAGGTGGGGGTGTGGACGGCGACTTGGAATGGGCGCGATGCAGGGGGTAAATCGTTGAGCAGCGGCATGTATTTCTATCAATTAAAAGAAGGCGGGCGGCGATACCACCGCGCGCTGATCCTAGTGCGATAAGAGCAATAAACGAGCGGTGCAGTTATGAAGAATATAAAAGCGATATATATGATCTGGTGCCTGGGCTGGCTGGCAGTACAGGCCATTCCGGTTTCGGCCGGTGCCAATGGGTGGACCCAGGCTGGCACGGGCATAACGGCCGAGGTAAATGCCTTTGCCCAGGATCATGGACAGAGTCAAACGCTCTACGCTGGTGCACAAAATGGATTTTACTACAGCGCGGACGGCGGCCAGAGTTGGTCGTTGCGCGGTCCGAGTCTGGTCGATCGCAGCGTATTGAGCTTGGCGGTTGACCCGGAGAATGGCGACCGGCTCTATGCGGGGCTGAATACCGGCTTGTTCCAAAGCGCCGATGGTGGCGAGTCTTGGGCGGTGGTAGACGCGGTGGGGCCGGGCGTGTTGGCGGTGGGCACAGGGGCGGAGGGCAGGGTATATGCGGCGACCTTTGGTCGTGGGGTGTTTACTAGCCTGGATGCAGGAGTGAGTTGGGTGGTTGCCGGTTCGGAGTTGGAAAGCGATATCATCTTTGCCTTGGCCGCACACCCATTGCAGGCATTGACGGTTTATGCCGGTACGGCGCGGGGTCTTTTCGAGAGCCGCGACGGCGGTGAGAGCTGGGTTTCGGCGGGCGAGGAATTGGATGGTTTGAGCGTGCGCGATATCTATCTTTCTGCCGACCCGCAAGACGCAGGACGGATCGTCGTGGCGACCTATGGGGCGGGCATATGGCTCAGCGGCGACGACGGTCAGACCTGGCAGACGGCCAACGATGGCCTAGGTGATCTCAATGCGCGCAGCGTCGAAGTCGACCCAGATGTGGATCAGCTGATCTATGCGGCCACAGCGAATGGCGGCTTTTACCGTTCGAAGGACGGCGGCGCGAATTGGAACGCGGTCAACGATGGGCTGGATAATTTAACGACGCGCTGGGTGGCGGTCGTTACGGACGGCCGTATTCTCGGTGGCGGTGTCGGCAACGGGATTCAGGAGATTCGCTTTGAACCCGAAGCACAGATTCGCTTAGGGGCGGCGGCCCTGGACTTCGGGATGGTCTCGGTGGGGGTGCCGAGTGTGCAGACGTTGGATATTGTCAACGACGGCCAAGTTGACCTGGTCATATCAAATTTTAGCATCGACCGCCAAAGCGTTTTTTCGGTCAGCCCAGCGACCGCGACGGTCACTCCGGGGGGCAGCGTCGCGGTCGAGGTGCGCTTCCAGCCGACGGTGCGCGGCATGGCGTCCACTGTGCTTGTTGCGCGCAGCAATGACCCCGATGAAGACGCGGTGTCGGTCGCTTTGAGCGGCACCGGCGTATTGGCCGAACTCAGTGTGCAACCGGCGGTTATTGCCTTTGGTGAAGTGCGCGTGGGCAGTTTTCTGGATACGACGGTCATTTTGACCAATATTGGCAATGCGGCGTTGAAACTGCGCAATGCATTTATCGAAAATGCCTCGTTTCGCATTTTGAACTTCCAGCCGCAGACCCTGGCACCGAATCAAAGCCTCGGCGTGACGATCCGCTTCTTGCCGCTGGTGGCGCGAGGGATGAGTGCGCAATTAGTCGTTGTAGATGCGGTCGGCCGCAATGAGATCGGAGTCGACGGTGTCGGCACGGCACCGGATATCAGTGTGTCCTCCTGGGCCTTGGATTTTGCTACGGTGGATCTCCAGTCTTCTAAGACCGTGGCGCTGTCGGTGTCGAATAGCGGCAATATTGACTTGAATATCCTCGAATTACGACTGGATGGCGAAGCCTTTCGCATTGATGTAGAGGCGCCTATCACCATCGCATCTGGCCAGGTGCAAGAAATTAACGTGACTTTCCTGCCGCTTGCCGCGGGGGAAGACGACGGATCGCTGCAAATCGAAAGTGACGCTCCCGGGCGGCTCTCCTCGACCGCGATCAGCTTAAAAGGCGCCGGTGGGGCATTGGCATTGCGGCCCCTAACGGAGTTGGTTGCGGGTGTTGGACCGGCGGATATGCTGGTGGTCGATCTCGATCAAGACGGCGCATTAGACTTGGCCATCGCCGATTCGGCTAGCGGCCAGTTGCGGGTGTTGTTCAACGACGGCACCGGCCTGTTCCTCGAAGCTGTCGTCTATCCGGGCGCCTCATCGTCCTATGGCGATTGGGACCAACCCGTGACACTGGCGGCGGCGGCTATTTTCGGCAACGGGCTGGACCTGGTCGTCGGCGATCCGGTCGCCCGGTCTATTTCTATTCTGCAGAACGATGGCATGGGTTTCTTCGATATAAGCCGTGAGGACATCTTTATCGGACATCAGATCGCCGATGTGCTCACGGCCGATCTCGATGCCGACGGCGATTTCGATATCGCCGTGGCCAATCGCGATGCCGCCTCGGTTACGGTGCTGTTCAATAATGGCGAGGGCAGTTTCAATGCGCGCATCACCTGCGATGTCGAAGCCGGGCCGACGGCGCTGTTGGCGACGCATCTCGACCCCGACGAACATGCCGACCTGGTCGTGGCGAATAGCACTGCCGGTACGATCTCCGTGCTCTTTGGTAACCGCAATGGTGGTTTCGAGACTCGGCAAGATTTTGTCGTCGGTATCGATCCAGCGGCGCTATCGATGGCCGACTACGACGCGGACGGCGACAATGACGTACTGGTCGGCAGTCGCGGTAGTCGTGATGTGGCGATCTTGCAAAATGACGGCGCCGGCGGTCTGACATTGGTCCAGCGGATTAACGTCGGGGTGCCGGTGGTCGATTTGGCGCTTACCGACCTGACGGCTGATATATTCAGCGACCTGGTCGTGGCCAGCTCGACGGGATCGCATCTAGCTTTTTTCGAAAATGAAGCCGGCACGGGTTTCGTCTCGCGTGATATTCTCACCTCGCAGGTGCCGGTGCGCCGCGTTGGTGTCGCCGATTTGAATGCCGACGGTGCCAACGATATCGTGGCCTTGTTCGCCGGCCAAGGGCTGGTGCAGGTGTTTCTTAATGAAGACGCGCGCCGGCTCGATGCTCCCCGACCGCCAACCGGCGTCAGCGCCGCTGACGTTGGGCGCGACCTAGGTCGTAATATCGAGGTCGTATGGGAGGCGCCTGCATTGGACGAGCAGATCGGCCGGACGACCGAATATATGATCTTTCGCTCGACTTCGAGCACAGGTCCCTTTGCCCCGGTCGATACCCTGGCCGCCGGGCAGCGCCGCTATGTCGACGTGGCGGCGACCCTGGCCGACACCTTTTACTATTATGTGGTAGCCGGCAACGCCTTGCTCGCCTCCGATCCGTCGGAGATTGTCGCCGCTGCTTCCAGGCCGGCGCCCTTTTTTGAATTGCAGATCGTGGACGGGTCTCGTTTCTCGGTCGGCGATACGTTAAAGTTGCGGGCTTTTATAACACCAGCCGAGCACGATATCGCCGGGCTATCGCTTTTTATGAGTTATGAGGACAGTGCGCTGACCTTGATCGACGCCGACGAGGCTTTGCCCGCGGTACAACCTTTCCGGGTCGAGGCTGCATTGAGCAATGCGGCCGTTCTGGAAAATCGTCTGCAGCCTCTGCAAAATAACAAGATGAATCTCTCCTTGGCTCAATTGGACCTCAACGCTGGGGTCGAGCCGGTTGAGTTGGGCGAGATTTGGTTCCTTACTAGCGTCGACACGGTCACTTTTATCACCATCGATGACGAACCGGCCAGTAATAGACGTTCCTCAGTGGTCGAAGCGCGGACGGGTGAATGGATTCTACCCTTTATACCAGAGCGGCCGACGCAAGTTTCCATCCGCGACTTTCAGGTGCAGGGGCAGATCCAATTAGAGGGGCGGGCTTTACTCGACCAAGCTTTGCAGATTTCACTATTCTTTGTGGGCATTGTCGGCGATACGCTCGAGTCACCGCTCAACGACGAAGATCGTTTGCGGTCTGGGATCCAGTATACATTGGCGGCCGACGGCAGTTTCAGCCTGGTGCAGATTCCCAAAGACACCTATCACGTGCTGGCTAAGGCGCCGACGCACCTGCAGGGGTTAACCGATACGATATCCGTGGGCACAACGCTGCGCACCAGTACTTCTTTTTCCTGGGTCTCGGTGGATTCGATCTCCCAGGGCAGCTTGCCTGCGGGTGATGCCAACGACGACAATAGCATCAATCTGGCGGACTTCGGCGTCTTCGTACGGCATTTTGGCACGACTTCGGCCGAGCAGGTGTCCTGGACCGAGGCCGTAACGGCCGATTTCAACGGCGATGAGAGTATTAATATCGACGACTTTTTTCTCCTGGCGCAGAATTTCGGTGCGGTCGGGATGCAATTGCTTGCACCAACGACCGCCGCTCAGCGCCCGGCGGCCGGCAAGATAGAGTTGCTCGATGGGCAAGTGCATTTGCAGCAAGAAGGGCAGATCGTCGGATTTTCACTGCTGACGACTGGAATCGAGGCGATTGATTTTACGACGTCAGGGACGATTTGGGCGGGTCGCCAGATGCTGATACAGCACTGGCCTGAAGAGGGCAACACCCGTATAGTCGGAGCGTTATTCGACCAGGAGCAGCCGCTTGCAGCAGCGGGGATCTTGGCGATTATCGAAGGATCGACCGATGTGCTTGAGGTAGAGTTGTTGCGGCCCGACGGCCAAGTCGAGCGGTTGATCGCAACCCGTGCACAGCCGCGTCAATCCGCGTTGTTGCAGAATTTTCCGAATCCCTTTAACCCCACCACGACGATACCCTTCGCGGTGGGGAGCGTGGGTGAACGGAGGATGAGCGAAGTGCGTTTAGATATTTTCAATATGTTGGGGCAGCAGGTTCGCACGGTGGTCGCCGGTGCCTTGCCGGCCGGAATGCACCGCGTCGAGTGGGATGGCCGCGATGGGGCCGGACGCGATGTGGCTTCGGGTTCCTATCTCTATCGTTTGCAGGTTGGCGAGATGCTACAGAGCCGCCGCTTGATGTTGGTGCGTTAAAGAAATACTATTGGGGCATCAATCGATTATTGGTCCCCGTAGCCCTTGCCAACGTCAGGATCTCGTCGAATTGAAAATCGTCAGCTAAGCGCGATAGGGCCGCGGCTAGTTCGCCGTGCTCGGCGGTTATTTCCGCTGGCCAGCTTGGTGCAATGCGGGGGTGGTCCGCGCGGCGGGCAAGGATGGCCAACACGTCAGCAGTGAGCGATCGGTGTGCCGTCGTAGCAGGGGCTTCGGTTGCTTCTTCGTAGATGAATTGCACGCCGATATGATCGGCCATGGCCTTAACGATGTATTCTTCGCGCAAAGGTTTGCGGATAAACTCGTCGCAACCGGCAGCTCCCACGATTGAGGCTTCCACGCCCTCGCGTCCGTTGTGCGTCTCGCGGACCTCGAAACCCCAAGGCTCCAATAAATAGACCAGTAGTTTGCGGCGTTCCCACTGGTCCTCGACGACCAGGATGTGGAAAGTCTGTTGGCTATATTTACGTCTGATCGGTGAAGGTCGCGGCGATCGAATATTTGAATATCGAGCCTTGCTCCAGCGTAGATGTAACGTCGATTTCGCCGCTCGATAATTGCGCTGAATTCATTTAGAGCGGAATCTTTCCAGTGGTCCCGTTTATGGGTTGTTAACTGATGGGGCGATCGACACATTAAGCAATCAACTATATGCAGCCAATTCGTTCAGGAGAAGAGCAGATGAAACGTGTAATAAAACCCGAAGGCCAGTTCAATATCGCGATTGAAGAAGTGCCGATGCCGGAACCGGGGCCGGGTGAGGTGCGCATCAAAGCGGTGCGCAGCCTAATCAGCCGCGGTTCGGAGATTGGCGCGCGCTATACGCGCGAGCACGCGGTCAGCCCGGATATCATGGGCTATTCGCTGGCGGGGGTGATCGACGCGTTGGGCGAAGGGGTCGATTGTTGGAGTGTAGGCGACCGGGTGGTGGCCTTGGCGCCGCACGCCGAGTACGTCGTATGCCCGGCGGTGCTTTCTTCGCCCGAGGACCAGCCGCGCGTAGTGGCTTTATTGCCGGGGGTCGAGTTTGACGTGGCGCCCTTTTGGCCCTTGGTCTCCGGCGCGGTGGCCTGGGTGGATATAGAGCAGATCGAGCCGAACCACACGGTAGTTATTTTGGGCCAGGGTCTGGTCGGCAGCTTGATGTTGCAAGTGGCCAAACACAATGGCAAGGGGCGGATTATCGCCGTCGATGCGGTGGCGAGTCGCTGTGCTTTGGCCGAGGAATTAGGCGCGGACGTGGTCGTCAACGCCGCACAAGAAGATCCGGTAAGCGCGCTACGCAAGCTGACAAAGGGCGCCGGGGCCGATATTGTCGTCTATGCGGTCGGTGGGCCGGCGGGTATCAGCGTATTCGACCAGGGGCTGGATATGTTGGCGGTCGGGGGACTGTTGCACTTGATCGGGTTGTATGAGGACGAGCCATTGCCGCTGTCTTCGGGCAAGATCCAACGGCGCAAAATTATCGGCGGTTATTATGGGCAGAGTATCGGCTCCGGTACGGCGTTTAGGGCGATGAAGCTTTTGCAAGCGGATGTTATTCAGACCGAGCGGATGACGACGCACCGTTTTTCTTTTGCGGAGGCAGCGCAGGCTTTTGACTTGCTCTACAATAATATGGGTGAGGCGCTGGGGGTGTTGTTGGATTGGGAGCAATGAGCAGAATCCGAAACGGCCGCCCGGTTTTAATATGCGATAGACTTCATGCAGTATCCGCGCCTGGTCGATGACGTGGTGGAAGGCGAATTGGTTGCTGGCGAAGTCGAAGCTCCGACCGGCTTCGCCAGCAGTCAATTCGGTATGCGTAAATTCCCAGCCTAACGCGCTTCTCGCTCGACCAGCGCGTCGATGGCTTGCAGGTCGACATCGCTGCCGTCCTTGGGGTAGGTGTAGGGCAACAGCCACCAGTCTTCGGTGAAGGAGGCCTCACCGCCGGGCAGGATATTTTCTTTCGGCCCTATCGGTTCTAACTCGCACATCTGGTCCTGGTAATACCAGATCGAGATCGTCAGACCGGCCAATTCGCCGTAGGGGCGATCGGGATAGACCGGATAGCGCTTAACCCACAATAGATCATTTTTGTCCAGATAGGCGAACCATCCGGCCTGCGAGTCCATACCGAGCTTGGCCCTGAGTGGCGTGGTCAGCACTTCGAGGAAATTGTCACGGACGCGGATATTAGGATCCTCGGGATGGTAGTTGATGACCGGACCGGGGCCGTACATGATGTAGTTGTCGGGGAAGCGGCTCTCCGGGGTCAGCGGCACGAGCACGATGCCTCCGCCGGTGCCGAAAGTGCGGCTCCAGTGGCCCCAGTTTTTTTCGCTGTCGGAAATATTCTTAATGGTCTGCGTAACGCTGAGGTGCGTGGAGTGCTCGTCAAGCACGAAATCGCGGATAAGCTGCACGCCGGTAGGCTCGTCTTTCTTGCTGATCAGACGCGCGGAACGCGGCCCGGTGATGACGGATTCCCACTGTCCGAGCCAGAGGTCGGGGTGGGCGGGGATGATCATCTCGGGGCCTATATCGAGGCGACCGCCGGTCGGGCCGAAGGTCGGTTCGCCATCGGCGAAGGTCTCTCCTTCCTGTATGGGGTCGAGGTAGATGGCGTTAGGACCCTTGCGCGAATATTCGAGGATGCGGCCGGCTGACTCGGTGAGCACGACGCGGGTGTGGGTATTTTCGAGTAGGATGCAGTTTTCGTAACCGAAGTAGGTGATGCGGTCGGTGCCTGGCATTTTGTCATCAGCTCCGGCGTAGGCGGTTGTTAGGACGAGGGCGAAAAGGGCAAAGAGATAGCGCATAGCGGACTCCTTTGGAGAAGGTGGAGCGATGGTCTCTACCCAGACGTCTCGCTCGGCAAAGTTGTCGGTTAACGTGTATATAAAAAGCGGTTGGTCATAAAGTGCTGGTCAATAATGGCGTGTGATGTTGCGCTTAAGCATTGGGGTTGATAATCACCCGGCCCTGCACTTTCCCCTCCAGTATTTCCTTACCCAAGCGCGGCAGTTCCTGTAAGCCGGCTTCTGAGCATATCGCGTCAATCTTTTCGAGTGGCAGTTCCGTGGCCAAGCGCGTCCAGGCGGCGGCGCGGCGCTCGGCGGGGTAGAAGACCGAGTCGATGCCAAGCAGGTTGACGCCGCGCAATAAGAAGGGGATGACGGTGGTGTCGAGTTTGTTACCGCCGGCTAAACCGACGGCGGCGACGGAGGTGCCGTATTCCATTTGGCTCAGGACGCGGGCCAGGGTCGTACCGCCGACCGAGTCGATGCAAGCGGCCCAACGGGCGCTTTCAAGCGGTTTATTCGACGGCTCGGCGAGTTCCTGGCGGGGGATGATGTTTTGTGCACCGAGGTCTTTTAGATATGGTTCCAATTCGGGACGGCCGGTCGAGGCGGTGATGGTATACCCCAGGGCGGCGAGCAGCAGGACGGAGAAGGAGCCAACACCGCCGGCGGCGCCGGTGATCAGGACTTCGCCCATGTCGGGGGTGAGGCCGTGGGCCTCTAACGCTTCTAAGGCGATGGCGGCGGAAAGACCGGCGGCGCCTAGGCCCATGGCGGTGCGGGTGCTCAGGCCGCTGGGCAGTTTTACTAGCCAAGCGGCTTGGAGGCGAGCTTTTTGCGCGTAACCGCCCCATTGGGCTTCACCAACGCGCCAACCGGTGCTAAGGACTTGTTCGCCGGGTTGGAAGTTGGGGTGGTCGCTTTGCGTGACCGTGCCGGCTAGGTCGATACCGGGTACGTGCGGGTAGTTTTTGACCAGACCGCCGAGGCCGTTGAGCACTAGGCCGTCTTTGTAGTTGAGGGAAGAGTATTCAACGGCAATTTCGACTTCGCCTTCTGGTAGGCGGCTCTCGTCGAGGTCGGTGATCGTCGCCGAAATAATTTTCTCTTGTTGCTCCAGTAGCAGTGCTTTAAACATTGTATTATTCCACGGGAATTTCATCGTTGAAGATCTGCGTGCGTTTCATGATACGGCGTTGATCGGAGGGGAAGGCCAGGCGGCGGTGCATGGTGGGGCGGTTGTCGAAGAGTACGAGGTCGCCGACTTGCCATTCGTGCGTCCAAACGAAGCGCGGTTGTTCGAGATGGGCATAGAGCTCGGCGAGCAGGGTGTCGCTCTCTTGCTTGTCGAGGTCGGCGATATAGCGGGTCAGGTGCGGGCCGACATAGAGCGAGCGGCGAGCGGTCTCGGGGTGGGTGCACACGATGGGATGGGCGATATGCTCTGTTGGATTTTGTGCATTGACGTGATGGCGGTGCACAGCGCGCAGGCCGTTGAGTCGTTTTTTTATTGTATCGTCGAGGGTTTCGTAGGCGGCGGTGCAGTTACACCATTGCGTCTGGCCGCCTTCAGCCGGTATCTCGACCGCATAAAGTACCGAGAGCGTGCCGGGGCGTTCGAGATAGGAGAGATCGGAATGGAAGGGGATCAGTTCGTCGCCGAGTTCGCCGATGGGCTCGCCGTTTTCTTTGACATTGGAGATGATGAAAATCTCTTTTATTTTTCGTTCGCGCTGTTTGCGCACATGCGGCACGGGTTTGCCGAAATGGGCGGTGAAGCGGACGATGTCTTCGTCGCTGAGTTCCTGGCCGCGAAAAAAGATCACGCCATAATCAAGCATGGCTTGTCGGACCTGCGCGGCCTGGGCGGGTGTCAGCGGGTTTGCGAGGTCGCAGTCTTTTATTTCGGCGCCAAGTGCGCCACCGGTTGCTACGATGGTGAGAAGCTTGCTTGTGCCTGCAACCCGGTTGAGGCGTTGATCTGCGGCTTTTGCAGTTCCGCTCTTGGCGGTCTTATTCGTATCAGACATTGCAGACGAAAAATGCGTGTTTGAGTGAGGTGATCGTATCGCCTTTGGGGCGGTATTCGTGGCCGACATATCCATTGTAGTTGGTGGCGGCGATGGCCTTCATAATCGGTGGGTAGTAGATCTCCTGTGCGTCGTCGAGGTCTTGGCGGCCAGGATTGCCGGCGGTGTGAAAGTGGCTGATATACTCTAGGTTGTCGGTGATATTGCGGATCAGGTTGCCCTCCATGATCTGCATATGGTAGATGTCGTAGAGTAGTTTGACACTCGGCGAGCCGACGGCCCGGCACAGCGCCACGCCCCATGCAGTGCGGTCGCATTGATAGTCGGGATGGTTGACGCGCGAGTTGAGCAGTTCCATGGAAAGGATGATGCCCTTTTCTTCGGCAATGGCAGTGACGCGACGCAAGCCCTCGACGCAATTGGCGAGACCTTCTTCTGACGATTTGCCCTCGGCATTGCCAGAAAAACAGATAAGGGAGGGAATGCCATTGTCGACGGCGAGATCGATATTCACGAGAATTTCGTCTTCGATACGGTCGTGGTTTTCTCTTTTGTTGAGCCCGTCGGGCAAGGAGGCGTGGCCGATGACGATGGCGATGCCGAGCCCGTGGTCCTTGATCAACGGCCAGTGTTCTTGTGGGGCCATCTCCACGGATTTGTAGCCAATGTTGGCGGCGGCGGTTATGAGTTGTTCCGGTGTGATGTCGTCGCGGTTGAAGGGGTTAAAACAAACGGATTGTCTGATGGCGGACATGGTTTCTCCTCAGGCGTATATTTCTGCTGTGGGGTCAAAGGAGACATCGTCGTCTAGTGGAAAGATCGGGCGCTGGCAGATGCTGTGTCCTAGGGTTTGCAGATTAGCGCTGGTCGAGCCGGGGGCATCGACATTGAAGTTTGCCGCGGCCCACTCGTCAAAAAAATGCCATTGGCAATGTGGTGATTTGACAACGATGATATCGTAGTTCTTGGCGTCGATGTCGTGGGCGATAAAAACCGAGCGGTCGATAAAGCGCACCGACCGGCTGACGCAGATGATGGTGAAATTGTCACTTTTGAGGACGGCGGTGTGCCCGGCATGCTCGGGCGTGTTCCAGGATTCGGACAGGTACTCACCGTCGCCTAGCTGCATGACTTCGACTTCCAGGTCGAGCGGGGAAAAGCGCGAGTCAAGTGAGCCGCCCAAGACTACGGAAATCCGAGCGCCGAGCCCTGCGTCGTAGGCCATGAATACGGCGGCGGCGTCGACTAATGGTGCAAGGACCTTGCCTTTGTAGCCTCTTTCGTGTAGAGCTTGTATCAGCGAGTTGCTGTCACCGGTGGCGCCGGAAGAAGGCGCATCGGCGGCGTCGGTGAAGATCACCGGGCCGTCGTGGTCGGGCGCTTGCGCGATGGCGTCTTCGATGCTGACGAGCACCGGCTGCATTTGTTCGCGGCGTTCCCAAAAATCGGAGGCCATTTGCAGGGCTTCGCTACGGGCCAAATCCTCGTCGGTGTCAGCAACGACGATGGCTTGGCTGCAGAGCTCGGGTACGTCGGTGAAAGGATTACCGATCATCATGCCGGCGGCGAGGATACCCGGTTGTTCTTCGAGGCTTTGCGCATAGCGGATCGACTGGCCGTACATGCCGGAGGCCGTAATGAGCTCATCGCCGCGCACGAGAGCCGGCACTCTGACGCGGGCGACCACCGGCTCGGCGCCGTTGAGTATCTTGAGCAATAGGCGGGCGGCGCGCGCGCCGGTGTCGGCGAAATCGACGTGCGGGTAGGTGTGGTAGATGGCTAGACCATTGGAGTGTTCGAGCATGCGGGCAGTGAGGATGCCGTGCAGATCTTGGGTGATGATGATGGGCAGGTTGTCGCCGGTGAGTTTGCGGACCTCTTGCAGTAAATAGCCTTCGGGGTCGAGCTCTTCGGTGCAGCCCATGGCGCCGTGCAAGACGAAGAGGAATCCGTCAGCTTCTTCGGCGTGGGGTTTGACTGCGTGCAGGAACTCGGCGGTGATGCGTTCGAAATCTTTTTGCGCCAAGGGGCCGGCGGAGGGCGCGCGCGCACCGTAGGTCGGGAAGATTTCGATATCCTCTTCTTTGGCGAAGACGTCGAGTGCGCCGCCGAGTTCAGTTTCTTTACCTTGGTGGTAGGCGGTGAGTTCGGGACCGCGGTTTATGGTGAAGTTGTCGTAGGTGCCGATTTGGGGATTGAAGGAGGATATTTCTTGTTTGCACTCGGCGATTAGGATGCGGGGCATGGGGTTGATGTCCGTTTGTTTTTTGTTCGTGGTTGGTTTGGGGTGCGTCTCAAGCTGCGGTTTCCGAGGCTGCCTTCGGGCAAATATAAGCGGCCCTATAAACTTGCGGGAGGGCGCTTGGGTGGTGTGGCAGAGCCCAACCTTAACGGGCATCGCGAGTGGGGCGCTGTAGTTCGATCGTAAGGCCTTGGGGAGGCTTTGTCCTGCGGCGGTCCCCGCAAACCTTCGCAGCGTCGGTGTGTCCTCAGCAATACCTTTAGTCTTCGCGGCATTGATAGACTATTTTCGCCCCTCATGATACGGTAGAAGATGAATAGGCACAAGGTTTGAGTTTAAGGGGGAGGGAGGGTGCGGAATCGTTGGGTTTTTATGGCGAGGAAGGTGCGTATGTAGGTGTTGAAATTGTGGTCTGATTTGGCGTTAAGGGCGTTGGCTTTGTTCTGGTAGAGTTCGCGGATCAGGTCGATGCAGGTAGGAAGTTGCTGGGGATGTCGGCTTGGCCTTGTACGGCGCGGCGCAAGGTATAGATCGAGTGTATTTCAGGTTGGGTGGCCAATCGGCCGACGAGTTGGTCTTGTAGTTGTCGGTGTTCGATTACTTTTTTCGGTCGGGAATGGCCTTGGTGCAGGTAGTCGATAGGCGCTGGGAGGAAGATGACTTCGACCTTGAGTGCTGGGTTGTCGAGGAAGGCTTCGTGCCTTCTTCGACAACTATTGTGCCGCCGGTTCGAGGGCGCCCGCGGTGCGTTCTACCGTGTTGATATCGACGCTAAGAATACGCTAACTCTTGAGCGGGCTGACCCTCGGTCCTTCGGGCGTGTCTTCGACTTCGTATCCGGCTGCCGTAATTTCGTCGCGCATCTGGTCGGCGACAGCCCAGTCTTTGTCGGTCCGGGCTTGTTGGCGTTTCTCAGCCATCGCTTGGATCTCTGCGGGGATTTCCGCTGCGGCTTTCGGTTGCCATGTGGCGAGTTGCAGGCCCATGACTTGGTCGAAGTGCAGCAAGGTCGCTTTTTTGATGTCGTCGGGCAGGTTGCTACCGGCCAGGTCCCAGCAGAGGGCGAGAACCCTCGGCATGTTTAGATCGTCTTCGACCCGCTCTTTGAATTGTGCGATATAGTCTTCGTCGGCTGTGCCGGGATCACCCCAACTGTGGGCGGCGGCGCGCAGGCGGTTGAGGGCGGTGGCGGCGCCGTCGATGCTCTCCCAGGTAAAGGAGAGCTTGGCGCGATAACGGGCACCTAGGCAGAAGAAGCGGTAGGCCAGCGCGTCGTAGCCTTTTTCGATCAACGATTCGAGCCGCAGAAAATCGCCGCTCGATTTGGACATCTTCTCGCCTTCCAATTGTAAAAAGGCGCCGTGTAGCCAGAATTCGGCCAAGCGGGTGTCGTAGCAGACTTGGGCTTGCGCGATTTCATTGGTGTGGTGCACCGGAATGTGGTCTTCGCCGCCGCAGTGGATATCGAAGCGTGGACCGAGATATTTGGTCGACATCGCGGTGCATTCGATATGCCAACCGGGGAAGCCTTTGCCCCAAGGACTGTCCCATTCCATCTGTCGCTGCTCGTTTTTGGGGCTGAGCTTCCACAGCGCAAAGTCGGTGAATCGGCGCTTCTCGCCTAAGTCGACGCGCATGCCTCCTTGCAGACCTTTGATATCGAGGCGGGCCAGGTGGCCGTAGTCGTCTAGTTTCGAGGTGTCGAAATAGACCCCGTCCTCGGTGCGGTAGGCGAAGCCCTTTTCTTCGATCGTGCTGATGGCGTCGATCTGCTCTTGGATATGGTCGGTGGCCCGGCACCAGATGTGGGGTTCGAGCACATTGAGCCAGGTGAGTTTTTCCTGGAAGTCGGCCGTGTACTGCTCGGCGATTTCCCAGGCGGTCTGCCCGGTGCGGCGCGAACCGGCTTCCATTTTGTCCTCACCGGTATCCGCGTCCGAGGTTAGGTGGCCGACATCGGTGATATTGACCACGTGATAGACGTCGTAACCGCTGTATTCGAGTGCGCGGCGCAGGATATCCTCGAAGATATAGGTGCGGTAATTGCCGATGTGCTGGAAGTTGTAGACGGTCGGACCGCAGGCATAAAGGCGGACCTTATCGGGTTCGATGGGGGCAAAGGGGCGTTGTTGGCGCGCGTAAGTGTCGTAGAGATTAAGGGGCATAGGTCTATTGGGTATAGGGTGTTAGATGAGCTTTATAAGCTGTGGTCTTCGGTGATTATGCGCAAGGGGTCGGGGGTTGATAGTAGGCTGCAGGGAACGGATCGTCTGCGGCATTTTTATATAATCGCGTCTTCGCTCCCGGTCTGGCGCTCGTCGCCCATGGCTTTGCGCAGGGTGGTGATATCTTCGCTGAGGGCGTGTTTGTATATAAGCACGTCGGCGCCGTGTACGACGAGATTGGCACCGGCTTGCAAGAAATCGATTTCCTGAGCTATGCCGCCAGAAAAAAAATGGATGCCCGCGCCTTTGCCGGCTTTGCGAGCGGCAGTGAAAATGGTGCGAACCGCTTCATCAAAGCGTGGGTGTTCGTATTCTTCGGGGATGCCGAGGCTGCAAGACAGGTCGTGTGGACCGATCAGGACTGCGTCGAGGCCTTCGACGGCGAGCAGTGCGTCGAGGTTTTCGATGGCCGGCACGCTTTCGATATTGGCCACGGCGATACTGTGGGCATTGCGTTCGGCGAGATAGGCGGCTAATTCGGGTTCGAGGCTTTGCGGGTCATCGAGGGCTTGTTGCAATCGATCGCCCTTGAGCGGGCGGTAGCGGCAGGCACCGACCAGATCGCGGATCTGCGATACTTCTTCGACATAGGGAAAGATCACGCCACTGGCGCCGCCGTCGAGGACTTTGCAGGCTTCGTAGGGGTCCGGGTTGGGCACGCGTACGATCGGCGGCAGGTTGATGGCCTGATAGGCCTGGCACATCCACGATAGGGTCTGGCGGTCGTTGGGGATGTGTTCGGTATCTATGAAGACAAAGTCCAAGCCATTGCCCTTGTTCATATTGACCCAGAGTGTAGCCGGGGCGGAGGCTAGAGTACCGTAGACGCGGTCGCCGGCGTGCAGGGCTTGGCGGATTTGTTGTCCGTTCATATGGGTGGAACTCCTATGTAAATAATAGCAGCTGGATTTGCAGGTGTGTTCGATGGTGAGGCCAGGCGGTCAGATCTTAAAGAAATTCGGGGAGACTAGCAACTCAACTACCCTCGCTTGCCGCTGTGGGCCAATGGGCCGGGAATCGGTGCTTCTGCAGTGCTCAAATGGGTTCGGTCAGCGCCGCCTGGATGCCGGGCCATTCGCGCCATATATCGGTGTAGGCGTCGTGGCCGATCTCATCGCAGTCTTTGTGTCGGAGGCGGAAAATGGTGGCGTAGCGAATATGGGAGGAGGTGTTGGGTGCGGCGGTGTGCACGATCTGGTGGTGGGCGAGGATCGCATCGCCGGGCTCACCAGTGATCTGCACCGGCTCGTTGGGCAGGTCGACTTTGGGCATGCCCTCGCCAAGGATTTCGTGCCCGTGCTGTTTGAAATGATTTTCGAAGAAGGTATGCGAGCCGGGCCAGACGGTGAAGTTGCCGCCGTAGTCGCCGGTCAATTGCGAGAGCAGCACTACGGCGAGGCCGGTGAAACCACGGCGATACTGGCCCTTGGCCTGGCCGTTGAGACCGGAGCCGATGCCGTCGAGATGGCCGCGCGGGGGGCCGGGGTCGGCGACGGGGGCAGTGGGAAAGCGCAGGGCGATCTGACCGGCACTGGCCTCGAGCACATTGTCTTCGCCCAATAGTGATTCGGAGAGCGTAAAGACTGGTGAGTGGTTGAAGATGTCGGTGATGGCTGGATTTTTTTGTACTTCGCCACAGTAAGAACGCGAGCGCAAAGTGGGCAAGTCCTCTTTGTTCATGCCCTCCTCGCCGAGCGAGTGGTTGATTGCGCGTAGGGCTTGCTCGACCATAAGTTGCGGTATGGCACCGGGAATTTTGATATAGCCATCGCGGTGGAAATTGAGTTTTTGTTGGTGGGTCAACTGCATAATATCAGTGCTCCTTTGGTGGGCATTTGAAAATAATAGCGGGTCGGTGGCGGGGCAATTATCTTAGGGCATCTCGCACGGGGAGGTTTTTTTTTGAGCGAACGCCCTATGGGCTATCGGGAGTTGGTATTGCAAAACGCCAACTTTCGCTATTTGTGGTTGGGCCAGATCATCAGCTTGTTGGGCGATTGGTTCAATCTGGTCGCCTCAGCGGCGTTGGTCGCGACCCTGACAGAATCGGGTTTGGCGGTGGGTACGCTTTTTATGGTGCGGATGCTGGCGCCCTTTCTGGTCAGCCCGATAGCCGGGGTGGTCGCCGATCGCTATAACCGCAAGTGGATCCTGATCCTCACCGATTTGGGCCGGATCTTCACCGCGTTGGGTTTTTTGCTTGTCGATGAGCCGGATGAAGTCTGGCTGCTCTATCTCTTTTCTGTGTTGCAGTTGGGTATCAGCGGCTTCTTCTTTCCGGCGCGCAGCGCCATCCTGCCCGATATCGTTCCCGAGCGCGCCGTCGGTACCGCTAATGCGCTGACCTCAACCACCTGGTCGGTTATGCTCGCTTTGGGCGCGGCTTTGGGTGGGTTGGTCGCCGGGACTTGGGGACTCAAGCCGGCCTTTCTGATCGACGCGATGACTTTTGTGCTTTCGGCTTGGTGTATCATGCGGATCAAATTAGAGATACAATCCAGTCTTCCGGCAGAGGAGCAGCATGTCGCTGTAGCGCTACGTCAATATCTCGACGGTTTACGCTATTTCAAAAAACATCGCCAAGTCGCATATATCACGCTGCACAAAGCGGCGCTGGTGCTTTTTTTTGGGGCGCCGCTGGAGGTGGTGAGTGTGGTGATAGCGCGCGATATTTTTGTGATCGGTGAGGGGGGCAGTCTTAGTCTGGGTTTGATGTACGCGATGGCTGGAATTGGAACCGGTGTGGGGCCGATTTTCGCTCGGCGCTATACCGGGGATCGCATCGCGGCGCTGTGCTGGGCGATTGCGTTGGCATATGGTGTCGCTGCTGTTGGGCTGTGGATTGTGGGTACCTTGGATTCGTTGCAAGTCGTGTTGTTGGGCATATTCATTCGGGCGTGCGGCAGCGGCATTCTCTGGGTTTTTTCGAGTCAGATTTTATTGCAAGTGGTGCCAGGGGAAGTCCGCGGACGAGTTTTTTCCAGCGAATATGCCTTAGTTGCGTTGATGAGTGCGGTCGGTGCGGGTTTGGGCGGGCAGTATCTGGAGGTCTTTACAATTGCGAATGCCGTGCATTGGATGGCGGCGGTAACGATGCTTCCGGGGATTTTATGGCTGTGGTGGCTAATGCGCAATTTAATGGGTAAAGATGATGAAAACTTCTTTCCTGTGAAATGATGTCGGTAGTGAATAAAATAGAAAAGGTCGGGTGAGGAAATTTCCTCACCCGACCTTTTCTATTTGTCTTCGTGCATTACCGCTGAGTGCTTATGTGGTGGGACCCAGTGGAGTTTTTTAAGCAGTTTGGGGATATGTGATTGGTGGTAGGTTACGCTGAATTTTTGCGAGATAAGATCGGCGATAAGGAAATAGGTCCAGTTGCGTTGGGTGAAACCGTGCGTGGCGGGGCTTTCTTCGAGCAGTTTGAGTAGCGAGGCTTGCTGCTCGGCGTTTAGGCGAGACGGAGCGCCGGGTGAATAACGAGTGCGCAGCGATTGTGGGCCTCCTTGGCGAACTCTGCGAACCCAATTGCTCACAGCGGTCTGACTCACGCCCAGGCTACTGGCAATGTCTTTTTGCTTCCATCCCAACTTTTTGAGTTCCCATGCGCGCATGCGCAGTGCTGTGCGTTGATCGGATTGTTTGGGCTCTGTGGCTTGCATTATCGGCTCCTGATCAGCATGTATCTTCAATGATTGTAGGTATATTGAAGGTACCTGCAATTATTATGCCGTAAATCAGAAATGAGAAATATAATGTATAAGCTATTGTTATTTATTTATATAAGAAGAAAAATAGATGGTATAGAAAAAAGAAAGCATAGCGCAAAGGGTGATATGTCGCCCCTTGTAATGGGGAGGGATGGGGGGATTTCATTGATAATAATGATGTTGAGTGGCGTGTGATATATCGCACGATGGGGGCGATATATCACACGATGGGGCGTTGTATCTCTAGTTTCTTCATGCGGCTTCGCAGGGTGGAAGAAGGCAAGCCCAAAATATCTGCTGCGCCATTAGGGCCTTTGATTATCCAGCCTGTTTGTTCCAGGACCATTAATATGTGGCGGCGTTCGTTTTCATATAGCGTCATGGTAGTGGGCGTTTGTGTTGTAGGGATATCGGGAAGTTCCAATGCGATATCCCTGGCGAGAATGGTCGATCCCTTGCAAATAATGACCGCTCGTTGTACTGAATGCTCGAGTTCGCGGACATTGCCCGGCCAATCATAGCGTTGCAGTGCGGCTACGGCTTCCGGACTTATGTGGGTCACCTCTTTGTCGAGATGCGCGGCCATGTTTTCCATGAAGTGGATAGCTAATTGCAGAATGTCGTCACGGCGTTGTCGCAAGGGGGGCAATTGCAGCGGGAAGACTTGCAGGCGGAAATATAGGTCTTCGCGGAAGGTGCCAGCGGCGACCATTTGCTGTAGGTTGCGGTTGGTCGCCGCGACAACGCGGACATCGGCGTGGAAGGTCTCCGTGCCACCGACGCGCTCGAAAGTTCGCTCCTCCAACAGGCGCAGGAGTTTGACTTGAGCTTCGAGTGTGAGGTCGCCGACTTCGTCGAGGAAGAGCGTGCCGCCCTGTGCGAGTTCGACTTTTCCCGGTTTGCGCGAGACGGCACTAGTGAAGGCGCCCTTTTCATGTCCGAAGAATTCGCTTTCGATGAGCCCGGTCGGCAAGGCGCCGCAATTGATTTGGATCAAGGGCTGGGTACTGCGCTTGCTCAATCGGTGCAGGGCGCGCGCGACTAGGCCCTTGCCGGTGCCGGTTTCGCCTAGGGCGAGCACGGTCAGGTCGGTATGGGCGACTTCGTGGATTTGCGAGAGGATGCGGCGCAATGCCGCACTTTGGCCGACAAAATTCTCGGCATCCTGCACCGCGTTGTTGATGAGCATTTCGACGCGGGGATCCGGGTTTATTTTTAACGGCAGTACCGCTGGCTCGGAGTGGTTAAAGTCACAGTCGGCGGCGCGGACCTCAAAGGTGTAGTCTCCCGGCGGCAAATCATGGTAATAGGCGCGCATCTCCGCGTTGTCGGCAGGTTGCCATTCTTCCTCGTAACCGCGCAATCGGTGCGAATAGAGCATGTCTTTGGGGTGGGTGCGGAAGCTCATGCCTTTGTATTCGAAAATAACCTGGTGGTTGTCGGCGGTGATCTCGACCTGATCGGTGCTCTTATACCATTGGTCGGCGAGCACCCTGACGATTCTGCATTTGGGCGGAGTGGTGCTGGGCTGGTAGCGGACGACGTGGTGCAGGGCGGCGAACCAGAGGTGGCCGTTGTGGTCTTCGACGATGCTGGTCACCGAAGAAAGTAGCGGCGAGCGGATGGTCTGGAATCGTTGGCCATCGTAGCGGACTACACCGCTGTCGGTGCCCAGCCAGAGATGTCCTTGGCGGTCTTCGCAGAGGCT
>JABHFS010000024.1 GCA_018672475.1 Gemmatimonadota bacterium | reverse complement strand
CGGCCGCATCGAAACCTATGCCGGTACCGGCGAAGCAGGCAAAGGCCCCGATAATGCTGCGCTGCGCAAAGCGACCTTCTATTTGCCGCTCGACCTGACCTTCGGCCCCGACGAGCGCCCCTATATCCTCGATTGGAACAACCACCGCATCCGCGTCGTTACCCAGGGCCGTGTCAGTACCTTGATCGGCAACGGCGAACTCGGCGACGCGCCCGCCGGCCCCGCGCGCGAGATTGGCCTCAACCACCCGACGCATATTTCGTTTGACCCCCAAGGCCGACTGCTGCTCTCTGCCTGGCATAATTCAATGATTTTGCGCTACGACTTCGCCAGCGACTATATCCAACCGGTCTGCGGCACCGGCGAACGCGCCTACGGCGGCGACGACGGCCCCGCCGAACTGGCGCTGGTCAACTTGCCCAGCTCGACCGCCTTCGATCCGGTCGGCCGCATGTATATCTCCGACCAGGAAAACCAACGCATCCGCCGCGTCGGCCTCGACGGCACCATAACCACCGTCGTCGGCAATGGCACGCCCGGTTTTTCCGGCGACGGCGGCCAGGCCACCCACGCGCAGATCTACGCGCCCGTGGGCCAGGCGGCTCCGCCGACCAGCCGCATCGCCATCGACGAGTACGGCACGCTCTACATCGCCGACACCTTCAACAACCGCATCCGCAAAGTCGACGCGCATACCGGTATAATCACCACCATCGCTGGCAGCGGCACCTTTCCGCCGATGCCGCGCGGAGCAGCCGACGAGGGCGCCAATGCGCTCGACGTCTCGCTCTACTGGCCCTGCGACATCGCCATCGACTCAGAAGGCCGGGTATTCTTCGCCGACACCTTCAACCACTGCGTGCGCAAAATAGATCTCGACGGCACGCTAACTACCGTCGCCGGCCAATGTGGCAAATCCGGCGACGAAGGCGACCGCGGCCATCCACAATCTGCGTTGCTCAGCCGCCCCTACGGCATCGCGCTCAATGCCAACGACGACCTCTACATCGCCGATACTCGTAACCACCGCATCCGCCGGGTCCGCAAATGAAATATTGCCTCGGCCTGTTGCTCTTTATCTTGTGCACCTGCAGCTCGCCCACCGAGCACGACGGCGAACCGCTGCTCTTCCCTGCGAATTTCGCTACAACGTTCCAAGCGGTGCGCGACTGCCGCCTGAGCAACGCGCACGATATGCATTTTATCTCCGTCGCCGCCAATGCCAAAGCGGCCAACGCCTATCGCGATGACCGCTATCCCTTGCCCGTAGGTTCGATCCTGGTCAAAACCTTGCACGACGACCCCACCTGCACCACGCCCGTAGGTTATGTCGCAATGCGCAAGGACGGCGACTGGGTCTGGCAGAAAACAGCCGCCAACTTCGAAGTCCGCGACACCGGCGCGCTGCAATCCTGCATCGCCTGCCACAGCGCTTGCGGCGATCGCGACCTCACCTGCACCGACCCTTGATATATCTCGGTTAATCCGCCAGATTGCCCTCGACGACCACCGCCCCTGAAAAACCATCCGCCACCATCCGCTCGACAAACATCTCCACCGCACTATCCGGCAAGAGCGCGTTATTGCTGACGATCACATCCGCACCGACATAGGCAACGCTGCGCAGCCCGTCGAGACTGGCCAACAAGCCATTGCCGCTGACCTCCAAAAAATCCCGTACCGACACCAAATTTTGCAGACCCGCCAGACTTGCCAACGCGCCATTAAACCAGATATCTAAACTGCCGTCGATGCGCTGCAACCGTTCTAAAGCCGCCAGCGAGCCCAGCGAATGATTATTGACGATCGACAGCCCCCCGCCGACAAACGCCAGGTTTTGCAAACCCGCCAGCGAACGCAGCGTCCTATTTTCAAAAATCAAAAAACCTTCGACCACATGCGCCGTCTTACCCGCCGAACTCGCAGACGACAAAATGCCCGCAGGCCCCAACCCCGCCCCGACGCTTTCCAAGCCTTCTAAACCCGCCAAGCTTTGCATCTCGTCGTTAAACCATATCTCAACACTCCCCTCCACCCGCCGCAACCCTTCCAAGCCCGCTAACGTGGCCAAGTCGCTGCCGACGATCTGCAAATCGCCATTAATGACATACGCACTGCCCCCCCGCATTGCCAACGCCGCAATATCCGCCCGTGACTCGATGACGAATCCCCGCTCGAACACCACCGGTGACGAATCATTACCGCACCCCAGCAAAGCTACGAGCAAAAACAGCATCCTCAACATGGCATTGCCTTGCAGCCCAAACCTACTTAACATCCCGCGCACAGCGAAACCCGATATCGATATCCGTCAATGCCGGATGATACGCTACCCGATGCGCCGCCGGCAACGCCCCCGCCTCAAACCACCAGGACCCACCACGCAACACCCCGAACTCACCAAACTCCGGCCCCCGCGGCCGCTTGCGTGGACTGCGCACGTAATAGTCTTCGGCATACCAGTCCTCTACCCACTCCCAGACATTGCCCGCCATATCGTGCGCCCCAGAAAAAGATATGCCATTCGGGTGATTGCCCACCGGCTCCGTCGCCGTGCCCAAACCAATGCGAAAATTCGCCTCGTCGCCCAGCAACTCATCGCCCCAAGGATAAATCCGCCGATCATCCCCGCGTGCCGCCTTCTCCCATTCTGCCTCCGTCGGCAGACGCAAACCGGCCCAAGCGCAATAATCCCGCGCATTTTGCCGGTTCACACAGTTTATGGGATGTGTATTGTCGGCGAAGCCGTCCCAGTTGCAGGCTGGGGCGTAAATCGGATCTTCGCAGCCACCGGCTTCCACACAGGACCGGTACTGCTGCACCATCACTTCGAACTGGTCGATATAAAAGGCGTCGAGAAAAACAGCGTGCGGCGGTTGTTCGTCGCTCTTCCCCGCATCCCACCCCATGATGAAGGTTCCTTCGGCGACAAGAACCATCGCGCGCTCAGCGGCTGGGGCTGTGTGCGCTGCTTCTTCCGCCGGAGCGGCAGCTACTTCGACCGGTTCAGCAGCGCTTCCATCCCCGCCGGGCTCTCCTTCGGACAACACCGGGGCCTGCCCGCCGCACCCCAACGCCAAAAACGTCAAGCACGACAAGAGCGTGCACCGAACCCGCCGAACCCCGTTCACGCTTGCGGCCACCTCAGAACATAACCTGTGACACCGCTTTGGAGATCAACGCGATGGCGATTGAGGTCATTCCGATTAACCCCACCCCACACGAATAGCCCGCCAATACAATCGGCGCATAGGCATACCAGCGCTCGACACCGAAGCGCTTTTCTAAATAGAAGCGCCCGAGCATCGCGCCGACAAAGTTCAAAATCGCGAAATGCGGCCAGCCGCCAAGCCCCGCGACAAAACCGTAGAAAATCCCCAGTGGTGCACTCAGCGCGATCAGCACGGCGTAGAGCGCACCGCTAAAGGCCAGCCCGATGCCGATATAATCCCAACGGATAATCTGCGTCACCAGGCTCGAACCGGCGCCCGGCAGCGTGGACTTCGCCCAGAAGGCCTGCATCGTCGCGTGAAAGGGCCACATCTTTTGCACGAAGGGATAAGCCGAAGAGGGGATCGGCCCCAGCTTCCAGATTAGCGACCAGAACAAGAAACTGCAGACGAACATCACCACCAAGGTCAACGCCGTCATCTTGACGATGCTGCCAAAACTCGTGCGGGTAAGTTCAAGTTGTTTGAAGATCTGCGCCTCGTAACCCCACTGGAAGATCGGCACGGGCGCAAACCAGATCGCGGCGCCCTGATAGCCGGAAAGAAAGAAGCTCGCCTCGCGCAGATAGGGAAAGGTCACACCCTGCGGCGAACCGGTCAGACCGATCATCCGCGTGCCGATATAGGAATAGATCGGCGTCCACAGAAAGCCGAAAATCGCGGTGATCCACCAAGGAAAGTCGGGTACCAGATAATAGACCATCAACACAAAACCCAAAGTGCTAGCCGCCCAGATGCCCAAGGCCGACACGATGCGAATATCGCCGCGAGCGCGGCTGGGCCCGGGTGCATCTTCATCCTTGGGCCGGTGATCTTTAGCAACAGCGATCAGAATCTTGCCCGCCGTCCAAAACCCCATCACCGCGACAACTATCGCCCCACCCAGCGAAAAACTAAGCCAAAAGTCAAAGGTATTCGCGATCTGGGTCGGAATCGCCGACATGCCGGGTTCCCAGGTGTGCAAGATACCATAGGCATAGAGCACCGGGTTGGCCACCAGGTTGACCAGCATCGACGAAGCGAACACCCCCACCACCACCCAGAAAGGCAATACCAAACCAAACAGCACGTGGATCAGATCCGTCGCCACCCCCACCACCGCCGCAGGCAATACCGCCTTCATCGGCACCGTGAAATCTATAAAGGGAATCGGCAGGATCGATACGGTCTCAGTAAGAAAAACCGATGACAGCGTCGGTACTACCACGTAGAACAAGCCCCATACCGCACCGATAAAGACCCCGGTACTGAACACATGCCAGCGCCACCCCTCCTTCTTGGACGAGGTCTCGGCCAAAGCTGTCGCTCCACCGGCCTGCACATAGGCCATCGGAAAGGGCAGACGTTCGATATCGTGAGTGATGCGGAAGAGCACATAGCCCAAAGACAAGGCGTTGACGCGTTGTAGGGCCACGGCGACGAGCAGGATGATAATCGGTTTGATCCAGGCGTCGTGCAGAAAGCTGCGTTCGAGCAAGGCCTCTGAACCGCGCGGCGGCACGACCCAAGACGGGATATGTTCGGCCAACCCCGCGGCTTGTGGCGATTGGATCAAATACTGGTCCCAGATCAGCACGCCAAAAGGTCCGCCGAAGAGGTCGGCGCCAGTGCCGAGTTTACCCCCCATCAACACCAGACCGCCGGCCACCCAATAAAGGATGATGATCTCCTGGGTCCGCAGATGCACGAAGGTACGTTTGGCGATTTCGATAAAGAGGATCAGCGTCACCCACTCGGCGCCGCCGGCCATGCTCATGCCCGTAACCAGCCCAAGATAGATCGCCCCGGGCAGCATAACAAAACCGACAAAAAGCGCCGCCCACAGAGTCTTCATATTGAAGCCCGGTTCGAAGGGAGCGTCGGCGGGCATAATATCGAAGCGCTCTTCGACGGAGTCCTGTCTTGTGACCTCTGACAAAGCTAGTCCCTTTGACTATTTAGCCCTGCAGCATCAACGCGGCGGCGATACCTCTGCAGGTAGTGCTGGTATAAGCTCAGCCAGGACGTCACCGGTCTACCAGACCGGCTAATCGATCTTCGTAGATTACAAGTCGGCCATCTAGGCTTTGGCGCTCTCGCAAATCCGCAACAAAAGCATTGAACACCCGGCGCTGCTTCAGGTTTCGCATATCGCGAGTCACCGCTGTGCGCACTCTAGATTCCTCAAGCGTATAATACGAATCGGCATAGCGCTCCACGACCTGAACCAAAGAGTAGCCGCCTTCCGCACCAACCGGACCATGAATCTCGCCTACCGGAATGTTCATAACGTAATTCATCCAAGCAGTACCATACCTCTTTGCCTGTAGAGCAAAGACCCTAAAAACATCCTGATGGGCCTCTTTGCGAAGACTATTGCCACGTATCATCTCAACAAAATCTGCCCCGGCATCCAGATCCAGTTTGAGTGCTTCCGCTTTTGTTTCTGTCGCAACTAACAGGTCTCTCACCTTAGCATAACCGAGTATTCGAAAGCGTTTTTTTGTGCGCTTGTAGTGATCGAGGATTTCTTGCTCATTAACCGATACAGTATCAACGATTTCTTTGCGCAACAGGCTGAGCAGCAAATCGTCACGGCGAGCGTTATACCACTCAAGAAAGTGTTGCTTTTTTTCTACCCCAGTGCGGCGGGCATCCTCTGCCATCAACAAATTCGGTAGATGCTTATTTTTCAACTCAGCTACAATCTCAGTAGGAGTCACCGCCTCCCAACGTCTTGCCGCCCCCTTGAGTATCTGGGCGACTTCTCCAACCCTACGTTCATCACCCTTAAACGAATAAACAACTAGCGTAGTATCAACCGACTCTTCATTCCAACCAGCAGCTCTATCAGCACTCAAAACTTCAACGACTGCGGCCAAGCCGACGTCAGAAAAATCGAGCTGCAGTGTTTTGTTTAGGTGATTCAGGTAGGCACCACGGAGGATTTCGCGCTTCTTCTTACGTAAGTGACGTTTAATCTTAGAATTGACCCCATCGCGTTCGATCTTCCGATACTCCGCGACATAAGATAGAACGTAGCCTTTCAAGAACGGGATTGGACTCGATATATTTCCTACTGGGATCTGAAAGACTCGCTCGACAATTTCCTTTGGGCCATCATGGCGAGAGTACATGAATTGCTGGGCACCACCCATGGGAAGATGCATCAACCGATCGAGCGAATAAAGTTTGCCGGCCTCGTATATATCAAGACCGTCTATTATCTCTTGCCGTACTCGCAACGCGGTTGGCTGATCTGACAGAAATAACTCAACGCTAACTACTTGCTCATTCCAATGTCCACTGGCATACGCCTCATTAATCTCTGCCGGCGTAGGATTTGCGCGTTCCGCTACCTCTTGCTCAAACATCAGTTCGGCTAGTTTTTTATTCGCGTCACGCGTGAGTGCCTGAACGATCTCTGTATCTTGTTCCAGTCTTCGGGCACGCGCTTCAGCTATCAGCAAATATCGATCTATTAAAGTCGTAAGATGCCCGCGGTGGTCTGCAATAGAAAGCGTATCGCCGGGCGCGACTTGCTGCTCGAACGACAACAAGTCTCCGACATCTATCCGCGTATCGCCAATCTCGGCCAATGGGCCATTGGAATCGGTAGAATTAGTACTGGAGCACGCAGACATGAAAAGTCCAGCAAACCAAACAGCACAAACGCTCTTAATAAAACGACCAGCAAACGCTACACTACGGCGTTTCCTGGCCAAGACTAACCGTTGCTGATTTTTTTTGTAGATGTTCAGACCCTTCTTATCCTGTTTCTTAGTATTTCAATCGCGATTACTAGTCGACCGGTTCGACGCCACTAGCTACAACTCCTTGTGCTACGCTAAACTCGAACTGAAAGTCGATAACTTGTTCGGGGTTACCACTAGCATCAAAAGCCAATGCAAAGTCAGACACTACTAGCAATACCGAGGTCGCATCATTGGGCAAACTAGCAAAGGAGAGTGTGCCGGAACGCTCGTCACCGCGAAAAACCGGTCTAAAGCGATGAAAAGCCGTCTTATATATCAGCCCCATACGTTCAAGATTCGTATCCTTATCCAATCCCGACCGACCGCGTTCCGTTTGATAATACGCGCTGAAGCGATTACCACCACCCGTTTCGACTCCTTCACCTGCACGTCCGGGATCAAAATAGCGCAACTCTCGCCCTGTATTGGTTGTAAGCATAGTATTGGCGGGATTAAATTCTATCTTAGCATATGTATCGTTGACGACTTCTACTTTAAAGACAGTGAAGACGGGTGGAACATAGCCCAAATCAGTGTCTAGTTCATTCGTCGTGTATGGATTGACATGGCGACCATCAGTAAGTGGCGGATATAACTCGTTCAACTCATCATCAGTATAAGGTCTGACTGCCACTCGCATTCCTTCGTGGCTAAAGATGACCCGTTTCGGGTCATCCGCATCCACCTGGTATTCACCTTTTCCTTCGGGTAGCAAGGGATTCATCGCGATACCGTAATACATATCTTTCGGTATAAGTCCGGCACAGCCAAGCCATAGACTCACGAAACAAACAATATGTGCCGTGACGATCTTGTTGGTTTTCATAAAAAAATACCTTCCTATTGCGACTCGCGCCCCGAATCGGCACCTTCCCGTGAATCTTCTCCTGTTTCCAAATCGATTTTGCCAATACCTGCCTGTACAGCAACTTCCATCGCATCAAGGACGAAACCGTGCGGTGTCTGAGCGTCGGCAGTGACAATAAGCGTTCCCGATCCGGAGCGTAGACGCTCATTCTCGAGCACACCGGACAATTGCCCCAAACTCACCAGTTGGCCATTGAACTCGAGTTTGCCTTCGGCCGACACCAACAAATTGAGTTTTTTCTCTTGGTCGATCTGGTCATAGTTCTCAGCGACAGGTAATTCAATTTTCAGTTGAGTTGCTTTTACAAAGACCGACGTAACCATAAAGAACACGAGCAACAAAAATACCGCATCTATCAATGGCGTCAGGTTGAGATCATTATTTTTTGCGTCGTTCCCTTGCATTTTGCTCGCCATTCTTGCTATCCCTCCGCCGACTTGGCGAACGCCACTGCCTCAATGCCTTCGCCACGAGCAATATCAACTACCCGTATCACACGTTGATGGCGAACCGTTCGATGGGCCTCTATAATCACATTTTTTATATTATCAGTTTTAACGATCTGACCGATCCGGCTTGCCAGTTCCTGCATATTCGCGGGTTTGCCATTGACTTGGACACCACCGCCTTTCTCGATCACGATATTAATATCCTTGCTCGCTCGAGACGAACTCTCACCCTGCCCGCTAGGCAAATCAACGCTGAGTCCCTTGGTATTAACGAAGGTAGTCGCTACCATGAAAAAGACTAATAACAAGAAAATACAGTTGATAAGCGGCGTCATATCGGGATCCATGCTGGTTGCGAAACGATTTTTCTTGCCCGTCTTACTGCGGATTCGTTTCGCCAGCGCCGGCCTTTTTGGCATTTTAGCCCCCTACTCTCCCCGCTTTGCCTGGAACCGAACCAAGAGCGTATTAGCGAAGGCATGACAGTACAGTTCAATTTGCTTGAACGCCTTATCTGCCCGCGCCGATAGGTAGCGATGGAATACGATAGTTGGGATCGCTACGATAAGACCCGAAGCGGTTGTGACTAGCGCCTGCGAGATACCACTCGCAACAGCAGCAGGATCACCCGCCCCGGCTTGAGCGATAGCATCAAACGCCTGTATCATGCCTAGAATCGTTCCAAGCAGACCCATTAGCGGTGCCAATACACCAATCGTGCCAAGAGCATTTAACAGGCGACCGAGATACTCTACACCAGATTCTTCGGTCACCGTGATGAGTTCTTGGCGCATATCCTCAATGTCGGTGCGATTTTCCAGAGCTAAAGAATCAAAGCGCTTCAGTAATGCTGCGAACACATAATTGAGCACGCCGCTGTTCGCCTTAAAATACTCGACAGCGCCAGAATCTCCCTGCTTTTCAAGTATAGATTCAATCTCGTTTAGTTGAGTCTCTGCATCGGATTCCGACGGAAGCCGCATATAGTTGAGCAGGCGATCAATAATAACGACCAAAGCGATAAGCGAGCACAACAACAGCGGCCACATCATAGGTCCGCCCACGAGGAACTGGCCAACTAGGAAATTATCAGACATTTCATACCTCCCCTAATACAGAATGCGTTGTATTTCATAATCTATTTTCCACAATCCAGTCTCGGTGAATACGCGCAAAATTAACCACATCAGAATTTTCAATATCGTCATCACCATTGCTGAGGGTCTTGTCGTAATTTTCGACGGCCTCAGGCCATTTTCTCAATATCTCGTAAGTGAGCCCTAAGTTGCAATAGGCTGCCAGCTGGGTGTAGGTGCCCGGGTAGTTTTTGATTATCGACTGAAACCCCGTTATAGCCGTCTCGTACTCTTTTGCTTCAAAGCGCGCCATCACTTTACTGTATTCCATGCTCGCTTCTATTTCGCTCAATTCATCGACCAGCACTTGAGCCCGCCCTGCCTCTGCCGTACCGGCATAGTTTTCGATTAGAGAGCGATAAGCAACCAGCGCTTGATCATATTCTCGATTGTTATAGTGGAAGTCACCGACCGTAAACTGTGCCTTAGCGGCAAAGTCACTATCCGGGTAGTCTTTCACCAAAACAGCCATCCGAGCGACTCCGCCTGCCATGTCTTCCTGCTCGAACTGACACCAAGCGAGTGAATAAAGAGCTGAGTCACTATACCTACCGCGGGGATAATTATCCAACAATTCGCGATAGGCCTCGGCTGCGGCCGGAAAATCGCGCTGATTGTAATAATTCTCTCCGATCAGAAACATCGCTTCCTCTACGTAACTGGCTTCGGGGAAGCGGTCCGTAATATGTCGGAAAGTTGTCGCCGCCTTCTCAAAATTTGTCAACATTTGGTAGCTGTGCGCGAGATAATAATGACCGTGAACGGCATTGCGATCAGCGGGATGTTCACTAGTATACGCAGCAAAGCCCTCAGCCGAACTTACGTAATCGCCGGCATTAAAATCCGCAAATGCTCGGGAGAATGAGATATTGGCGCTCTCGCCAGAATTGGGATACAATTTCAACCCAGTAGATAAAATATCACTAGCGGCCTTGTAGTTTTTGCGTTTCAATAATGCATTGCCGATGATTGAATACGCCCGCTCTTTTCGGTAATAACCAGCACTGTTATCATCCTCGAACGTCATCTGCAATAATTCGCGAGCCATCTTCTCGGCATAGTCAAATAGTTGCTGATCAAAATACAGCTCGGTCAGCAACATCTGAAAAGTCGCGCGTTGCTGTGGATCGTCACTTGCTTCGATCAGCGCGCTATAATAGCGCACTGCCTCATCTTCCCGCTGCAGCCGTATCATCCCAGCACCTAAAGTGCGGAATGCGCTATCTTTAATGTTCGCAGCTGGATCTCTGTCAAGCAGAGCCTTCATATCTACAATAGAATCTTCATACCGGACGCGTGCTACCGCCGTATCCCCACGGGCATCGTTGAATTTAGCCAGCTCGTAATGAGAGCTACCGCGAAACAGTAGCGATCCATCCAAAATGTCGTCGCGCAATGGCAATTGCATTGCTTCAGAGAAACCGATAACGGCTTCTTCATATTGATTCTCTTTGAAATGTATGCGCGACTTTACATAGAGCAACTGCCCTCGCAACTCTGGTCCATCCGCGACCTGAAGTGCTCGGTCAAGGACGACCTGTGCCCGAGACGTATTACCTCTACGAACGTGGAGGTCCGCGAGTTCGGCTTGTATCTTGGCCCACTCCGACCAATCTTCAGAAATAGTCTCGAGGACTTCAATTGCCGCCTCTGTCTGTTCGAGATTCTTCAGAGACATAGCAAGTTCAAGCCGCACCTGGTTTATGATATTCGATTGGGGGTACTCGTCGAGGAAACGAAGATATACTAATTTCGCTACCTCGTAGTTACGGCTTTCATAGTCTATTCGGGCTAACTGCAATAGAGCACTTGGTGCAGCCGGGTGATCAGGGTAAGAGGCGACCATATCACGGTACGTATCGGCAGCACGGTCGTCTTTCTGCATCTGCCAGTTGTAGGCCATTTGAAACAATACATCCGCTTTTAGATCTGTGTCCTGATGATCGCGAAGTATCTGATCTAGCAGCACCGTGACACGCTCTGAAGCTCGCTTGGAGTTTTCGGGTTCATCTTGCCTGAGAAAGTTGCTGGCACGGGCCTGATAACACTGGCTGATCTGATATAAGACCTTGTCTTCACCAAAACCGATGCGATCCGCCACATCAGAATACGCATTCATGTAGATCTGGTACTCGCCTGCAGCCTTTTCGTACTCGCCTTCGTCGTAAAGCAAGCCGGCAATTGTAAGTTGGGTTCGCGCCTGAAAGCGTTTGTTCTCAACATTTTCAATCGCATTGCGATAAGCACTCAAAGCGGCGCTTGTACCACGCTCTTTTTGCACTAATTCAGCGCCGCGGATGTAGGCACCGTGAACAAGAACGGTTTCAGTCGGATAGTTCGTAGGCACGAGAGCGTAAACGGTTAGCGCCTCATCGACTCTGCCCATTTCCGCAAGAATATCGCCTCTACGCAGTTGAGCCTTAGCCACCATCTCACGCGAAGTTTCTTCGACCAGACCTTTTAGCTTGAGACTTGCCATCTCGATCAGCTCTTTTTCCGACATAGTCGAAAAATCATATCGCCGAATTAGCCGCTGGAAGTACTTCAGTGCCTCGGGATATTCCGTGAGCGCATCGTAGGATTCGGCGATCTGAAAGTAAGAGCGATCGGAATGGGAACCACGAGGCGATAAGGTTATAACCTGTTTAAAGTTACCGATCGCCTGTTCGTAATCTTTTAGTTCGAAGTAAGACCACCCAATGTTATAATAGGCTGCCGTTTCATAGACACTGTTGGGAAATGCCTCCAACAATCGTTCGCCCTCTTTAATTACATGATCGTATCGCTTGAGCTTGTAGTTGGTCTCCAATGTTTGAAATTGAGCCATTACCCGAGTGCGCTCTTCGATATCTTCTCGGGCACTAATCGAGGCAAAATAATCTAGGCTTGTCTTAAATTCGGCCAGTGCCTCTTCGTATCTGGCATCCGCTTGCGTGCTCTTGTTTTCAGATCGCAAGAAACCGGTCCGGCGCAACAGATCTTGTCCCAGTTTGTTGTGCGCATTTCCCAATTGATACCTGGCCGCCACACGAGCGGGTAGGATAAACTCGTCTAGAGTCACCGTCACCTGGTCAACATTTATCGTGGCGTTGTTCTTCGTAGCAAGTACCGCTTCGAAATGCGGGACTGCCTTCTCGTAATCACCTAAGGCATACAACTTCTGTCCGTCGCTAAATCGATCTTGCAACTCTTGCGGCGAAAAATATCGAGTTGTGAGCCCAATCGCGGTGCCCATGATCCCCAGCACAAATATTTGTAGTACAAGCATTACTTGTATCCCTGAATCTTAACTAGAATCCTGCGATGATGTCAAAAAACAGCGTGGAAGCATTGCGATTCAATGCGGCACTATTTTCATCGGAGTAATCTCGTCGCGTAGTCTCCCAGCCAATTTGCGAAGACAGAGCAAAGCCATAGTAATCAGACCGATTGGTCATCATGAATACCG
Source organism: Gemmatimonadota bacterium (assembly GCA_018672475.1). Classification (GTDB taxonomy): domain Bacteria; phylum Latescibacterota; class UBA2968; order UBA8231; family UBA8231. Next base: position 71,193 of record JABHFS010000024.1, on the reverse strand, counting down.
TAGTCCATTCCTTGAAATCTTGCGTTGAATCAACCCGGTCCAATTTCGTGTATCGCCAGAATGGCAATCCTTGGAAACCCAATTGCAGATAAGATTTATTGGTCAGATCGAAGCGCGAGCGCAGGATTGGAGTATATATCGAGAACGATCGCGTACTGCCGGATCCGACTTCACGATCGAGTTTCTGCGAATGTTCCCTCAATAGAAGATGCTTAAACATAGGCTTGATCGTTATGTTACCGGCCCGAAATGTATAGTCTATTTTGTTTACCAGTGTGATAAACGAACGAACGTCTTCATCTTGAATTACTCCATCATCAAACTCGGCAGCTGCCTGACTGTTGCGAATCCACTGAAAATTATTTATCAAATTCAAATCAACAATTGGAGTAGTGCGCCCTTCTATAAACATCGTATTTACCAAGCTGTTGCGCATTGTAAGCGGATCTCGATCCGGAGGCATGATCTGAGAGTTAAGGTCTCGCTCCTCAATCTGCCTTGGCGTCAAATGCGGATAGGGCGAATCAATTCGATGCGTCCCCCGGTCCCGCCAGATGTAAACGTCATCGCGGATGTGATCTTCTACCCTTTTGATATCATCGTTGAAGCGAATACGACCCAAGTAAGGCGAATTGACGCTGTATTCGTAGCGCGCGTACAATGCCTTGGCCTGACCAGGTCCAGCGATTTCCTCGGTGTCATAAAATCCAACGGACATAGAGTTGCCGGACGCACCTAAGCCGCTTTTGCGCGAAAAAACGTGCATCCCGCGTCTATCTCGGCGATAGGGATAGTCCGGTAAACCATCGTTTTCGCGAAAATCAACAACTCCGTTATTATTGAAATCCAGACCGTATACAAACTCAGGCGGATCAGCATCATAAAAAATGATCGGCTCCGTCCAATCGGCGATGCCATTCAGGTTTTGATCAGTATCCGGAACGAGATCCTGATTCTCGTCCAAGCCTGGGAAAATACCAGAATCCTGGCGATCCGCACTTGGTAATTCTACGATGAGTTCGTCCGGCCACTGGTCGTTGTCATCGTTGTCAGTCATCACGAACATTTCCTGCATCTGCGAACCCGTCTGCGCCACATCCGTGAAAAATGGTACTCCACCGCGGATGCTGTCGTAGTTCCCACCATAGTCTGGAGCTAACCGGAAAACCTCCATACCCAGATCAAACGACCCGACCTTTTTGATCGCGTTGATGAAATAGGCTATGCTACGCTTTTGAAAGCGCGTACCAGCGTTGTGACCGACCGGGTAGATAAAATACTGAGGGTTCGTAGTAAATTCACCCTTGATGTCAATCCCTTTTAACGTCAAATGTCCATCGAGGCCAAACAACGCCTGGCCCGTTGGAATTCCATAGTCAAAAGAAACGATTCGGCGGTTACTTGTATCAGTCTCTTTCGTCTCAGCCCGAACTACCGTGTAGGCTACATCCTCGGGATTCTCCAGATTCCACTTGAACTGCTGAAATGGATTTAGTTGCCCCACTGAGGGATTCGGCGGTACCGGCCACTGTTTAAAAATATCTGCTTCACCCGCTGCGTATGCTTCAGTAGGCGATAGTAAAGCATCGTCACCTTTTAGCCCTGTAAAGGGATTAACATATTTTGAATTACCAACTTCGTAACCTTTAGACACGTTCTTCCCATGCACCTTGTCATCAAAGAATACGTGTTTCTGTCTAACCAGGATTCGGTAATCACCGGCAACATCGGCCTTAAAACGGACATTCTTTACGCTCAGGCCTCCTCCAACTGCCTTACTTGGATTGTCCACATAGCTTGCCGGATCTGGTATTGCAAACTCTGGCATCTTAAACGTGAAGATCACTCGCTGCCCAACGCCATTGACCTCTCGGCCGCCATCAGCATTGAGAAGGCCGCCCTCAACCATCGGCTGGAGTGTAACGTCGAAGTTGGAAGCACCAGAAATGCTGCTCATCCGCACCATCTGGCCCATTGATTCAGCCTCGATTTCAATAGCCACGTCGTATACAACAGCGCCTAACTGACCGGATTCAGGCGAGTCATCCTCAACGATTACCTCGATATAGCTGGGAGCAAGCATGCTATATGGCGTGTCTCCCCTAATGAAAGACCCCTTGTCGTTGAAAGTGTCGAGCATATGCTGGTTGAAATAGGTCGTTCCCAACTTGAGCATGCTCCCCAATTTGGTCTCCCAATGTCCACCAAGCAGCAACACCGACGATCTTTCTTTTCCACCTTGAAACGTTGAGAATTTTGGATTCGGTGATTGTGTCGCTTGACTACCACCTTGACTGAGCAATAAAGTGAAACGATTATCGGCGGACGCTCCATCCATGCGGATGCCAAAAAAGCGTGGGTCTTGAAAAACGAGGTCGGTTAGCTTTGTGCGAATGTCCTCACCTACCGTCACACCAAAATTCCAGCCGCGATACGTATCATTCATAACGACTAAATTATTAAACCAGCCCAGATACTGTTCGGAACGCGTGCTAATCTCACTATAACCGGGGCGCTGAAGCTGCCAGGTAAAGGTCTTGTGACCGCGCATCTGAAAATTACCCAGACGATCATAGCGATTTCGAGCGCTTATCAGTTCGGGATAGGGTTCGTATTCAGACCGGCCATAATTGAGATATCCCTCAGGAGACCCCAAATTCAAAAAATCGCGTTGGCGCAGATGCGTCTGCGCCATCACGGCATCTCCAAGCATTGTCAAGATACAGATCGCCCATATAAGCCGGAGAATACACCGAGAATCGCCGCATTTGTACTGCATATCGCCATCCTCACCAGAAAGGTAAAAAAACCGCTTTTTCATAATCGTCACTCGCCTCTATTCCGCAAACATACTACTCAAAATCTCTACGATAACCGCTCAGTCAAAAAAACCGGCCAATACCTAAACGGTGCGTCGCACCAAAAGAAGCAATATCGGCCGAGCGCGTAAATGCGTAATCGAAATGATAGTCCGTCCACTCATAGCCCATTCCGACATGCCAAGTGCGGTCTACTGTTTCATCAATACGTATACCGGCACCAGTACGAAAATTTAATCCCCAACGAGCATCCAGTTCGTAGCCAGCACGCAGGTCCCAAAGATCCATATCGTGCTCTACGTCAAGAGAAACTTTCTTGCCTCTGACAATCAACTGCGCACCCACAGTATATGAACGCCCCGGTTGGCCGGTAGCTCGCCCTGAACCTTCAGCACTATACCATCCGGTCAAATTAGCCGACACCAGTGAAAGACGCATGTACGTCGACGGCGTTACCCAGCCCACCTCGTATAACAGACCCAAACTACCTAGCCAACTCTGATTTCCGTATCTGCCACTATTCCACGCATTGACTCTTACTTCTCCTCCAAATGAGACTCTTGGGTGCAACACCATGGCTACCCCTATCAGACCGGACATCTCACTCCAAGGATCTAAACGAAGCGTGTGATAACCTGCTTGCAACGTTGCCCTCTCAAAGGGCCAAGCAATAGCTCCAGTATGCACAACCGGGCTATCCTCCAAACCACTGTACAATGTGCCATATGTCGCAGTAGCATGTGGCACGTTCAACTTTGCCGAAGCCGCCGGGTTGAACCAGATGGTTTCGGCCGAGCCTATTTCCGCCGAGAGTGCCCCGCCCATCGACATCGCGTAAGCTCCACCATCGACAAATTCAAACGCTGCTCGGACGGGGCCAGTTATCGCAACAGCAAGCCATACTGCACAAAGCCCGTGCTTAATATGCGACAACACATGTTCCTCGGCGCATCCCTTCAACGCCCCCACCCCTTACTTCTATCTCAAACAGATATATTCCTGGTTCAACAATACGCGCATTTTCGTCGCGACCGTCCCACGCCATTTGGTAGTTTCGCGCTGCTCCATACTGAACATGTTGACGAACTCTATTGCCGTTCAAATTGTAAACCGAGAGCAACACATCTGTCGGATTACTAAGTCTTGACACCACAAAATCGAAAGATACCTGCTCGTCCAAATATGGAGAAAAAACACGTTGCATAAGCTGTAATTGCCCTACGAGATCACCTGGTTCGCCTTGCGCGCTAATCTGCGAGATAGCGAGTGGGTTGTGACCATTCTGCCAGTTGGTGTAGCCGTCATCAACACTCTGTCCGGCATTACCCAACATAGGGCGAATCACGTTCGAATCTGCCAGCAGGCGAACATTGCCAATCACTTCAATAACCGCATCATCTTCAACCCTGTTATTCCCGTCTAGTGCCAATCGAGTCTCCTGCGCCACAATATCCAGAGACGTGGTATAGTCTTGTCCAGCATTCAGCGCACGGCCATTGATCAACACTTCTTGCACACTCATCGCTACCCCACTCAACCGCACCAGATCTACTCCGTAATCTTCACTTGAGACTTCAATTTCAAGCCGATAGGTGACTTCAGTCTCTTCTCCCCGACTAACGGTTACGGGCAAAACCGAACCGACCACGCTCGATGCAACCAACCGCCGATCATATTCAATCTCAACACGCTGCCAAGTGGGTGTGGCAAAAGGTTCTGAGGTAAACATCTGTCCTCGCCAAGCTACCACTTCAACCGGCTCTTGCCCGGCAAATAATTCACCGTTTTCCATCGTGTGAATGGCCTGCCAAGGTATCACGTCTGCTCCTGGCGCAGAAGCCAACTGAAAAGCTGTGCCCTCAGGAACCGAAACTTCCCAGTGCACCCGTCCGACATTGACAGGCCCACTCGTGGACAATTGACCAGTCAGCAGGCCCTCTATTTCATATCCTACTGCAAAGACTTCAATTTCACCAAGCGCCACCCAATTACTCCTATCCTGCCTGGTAATCGTCAAGCGCACGAACCTGCCCCGGCGAAAAACATCATTTTGATCGCGATCCCTGACGGACCATGTCGAGTCAGTCGAAGTATCAATGGTCAAATTTATATTATCCCGTGCTTCAGCAAGTATACGCCATAAATCTGAATCATTCGTCCCTGCAGCCTCAAGCCTATAGCCTCGAACAAAATATTCTGGCTGATTAATCGCGGTCTGGCCTGGCAAAACCCGCACCCGAGTTATCGCCCGATCTTGACCGAGATCAACGATGAAATTCCGACCGAAGACATTAGGATTATTCGAAACCCACTCGCTGACACCAAGGGACACATCCCCATCAGTTAGTGGAACTCTCAATCCCAAATCATCTTTTGCCACCATCCCTGCCGCTACATTTTTTTCCGGCGAGAGACGTGCCAACATTACCCCTTCACCTGCAACCCATTCAACCGAATTATGTACTACGTCCAGTGTCGGTCCTTGCGCCCATTCCCAAACTTCGCGCTCCATTTCAGCAAAGGCATTACCGGAAAACGCCACCACTATGACCAAAATATCCTTTATTTGCAAGTCAAAATAACGTTTTTTGAGTCACGACAGTTGTAATCAGAATCGCAATAGCCTCCTCCAATTCCTTCGAATTGAAAGTCATATTGATCCCCGATTTAACTGGGGGCATGCGGGTCTGCTTTCCTGTCCCAAGGTCTGTAATAACCACTTCAACCGTAGCGCTCGTGCTCTTTTGCGAAAAACGTTGCTCGACGCGTTTAGACAACAACAACACAGAGCCGCTGATCTCCAACTGAGCATCATCATCTTCCGGTGGGACTAAAATGAAAGGATTGGCAATTTCGCGAACATTCTGCAGATCTCTAACTCGATCCAACTCTGAGAAAACACGCAGTTTCTCCCGACGCAACTCCCGCAGCAGTGTTCGTGTTAAATCTTCAATCCTCGAATTACGGGAAATAACCATAATGGCATTGCCCGCTTCAGCCAAGGCATTTATCGATCGCCCCCCCCCCATGTCGTTATCTCCTAAAGCCGCATTAGGGTCAACCACATTTGCCTTGCTCGTAACCGGAAATTCTTTGACATACAACTTGATCGGCATCAATGGCGGATTTTCTAATTCCGTTCCCTTCAACGCCAGAAACTTTAGATTTCCACAACCCACCGTTATAACGACCGAAGTCAGGTACAGCATCATGCGAAGCCGTGCGCGAGGTAACATATTACCTACCTTCCTCCACGGTGTAAATCCCCTGCTTGACACTGAAATCGAAATGGATATCCGTGAATTCAACAGGGTTGCCAAAACCCGCCTCGGCGCTGTCGTAGGCGAGAATAAAGTTATTGATCTCTAGAGTAAAATTCTCGGTATCGCGCGGCAGGGCGGGGAAAGTCAACATTCCCCTATACTTGCGCCCCTTGCGTACAGGCTTTTCTCGCTGAAACTCAGTACGGCGCCATATGTCATTACGATCAGTGTTTGCATAGAATTCTACGTTCCCAGCCCTACTCCCCCACTTCAGGTAACTATAATCCACGTAGTGCGGCAGATTCTTCCATACCCCAACTCCTTGGCGACAGTAGTAGAAGTTATCTGAGTCCAAACGTAATACCACCTGTGTTGGGTCTAGTTCCACTCGCTCGCGAGTTCGGTTAATTACCGTTACCTCAAATGTCGTCCATAGAGGCGGGGTATAACCAAGGTTAGGATCAACCCAGCCGCTCAGTGTGTAAGGACTCACCACAGGGTCAAATCTCTCATCCAGCATCCGGTCGTTAAAGAAACGTATCTTTAACTGGAGACCATCCTCGCTCCACACGAACGTACTATCGACCGGATCCTTATAAAATCTGGTATTGCCCTCGGTCTCTACGGGAAAAGCCTCAACAAGGTATCCTAGTACCGGCTGGCGCTGCAATGCACAACCGGTACAAACAATCATTAGTAAGCTTCCTATCAACCGACTCACAAAAATTTTCATTTCGTCAACAATCGTCCTTAGAAGGGAGAAATGATTTCAACGAAAAACGTACCGCGCTTGAAATCCCTGTCGCGCAATTGATTGTACTGCCTTTCGCGCAAGAGATAGCCAAAGAAAAATTCATTTTCGAATCCAAAATATTCCGAGCGCATTTTATACATCAAAGCGTAGTCAATTTGACCGTAACTACCATCGTCATTGGCCCTATCCCAATGCCTGGCAGGTAAAAAGGGAATGCCCTGGGTACCCAAGATTAACTGGGTCTTGGGCGTGAGCGAATACTCGGCCAGCAATATCGGAATAAAATCGGAAAACGATGTGGTTGCCTTGGCCTCGCTATTCACATTTTCGTAAATAAGCCGATGCTTGAATTTGGCGCTTATTGAAAGCGAACGACGGCGCCAAGACCGGTCTATTTTATTTATCATTATTGCACGTGATCGCACATCTTCGGCCTGCAATAATTCTCCTTCTCCTTCTGTAGCAAGAGGAATTTCGGCCTGACTGTTGCGAGTCCACAACACAGCATTCCGTATATAGACATTGTCCCACTTGACATAGTCCATATCAAAGTAGGCCGTGTGCACCCAACTATCACGCATTTGCAAAAGATCCGGTGTAGCCGGCCTGAAGCGCCCCGCTACACCAGGATGGTTATCGGGCTTGTTGAGCCAAGGGATCATATCGTCGTCATTCGGAGGCACGATATACACATAGCTGTCGTCGCGTATGTCGTCTTCAACTTTTTTACTGTCGATGTTTATTTTAAACTGACCGACCCTATCTTTTTGTTTATGAAAGGCATAGCGCAAATAAAGACTTTGGGCATTACCACCGCCAGCCATCTCTTCAGCCTTATAATAGCCGAGAGTGAGACCGTCTCCAAATGAACCCAAATTTTCGGAGCGGAGAAAGAAGTGGCGCCCTTTTTGATCTCGTCGATACGGATAGTCTGGAAGATCGTCATTTTCACGATAATCAGGAAGTCCGTTATTGTTAAAATCAACACCGTATACAAATTCTGGCGGGTCGGCGTCATACGTTAGAAACGGTTCTTCCCAGTCAGGAACGAAATTTTCGTTGCGATCGACATCCGGTATGTTGTCTAAGTTCTCATCAAGACCCGGATAAACCGATGCATTCCCCCAACCGGGATACGACAGTCGGCCAGGAGAGGCCGTATCCTCGCTGAAATCATCCGGCCATTGATCCGAATCGTCATTATCTTCCACCAATCCGTATTCTTGAGTGGCAGAATCTATTTTGCTCCCAGGCTTTGCCTGTGTGTCGCTGTGAAAGGCCATACCTCCACGTTGACTGTCGTAGCCACCGCTGTAGTTCGGGTCCAAACGGAAGATCTCAGCCCCTAACTTGGCACCAAAAGCCACGTCTTTGAGCACATTGAGCCAATACGCCCAAGCTCGTTCTGCACTACGTTTACCTGCAAGATCGCCAACTGGATAGATGTAATTTTGCAGATTGTGCGCAATTTCTCCACTAAATCGCAGTCCGACTAGATTCGCCTTGAAATCTACCGAGGCAATATTCTGGCCTGTCGGGAGACCATGATCAAACCGGACTACACGCCGATTGGAACTGTTGCGACCGACTCCTTCAGAGCGTGCGACTGTGTAATACGGCTCCTCACCTTCCTGCACGTCCCACCTAAATGGGCGGCGCGTACCAGCCTCTGTTGCAACAAAATCATCTGGCCACACACGTTCTTCTAATTCGGTTTCCCCTTTTCGGTCAATACCGGGGAAATCATACACTTGACGGAGACCGATACGATAGTCGTCAGACACATCGGCATGGAACTGAGCAGATTGTGCCGACATATCTTCAGGTATCTCGAATTCGTACACAATGGCTTCCCGACCAACCGCCTCCCGACCTTCGCCGGCAAGCATCTGGCCCCCCAAGACGGAGAGTGGTTCAAGCCGTGGATCGTAAAATTCGCCGGGACTACTGCTATAGGTTACCGGCTGATCCCCTTCAGTACCGCGAACGGTGATATGCACGCTGTATACCCGGGCATTGTAACGAGTTTCATCGGGGGAATCATCGGCTATGAAAACGCGAATTATACGCGGTCCGAGCATTGCATACGGCAGATCGCCTTTTAAAGGGCTACTGTTGACCGAACTCGGACTGTTCATAACCTGATTGAGCCACGTTGTGCCGAACTGCGCGTATCGGCCAAAACGATGCTTCCAATGTAAACCGTACATCAATACCGGCGAGTCTTCATACGTCTCGCCACCCACCGAAGCCCACTCAGAAAAGAGCCCGCCAGGGCGAGTCCTGCCGCGATTAAATAGAAATGTTGCTCGATCTTGCCCCAATTTGTTATCGAAGTCCATTCGAGCTACAGACAAGTGACTCTGAGCTAAAGTAAGCGGCGTGAAATAGCTACGAATACGCTGCCCGACAGTAGCTGTCCAGTGAAAATCGTGGTAATTGTAGTGACCGATTCTTAACGTCGCGTCGGTACTTCCAGCCGCAGGCCCCCATGGCGACGGCGAGCGGTGATCGATAAAACTGCTGCCCTGTCCCGGATTGCTGCTCCGGGTTTCTTCCCAAGAAAACAAGCGCAGTGGGCCCGGCGAGCCCATGTAGGTCCCCATGCGATCCCATCGGGTATTACGAAATTTCCAGGCACGCCCCTTGGGCTGAAACCACGGAATGAGTTCACGTTGCGAAAGGATATAACGAGAGTCAGCGTAATTGAGGTAGGGAACATCATCGCCAGTGGCCAGGAACATCCGATCGGCACCCCGCTGATACCTGTCGCGGGGCCCGCGAACAAATGGCGGCCGATGCCGCCACTCGGGCTCGGATAATGCCCCAGGGCCATCGCGATAGTAAGGCAGCGGGCCTTGAGACTCAGGATGGCGCTGAGCAGTGGTCGGAATCGCCAACGCCAGCAACCACATAGCGGCTAATATGCCAGGAAACCTGATGGTCCGGAACAATCCATTGCAAGTATGAGACATCCGCCCCCCGAGGCTCGCCTATAATCACACGATGCTATCTGCCTGCTGCATAGGAACAACATCGTGTTTCACGTTACAGCAGCAAAAGAACAATGCGCCTTGAAACCCATATAATAATGGTTTCCATATCAAGAGCGCTGAATAGCACTCCTGACATGGAAACCCAATCCTATATTGGCCTGCGATTTAAACTGCAGGCCAATATAATTGGTGCGGTAAAGATACCCTACTGGAAGGTGCTCTTAACGCGGCCCCAAGAATCATCCTCGACGGCCGTCGAGCCGCCGGAAGGACCGGCAGGCATATCAGAGAAGACCCAAGTCGAGAAATTAGACGGGTCATCGGCCCATCCCCAGCATTGCAACTGTCCACCATAACCGTCATCACCATCCGGGTCGGGCGGCAACCAAGAGAAGCCCATCTCAGTACCTACCGTCGGCGCGGCCGGGAGGTTGAAGCGCATCAAATTCTCCCACGGGCTGAACATTTCAATGACGTAATCGGCCTCGCCACCAAACTCGTCACCAGCATCACGGTAACCGTTCAGAAAGCCGTCGATGAGATCGGGATCATTACCGTCGTCATCCGAGCGTGCGCCCTCTACGGTACGAGCCCAAGAAACAGTGTAAGGGCTAGATTCGAGGGGACGCGCCTGGAAGTTGATGATGTTCAACGCAGTATACTCGCCGTTCAGCACGGCCTCTTCTTTTTCGTTGACCAGGTCAACATATAGCGAGAGGCTGTCGCGCTCCCACCAAGCCCAACCATTCTCACCGCCCTCGACGTCGTGGGCGTTATCTGCCACAGCAGTAGCGACCCACAAACCATCTTCGTTCCAAGCCTGCCAGATGCGCGAATTAAAATCGGCGTCAGTACGCGCGATCGCTGCATCTTCACCGTCCGATTGAGCAAGCTGATTGACACTGACTTCGCTCTGCTGAGCCTCAATGTCACGCCAGCCATATTCGGCACCATCAGCTTGGACTTGCGACGGCGAGCATCCGAGCTCTAACGAACCAGCCCACTCATCTCCGTCAATAACGCCATCAAGCACTGGGGCTTGGGTTAACATCGGGAGATCAAAAACACGATCGCCCTGGGCAAAACTGGCGCTGGCAACGGCTAATACCGAGGCTCCCACCATTAATATCTTTTTCATTCCGTAATCTCCTATGGATTGGAATTGAAAACCCATCTATTGGGTTTCAATGATCTACAGTAATCCGAACCAACCGGACCGCCGAAGTCATGCGATAAATACTACCGCACACAAAGCTATAAATGCTCTAGGCGGTTGTCAAGATTTTTACCCGTTATAACTAACCAATTGGCTACACTATTTTTGTACCCATATTGTGACATAACGAGCACGTAAGATAAGTAGACATGTCGCGCTATAAGCGGAAAATACTACTTAAACCGCATAAAAACAGCGACTTGAGAAAATTGGCAAACTAAATCTCTGCAAATGCCAGATTTTTCAGTATTTTACGAGCAAAATTCAGCTTAATACGCGACAACGCTAGTTGCCTGTCTTGGATACAGTCGCCTGTCTTGGACATTTGTGTCCCCTCCTAAAGAAATGTCAAAAATGTTAAGTTTCCCATTTATACTCGTCTCGCTGGCTAAGAAATTGAAAAAAATCGTTGGATGGGGAGGAGAGAATCTTTATAATTGGACACATAGTGCTAACGCAAAGATTATTGAAATTACTAAAAGTGCTTTTAAAACCGTTGGCAAATATCAACGGGCTATAGAGTGATTGAACCGTGCGGCCAAGTTTTGTAAAACGCACCCGACTTTAGTCAATACTGTGGACACTTTTTCCATTTTGAGTGAATTTGTATAATGTAGTAATTCGTAAATGCTTACTTATCAATAGGTTACATGTTTCAATGACAGTCTACGTAAGTCCCTATTTATCAACAACTTAAGAAAAATATTCACAATATTGTTTAGTTGGTGCTTTAGAATGAAAGCCGATAAGCTTAGTTGGGCTTTGGTAATTGGGCACTTGCTGGGCACTTGTGCAAGTGCCCAAAGTTCCGACGTGATTAGCTTAGCCTTTGATATCAGCGATCAGAGCAATCCAGCCGATCACTGGGAACATCTCGAATCGTTTCACAAAAGCGCATTAGCGGACATCGAATATGTTCTGCGTCAAGAGCTCAAGCGAATCGATAGAGTTGCCTTGACCGACCAAAATGGCGACCGCGTTGTGGACATGCCATGGCGACAAACTCGGGAGACAGATGGGGCAACATTTACGTTACGGCTTCGCCTTCGCCGATTCAGCAAAATATTTCGCAATAGGGGAAGGTACCAAACACGAGACGAACTCAGCCAAATCGCGCGGGAACCGATAATGCACGAAATGATCGCACTTCCAGTGCTAAGCGGTGCGATAGAAGCACATCTGGTCAGTGAAGAGAGCAATAAAACGATCTGGTCGACCTTGCATGACAGTAGCATAATGCTGGCACATAATGGTCGTTTTATTTACAATCTAGAGAAGTACCCGGGATACACCCCTCCGGAATTAATACGCGACTACGCGGTGCCGATTTTGCGCCAGCGGGGCAGACGGCCTAGTGCCTTGCGTATGTTGTCGGCAGCAGATCGGTGGTACATAAGCAACGCCGATGAGGATTTGATCTCAGCGAACGCTATGCTTCAAAAGATGGTAGCAGACCTGATTCCGGAGATTGATGCTAATCTGCCCTTGTCTGGATCGATAGTTTCTCAGGCTGGCCTCGACGAGAAGCTGCGTCCAATGTTCCAACTCGACCTTGGCATTGACGTTGGCATTCGCAACAAGATGAGACTTGAGGTTTTTCGCTCCGGGAAATCCGGCTCGAAAATAGGGCAGATCGAAATCGTATCTGTAGATTCGGCATCTTCTGTAGGGCGCGTGCGCAAGCTCGAACGCTCCGTCCGTAAACGCGGCGGTACGATTGATGTTGGAGACCAAGTCATATCGCGGCAACGGCCACCAAAAGATGCATCTAATAAGGATTAAATAATGAGTACGCCTACACCATCTCGTTTTGCCTCACAGATCTCCTCTTTCGATCCAAGCATTCTTCTACGCGAACTGCACAAATATCTGCTGCTGTCACTCATCCTCGCAGTCATCGTGCATTTGGGTGCGATTATTATCAACCCGTTAGACGAGGCAGTCGAAACATCTCCCCGACCGATGAGCACTAAATTCATCAAACGCGAACCACGATTGACCAAGCCCTTGGAACTACGCAAGGTTCCCAAACCGAAGCGCCAGATGATTCAACGGCAATCGATGATCACTCGGGCCCGTATGGACCAAGTCAAAGCTACTGCGAGCTTCAGCACTGTTTCTGCTCTAAACGTGACTTCCGGTCCGACAATGAACGTCGCACGAACGGATCAAGTCGATAGCATCGAGTTGACACCAAACATTGATGCTGTGGATCTAAGTGGTACCCGGCAGCCCGACAATAAAATTGACATGGCTTTAGAAATGCTCGACGTCAATAGCATGGATACCGGCCGTTACCGGGCGATGCTCGTCCAAGATCCAGGCGACCCGCAGGCGATAAAAGGATTTATTAACTTTGCCCGAGTCGTCTCGGCCAGCGCATTGGCCTCGGGCACAACGACTGGTGCAACGAACGGGTTGCGTTTCCTCGTCAACGGCCTTAACGAATACACCGGTATTAACGCCGATTTTATGGGCAGCATAACCTATGATGACGAGCGCCTACTGGAAATTCCAATCATTCTACCCTCGGGCTCTCCCAACGAGAGCGAGTTAGAGCAGATGACTCGTTATCTCACCTCCGGCGGTTTCATCTTCGGTGGTATTGGCTTTGTACACGAAGGTCTGGAGAAATATGCCGGATTAGTCGAAGGGCGGGATTTTTGGTCTGAAAGGCTGCCGGACGATCACCCGGTTTTTAGTTCGTACTTTGATTTCAAGGGAGGCGCTCCGACCTCGACGCGTGGTGTCAGTTCCAACAAGAATCAGAACGCTTGGCAATACACGACAGGCCACTTCATAAAGGGGCGCTTGGTCGGCATAAATTTCAGCTTAGGCCTTGGATTCACAGGATCGGCAAGCGGCCAAGATAAACTTCGCCAGATGCAGATGGCTATCAACGTAATCGTATACGCGCTCACTCAAGAGGGATCGATGACACAGCGCCTCATGCAGATGGTCAATTGACCTGCGCTCTAAACAGGTCTATTCACACTACTCTTCGCTTCAGGTTGCACAGTTAGACAGAACAACTTGTCTCTTTTTAGCCTCATTCACTCCGTTTCTAGTGATCGGAGAATGTCGGTGTTAGAATCTCTCCGGGGAATTATCCACAGATTGCTCTCACCTAGCGCCGTCGTTGTCTTCATGCTCAGTTGCACCTTGATATCGGGATGCAGCACCAGAGATCCCGAGTCTATGATTGAGGACCTTTCCAATCCAGTATCCGACATACGGCGCAAAGCGGCCTATGCACTAGTCAACCAAGGCAATGCCGCTGTCGAACCCATCCATCGGGCTTTGACTCCGGGCTCTGATAGACTTCGCTATATCAGTGCACAGATTCTAGGTCGCATCGGCAATCCTCGTTCAGCTCCAGTTCTCCTTGCCTTGACTCACGACGCCAATCTGCATGTGCGCAAAAACGCGATTCTAGCACTGAGTAAAATTCACGTGCCGACCATGAAGGACACGCTTCTACATATTCTACGGCACAATCCACATGCGGAATTACGGGCGATCGCAGCAGAGGGGCTACCGACTTTTCGCGATACCAGCGTAGTCAAGTCACTTTGCTCAGCCCTCGGCGACAGTATCGCGAGCGTACGGCAGAGCGCCATTGCAGCACTCGGCCGTATCTGGACAGGTAGCGCCATACCGACGGTGATAGCCGCTATAAAAGACCCCGATGAAAAGGTTCGCTACATCGCGGTACAAGTCGCTGCCAACCACCAATTAGCCGCAGCACGCCTACCGCTTCGGCGCATGCTTGCAGACAACAGTATCTGGGTCAGAACCGAGGCAGCGCGGGGACTTGCTCTCCTCTCTGATACGACAGCGGTCGAAGCACTCGTTGCTTTGATGAAGGAGCGCTACGAAGGAGCCGATGTCGATGCAGCCCGTTCGGCCTTGCAAGAGTTGACTGGTGTGGATTATATAATTGAGTGACCCAATACTCTCCCGACCTCAACAAGGCCGTGCATTTATTCAGTTTTTTTTCGTAATCGCCCTTATAGCCTGCGCAGTTGAAAATCCCACACCACGCATAGATCCGACACCTATCGCCGAGTTGTATAAGCGAGCCGAGATTCTAGTTGGCCGCTCTAATTTAGATTCAGCAGGCGTCTTATTTGCCCAAATAGTCAAGGCCGATTCGAGCGAATATATGGCGCTACTCGGGTTGGCTGAGATCAATATTCGCAAGCGCGCCTTGCATGCAGCCATCCCCCAACTACAACGAGCCATGCGAGCACAAGCGCGCCGCGTTGAGGCTCCATTCCAGTTAGCACTGGTCTATCGTATGCTCCGTCGCGATGACGAGGCACGCGCCATGCTGGAGGAAATCGTCGGACAATTTCCGGCCTTCACCCCTGCCTGCATGGCCTACGCAGATCTACTGATGACAGACGCTCCTCCGAGCCCCCAGCGTGCGTTAGAGCAGTATGAGGCTGTCCTTACCGTAGATCCAAGCTTGCAGCGTGCCCAGGCTGGGGCAGCCGCCTCCCGTCTGCGATTAGGTCTTTTTGCTGATGCCAGCCGCGATTTCAAGATGCTACTAAAGAGTAAACCGAACGATCCACACCTGACATTTCTGCTCGGTACTGCCCTGCACTGGCAAGGGTCGTACGCCGAGGCCGTGACGGCCTACAAAACAGCCATCAACTCATTGCCCGCCGCTTCACCGCTTCTCCCGGTTAGGTTGTGGAATCTACGGGTAGCGTATCTCGCCCAACATGGAGTATATCCTGGAAATTTGGAGCCGCGCTATAGGATAGCTTCGCTACCCGTAGCGGCAAAGGCACCGAACCAATTCACAGATATAGCTGAGCACGTAGGGGTGGCTAAGCTCGATCGCGGGCGTGGCGTCGCGTGGGCCGACTTTAATGGAGACGGAGATTTGGACTTGTTCTCGGTTGGTATTCAGACCCAACATGGCTTATTTCTTGCCCGCAACGATCGTTTCCTGTCCACCGCGAGTGCCGCTGGCCTTAACGACGCGCGCGGCGGCTGGGCGGCCGTATCCGCCGACTATGATGGCGATGGCGACATCGACCTTTATGTTACGAGAGATGCCTGGGAAGGGGCAGCGACCAATTCGCTATACAACAATGACGGAACGGGTCACTTTGTGGACGTAGCGACTGCGGCCGGAGTGGATGACCCGGACGATAGTTTTACTGCCGCTTGGGGAGATGTCGATGGCGATGGATGGCTCGACCTTTATGTCGCCGACGGTATAACCGGTAGCGGTGCTGCAAACAAACTTTATATCAACGACGGTAAGGGTAGCTTCGCAGATCAAGCAGTGCTTCGAGCCGCAGCAGACGGTAGCAATTCGCTCGGAGTAGCTTTCGGAGATTACGACGGCAATGGCGACCTCGATCTCTACGTCGCTAATGTCGCCGATCCCAATCGACTATTGCGCAACGACGGAACGCAGTTTAACGATGTCGCCGAAGCGACCGGTGTCAGCCGCCCCATAAATGGCAGCTATGTGCCTTTTTTCTTTGACAGCGACAACGATGGCGACCTTGATCTTTTCGTCTCGGCGATGGCCTACTACGAAGACTTCGTCACATCCGCGACTACCGGTAGTCGCGGGCATCGCAGTAGATCGTACTTATACCTCAACGAAGACAATAGCACATTCCGCGAATATGCCGCGGAGTTAGGGATCGCTCGCGCTTTTGGATCGATGGGCGCTGGATTCGGCGACGTAGACAACGATGGGAATATCGACATTTACCTAGCTAACGGCGGGCCTATCATGCCACGCTTCGAGCCGAATGCACTTTTTGTTCGCCGCAATGACGGCTACGTCGACGTAGCCGCAGACGCTGGTGTCGACAATCTCGGCAAAGGACATGGTGTAGCCTTTGCTGACTACGATGCCGATGGCGATCTCGATCTCTATGTTGGCCACGGTGGCCACTATCCGGGTGACCTGTGGAAAAATAGTCTTTATCGCAATGAGGGCACTCAAGCCCAATGGATCCACATCGTCCTTACAGGCCACCCACCGAACCACAACGCCATCGGCGCTCAAGCCCGGATATACAGCGGTGATCGGTCACAAATCGCGCAGGTTCATAGTGGCGGCGGCTTTGGTTCGACCGATTCTTTCGCACTGGAATTCGGTCTCGGCAACCGTAACCGGGTCGAACGCGTCGAAATACGGTGGCCTTCGGGGCGCAAAGAGCAGTATGGTCCTTTTGATGCCAATCAAGTCATTCGGATTACCGAACCGGAGCAGAAATGAATCGGTGCCTGCCCCACCCATCTCTAATATTGCGTATAGTGCTTATAGGGCTGATGGCCTTGCTACTTTGTGCGACATCTAGTCATCCAGCGCAACCCCCTTTTACAGACCAAACCGCAGCAGCGGGGATCGCATACTACAACACCTGCGGTGATCCTGAAAAACGCTTTATCCTCGAAGCCCACGGTAGTGGCGCGGCCTTCTTTGACGCCGATAACGATGGCGACCTCGATCTCTATATTGCCAATGGCTCAACATTTTCAACATATCTGGAACAATCGGGACCAGGTAATGTACTATATCGTAATACGGGCGAAGGCACCTTCACCGACGCCACTGTGGCCAGCGGCACAGGTCATGCGGGCTGGAGCACCGGAGTAGCCGTAGGGGACATAAATAATGACGGGTATCGCGACCTCTACCTGTCCAACTACGGCTCTAACACACTGTACATGAATGGTGGGGGGAATGGCAATACTTTCACAGACCATACCCAGATAGCTGCCGTAGGCGGAGACGCGTTCAGTGCCAGTGCTGCATTTTTCGATTTCGACCTCGACGGCGACCTTGATCTCTACGTCAGCAATTATGTCGTATTCGATGCTTTAAATCGTCCCGAAAAACCAGCGCTTTGTAGCTTTTACGGCGGCATCAAGGTCTATTGCGGTCCCAAGGGGTTGGTCGGAGCCGCCGACGTGCTGTACCGCAATGAAGGCCATGGACAATACACCGATGTCACCGATCCGTCTGGTGTATCAAAGGCCAATCGGTATTACGGTCTCGGGGTGGTCACAGCAGACTACAACCACGATGGCTTACCCGACCTATTTGTCGCCAATGACGAAACGCCGAATGTGCTATTTCATAACAACGGGGATGGAACCTTTGACGACGTGGCATTGATAGCCGGCGTAGCCTATAACGGCGACGGCGACACCGAAGCCGGCATGGGTGTAGACTTCGGCGATTATGACAATGACGGCGATCCGGACATATACGTAACCCATTTCTTCACCGAAACCAACACGCTATATCGCAATGAGGACGGCACGCGCTTTAGCGATGCCACCACCACGGCTGGCCTCGCGGCCCCCACCATAGATCTGATAGGTTGGGGAACTCGTTTTTTCGACTATAATAACGACGGGCTACTAGATCTATTCGTTGCCAACGGGCACGTCTACCCCCAAGTAGAGCGAGTCGAAACCGGCTCTAACTATCGACAGCCCAACCAGCTATTCGAGAACCACGGCAATGGGCGTTTCAGGCCCGTGGATATCGCAGCCCACCTGCAAGACAAGGTGAGCCGCGGTGCATCCTTCGGAGACTACGATAGCGATGGTGATGTAGATGTATTTGTAACCGAACTGAACGATGGTGCTACGCTATTGCGCAACGAATTGGGACAGGCGAACCACTGGGTTTCCGTGCGCCTGTTTTGCTCGGGTGATAATCGCGACGGCATTGGTTCGCGCATCCATCTACGGGCTGGAGATCAGAGCCAATGGCGCTATGTGAGCGGAGCCGGCAGCTATCTCTCACATAGCGATATAACAGCACATTTTGGTCTCGGAACCGTTCAGGAAATCGACCAACTCGACATCATATGGCCCAACGGAACATCCACTATTCTTCGCAATTTACCCGTCGATAGGATGATCGCTGTGCAGCAGCAAGGCGCGCACTCGATTATAGAAACTGGAGCCAATCCTTTCAAAGCATTTTCGCATTGAACCACATCTGCCAGCCTGCTATTGCTATTGCCGGGAAAGCCGCTCGATCTCTTCTAAGCTCCGCTGCGCCGCTTGAAATGAGGGGTCGATCTGCAAGGTTCGCTGCAATACGGCGACCGCCTCTTTGACCTTGCCGAAACGCAAGTGCAGTTGGGCCAGTTGGTACGACGCTTGAGAATCTCGTGGATTTCTATTGACCCCGCGTTTTAGGGTGACAAGCCTGCCTTCATACTCTTTTAATCCAGCAAAAACTTCCATCAGTTCGCGCCCGTCGGCGGATCGGCCTTGTGCAAAGTAGTGCTGAGCCAAATTGTAATGAGCCGTCGCGTGGGTAGGATCCAGACGAATGGCTTTTTGATAGTAGCCAGCACCCTGATCTGGATAGCCTAGTGCCGCTGTGACCACACCCAATTTTTGGTAAGAATCCGCGTGTGAAGGATTAGCCGATAGCGCACGGTTAAAATATTCTTCGGCCTGTTTCAAGTCATCCGTCTGTTCGCTGATTACACCGAGATCGTGATAGATAAGCGCATCTACCGCATCCAATTCTATCGCGCGGAGATAAGCCGTGCGGGCCCGTTGGTAATCTTGCAGTTTCATATAGCTCTTACCCAAACGCGCATGTATAGGCCCCTCGTTGGGGTGAGCAGCCAGTGCACGCTTATACGTCGCTACCGCCTTGCCTGGGTCTTGCAGCAAATCATACACCGCGCCCAGATTCGCCAGCGCCTGCAGCAAATTGGGTAACAACCTCAGACTCTCTTGGTAATGGGACTCAGCATCACGATATAGTCCCTGCTGTTGATATAGATACCCTAGATTGTAGTGCACCCCACCAAAATTGGGCCGCAACGATAGTGCTTTTTTATAGTCCGACTCAGCTTCGAGAAAACGCCCCAGCCCTTCATAGGCAATCGCACGACCTACCTGCGCCTCAAAAAAATTCGCATCCAGGTCTAATGCTTGATTAAAAAATGGCAATGCTTCCTGCATCCGCTGGCCGGAGACCTCAATCACCGCCAGGCTATTCCACGCCTGTGCTAGACTAGGATCTAATGCCGTAGCCTCGCGATAGCCGTCTACAGCCTCTTGTTGGCGATTTTGTCCAAGCAGTCGGTCCGCTTTTTCTAACGCAGCCCTTGCTTCTTCTTTTTTTTGCTTAGGTTGCCAATAAAGTTGGTAGGCGCCGAACATTGAGGATGCCAATAGCAAGAACACCAGTGCGAGCATATTGCGATTGACACGCTTAGTAGATTCTCGTTTTTTTCGTGTGGAACCCATACCAATCAAATCGTTCGAGGAAAACAAGTAGCATAACCCTATGGCCCCTAAAAATCACATGCCTTCAAGCCACAACTCAGCCCAGCACCCGTTAGTCGAGCAAAACACAAAACTAAAGCGTGGCACCATCCCGGTGAATAATATGATAACATTCGGACTGGATCAACCTCTATGGGCCAATCGTTTATCTTTTAGCCAAAGCCAATAAGCAACGTCCCATTAAACCATACCCCCCGAATCCTATATTGGACCTATCACAAGCGCGATCCCAGCCCACTTTCCTATGCACCATTGCGGGCACCTTGTACGCGATCCTAGCATTGCTATCAGCCTGCAGTCCAACTGTTGATAAACCCAGCCCACCTGCAGCTATTACAACAGAACAATATCGACTTAATGCTCGTCAATATCTAGAAAGTAATCGCTATAAAGATGCCGCCTCGGCCGCCAACAGCGGATTGTTACTAGACTCGAGCGATGTTGAACTGCACAATATAGTCGCAACCTGTTTCGCCGCCGAAGGACGTTATACGCTGGCCATCGAATCGTTAGAGAATGCGTTGCACTTGCAACCCACATTCGTCACAGGCCTGCTAAACCTCGGCGGCATCTACACCAAGCTTGGTCAAAACGAACGAGCGACAAATTATCTCTATAAAGCCCGCGAGTTAAACCCTAACAATTCGGGCATACGCCGGCGTTTAGGTGAGGTCTATCTCACCAATTCGCAATATGCTCAAGCAACCCAAGAGTTTGCAGCAGCTCTGCGACTCTTCCCCAAGGATGCGACCCTCTTATACTACCTCGGCCAAAGCCTGGAAGGGGAACTGCGCAACGAAGAAGCCTTGCAATCGCTGCAGCGTGCGACCCTTGTTGATATCGGCTTTACAGACGCCTTCTATCGGCTGGGAATATTGGCGCGAAAACTCGGACGAGAAGAGCTGGCACGGAAAGCACTGGAACAATTTAAGCATCTGCGTTCGATCGGTAAGGGCAAGATCGAGGTACACAAGCAAGTCGAACGTTTGCGCGCCGCCATCCTCAATGCTCCAGAAGAGGCTCAGCACCACTACAATCTCGGCTTGTTGTTTGTTCGCAATGGGTATTTCGCCGAGGCAGAGAGTAAATTCGACCGCGCAATGAGCCTGCAGAGCGGCAATCCAAAATGGCTAAATACCCTAGCCCGCGATCTTGCGGAGCTAAAACAACCCGGAGTAGCGTTGCGTTATGTAGAGGCTGCTCTCGAGCAAGATGCGACATATGTTCCCGCATTGCTTACGGCTGGACAGGTTTCCGGGCAGTTGCAGCGATACAAACAGGCCGTAGCCTATTTTGAGCAGGTGGTCAGCATACGACCAAATGACTCTGAAGGTTGGTATTTTCTTGCGTTGAGCCTTAGCAGTCTCGGTCAAAAAAGTGACGCTACGGCCGCTTTTAAACGCTGCACTGAGGTTGGTGAACCACAAGATCGGTTTAGCAAAAAAGCGATGCTACTACTTAGCGAAATAGATACGTAATTGCCATCGCAACATTGACAAACGCGTTGATCGCCGATCTGCTACGATCTGATTGTTGATTCGCAATCCAGCTCACAACCAAATGCAACATTACATCTCACGAACCTCTTTGGAGACAGTATATGAATCGGCCGCCTTCCCACACTATTACACTTCCAACCAGAACACACGCGCCGCCCACTACGGCAATCCGCCGCTGTGTTTCGGCCTGCCTGGCCAGGAAGGCCCGCCCGTAGTACTCGACGTAGCTACCTGTATTCTCGCCGATTACCAGCGGGGCGAGGAGATCGAGGCCATTGAGCAACAGATCCCCGCGGCCTTCTTCAAGTCCATGGGCTACACCGCTATCGCCACGCTTTTGGTCGGCGCTTTTGTCGGCCAAGGCGCCGACCGCGCGCAAGCGATCCACGAAAAATGGCCTGCCTGCCGCATGGGTAGCTTACGTCATCGTCATGAACCTCGGTCTCTTCGCACCCGTAGCCGACGTGCGCCTCGGCATGGAGCAGATGATCCCGCTACGCGGCTACGACGAAGTAACCCTGCCGGGCACCCCCGAGCATCGCAACGAGGAAGCCTATAGCCGCGACGGCATTCCAATAGCTTTCGAAGACGTCGGACGCTTGGAAGAATGCGGGCGAGAATTCGGCATCGCGGCCCCGTGGCTGGACTGAGTACAAATCAGTAGCTACTTTATTTGGAGTATTCAACCAGCAAGGAGACCCCTATTATGAGCCTGACGCCCGAGCGCCATACCGAGCTCAAGCGCCTCGCCATCCAACTGCGCCGCCATGTCGTCGAATCGGTCCACTACGCCGGCGCCGGCCATCTCGGTGGCCCGATGTCCGCCGCCGACATGCTCGTCGCCCTCTATTTCGAGACACTCAATATCGACCCGCAGAAGCCGCGCGACGAAAACCGCGACCGCTTCATCCTCTCCAAGGGACACTGTTCGATCGGCCTCTACTCGGTCCTCGCACTGCGCGGCTATTTTCCCATCGAGGAACTCAAAACCTTCGACGCCATCGACTCCCGCCTGCAAGGCCACCCCGATATGGGCGTGCTGCCTGGCCTCGACATGTCGACCGGCTCGTTGGGCCAGGGCCTGTCCCCCGGTCTCGGCATGGCGCTGGCGGCGCAGCTCAAAAAACAAAATTTCCACACCTGGGTGATGGTCGGCGACGGCGATTCGCAGGAAGGACAAATTTGGGAAGCGGCCTTCGTCGCTGCCCGCTACCGCCTCGACAACCTCACCGCCATTCTTGACTGGAATGGCCTGCAGCAATATGGCTGGGCCACCGACAAGGGCTACGACGCAAACGACCGCTTGGCCCCGCAGGACAATCCGGCCGAACGCTGGCGTTCCTTCGGCTGGCATACCATCGACGTCGACGGGCACGACTTCGATGCGCTACTCGATGCATTCGCCAAAGCCAAAGCCCATACCGGCCAACCCACCATCGTCATCGCCAAGACCATTAAAGGCAAGGGTATTTCCTATATGGAAAACGACTTTGCCTGGCATTCCAAACCGGTCACCGACGACGACCTCAAACAAGCACAAGACGAACTCGCCGCCCAGGAGGCCGCCCTATGAATCTCTCCGCCACCGGCCAGATGGTCGCGCAACGCGACGCCTTCGGCGACACCCTAGTCGAACTGATCGACCGCGACGAGCGCGTCTACGCCCTCGACGGCGATCTCGCCAATTCAACTAAGGCCGATAAGGTCTCGCGCGAACGCCCCGACCGCTTCCTGATGATGGGCATCGCCGAACAAAATATGATGGGCGTCGCCGCCGGTATGGCCACCTGCGGTCTAGTACCGTGGTTGAGCAGCTTCGCCTGTTTTATCGTCAACCGCGACCTCGACCAACTGCGCATCGTAGTCGCCCAACCCAACCTGCCCGTCAAACTCTGCGGCGCCTACTCGGGGCTATTAACCGGCAAGACGGGCAAGACCCACCAAGAAGTCTCCGATATTTCCATTATGCGCGCGATGCCCAATATGACGGTCCTAGCCCCCGCCGACGCTGTTGAAGTAGCCGCGTGCATGCGGGTTGCCAACGACCTACCCGGCCCTGTCTATGTGCGCATGACCCGCGACCCCGAGCCCGTTATTTTTCCTGCCGATTATCAATTTGAGCTCGGCAAGGCGCTCGTCGTGCGCGAAGGCACCGACGTCACACTGATTTCCACCGGCGCGCAAACACCGCGCTGCCTCGATGCCGCCGATACCCTCGCCGGCGAGGGCATTTCGGCCCACGTCCTGCACGTGCCTTCGATCAAACCGCTCGACGAAGAAGCGATCGTCTCCGCCGCACACAAGACGGGCAAAGTCGTCACCGCCGAAGACCATACTATCATCGGCGGCTTGGGCGGCGCCGTCGCCGAGGTGCTCGGTGAGCAACGCCCCACCCCGATGAAGCGGGTCGGTATCCGCGATACCTTTGGCGAATCGGCCACCAATGAGGATCTGTTAGCCAAATACGGACTGACTTCAGACCACGTCGCGCAGGCGGCCCGAGCCCTCCTGGCCTGAAGCCGTCTTGACTATATGTCGGAATAACCGTAATTATTGGTATACAACGCACTTACAATACTTGTGACCATTAGAAGTCAAGTAGCCGTTCATGACGCCACTCACCTGCTTCCTCACAGGTCCTTTGCAATCCGGCGCGACGTATCTCGCCAGCGCCTCTTACCATCGAAATCGATAAGACTATACCACCTCAAGTGCACCTATAGGGTGCGCTTTTTGTTTGGCTTTAAGCGCGCATGACAGGAGAAGAGAAACGGCCTATGAAAGAGGGTTTGCTACAACTTTTGCAGCTCCAAGCAGTCGATAAGGAAGTCTTCACACTAGAAGAGGCCAAAGAGAAGTACCCTGCCGAGATCAGCGAGCGCCAGCGCGAAATAGTAAACGCCCAAGCTCATTTGATCGACCTCGAAGCGACGCTCGAAGAATTGGGGAAAAAACAGCGGCACTGCGAGCGCGAGATCGAGAGCGGCAAGGTCAATCTGAAAGAACACGAAGAGCGCTTCGCCGTCGTCACTACCAACAAGGAATACGACGCGCTGCAAACCGAGATCGAAGCCTGCAAGTCAAGTCTCTCCGAAAACGAGAGCCAGTTGCTAGAGGCGATCGAGGGTATCGAACGGGTTCAAGGACAAATCGGGGAGGAGAAAACCACCTTCGAGGAAATCCGCCAGAGCCAGCAGGAGCGCATCGACGAATTGCAGAGCCAGCTCAACACCATGCAAGAGCAAGTTGACGAGGTCCAGAAGCGCCGTAAAAAGGTCGCCAAAGACATCGAAGCCAGGCTTCTTGCGACCTACGAGCGCAAGAAGGGTCGACGCGGGGTCCGTGTCGCCGCTGTGCGCAAGGGTGCCTGCGGCTGCTGTTTTCATCAAATGCCGGCCCAGATACGCATGGAAGTCCGCAGCGGCGAGCGCGGCGTGCTCTACTGCGAGAGCTGCGGCACGATCATGGCCTGGGACGAGCAATCCAACTGAGAGGGAGTGGGTCGGGCGGGCGCGCTTGCCGGTCTTCGGACCGGCGGTGAGGAAAGTCCGAGCTCCGCAGGACAGGATGCTGGGTAACGCCCAGGGGGGGTGACCCCACAGACAGTGCCACAGAAAATATACCGCCCGGTTTACCCCGGGTAAGGGTGAAATGGTGAGGTAAGAGCTCACCGCGCCTGCGGTGACGTAGGTGGCAGGGAAAACCTCATCCGGAGCAAGGCCAAATAGGGGGAGAGAGGTGGTCCGCCTCGTTATCATTCCCGGGTAGGCCGCACCGAGGCGATCGGGTAACCGTCGCCCCAGATGAATGCCCGCACAACGCGCCGCAAGGCGTGTGGACAGAACTCGGCTTATAGACCCACTCCTTCGCCTCGGGGCCTTACGGCCCCGAGGCAATCTTTTCCCTTTTCCCAGCCCAACCTACACTGTATTATCAATACCAGGCCGCTTTTCCTGGGAGACCTACCATGCTCCTTCTGCTCATCGCGCTGACCCTAACCGGCGCCACAACCCTCATCGCACAACCCACTTCTTCGGCCTCTCAGGGACACGTGGAAGAGGCCCTGACCCTGGAGGCCGGCGGTTCGCTGATCGAGGGCTATGTCGACTGGACCAAAAACGAGTTGGTCGTCTACGGCGACGCCACCGTGCCCGAGCATATCAGCAACCCCGTGCAACGCCGGCTGCTCGGTTTCCGCGGCGCCAAAGCGGTTGCTTACCGCAACCTGCTCGAAATGATCGGCGAAGTCCAGATCGACAGCGAAACTCGCGTGCAGAATTTTATCGTCACCAGCGATTCTATCGGCGTCAAAGTCCAGGGTCTGGTCCGCGGCGCCCGCATCATCGCCGGTTCGCAAGTCGAAAACGAGGGCCTCTACCGCATCGCGTTGCGCTTGCCGCTCTTGGGCGATTTCGCCGACGCCGTCTTGCCCGAAGTCGCGCGCTTGACGCCCGACACCTACGATATAGCATTGCCCGCACCGCCCGAGCCAATGGCCGATTCTCTCGATAGTTCGGAAGATATAATGGAAGAAGAAGCGGTCGTCTTCATCCCGCGGATGCCCTATACCGGCATTCTCGTCGACGCCCGCGGGCTGGACCTGCAACCGAGCATGTCGCCGCGCATCCTCAGCGAGGAAGGCCGCATCATCTACGGCGCCGCTACCGTCGACCGCGACTACGCCACGCAATATGGCATCATCGGTTACGACAAGGATATCGACCGCGCCCTGAAAAGCGACCGGCTCGGCGGCGAAAAGGCCAACCCCTTCGTGGTCAAGGCCACGCGCACCTCCGGGCTCTATTCCGGCGACGCGGTACTCAGTGAGTTCGACGCCACTCGCGTGCTGATGGCCGACTCCGACAGCGACTTCCTGCACGAATGCCGTGTAACCTTCTTGCTCGGCGCCAAACCCGTTAGCTTCGAATCGATGTTTACCGACTCTACTAACACCGACACCACCCTTATTTCAGAGGGAGAAGAGTTTGAGTTTCAAGGAGAAACTGCACCAGGCGACGAACCGCAATAACTCGCTGGTCTGCGTCGGCTTAGACACCGACCCGGCCAAACTGCCCGCTTGCGTGCAAGACAAGGACAACCCGGTCCTCTATTTCAACCAACAGATCATCGACGCCACCGCCGATCTTGTCTGCTGTTACAAACCCAACTTCGCCTTTTACGGCGCGCTCGGCGCCCATGGTTTCACCACCTTACAGCAAACCATGGCGCACGTACCCGACCCGATCCCGGTCCTCGTCGACGCCAAGGTCGGCGACATCGGCAATACAGCCGAGCAATACGCACGCAAATTCTTCGACGTGCTCGGCGCCGACGCGTTGACAGTCACCCCCTATATGGGCACCGACGCCGTCACGCCTTTCACCGCCTACCAGGACTGCACCACTTTCCTGGTCTGCCTGACCTCCAACCCCGGCGCCGACGACTTCGAAAAGCAGCCAATGGGCGACCGACCGCTCTACGAACACGTCATCGCCAAAGCCCACGAGTGGAATACCGACGACAATATCGGCCTCGTCATCGGCGGCACCCAACCCGAGCACTTCGCCAGCGTCCGCGCGCTGGCGCCCGACATGCCTTTCTTAATTCCCGGCATCGGCGCGCAAGGCGGCGATATAGAGACAGCGGTCAAAAATGGCCAGGACGAGCAAGGAGCCGGCATCCTACTCAACTCATCGCGCGGCATCCTCTACGCCTCCTCCGGCGAAGACTTCGCCGAAGCCGCACGAACCGCCACGCTCGAACTACGCGACGCAATCAACGAGCACCGCAACGTCTGAAGATCTGCGGTCTACTGTTGCGATTGTTCGCGACTACCTCTATTTTTTGAATTGGATTTTCGGGGTGTGGCGCAGCCCGGCTAGCGCACCTGCTTTGGGAGCAGGGGGTCCTCGGTTCGAATCCGAGCACCCCGACCATAAATAAGAACGGGTTACGACAACAGCGTCGTAGCCCGTTTTTGTTTGCTGACGTGGTGGTGACGCAAGCGAACGGCGCGCCCAATTAGATCAGCAGAAGACACTGTACATAAAATGGTATGGTGTCCGCGCTTATTTGCGCAACAGCATTTTGTAGGCCTGCACGATCTGACCGTCGGCAATCAGGCGATAAAAATAGAGCCCCGAAGGCTGCCCAACCCCATCAAACCGGCACCGAGAATTTTCCGCCACGTGAAAATCGCTTATCGGGGCGGCTATCTCTTGACCGAAAACATTGTATACCTTCAGGCTCACCCTACTAGTCTGGCCGACTCGATCTGTAATGTAGTTGCAGGATTAAACGGATTAGGGTAGTTCTATGCGAGTGCAAAGCTCAAAGCATCTGCACGGTCTTCGGATTCAACATTGGTAGAAATGGCGCCGGTATCACAGCCAAATCACCATTCGCGTCAAACCGGTCCGACCACTTGCCGTCGATATACACATTGGCACCCGTTTCGGTAAAACCATTGTTCCCAGAGTCGAGTTTAATGTCGAATTCGGTTTGGGTTATGACAGCCTGCACCCCCCCGCCTGACGTGCGTTCGCCGCGGCTGTCAAAAACCGGTGGATCCAGAAAATAACTGTTTGCCGTTATTCTCCGCCTGTGTAAAGTTAACAAAGGACGTATCGATATCGCCTGCCAGCACAAGCCCGTCGTCAAAACGTGAATCGAAGGATTGAATACTGCGTATGCACTGTGCTATCACCGACGGCATGCGTTCCTCGGTTATTTTCGGGTCACCGTAAACGAAATCTGAACAGCACTCAGGTATATTCCTTATATGACTTCTCCTACGCGATAACAAAATTCGTGTATATCGACGAAACTCATGAAAAGCGGATGCCTTTTCAAGGCATCGGTTGAACATAGGAGGTTATGATGAGAAAAATTGCGATGTTACTAGTTCTGATTCTAATGGGGTCGACGGCCTATGTACAGGCACAAGGTCGCGGTGGTGGTCGGAGCGGAGGCATGCCATTAGCCTCACTGGAACGCGATTGGGCCGTGCTCAGTTTCGAGCTCGATCTAAAGGGTGACCAGATGCTGGCGCTGAAGCTGGCCTATAAAGATGCCTGGAATCAGCGCAAGGAATTATTGCAATCGTCGAGTTCCGATCCCTCGGCTATGCGCGAAGCGGCAAGCACGCTGCAGGTCGATTTAGACCGGGCTGTAAACAATATCCTCAGTTCCGAGCAGCGCGACCTTTTTAACGGCATCAAAGCCCAGCAAAGCCAAAGTCGCCAGGGCGCCCGCGGCGGCCGCGGGCGATAGATTCGCACGTCTTAATATGCAAGCTTAACAAGTGGAAAATACGCCGAGGAACGCACGAACAGCCAGCCAATGCTATTGGCCAACCCAGCGGAACACCCTCTCATGATGGGCCTACTAATCCGCAAGGAAGTACTGACGCACCTGCTCAGTTACCGCTTCATCCTGACGTTCTCGCTATTCTTCGTGCTGGTGGTCAGCTCGGTGCAGATGATCGCACTGAATTACAGCCGCCAGGTCGAAAACCATGCGGAGACCCGCCGTGCACAGGAGGAACAGCTACGCGAGTCGGGTGATTTCAGACGCATGCGCTGGAGCGGCATCCAGGCAGAAAAAGCCCCCAACCCGCTCAGCATCTTCGCCACTGGCCTGGAGCGCGAAATGTCGCGCTCGATCCGCATTTCCAATTCCCGCGACGTCAAGCTCGGTCGCAATAAATACGCCAACCCGCTCTTCGTGCTGTTCTCGACCCCCGACCTGCTCTATATCGTCAATATCGTCGGCAGCCTGCTCGCCCTGCTCTTCGCCTTCGACGCGATATGTGGAGAGAAAGAAGAAGGCACGCTCCAATTGATGATGGCCAACTCTGTGCCGAGGCATACGATATTGCTGGCGAAGTGGATCGGCGGTTATGCCGTCTTAGTGTTGCCCTTCCTCACTGCGATACTCATCGCTGTACTCTTCGCTCAATTGACCACTTCTCTGAGTTTCACCGGCGCCGAATGGACCGCTTTTTCAATGATGTTGGCGGTGGCAGCGCTCTATTTATCGGTTTTTTTCGCTTTAGGCATGATGATCTCGGCCCTCACCCATAGCGCAAACATTTCGCTGGTCTTCAATTTTCTGATCTGGGTCGTGTTGGTGCTAGTCATCCCCAACACCGCCCCCATCGTCGCCCGAGCGGTTTCTCCGGTGCCTTCCGCCGGGGTCATGGCCAGCAAACGCGAGGCGGTCCAGCGCCAAGTTTGGGGCGAGATGCGGCAAAACAGGCGCAACCAGCGCGATATGTCACGCGAGGAACGCAGACAACAACGCGACGAAATCAGGGCGCGGATCGAGGAAGAGACCGGCAAAATCCTGACCGCCTATATGCGGAAAGTCGATGATCAGATCAGCATGAGCATTCTCCTGGCGCGTATATCGCCTTCGTCCAACTTCGTCTACGCGACCGCCAATATAGCCGGCAGCGGCCTGGACAACTTCGCCTCGATGCGCAACGTCATCGACCGCTACCGAGTCGATTTTATGGAGTGGTGGCAGGCTGAATCACATGCTCGCAGGCAACGGGCTGAAAGCGTAGAAAGCCAAGAGGAACGCCAGGCACTGCGCGATGCCCCAGTCGACCTGGACGATCTGCCACAATTCACCGTGGGACGAGCGGGCTTGGACGAGATACTGGTCAGCGCCCAGACTGACCTGTTGTTGTTATTGCTGCTCAATATGGCCTTTTTCATGGGAGCGTATATGAGCTTCCTGCGCTACGACTTGATGGAATAGGACCGGTTATATGCTCTGGGTAATGATTCGCAAAGAATGCTTGAATAACCTGCTCGAACTACGTTTCTTGGTCTGCGGCGGGCTCTGTATCTTCCTGGCCGTTGTCAGCGTAGTGGTGCTGCGCGCCGACTTGGCCACCAAGCAGGCCGACTACCACAGCAACCGCGAGATCTACCGCACGGAGGCCGAGGAATACGGCGGCTACGAAAACTTGGCGCGGGAGGGCATCCGGGTCGATCGGCCGCCGCAGAATTTCCAGGTCCTGTTCTACGGCACGGAAAAGACCCTCGACCGCACGGCCGTAGTTTCGCGTGACTTCCTACCCGGGTTCGAAGGCAGCAGCGCCGGCAACCCCATCGTGTTGCTCTTCCCCGCCGCCGATATGCTCTTTATTGTCGGGGTAGTGTTCAGCCTGCTGGCGTTCTTTATCTCTTATGACGCGGTGGCTGGGGAGCGCGAAAGGGGCACGTTAAAATTGCTGATGTCGTACCCGTTGCCGCGCGACACCCTGATCCTGGCCAAGTGGATCGGCGGTTATCTGAGCCTGGCGCTACCCTTCTTGATTGCATTGGGCATTGGCGCCTTATTGATCGGCATATCCGGTGAGATCACGTTCACGACCGAAGACTGGCAAGCCTTTGTCGTATCGGGGTTGGTATCGCTGATCTTGATCGCGGTGATGTTTTCCATCGGCCTCTTTATCTCGGTACTAGTCCGCAACTCCTCTACCGCCCTTATGAGCCTATTGGCCATCTGGGTGCTCTTGGCCTTGATCATACCCAACGCGGGGCCCTATATCGCCGAAGTGGTCGCCCCCATACCCGCTCCGGGTGCAGTCGAACGCCTGATCTCGGAGCGCATCAAAGAAGTCAACGACCAGTTCCGCCAGGAGTGGGGCGGCGGTGGACGGGGCGGAGGTGGACGACGCGGCATGCGCGATATGTCCACCGAGCAGCGAGCCGAGCTATTCCAACAGATGCAGCAGAGAAGAGAAGCGTTGCGCAAGGAAGTTAACAAGGTCACCGAAGAAATTATCCGCGATTACGAACAGCGACTGCGCCATCAAGTCGATATCGCCCGCACGATCACCCGCCTGTCACCCGTCGCCTCCTACGCCTACGCCAATACGGATATTGGCGAGACCGGCGTGCGCCACGAGCGCAATCTGGTCAACGGCCTACGCGCCTATCAACGCCAATTCAGCCGTTATATACTGGAGCAACAAGCGGATGCAGTGGGCTTTGGCGATCAAGAGGACGAGGACTACCGCATCGACGATATGCCCGTTTTCAAGTTGCGCGCTGAAAGTCTCGCGGGCCGACTCACAGCGCGCACTACGGACGTATTGCTGCTCGCCGTCTTCGCCGTGCTGTTTTTTATGGCAGCATTTGTATCGTTTCTGCGGACCGATATCACTTAATGGAACCATTGCCATAGATAGCCACATTAGTTAAACGGAGAGCCACCTCAAACGAATCGACCTGGCCGATTCCCCCTCTCTCCACCCTTTCCCTCGACACCCGCAGCACCGCACTGCGGGCCGCGGGCGCCAAAGCACTGACCGACCGCCTGATCGGCGCAGCGCAGAACTTCGCCGGGGACGAGCCTCAGGGAGACGGATATGACCTGCGTCGTGTTGCGGGTCGAGTACGCTTAAAAAAGCGCTGCACCGGGTGTGGTCCCGACGCAGCGCCATGTATCCATACAGCTTAGTTGGTGCCCCCCATAAGCGAGTCAATACACTACGTGCACGATCTTCTGCATGACCTCATTTTTGGCATTCGCCGGGACCTCGATACGCACCACGTATACGCCCGGCGACACCGTCTGACCGGTCCCTACGCCACCATCCCACGCAAATTTCGCCTCATTGCTCTGGGAGCCGGCATGCTCCAGTTCAGCCACCTGGACCCCATCCAGGGAGAAAACCCGCACCTGTGGTTTCTCGCCAGTTTTCACCACAATAAAACGCAACTCGTAAAGGTCGTTGACCCCATCCTGGTTCGGCGTAAATATCTCATTGTGGCTGACATTGCGAATCAGCCCTCCGCCCGTAACCGCTTGTGGCACGAAAACCTGGTCGGCCCCGACAAACTCGGGTAGCACCCCTTGCATGTTCTCTTGCTCGGTGGAACTGGACACGAGCGTTTCAAAAACCGTCGGACTCTCGAATACACGCGTCTTAAAAATGATCTCAACCGAGTCGCGCTTTACAGCCTCCTGGGCCAATTGCACCAGCAATGAGTCCCCTTTCAGCAAACTAGTGGCATCGCTTTTCACCCCCCCAACCGTCGCACTTACCAGTTCAGCCTCAGTGCTACCTGGAGGCAGTACGATCAGCACCTGATCGAAACCGACATCCGTGCTACGAAACGACACCGGCTTGATGATATAGCGGAACTCCATCAGCGAGTCCAGCGCCGCCTCCCGCGGGAACACATATCCGCTCAACCCGGAGGTAATAACCGGATCATTAGCGATAAAGGTCAGCGAGCGCAGGGTCGGAAAAACCTCGGGGTCGTCGCTGCTCAGCGTGACGCGCGCCTGCAACCACTGCCGGGGTGATGGCGACTGGAAAGCCTGGCCCGGTAACCGGTGTGGGTTACTCCAATCGCTCCATGAGGGATCGCGGATGTCCTCATCGACGATATCCCCTTTTTGGCGCGATTTCGCCGCCTCGTAGCCCTCCTTCGTAACTTCATTGCCATTGGCAAGGTAATAGCGTCTAATCGACTGAAAACCATTGCCCGTTTGCGTCTGTACCTCAATCCGCGTCCCCGGCGGCAAGTCCGCATCCCACTCGATGCGACTGATGCTGCGGGCCCCACCCAACGATATGTCGTCCGATTGCAGGGAGACCGAAGCAGGGTAGCCCTCGCTGTGGAAGACCCATAGCTGCAGGGCGCGGCAATTACCGCGGCCATTGGGCACGCGCCAGTTGAAAAAACGCACCGGCCGCGACGGGAATTGGAAATCGTAGATGCCCTTGGAACCCGTATCAGCCGCGAGCGATTCGTAATCAAAGGGACCCTCTACATCCGCAACAGAGGTCTTGCTAGGCGATCCGTCTGAGGTAAATATCTCTTGCACAGAGAAATCACAATGAGCCTGTAGTGTACTATGCGTGGCCACTGGTTTGTAAACGGAGTAGGTGAAGGGCCCATTGCCCGGGATCCACACTGCCCGGTCGACACGGAAGACATTGCCAAAATCGACCACGGCCCAGAAGCCCGAATCGCGCCAGTCACCACTGACGATCACGGCCTCGATATTCCATTTGCGAAACGCCATGTCCTCATCAAGCAATGCCTCGGCACCGCTGCCCCGGCCGCAGGCGCGATCCACACACTCGCGGGAATCCGAGCTCCATGTCCGGCCCCCCCAGCCCGCATCACCGGACTCCAGTCGACGTTCGATCGTGACCTTGGAAGACAGATTGAAACCAACGGCGTCGACCTCGATCTCAGCCAGCGCTGCGTCGGGCGTGCGCCCCGTTGCCTCAAAACGCACAAAGCGCACCGGCGAAAACTTCTGTTCTGGGTCGTCCTTCACCTCAAGCTCGAATTCAACCACGCGCATGGTATTATTATTGATTGTCTTACCAACGCGATCGAAAACGATCCGCTTGCCCCCGCCAAAACTGACCGGCACCCCGGGACTGGTGAAGACCGAAAAAAAGGTGAAGGGGCGCGCGCCCGTGGTATCGGGGAAGATCACGCGGATCTTGTCGGCGATCACCGCCCGCCCCAGATCGAGTTCCACCCAGAATTTATCCGGCGGGTCCTCTGCCGCGGGTTTCCACCAGGTCCTGGGGTCCTGATCGGCGATTAGATGTGCATCGGCCTGGTTTGAAGGCGTGCGCGCAGGACGAACACTGCCGTACAGATCGCCGATAACTACGGATGAATACTCGTGCGCATCGGCCACCGCGTTGAACGACTTACCGAAACGCTTAATCTCAATGCCGTCGGCGTGCACCTCGACCAAGCCCTTCGGAGGATTCCAAGACTCGAAGTCCGTCCCGCTAAAGACAAGATTCTCAGCCATCAGGCCCGTAGCCGACGGCAGTAGCACGGCGACGGCGGCCAAACTCAACATCTGATTCAATAGGCGCTTCATTGCGCATCTCCAAGGGCGGCCAGCAAACCACTGATAAGGATATTTCATGCTAGTATATCGATAAGACATGTCGCGCTATAAGCGAGAAAAATACACTTAAGTCGTATAAAAACAGCGACTTGCTAAATTGAAAATCAAAGCTCTGCAAAGGCCATATTTTTCAGTATTTTACGAGCAAAATTCAGCTTAATACGCGACAACTCTAATATAGATCGGTGCAAGTCTCTGCACAAAATCCCCACGATAGGACACCAAATTTGCTCGTATTCTCCAGTGAAGACACGCAGGGAAATTCGCCATTACTCATCGTTCTCTGCTTTCGTCACGGCGCGAAGTCGTCAAATGCCAACGGTCGCCGCCCGCCGCCCGCCATCAACGGCCAATTCATTCTCAGCAAGCGAAACCCGGTATCTTTCCAACGCGACGCGGTCGAGCTCAACACCAAGCCCCGGCGCATCCGGCACGATCAAGCTGCCGTCGGCAAACGCAATCGGTTCGGCGACCAGGTCATCTTCTCGCAACAGATGCCCGATAATATCGCTGGGCAACTCACAGCCGGCCGCCGCCGCCGCGTGCACGCTGCTCATATCACGCACCCCCAGGTCCATGCCCGTGCCGCGCCAGGTCGCACAACCCGCCGTGCGTGTCAGCGTCGCCCAATCGACGAACTGTTTCAACGGACCGAGCAAATTATAATGATCCGCTGCCTCCAGTCGCAGCGCGGGCAACAGATCATTTATCGACGTCAGGTGCAACGCAATCGACTGCGGAATCTGGCTGCGCAACTCGACATACCAGTCCAGACGGTCTTGCGGCACCGGGCTTTCAAAGATGACTCGATCAAAACGCTCTAAGGAACGGGCCACCGCCCGCGCCCCGTCAAGATCGACAAAGCGCTCGTTCGGGTCCAAGACGATAGAAAAATCCGGCGCAACTTCCCTCACCGCCGCGACGCGTTCTGCGATGGGGTCGCCCAGCTCGCACTTCATCTTGAGTCCGCGAAAACCCATTTCCAGGCCCATTTGTGCGCGCCGGGCTGTGTCCTCCGGCGTACCGCGTCCCATCCAGAAATCGATCGGAACCCGGTCAATTTTTTTGCCGCCCAATAAGTGATGCACCGGCACGCCCAGATGTTTACCCAACAAATCCAACCAGGCCATCTCATAGGCTTCGTAGATGATATACGACTCGTAGTCGTCGCCGTGCGGCAGCGGCAAATTGCCCACCGGCAACTCTTGCAACGTCTTACCAATGATCTGCTCAGCATATGCGCAGAGCGGAGCGTAAAGATCGCCACGGCGCGGTTCGCCCAGACCGACCAGGCCATTGTCGGCGACCAACTCGACAATCCACTTGGGGAATTCCCAGAAGTTTAACGAACGGCCGGTGACCGGATCAGGCGCACAAAGCTTGTCCTCGACGCCTTCAGAGTGCACCGCACTAGGCCGCATCGGCACGACAACTTTGTGCAGAATCACATCGGTGATTTTCATATCAGCCATTCTCTTTCGCCGTTACGCGTGCGGCGCCGATAACTTCCCGAAACGAATCAAAAGGCATGCCGAGCGAACGCACCCAGCGCCAATTACAGTCCTTCAAGGTCATGCTATAGGGCAACACCGCCTCGGCCTTGCCTTTCTCCCACGGCGTCTGAGGCCAGAGAGTGTAACCCTGCTTATCACAAATCTGCAATCGTTTGTCGTCCAGTTCCAGATGGACCCGGCGTTCGTCGATCCACTGGGCCGTGCGGCGCGCCTGGAACATCGCCGCGCCAGTACCGTCATGACACTCGAAAATCCAGGCCTCGACATCGCTATCAGCCAAAGGTATTAAGTCCCAATGCCGCGCCTCAAATAAAAAGCGCGAATCGTAGACCGTCATCTCAAAACGCATCTTTGGAGATTGCCGCAAATTCAGATATTCCGCGAAGGCGCCACCATAACCCGGAACACAGCCTTCGAAAGATTCACCCCATAACTCGGAAGCAACGGTTGCCGGATCGAACGTCAGAGCATTCGCGGTGATATGAGTATTGAATTCGGCAATGAGGCGTCGATAATATTCGGACAGACCGCCGTCTGCGGAGAACTCGCTTTGCGGATAGAAAACAGCCGACGCACCCAAATACCGGATCGCCTCATCCCACAGCGCCACCGGCCCGCCCAGCTGCACGAGCAAAGTATTCGACGGCCGGTCGGCCAGCGCCGCCAGCCAACGTTTTTTCACCTCACGCTCGCATTCAACAAAGAGTTGCAGGTTGTCGCGATGCACAACCTCCGGCGCAAGCGGCTCATAACAACAGGGATGAATCAAAAAGATGATGTGGTCTATTTTCATTGCACCCACGGACGCGTGCCCTATATTCAGTATGGATCAGAGTTGTCTATTTTTTATAAAAAGTATAAAAAGACGTAAATTTACGTATTTAAAATCGTTTGTATATTATTGGTTTTCTGTATATTAAAATATACACTTTTTTATATCAGCACCATGTACACCCTTGAATGATCAAAAGAGGCCGTGAGTTCTAGCCGAAGTGCTTTCGGTTACTCTCCTAAGCACATTCTGACCAAGGGGTTTTGTTATGAAATATTTGCCGAACAAAATAGCGGTCGTTGTGTCTTTGGTTTTTGGTGTTGCCGTATGGCTGACGATTGATCCGTGGTTTACTAACAAAGAAGCCCAACGCATCGGTATTGCATGTTTTATTCTCTGTGGGATTTTACTACATGCAATACCGCAGATAATAAGCAACTTATTATCAATCCTCATCGCCGTAGGTGTTGGCCTGGCGGGATGGCTAATAGTTGACCCGTGGTACAACACTAAAGATGAACGATTGATCGGCATCGCCATTTTCATAGTCATTGTAATTATTTTGCAATTCAGACCTCAGTTAATGGGCAACCTGCATAAAAAAGACGACGACCAAAGCGACGACGGAGAGGGCGACGAACCGCACCCTTCCCGCGGTTAACATAACTTTTTTGCAAACGGTCCTCAAGCCAACGAATGAGGGTGATTTTCTATTCATTCAACACTGAGTTGTAGCCACCTCACTTATAGACTACGAACCGACAACATCCCTACCTGACGGCATTAAAGAGCGTTGGTTCTGTGAATTCAGTTGAGATTTGCAATGACTCCACGGCTACCGCTTGTCGCCGACGGTCAGACCTGCGTTCTTAGCACATCATGGATATCCTGACCCAAGGCATCATCGGCGCCGCACTCGCCCAAGCCTGCGCTAAACCGCAACACAGCCGCACAGCCGCATTGGTGGGTTTCGGCGCAGGTCTGTTGCCCGACGCCGACGCACTGATCCACAGCACCAGCGACCCGCTGCTGCAACTAGAATACCACCGGCATTTCAGCCACTCACTAGCCTTTATACCCTTCGGCGCCGCACTCGCCGCGCTCTTACTCTGGCCCCTGCTGCGCCGCTATATGCCCCTCGGTGCGCTGTACCGCTACGCTTTGCTTGGTTACGCCACCGGCGGCCTGCTCGACGCCTGCACCAGCTATGGCACCCATCTTTTTTGGCCCTTTTCGCAACAGCCTGTCGCCTGGAGTGTTATCGCCATCGTCGACCCGGTCTTCACCTTAGCACTCTTAATCCCTTTGCTCATCGGCATAAGACAGTCTAGGCCGCTACGCCAAGGGCTCGTTCTGGCCTTCGCCTACGTACTCTTCGGCTTCGTTCAACACCACCGCGCCGAAATCGTCGCCTATGAAATCGCCGCCGAACGCGGGCATGCGCCCGAGCGCCTGCTGGTCAAACCCACAATCGCCAATCTCGTGCTCTGGCGCGCGCTCTATACGGTAGACGACAGCGTCTGGGTAGACGCGATCCGCCTCGACGACCGACAACGCGTCTACCCCGGAGCGGCGACTAAGCTTTTTGACCCCTCCAGCGACCTGCCTTGGGCGCCCACAAATTCACGTGCCGATAACGATGCTCGACGCTTTACCGCCTTCGCGCAAGGGCTAGCCATCCGCCATCCGACCCGCCCCAACTTCATCGGCGATATCCGCTATGCCATGTTGCCCAATAGCATCGCACCCCTCTGGGGTATCGAATTACAACCTTCTGCTCCTGGACAACCCGCTCGCTACCTCACGAATCGCTCGCTGGCCCCCGCCGTGCGCGACCAGTTCCTCACCATGCTGTTAGGACGCGATCTCAAGAACGAAAAACAGTGAGTCAAAAAGGCCGTCATAATAATCTTCCGCGCTTTTTCGCGATACGTACGGCTCATCATCAACTCCTTCCCGTCTTTCGCTGCGGGAGTCGACGTGCAATACCCTACTCGCCGACTGGGTGCGCGCCTGGAGACTGTCGCCGATAATTAACGCCTTCAGCGGTAGCAGGCACCACCTGGTCGTCAGTCAAACGCGTTACAAGCGCTCAGTGACCAGAGGCTGAACTCTCCGCCCAAGCGGGGAAAACCTCCGGATCGATCCCCAAAATGAAATAGAGCCCGGCGTAGGACATCGCCGTCACCAATAAAATCCCCAGCACATTCAGCACGATTCCCACCTGAGCCATCTGCCGTATATCGATCCAACCGCTCGAAAAGACGATGGCGTTGGGCGGGGTGGCCACCGGCATCATAAAGGCGCACGAGGCCGACAGCGTCGCCGGCACGATCAACAACAATGGATGCACCTGCATGCTCTGCGCCAGGGCGGCTAGGATCGGGATCATAATGGTGGTCGAAGCGATATTGGAGGTGAACTCGGTCACGAAGGTCATCAGCGCACAAATCGCTAGGATCATCAACCAAGTCGGGGCGTCGCGCAAGATGCCGAGATGCCCGGCCAGCCAGACGTCCAACCCCGTCGCCTTGAATCCCGTCGCCAAAGCGAAACCACCGCCCATCAGCAGAACGATATCCCACGGCACGCCGCGCACACCGGTCTTCCAATCCATCGCGAAAATGCCCTTTTTAAAATCGAC
Source organism: Gemmatimonadota bacterium (assembly GCA_018672475.1). Classification (GTDB taxonomy): domain Bacteria; phylum Latescibacterota; class UBA2968; order UBA8231; family UBA8231. Next base: position 31,489 of record JABHFS010000024.1, on the reverse strand, counting down.
CGGAATCATAAAGAGCAACACGGCCATCAGCACCGCCGCCGTAGTATCGTGCAGATATTTGGCGTGGGCCACCGGAAAGAGCTGGCTCCATCCCGGCAACGTAAACAGATCGCCGACCGGGATGGGTTTTCTAAATACCCATAGGAACACCGTCATAAAAAACGCGACGGCAATCGTTTTCTCCCCGCGGCTCGGACGCCCCAGTTCCGCCAATTTATCACTCACCACCCTGCGCGCGGCTTCGACCGGAATTTCTATCTGCCCCAAGCCCAAATAGGCCGCGTAGCGCAACAGCACTAACCAGATAATCGGCAAGAAAACCGCCGTCAACGGCAAGGCCAACGCCATCCAGGTCGTAAAGCCGATCTCGGGCGAATCGGGAAAGAGTTCGCGTATCAAAGCCGCGAAGGCCACATTGGTGCCGGTGCCGATCAGCGTGCTCATGCCGCCGACCGAGGCGCTATAGGCGATGGCCAGCATAAGCACCGTGCCGAAACTGCGTTCGATCCGCCCCTGCGCATCACTTTGCGCCAACTCCACCACCACCGCCAGAGCCACCGGCCACATCATCAACGTCGTCGCGGTATTCGATATCCACATCGACAAAAAAGCCGTCGCCAGCATAAAACCCATCATAATCCGCTTAAGATCGGCACCGATCCATAGAATAATCGACAGCGCGATGCGCCGATGCAGGTTCCACTTTTGCAAACCGGCGGCAATCAGACAGCCGCCGATAAACAAAAAGAGTAAGTGGTTGCCGTAGGCCAAGGCAGTCTGCTTGCTGGCGGCAATACCCAATAGCGGATACAACGCCAGCGGCAACAGCGCCGTGACGGCGATCGGCACCGCCTCGGTGATCCAGAAGACGGCCATCAGCACGACGACGGCGGCCATACGCTGCGCCAAAGGCGACAAGCCTTCCGGCGAAGGCGCGACTAACAGGAATAAAAAGAGAGTGGGCCCCAACAACAGGCCGATGCGGCGGGACGGGCTAAGTATTTCCATAGGAGACCTAAGAAATGTCCGACTGGAGAGCCGGTCAAATCGACCCACCCCTTGACAAGCCGACCTACTTTTGCAATACCTTACGCGGCTCTTAATCGCCCTAATCACACGGAGTACACACATGAAGGTAGTCGTCTTCGGCGCCGCCGGTTGGGTCGGCCGCGCCGTATTGGAGAATTTGCAGGAACATCACGCGATACGCGCCTTCGACCGAGGCCCCGAATCCTGGCAAAAAGCCGGTCCGTGGTCCGGCGGAGAAATCGTGCACGGTGATATCGCCGATTACGACACCGTCGAGGGCGCCCTCGACGGCGTTGACGCGATCATCCACGCCGCCGTCTACGCCGGCTCCTACGACAAAGACGACCTGGCCCCTTTTGAAATAAACCTCAAAGGCCTGTGGAACGTGCTCGAAGCCGCGCGCAACCGCAGCATCAACCGCATCGCCCATATCGGCTCCTGTCAGGTCGAACATCCTCAGGGCACTTTCTTTGACGCCGACGTGCGCCGCCCCGACGGCACCCTTTACGCCATCAGCAAACGCCTGCAGGAAGAAATGTGTCGCCAATTCCACGACGCCTTCAACCAGTCCATTGCCGTGCTGCGCCCCTGTTCGATTATCGATAGCCGCCTCAATCTAGCCAAAGGCGGAGGCAACCTGGAACCAGGCAGTTGGAACACCGGCATGGTCTGCCGCCACGACCTAGCCGAGGCCTGCCGCCTAGCCATCGAAAAGGACGAGCTCGGCTTCGAAGTATTGCATATGGCCGGCGCCACCGAAGCCGACGAGTTTTGCAACACGCAACGGGCGCGCGAAGTGTTGGGATTTGAATTTAAGGGAGATTTGGACCAGTATCGGTAATACTCATCTGAATGCGGCGAGGATATTTCCTCAAGCAGCCCGCCTACAGCAAGATCAGCTTTTACAGGAGATTCACAAATGCCCGTCCTAAGCCAACAAGACCTCGCCTTCTTCCACAAAAACGGCTACGTCATCGCCCGCAAAGTCATCGACCGCGCACAAGCCGAACGCACCGCCCAAGCCGTCTGGGCCTTCTCCGGAAAAAAACCCGACGACCCCGAGACCTGGTATGAAGAAGGCAAGGGCATCATGGTCGAAGTCTATCACCAACAGGCCATGTGGGACAATCGTACCAACCCCCGCGTGCACCAGGCGTTCAGCCAGGTCTGGAATAACGAGAAATTATGGGTCAGCCACGATCGCGCTAGCATCAGCCCGCCCAATCGCGATCCCGAAGCCAAAGAGCACAACCTGCACTGGGATATGAATATCGACAACCCACCCTTCTCCTTCGGCGTCCAGGGCATACTCTACCTGAACGACACCCCGGCCGAGCAGGGCGCCTTTATCTGTGTGCCTGGTTTCCAGCATAAGCTCGAAGACTGGCTCGCCAATCTGCCCACAGGCGCCAAGCCGAAGGAGCAAGATCTGTTGGCGCTGGGCACCAAGCGCATCGGCGCCGAGGCTGGCGATCTGGTCCTCTGGCAAACGGCCTTGCCGCACACCGCCAGCCTCAACCGCGGCACAAGCCCGCGCGTGGCCCAGTATATCACTATGTCGCCGGCTGGCGAGAAAAATCCCGACGCGCGCCAACGGCACGTCGCCTTCTGGCGCGACCGCCTCGCGGGTTTTCGCTACGCCGAAGAGCGCGAACACGATGAAGTTCCACCGGCCAAACTGACACCATTGGGCCGCAAATTGGTCGGTCTTGACCCTTGGCACAAAAAGGAGAATAGCTATGTCCATCCCATGTCCGCCCGTCGCCGGCAACGTCGCCGACTTCGGGGTTAAACATCCGGAAAAATACCGCGACTGCACGCGACTGCCGCTCAAGCAGTTCTGGCGAGGCACCGAGGTAATGCCGGTCGAAAATGGCCATGCCTATGTCGGTGCTGCCGAAGCCGGTCTCTGTTTCTATACCTACTACCAAGACAGCGATATCTTTTCGACCGCCACGGCTGACGATCAAAAGATGTGGACCTTGGGCGATGTCGCCGAGTTCTTCATCAAACCCGGTGTCGACCGCAACGACTATTGGGAACTACACGTCACGCCCAACGACTTCATAATGGATATCTACATACCCGACCGGGGAAAAATGCAATCGGGACAAATAACCTGGGACGAAGTCCTCGCCCCCGAGAGTGGGGCCAGCAAGCGCGTGCAAGTCGCCGATGGCCATTGGGCCGTCGAACTCTGCGTCCCATGGAAGGCCTTTGATATCGAGGGCATTCCCGCCACCGACACCACCTGGCAATTCGCCGTCTGCCGCTACAATTACAACCAAGGCCTCGACGATCCCGAGCTCTCGTCGACCGCCTTGCTGACGACACCTGGTTTTCATCAGTACGAGGATTTCACCGATCTGGTATTCTGAGCAACCAACCTCGATCTATCTTTGTCTGTTCACTCCCTTAGTATATACTACACTAAGGGAGTGAACCCCGTCTCGACCCGTGCCAAAATTTTGTCAGACCACTGAGCTAGGATAGTCCATCATGAGGCTTCTCCATTGCTTCGGCGCAATCACCGGTGCGTTGTTCTGCTGTATTCTCTACCCCCATCAGACCGAGGCCGACCAGATCCGCTTTGCCAGCCGTCGCGACTGGCAGGCCTGGCAGCTACCCGGCACCGTCGAGTTGAGCCCACAGGGCGCGATCCTGCCGGTCAAAGCCCAACGCGATATCAACGCCACTCTCAACGCCCAGACCTTCGGCGGCGGCATCCGCCATGCCGGCTCCAATAGCCGCGACGCGATCCTGGTTATGGACGGCGACCTTGCAACTGGCTGGAGCCCGAATCCGCAAGATCCAGCCGAACACTGGACCGTCGAAGTCGACTTGGGCCGGGGCGTCTCCGCCCGTCGGGTCAAACTCATTTTCGACCCGGCAGGCCCCGCGCCCGAACTCTTCGTCCTATTGCTGTCCACCGGCGAGCACGCGGTCGACGAGGTCGACAACCCCATCGACGGAACGGTCATCTATCGCACGCGCGAACGCTTCAAAGAGAATACCCGACACGAAATCACCTACGCGCTCGACCAGCCCTTCCACACCCCGATCCAATACGTACGGCTGGACCTTTTAACCCTCGCGCCGGGCACCCGCCTGCTCGAAGTCGAAGTCGAAACGCTGGGCGACAATATGGCCCTGGGCCTGCTCGAACGCGGCGGCAACATCGAAGTCGTGCTCGACCCCCTCGTCACCCAGGACCTCATCCCCTTGGGCAATGCCAAAGTGCTGATCGACGGCGATCTCTCCACGAAATGGTTCGTGCGACGGACCATCCAGGCCGAACGCGACGTCTTTTCGCATATCATCCTCGACCTCGGCGCGACTTATTTTATTGATAAAATAAAAATCATCGGCGGCGTGGTCGCCCGGCCTGGCGGCGGCATCACCGGCGGCAGCGGCCGGGTCGTCGACTTCTTCGTGACCCTGCGCTCTTTCGGGTTTAATTTCTACGAAGTGCTCAGCTCCGACGGCTCACTGGCGCCCGACGGTACGCTGATCTGGCAAAAACACTACTCGGGTACCGCCAGCGACCAAACTAAAAGAGTGACCGGCATCGCCACCCACGAGTTCGGCTTGGTGCCCACCCGCTTTATCCGCGTGTTGTGGAAGAGTTGGGAAGCGAGCAATCGCCGGGGCTTCCGCGGCTTCGCCGAGGAGTTCCAGGTCTTTGGCGAAGGCTTCCCGCAGAAGCTGGAATTCAGCTCGCATATCATCGACTTGCAAAACCCCAAGAGCCTCAATACCCTATCCTGGGACGCCGACATACCGCCGGGCACCCGACTCGAAGTCCGCAGCCGCTCCGGCAACCAGATCGAAAGCCGGCTCACCTATTACGATAAGAATGACAAGGAAGTCACCGAGCGGAGATACGACAAGCTGATCCCCAGTTTCAAGGGACGCATCGACACCCTCCAGGTCATCGGCGACGATTGGAGCGCCTGGAGCAAACTCTACGCCTCCTCGGGCCAGGAGTTCCAGTCGCCCTCTCCACGGCGTTACGCCCAGTTGCAGGTGCGCATGGTCACTGACGATCCGGCGGCGGCGGTCGAACTCAACGCATTAGAAATCGCGTTCAATGACCCCATTTCTCAGCGCGCTGTCAGCGAAATATTTCCGATCCAGGTCGCCCCGGGCGAAGAACACGAGTTCCAGCTATTTTTCCGCCCGCTCGCGACCAAAAGCAATGGCTTCGATCGCCTGTTCCTCGAAGCGCCGACAAACGCGCGCTTTATCGGCGCGCTGCTCGACGGCGAGCCCATCGAAGTCGCGACAGAGCCCATCGAGTCGGGTTTCCAGGTAATTTTCCCCCGAGCGCTCGGCGATGACGACCTCGTCGAGTTGCGCTTCACCGCGCGGATCTTCCAGCAGTCCACCCCCTTCGCTCTCTTCATTCAGGACTCCCGCACCGGCGACAGCCGCCAACGCGTTGATTCCGGAGATGCCACGGATCAGGTGATCAGCAGCACCAATATCGTCAGCCTGCCCGTCGCACGCGATCTGCTGCTCAACGTGGTCTTCAATACTACGGTGCTGACACCCAACGGCGACGGCATAAATGACGAAATAACCGTGCTCGCCGACGTGATCAATATCCTCGAGCCGCGCCTCTTGCGACTGCGGCTCTACAATTTGGCCGGTCACCTATTCGCCGAACGTTCGCAGACTGTGACCGCAGGCACTCAGCGCCTCGCCTGGGACGGCCGCGACCAGAACGACCAGCGGGTAGCGCCTGGTCTCTACCTGCTCGAACTCCATATCGAGGGGGACGCCCGGCAACAGCGCATCCAGCGCGCGGTCTCGGTCGTCTACTGAGCAAAACCCTGAATCGGTTGTTTGCCAAAGCCCCGAAATAGACAAAATTTTCCGTAACTCGCCAACTTTAATTCTTGTATAGTGCAGCTGTACTACATATTAGTTAGGTGAACAGCCTGTAAATGCACCCACTGCGGAGCCCATTTATGCGCAAATTATGGACGTGTGTCGCCTTGAGCCTGCTCTCGGCAACAGCGGGCCAGGCCCAACTCGACAACTGGCAGATCGGAGGTAGCGGCCTGACCTGGAGCGAGACCGACTCGGTACAGATCCTCGTCGACTTCGACCGCACTCCCGGGGCGATCCAGCCGCTCTACCTGACCCCCGACCGCACCGTGTTCTCGCTATTGGAAAACTGGCAGTTTTGACGTGACCCTGGCGACAAGGGGCTCGGCTATGTCGACGGCCAGATGCCGCGGATCTGGAAGTTCAAAGACGGCATCCCCGACCCTTCTGAAAATGGCTCCTGGCTGATCGATGGCGACAGCACCTCCTACAATATCCCCATCGCCCAGGGCGGGATCTCCGCCGAGTACTTCACCATCGACGTGGCGGTGCCCGTGCCGGCCGTCCAGTTCGGGTTCTTTCCCTCGCCGGTGGGTTTCCGCCTCGAAGGAACTCCCACTGCAATCGACGCGCCACCCGCCTTTGACGTCTCGGTTGGCATCGACGCAGACGCGGCGATCCCCAAGGGGGGCAACGATCTGCTCGAAAGGGTCGTCGCCAATGTCGGCGAAAACCACGACCCCACCGTTCATATCGACTTCCCCCGCCAGTACGTGCGCTTTATGCGCTGGCGGCGGCAACTGTCGCTCATCGACGAAGAGGCCTTGAGCGGCTGCCGCGACTGCGGCGCCCAGGGCAACCAGGCCCGGGCGATCAAGGGCAATATTGGCGAATTCGAGCTCTTCGCCCAGGGCATACCGCAGCGGGTGGTTTACGTGACCCGGATCGCGGACTTGGGCACCATCGCCAATTTCGGTCGCCTGCACTGGGCAATGACTGCGATGCGCATGCAAGACGGCATCGCGGTCGAAGATCCAGATGCCGCGGTATCGGTCAAGGTCGAGGTGCGCAGCGGCCGCGACGAGGTCCCCGACATCTACCACGAATTCACCAATACCGGGCTGGAAAAAGAGGTCGGCCGCGAGCGCTACGACAAGGAGCTCAAAGCCCGATTTGTCCGCACCAGCGCCGACGCCGGCAGCTTCCGTACCCGCGAGCCCAAACCCGGGGTCCGCGCCTCGATCAAATACGATAGCGACAACTGGACCTACTGGTCGGTGCCCTTCACTGAGTCGGGCCAACCGCTCAGGCTGCGCTCCGGCTCGCATCTGCAGCTGACCATCACCCTAGAGAGCCAGGATTTCGACGCCTGGGCCCGTCTCGACTCGCTGTGGGTCGAAACCGCACCGCTCTTGGCCGACGACGTTTTCGGCGAGGTCGCCCGCGCCGACGACCTCCAGCCCCAGCGCGGCTTCACCGAGGTCGAGTTGGGCGCGATGACTGACTTCGCCTACGACCTGCAGGCGGTATTCACCGGCGATCAGGCCTCGGGCTTCGACGCGCTGCGCATCCACACCGGCAACCGCGCCGCTTTTCGCCGCCTGGAAATGGGCTCGCCGCTGGTCGCGACTGACCCGACGGAGATAATCGAGGAAGAAAGTGCCCTCGTCGTCCATCTGCCCGAGCGCATAACTCCTGCCCAAAACCAGCCCGTCCGCGTAGTCTTTGGCACCGAGGTCTTCGAATTCGCCGCGACCTTCGAGGGCGAGGTCTTCGAGTCCGATAGCGAGGCCCTACCCCAACCGATCGTGCCCGGCGACGCCAGCGACGCCGTCTCGACCAATAGCCTGCGGGTGCTCAGTTCCCCGGACGCGTCCCCCGATTTTGTCCAGGGACTGTCCTTTTCGACCCCGGTACTGACGCCCAATGGCGATCAGGTCCACGACCAGCTGAACATCGCCTATTCGCTATTCCGCCTGCCCGAACAGGTGCCAGTAATCCTCGAGGTCTACGCGCTCGACGGCCGCCGGGTCGCCCGCGTCGCTATGGGGGTCCAGGATTCGGGGCCGCAACAGATCACCTGGGACGGTCGCGACGAACGGGGCCAGACCCTGGCGCCGGGCCTCTACTTGATTTCCATCGCACTCGAGACCGAAGCCACTCAATCGCCCCAATTGCGCCCTCTGGGCATCGCCTACTAGGAAGAGAATCTGCTATGCGCATCTCGCTCCTGCTCTGCGGTATTCTGCTTTGCGCCTACGCCAGCCGAGCCGAACGCCTGACCTTCGACAGCGCCGCCGCTTGGGAGAGTTAGGAAGCTCCCTACGGCCTAGTACAGATTGGTGATGCGGGCCAACTACAGCTGATTAAATACCGCAAAAACACCAACGTGATCGCCGACGCCCACCTCTTCACCCACAAGACCAAGACCCGCGGCGACGAGATCCCCGGCGGCATATGGGAGGCCGGCAGCGGTCAGGCCACGGCCGACCGAGTCATCGACGGGGACCCCGCGACCTTCTGGAAACCCGACCCCGACGACGTCGTCGGCGAGTGGTTCGTGCAGATCGACCTGGGGCGCGCGGTGCTGGCCAAGGAGATCCGCCTCAAATTCCCCGACCAGGAAGGCGCCCGCCCCTTCAAGCAGTTCACCGTCTTCATCGCCACCGGCGTGACCTCCGACCCCCTCGACGACCTATTTCTCTTCGACCCCGTCTACCGCACCACCCGCCCCAACGAGGAGTCCGAAATCACGATTCCGCTTGAATTTACCCTCAGGGATACCTCCCGGGTGCTAGACCCCGACCTCAACCTCGACCCGGCCGATAAAAATCAGCACCGACTCGTCCAGTATATCAATTTCACCGTCGAGGCGGCCGACCCCGAGGGCGCGCTCGCCGAGATCGAGGTCTTGGGCATTGGCGACAATGTCTCTATCGGCACTCTCCGTCGAGGCTCCGTTCTCGATGGCCTCACCTCCGTCTCCAATAGCAATCTCTTCGACGCCGACGTGAACACCAACAACTCCATCGCCCCCGTCGCCTTTGCCGGTCGGGAGCGCAGCTGGCTGGAGCAAGGCACCTGGTTCTACGCAGACCTCGGCGCCATATTCTGGCTCGACGGACTCTTCATCTACATTCTCAAAGAGCAGGAGGGCACGGTGGGCTTTCTCGCCGGTCCCGCCCGGGGTTTCAACATCCTCAGCTCGGACGGCACCCGCTCCATCGGCACCGACCTGCCCGTGCCCGATCCCTTCGACTACAACGAATTGCTGATCCAGGGCGACGGTCATAATGGGATCGCCTTTGGGGACCTAAGTATGCACTACCTGCGCTACCAGTTCCGGCCGCGGCGGGTGCGCTACCTGTTCTGGCACGTCCATAGCACTAGCAGTTGGCTCTCCAAATGGGCCGAGCTGATGCTGTTTTCTCCGGGCCATCCCGCCGAAGTTATCATGCGCTCCAGCTTCGTCGATCTGGGGGAAGAAGCCGGCGACGGACGGCCCAAGGTCATCAAGAGCCTCAATTGGGACGCCGATCTGCCCACCGGCGCCAGACTGCAACTGCGCTCGCGCTCGGGCAATACACTCAGCGAAGTCTACGATTTTTACGACCGCAAAAACGAGCAGGTCACCGAGGAAAAATGGCTCAGCTCGCCCAAGGTCCTGCGCGGCGAGATCGACACCAGCGTCGTCGTCGGCGAGGACTGGGACGCCTGGAGCGAGGAATACAAATTCTCCGACGAGGCCTTCAAATCACAGAACCCTCGCCGCTTCGTACAACTGGAAATGATCCTCTCGACCGATGATCCCGCCGTCGGGCCGACGGTCAACGCGCTGTCGATCGATTTCGAGGACGCCTTTCTACAGGAAGCCAAAGGCAGTATCCTGCCGCGCGAAGCCCGGCCCAACGAGGATACCCGTTTCACCTATACCCTCTGGCCCAAGGCCGAGGAACTCGACAGCGGCTTCGACCTTTTGCGCTTCGTGCTCACCGAGGCTGCCGAGACCAATAGCGTCGAGATCAATTCGGGCGATCGGGCCATCGTGCCCACATCCGTAGAAATGCTCGGCGATTCGCTGTTTATCGCCCTGCCGACCCCCATTCGCGACGATTCGATCCTGGTCTCCTTCACCACCCGGGTGATCGAGAACGCCACGGTCTTCTCGCTCGACCTCGGTTCAAGTGAGCGGCCCGACACCTGGCAATCGGTAGAGGCGATGCAGCGCCGCTCCAATATCGTCATGTTGCCGGAATTGACCGGCAGCGGCCTGCTGATCAACGACTTACAGGTCCCCGACGTCTTCACCCCCAATGGCGACGGTGTCAACGACTCGTTCGAAGTGCGTTTCGTCGCTTTCAAAATCGCCGACACGACCCCCGAGGTTTCCGTCTACGACCTAGCGGGCCGTCGGCGCGGTTCGCTCGTCGCCGAGCAAATGGGCACGCAGCAGCGCCATACTTGGTCGGGCCACGACGACAAGGGCGAGCAAGTCGAACCCGGCGTCTATCTGTTGCGCATAGACTTAGGCGCGGATGCCGGCAGCGACACCGCCACTCGCGCCTTCTCCGTCGCCTACTGATAACCGATAGCGGAGATCTCTAAAAAAAACCCGTTGGATATTGCTCCTGCGGGTTTTTTAATGGATAGCGCCAATGGCGCTATCGCACAAAGGTTGGGGCGAGCACCAACTTGTTTTATTATAGGGCGCAAGCGGCGCGACACGGCCGATCTACACCCCTTATAAGCGAAAGACCCTACGCGATGAAGGTCAGATGGGCCATCGGTGCCATTATCCACCATAAAAAATACGCCTACCGCGGCGTCATCGTCTCCTTCGATCCCTGTTGCCGGGCCGACGAGCAATGGTATAGCGGCAACCGCACGCAACCGCACCGGGACCAACCCTGGTATCACGTGTTGGTCGACAACTCGGAAACAACGACCTATGTCGCCGAAGAGAACTTGGAACTGGCCATGAGCAAGGATCCGATTGAACACCCCTTGCTAACCCGGTTTTTCTCGTCGTATTTCCAGGGCCATTACTACAGCCACACCCTGAACTGACTCGGCCGATCAGTCCAATAGCTCCAACGCCTGCATCCCCGCGCGAATGTATCCCAACGCAAAAGCCTTGCCGCGCAACCCGCCTTCGTCGCCAACCACCCTCGGCGTGTGGTCCGGCGTGATCACCCCGTCGTAACCGGCGTCGCGATAGGCCTTGAGCGCGGCGATCATATTAACGTCACCCTCGTCGATAAAGACCTCATCGAATTTGGGGAAACCCCCGCGCACATTGCGGAAATGCACATAGAAGATCTTGCCCTGGCCGGCGAAACGACTCACCGCCTCGACTGTTTTCTCCGGCCCCATTTCGGCCACCGTACCCTGACAAAACTCTAGACCACTATTCTCGCTCGGCACCAGATCGATCAAGCGCTGCATCGCGTCGTGATTGGTCAACAGGCGCCCCGTGCCGAAGAGGCTCTCGGCCGGTGGGTCATCTTGATGGGCGGCAAGTTTAACACCCGCTTTTTCGGCCACGGGCACGACCCTTTCGAGAAAATACGCCAGCCGCGCCCACATCTCCTCAACCGAAACCTCCTCGTCGACAATCGGCGGCGCGTCTTTGACCAGGTCGTAGTCGAAACTCTTGAGCCCGGCGTCGCCGCGGCCGCCACCGCTGCCGTATGAGCGCCAGTGCCCTGAAACGCCGGCTAGGCTAAAATAATAGCCGAGCATCGGAATGCCGACTTTGCCCATATTCTCGATCGAGGTACAGACTTTGGCGATTTGCGCGTCGCGTTCGGTGGTGGCATGAGTGATCGGATGCATATGGTCGCCGGGCAAATTCTCGATCGCGCAGAGTTGCAAATCAAACGAATCGACGAATTTTTTCATCCGCAGCAATTCGAAATAATCGAGTAGCCCTTCATCGCCGAGGCGGGGGCCGTGCACGACGATATGCGTGACGCCCATCTGTTGGGCAAATTGCAGGTTTTCTTTCGTTAGCGTTGCTAAGCCGAATTTTAGACCGAGTTTCATGGGTGTTGCTCCCTGGGTTAGCCATCAAAGAGGTTTCTCTTAGCTAATTTTGTGGTCTGCACTACAATCGAATGCTGAAACGGAACGAATACCTCTCTGCGCAGAAATGGCTTATCCAACGTATAAACGCATAAGTGAAATAAGCACTGACGGCACAACGACCAGCAGTTTCCTGACCAGCCTCTAGCTAGTTCACTCCGCCTTATAACGCCGCCACCCCCCGCGTTCAACCTTCCAATCGAGCGCATCGAGATGCGTCGCGCGAATCGTCTCTATATGGCGCGTATGCATCGCCGCTTTTTCTTTTGTATGCGCATAGTGCGCCAAGCGCTCGTGGTCCAACGCTACCCCCAGCCCCGGTCCGGTCGGCACCGTAAGAAAACCCTGGTCATAGATCATTTTGCCGCCTTGGATCACATCGCCTTCCCATTGGTTGTAATGCGCGTCTAATGGATGCGCGCTAAAAGGCGGAAAGGCGCGGTCGCGGCCCCAGACGATATGGTAAGGCATCTCGTAGGGGAAGGCGAAGGCCGCGATATGCAGGCGAATCGCCGTCGCCGGCCCCAATTCGTAGGCGCTGTGCATGCCGATGCCCAGCCCCATAAAGCGCGCCGCGTCGTAGTAGCGTTTGAGCGCCAAAGGGCCAGCGTAGGCATCCGGGGCAGAAATATCCGCCGGCTGATAACGGCGCAATGCGTCCGCATCCAACGCCGCGTGCAACGTGCCGTCGCCGTAGCGGCCCCGATTGTCGGCTTGTTTGACGACCGGCGGCAACCAAGCGTGCGACGAAATTGGGATCGGACTCAATCGTCGCAGGCGATGGCCTGCGCGGAAGATATGGTCAAAACGGCCGCCGACAGGTTCTTCAATCCACTCGATATGGCAGTCTTCGACCCCGCGCATAAAACGCAGCGCCTGCGCCTCGCCCCAAGAGGCGTGCGGGTCGACACGAATATCGACGTCCGGCCCCACCGCCTGGCGTACATTGCGCACCAGTTCGATATAGCGATGCGGCTCAAAATCGCACATCGAGAGTTTGATATTGTGGAACCCATGCTCGCGGATGATCCCCTGCAAGTACTCAGGATAGCTCTCAAAAGTGACCGCATTTTTACCGTTGATATCGGGAAAGCTGTACCAGGTATAGGCCGACATCGGCACGCGCTCGGCCAAAGGCGTCTGCAGCGCAAAAAGCTCGTGCAGGTGCCGGCCCAACGGCCGGTCGGCGATCTTGCCGCTCAAATCCCAATAAGCCAGTCCCATTTCGGCGCGGATGCTCGTATCAAAGGGGTTTTTGCCCAACACTTTTGCCCTGAGCTCATCGAGATCCGAGTTTGCTCCCTCGGCGATGCCGACCAGCCCCTTGTCGGTCTCGAACTCGGCGAAGGTGAAACCCTCGGCCGAGCCGTCCCAGCGTTTGGTGCCCACCCACGGCATCAGCACCCGGTAGACGCGCACGTCGCGGATGGTGTGACCGGCGGCCATTCCCTCTTGCTGTATGCGCTCTTCGACCGCCTTAGCCGCCGCCACGTTCTCGCGGTCAAATTCGAGCAACTCCTCTATTGGATCCATTTTATACGTCCTCCCTTTCAATCGCCGGCAGATGCCCTAGCGAAGATTTATCCCGATGGTCATAGGTGCATATTCCGTTTATCTCGCCTTCGCTATCGGTGAATGGGTCCAGCAGCAACCCGCAACATACGGATGCACTGCGAACAGAAAGCCTAGCGTTGCCCACCGGCCCTGCGATAGCTTTCTGCGCTCTCGGCCCGCATCCCAACCGATGCGAAGAAATCTCCCCTCCTGACGTACCGCTCACTGTCGGCCGGTGGAAAATTCCGCGAGATAATCCCCCGATAAATGTCGGCGACCACCTGTTCGAAACCTGGATCGCCTAACCTTATGTGAATATCCGCCAAGTTGCAGTCGGCCTCGAACAAACTCGTCACATCACCGGCCTCCACAGACGAAGGCGTCTTCGGTGAGCCAAGCCGTCTGCAACATCACCACAGCGAAGAACAAAACGGCCACTCCCTTTGCCAAACGGCGAGGTGTTAACAGGCCGTCGATCACCGGCATGAGTTCCAAAATATTTCGCAATGCATACACTGGATTAAAAGAAAAAACTACACTCATTCCATTTGGCATTTAACATTGCAAGCGAGAATAACGACCTAGGTCTTAGCAATATTTCCCCTCTTTGGCAAGCGACCGCCGCAAAACCAACACTTCTTGACGCTCCCACAACAAACCCATATTATCCCGCACCTACCCAAAGAAAAAGAGACCCCATGCAAGCCTATTACCTACACGGCCCGCGCGACCTGCGCGCAACCGACATCGAACAACCGCAACCCGGTCCGCAAGAAGCACTCGTGCGCGTCCGCGCCACCGGCATCTGCGGCTCGGATATCCACTATTACCTGCACGGAAAAAATGGCGACTTCGTACCCGAACGCCCCTTTGTGCTCGGGCACGAGTCGGCCGGCGAAATCGTCGACTCCGGTGCCTTCACCGACACGCTGCCCGTCGGTAGCCGCGTAGCCATTGACCCGTCCCACCCCTGCCGCGCCTGCGCACATTGCCGCGAAGGCAACGAAAACCACTGCTCGCATATGCGTTATTTCGGTTCCGCCGCCTCCAGCCCGCCGCAAGACGGCTCGTTCCGCGAATATGTCCAGGTCAACGCCGAGAATTGCCACTTGATCCCCGATTCGATGAACTACCGTCAGGCGGCAATGCTCGAACCGCTCTCGATCGCCGTGCACGGCATCGGTCAGGCCGGCTCCATCGCAGGAAAACGAGTACTGGTGACCGGCGCCGGCCCCATCGGCCAACTCATCGGCCTAGTCGCTCGCCACTACGGCGCCGCCAATCTCGCCGTCAGCGATATCCGCCAAGATGCGCTCGATCTGGCGGCATCGCTATGGGCTGATCAACCGCTGCGCGCCGATCAGCCGGATACAGTCGCCGAGGCGGCTGGCGAAGGTTTTGACATCGTGATCGAAGCGTCCGGCGCCCCGAGCGCCCTGCAGACCGCCTACCAGCATTGCAAAGCTAAGGGCACTATCGTGCAACTCGGCGTGCAAGGTGGCCCGGTCGAACTGCCGGTCAATCTCGTAATGCAAAAGGAATTGACCATCCGCGGCTCCTTCCGCTTCACCCATGTCTTCGACAAAGCCCTCGACCTTTTGGCACGACAAAAAATCGATGTCACCTCCCTTATATCACAGTCCGTAGGTTTTGCAAATCTGCAAGCGGGCTTCGACGCCGCACTTCAACCCGAGACCATCAAGGTCGTAATCGACTATTAGAGGACTCCATGACAGAAAAATCGACAAATCCATTTAGTCTTGAAGGACAACTCGGTCTGATCACCGGCGGCGGCACCGGCATCGGGTTCGGCATCGCACAGGCCTATGTCGCACAAGGCGCCCGAGTGGTGATCACCGGCCGGCGCGAAGAGTTGCTCGTAGAGGCCGTCGCGCAATTGGGGCCGATGGCTGATTACCGCGTCCACGATGTGACGCAATACGACACCACCGAATCGTTAATTGAATCGATCGAGGCGCAATACGGCCCGCTCACGTCCCTGGTCAACAACGCCGGCAACCAGATCCGCCGAGCGGCGGAGGATTTTACGGAAGAGGAAATGCAGCAGGTCCTCGACGTGCATCTAGTCGGCGCCTTCTCGATGAGCCGCCACGCGGCCCGGCGGATGATGGAGCGCGGCTACGGTAATATCCTCTATATCGCCTCGATGGCCTCGCTCTTCGGCATCCCCTATGTCTCCGCCTACGCCGCCGCCAAAACCGCGCACCTCGGGCTCGTTCGCACACTGGCGACAGAGTGGTCGGGCCGCGGTGTGCGCATCAACGCCATTGCCCCGGGATGGATCGTAACTGAAATGAGCCGCACTGCCTTCGAGAACAATCCCGAACGCAAGGCCAAAGTCCTCGGACGCACGCCGATGCAACAACTGGGCGAGCCCGAAGATATTGGCTGGACAGCCGCTTTTCTAGCCTCTCCCGCCGCCAAATTCATTACGGGCACCTGTATTCCCGTCGATGGCGGAGCTTCTATCGGCTTTTAAAACGCCACCTAACTCACCTATTTTACTTGAATTATAAATTTTGGTAAAGTATCTTCTACTCAAAGCCGATCTATACAGTATTGTAATGTAACCACCTGGGATATGTCATGGCTGAAGACGAAGATGCACAGGGCGAAGAAGATAGTCTTCCCCTACAGCAAAAAGTAGCCATTGTGATGGTCGCCCTCGGCGAAGAGGCGTCCGGCGAGGTGATGAAACACCTCTCCGACTACGAGATCGAGGAGATCACACAAGCCATCGCTGGGCTCAAGAATATCTCGGTCGAGGTCATGGACCGGATACTCGAGGAGTTCGAGCAACTCTTGGTGGCCGGCGAGTGGATCTCGCAAGGCGGCGTCGACTTTGCCCGCCAAGCCTTGGAGCGCGCCGTCGGGCCGCGTAAAGCTCAGGAAATCCTCGACCGCATTTCGTCGCAGATCTCCTCGGGCTTCTATATGCTGCGCAATGTGCCGCCCGACCAGATCGCTCCCTTTATCAGCCACGAGCACCCCCAGTCCATCGCCCTGATCCTCTCTCAGCTCGAAGCCGACCAAGCCTCGGGCATCTTGGCGCAATTGCCCGAACGATTGCAATCGGATGTCGCCTACCGCATCGCCACGATGGAGAATATCACGCCGAACGTGCTCAAGGAAATCGAAGAGAGCCTCGAAGCCAGCTTGCGCGATATGCTCGGCGGCAACCAGGACGTCGGTGGCCCCAAAGTCGTCGCCGACATCCTCAACCTGACCGGCTCTTCTGTCGAGAAGAATGTGCTCGACAATATGGACGCGCAGGACCCGGAAGTCGCCGAATCGGTGCGCAACCTGAT
Source organism: Gemmatimonadota bacterium (assembly GCA_018672475.1). Taxonomy (GTDB): domain Bacteria; phylum Latescibacterota; class UBA2968; order UBA8231; family UBA8231. Next base: position 14,660 of record JABHFS010000024.1, on the reverse strand, counting down.
GTTCGTTTTCGACGATATCTCCAAGCTGACCGACCGCGAGATCCAGACGCTGATGCGCGAGGTCGACCAGAAGGACCTGGTCGTCGCGCTCAAGTCGGCCTCTGACGAGATGAAGGATAAAGTGCTCGGCAATATGTCGGAGCGCGTGCGCACCTTTATCACCGAGGAGATGGAGTTTCAGGGGCCGATGCGGCTATCAGAGGTCGAGGAGGTCCAGCTTAGAATCGTGCAGCAGGTACGCCAGTTGGAAGAGCAGGGGCAGGTCACCATCGTCCGCGGCGACTCCGACGACCAGTTCGTCTAGGTTTTTTTGCCTTCGTATCAATGCTATAAAGGCGCTGGGCTCGTTGCCCGGCGCCTTTTCTATTTGCCCATTGAACGACGAGTCGTCAGTACGACTTTCAGCGAGACGCATCATTCTGGTTGGTAGTAGTGCGCATTGCCCGCACACAGCTATAGGGGCTGTTGATAAACCGCATCACTGACCACATCGGGGAAGTACCACTGCGAGGTCGCCGCATCGCGCCTTGTATACTTACCACACATTAGGACGTCACGGACCAGATGCAATTTCCATCCCTGCCCAATGCCTGTAACCAACGATTGCCGCTCGCCTTTTCCCGACGTATTATTAGCCCTTAACGCCTATCCGCCCCTATTCGAGGATACCCCATCGTGAGCAACCGACAACAGACCAGCGCCTTTGCCCTTATCGGCGACCGCTACCACAATTCCGACTATATCCGCACCGGCCTGAGCAAGACCTTAGGTGAGGGAACAGGTTTAAGCGTCAATTTCAGCGACGATATCCACCAGCTCAACGCCGAAACCCTCGCGCACCACGCACTGCTCATCGTCTTCCGCGACGGCATGATCTGGCCTGACGGCTACGGCCAAGGTGCACCTTATCCCGGCTATGATCCCAATACCCACGGCACCCTCAGCGATCCGCCCGCACCCGAACTGGAACAAAGGGCCGTCCAGTGGATCACTCCCGCACAGGGCCAAGCCGTGCGCACCTTCGTAGAAGAAGGCGGCGCAGCCCTCTTCTACCACAACTCGACCTATATCACCGCCTGTGAGGACTTCAGCCACGTGCAGGGCTCAACCACCGAGGGCCATCCACCGGTGCGCCCCTATAAAGTCGAAATCACCAACAGGGACCATCCCATTACGCGCGATGTGGGGGACTTCATTGTCACCGACGAACAACACTACATGCGCTATAACAAAGACCCCGCAGACGTCTTGGCGATCAGCGTCAACGAAGACGGCCACACCTTTGGGGAATTGGGGACCCGTTGTGAGGCGGCCTGGGCCTACCAATACGGGAAAGGTCGGGTCTGCTATCTCGCTCCAGGCCACACGATCCCGGCCCTGTGGAACCCCGAATACGCGAAGATGCAGCAGAATGCGGTACGCTGGTTATTACGCCAGACTTGAGCACAACCACATGGCACCGTATATGACCTTGATTCCGGTATAATCTTTATCTATTGCAAAAACAATACCTTGTGAATATCGACCAGCTACCCGGATCGCAGTCGGTATAGATAGACGACGCTGGCCGATGCACGCCCTGCATCGTCGCGGCCGGGCCACTGTAGCGAATAAACGCCCACAGCCCGTTCTCCGTCTAGCAAAATTGCCGTTTTTTGCCCGCCGAGATTATATACCGCTAATCCCACGGAAGCTTACTCGGTTAATGCAAAGCCGATCATCAGCTGCGAGATTGAAGGGGTTGGGGATATTCTGCTCCAGGCGACAGTGTTGAGGTTGTGCGGGAATGCGGGTTGCCCTGATCACCGTTGCACGGTGGGGCATCACCTTGAGGATAAAACCCGGCGCAGCGATAAAGAGATTAGTGTTGCTGCCAGGGCAGGCTTTTGCTCGTAACGGCCTTGCGCATATTGCTCAGCCAAATGGGCCAGAAATATCCAGTCTTGCTGCCGGCGGGCAAGAACGCCGGGGCGATCATATGCTTTTTCTTGCGATCGATATCTTTCTGCAAAAAGTCCGCGACGGCCGAATAGGGGATCCAAGCGAAGGTGCTACGCTCCAGGTAGGCGTCGTTGGCCTCCGGTGGGGGGTGGTTCATCACGCGTTGTGCCGGTACGAAGGCGACCTCGGCGAAATAGGAGGCGAAATCGCCGTCCATCACCGGGGCTTGGTCTTTGATTTTATGCAGCAGGTCGGCGGCTGTAAAATAACCGCGCGATTCTTCTGAGCCTTTATGTGCGGCCGTCTCGGCGATGGTCTCGCCTTTGCGTGCACCACCACCAAAACCGCCCCATCCCCTTTCGCTGCCCGCGTGCTCGGCAAGCAGCAGGTAGACCTCGTCGCCGGATTGAAAATACATCACCATGCCGGCCGGTTCGGCCATGGCGGCGTTTGCCAGCAGCATCACCATGCCGCCGCACAAGAGTATCCGTTTCATATCCATCTTTCTTTGTTATGGTCGGTTCTTGAAGGTTAAGTTCGTTTATTAGCTTAAGGTCTATGCTAAGCTATGCCAAGCGACAAGGATTCCACCTGGGGTTTTATATAGTTGGCGAGCGCGTTGCTCGCCTGTATTAGACCGAACCACCCATCGCCTTCCTTTGACCTCGAGCGCGACTATCGGCCCTTGGAAATAGTCAGCCGCCGAGGTTACCACCGGCAGGCGCCGGAAAATACCTATCTCATATAATTATTTTGTTAGGTCGGTGGCCCTGTATTTCTCATAGTACGCAGTTGCTGGTTCTTTATGGGCCATCATCCAATGTATATAGCGATCGCGCATATTCGACGAAAAATCATGCCCCACTGCGTTGTCGACAAAGTGCTCCGCCTGCCCGCCCGCCTCGTTGATTAGGCGCACGGTTTCGGCGTTGATGGCGGCCGGGCAGTCCGTGTCCTGGCCGCCGTCGATAAAGAGCACCGGGCGGTCCGTGAAACGATCGGGATGAGACTGCGTGGCATGCCCGGCGCACCACGTATCCGCCCACGTGCCCTCCTGGGCACGGCGACACCACGCGTCGGCCTGGTAGAAGCTGGAGCGCCCGACGACCGAAACGAGGGCGCTGAAGCGCTTTTCCTGAGCGAAGACCATTTGCGCGATCAGACCGCCCATTGAGACGCCGGCCACTTGCGGGCTAGCGGCGGATAGATTGGGGAGTGCCAAGGCGGCATCGAGCAGGGCGGGTGCTTCCTGGCGGGTTTGGTCCATCGCCTCGCAGATAAAAGTCCAGCCGTTGAACGTGGCTCTGGACCAGGCGTCGGTGCGGCGTTCGCCGTGTTCGACGCAGTCCGGTGCGACTACGGTAAAACCGGCAGATGCGGCGCAGATGAGCGTCTGGTCCGGCGTATTGATATCGCCCTTGTCGCCGGTCCAGCCGTGATAGTGGAGCAGCAGCGGCGTGTGCGATAACCGGTCGTCGCGCAAGACGAGGCACGGGATATCGGCGAGTACTTCTTTGGTGACGGTTAGCATCTGGCGTGGCCCGTTCTGTTATGGCGATAGGGGGTTCATGGAAGTAGGTCGACCAATCTCTACATCATCGCTTATATGTTCGGGTAGTCTCTTTTTCAATCGTATGATAGCTGGCTTTTCAATTTTCTCTATCAAGTCGTATACGAACAAAAGGTGCGGAACGCGATACAGGTCTATTTCACCTGATAGACGAACCTACGTTCGCAGCAGCCTGTTCTCACTTGGTGTACCCATTATTGAATATTGCCAGTGGACTGTCAAGTTGAGCGTATAATAATAACATCGAATCACCGTCCTCTCTCTTGCTCGACACCGCCTCAATCCGCTCCTATATTGAAGGTACTCAAGGAGTTGCATAAGAGCATGCCTGCACGATCAACAACCCTCAAAGACATTAAAGCCGCCCGCGAGCGTATCGACGACTATATCTACTACTCGCCACTGGCCCACTCTGAGACCCTGAGCCAAATCAGCGGTGCCCAGCTATATTTCAAGTTGGAAAACCTGCAGATGACCGGCTCGTTCAAAGACCGGGGCGCGTTCAATAAGGTATTGCAATTGGATGCGGCAGAGCGGGCCCTGGGAGTGGTAACCGCATCGGCGGGTAACCATGCCCAGGCCGTGGCTTATTTGGCGCAACGGTTGCGCATATCTGCGACGATCGCGATGCCCGAAAACGCGCCGCTGACCAAGGTTGCTAACACGCGTAGGCACGGGGCCGAGGTGGTACTGTCGGGGGCGACCTATCAGGACGCGTACGACAAGGCGGTGGAAATTCAGCAGCAGCAGGGCGCGACCTTTGTGCATCCCTTTGATGATGCCGAGGTAATCGCCGGGCAGGGCACGATCGGTCTTGAGCTTTTGCAACAGGCACCGAAGCTCGACGCGGTCGTAGTACCGGTCGGTGGGGGCGGGTTGGTCTCGGGGATCGCGGTAGCGCTGAAAGAACAAAATCCCCAAATTGAAATTATCGGTGTCGAGGCGGCGGCATTTCCCTCGGCCCGGCTCTCGCTGGCGCAAAATCGAGTCGTCGCCGCCGGACAAATGGCGTCGTTGGCCGATGGGATCGCGGTCAAGCAAGTAGGGAATATGCCTTTATCGTTAATGCGCCGCTATGTCGACGAGGTGGTCTGCGTCGAGGAGGAGGAGATCGCGCGGGCGATTTTGACGTTGTTAGAAATAGAGAAGACCGTAGCCGAAGGCGCCGGGGCCGTGGCGCTGGCGGCGATACTCAAAGGCAAGGTGAAGTTGGCGGGCAAGCAAGTGGCGGTGATCATTAGTGGCGGCAATATCGACGTGAATAAACTGGCGCGGATTATCGAGCACGGACTGGTCAAGGATGGACGGCGCATTCGCCTCAGAGTGCAGGTGTCCGACCAGCCGGGTAGCCTACAACGGGTGACCGCAGCGATCGCCGAAGAAATGGCTAATGTGCTTGAGGTCTACCACGAACGGTCTCTGCCGGGGGGGCCGGTGGACAGCACGGAAATATTTTTCACTCTCGAAACGCGCGGCCGCGAACACGCCGAACAACTGATCGGACGGCTCGCGGCCCAGGGTTTTCAATTGGAGGAACAGCGCTAAATGGGCGACAAGATACGCGTGGGCGTGCTCTTCGGTGGGCGCTCCGCCGAGCACGAGGTTTCAGTGAGTTCGGCGAGGTCAATACTGGCGGCGGTCGATAGCGACAAATACGAGTTGGTGATGGTCGGTATCTCGAAGGAAGGGCGTTGGCTGACGGCTGGGGTTACGCAAGAGTTGTTGACGTCGGGGCAGGTCGAGGAGGAGGGGCTGCTGCCGGTGGCGTTGGACTATCTGGGCTCGCGTGAATTGGTGGCGCAAGAAGGTGATGCGGCGGGCCAGGCGATTGATGTTATTTTTCCGATGCTGCATGGGCCTTATGGTGAAGACGGCACGATGCAGGGTCTGTTAGAATTGGCGAATGTCGCTTATGTCGGAGCCGGGGTAGTCGGCTCGGCGGTGGGCATGGACAAGGAGTTAATGCGGCGGGTTTTTAAGGCCGAAGGGCTGCCGCAGGTCGACTATCAGGTGGTGCGGCGCAGTCGCTGGGAAAAAGACCGAGCGGGGGTGGGCGATGAGTTGGAGGCGCGTTTTGAATATCCGGTGTTTGTGAAACCTGTGAGTTTGGGATCGAGCGTGGGGGTGGGCAAAGCGAGTAATCGTGAAGAGCTGGAACAGGCGATCGACGAGGCGGCGCAATACGATTATAAGGTGATGGTCGAGGCGGAGGCTGCCGGCTGTCGCGAGGTGGAGGTGGCGATCTTGGGTAATGAGGAGCCGGAGGCTTCAGTGGTCGGCGAGATTGTGCCGGGTAATGATTTTTACGATTATGAGGCGAAGTATATCGATGACAATTCAGATCTGATCATTCCGTCGCGCGTTTCGCCCAAGACGCAAGAGGCGATTCGCACGATGGGGGTCAAGGCGTTTCAGGCGGTGGAGGCTTGGGGTTTGTCGCGAGTGGACTTTTTTGTGCGCGAAGGCGACGAGGCTATTTTTATCAACGAGATCAATACGATGCCGGGGTTTACGCCGATTAGCATGTATCCGAAGCTGTGGGAGGCTAGCGGGATAGGTTATGGAGAGCTAATTGATCGATTGATTGCGTTGGGGATAGAAAGGCATGGGGATAAGCAGAAGACGAAGACGGCGCGTTAGGTGTAGACGGGCGAACTGCGAAGGTCTAAAGCCTTTCCTCTTTTATAGAGCGATGAATAGAACGGCCAGTTGTCGCGGTTTGATATTTTATGTGGATCACTTTCGTTTTAATGTGAGATGAGATTATGGCGAATGGGTATTTTGAAAAGGGGAATATTAGCAATCTGATTTCTTTTGGATTGCTGGGTGTGGGGTTGTTTGCGCGGATGGAGGGAGTGGCGGGTGGCGGGTGGGTGTTGGCGGTGGGGTTGTTTGGTTTTGCGGGGGGGGTGACGAACTGGTTGGCTGTAAAGATGTTGTTTGACCGGGTGCCGTTGTTATACGGGTCGGGGGTGATTCCGGCGCGGTTTCGCGAGATACGGCAGGCGGTCAAAGATGCGATTATGGAGTATTTCTTTGACGAGGAATATCTCTCGCGTTTTTTCGCTGAACGCGTGAACGCATTCGCCGGGGGGGATGGGTTGGGGGAGAAGGTTGGGGCGATGTTGGAGTCGGAGCAGGTGGACGGAATTATCGATCAAAAGCTGGAGGAGTTGGCCGCCTCGCCGCAAGGCATGATGATCAAGATGGTGGGCATACAGACGGTCAAACCGCTAGTTAAACAATTTGTAATCAGCGTCGGCACGGAGATCGCGCCGTTGTTGGCCGGGGAGGTGGCCAAGCCGGAATTGGAGGTGGGGGCGCTCAGGCAGCAGGTGGACGAGTTATTGGAAACCAAGTTGCAGGAATTGACGCCCGAACGGGTCAAGGAGATGATGGAGGAGGTGATTCGCGAGCATTTGGGTTGGCTGATCGTGTGGGGCAATGTATTCGGTGGTTGTATTGGACTGGCATCTAAAGCGATGGGATATTGAAATGAGCAGATACGATTTGAGCGGTGAGGTGGCGGTGGTGATCGGAGGGACCGGGGTTTTGGGTGGAGCGATCGCGCAGGGTTTGGCCGAAGCAGGGGCCAAGGTGGCGGTGTTGGGGCGCAGTCAAGAGCGGGGCAAGGAGCGGGTTGCGGCGATTGAGCAGGCCGGAGGTGAGGCGCTATTTGCCGCTTGTGACGCGACGGATAAGACCTCGCTGGCGGAAGCGCAGGCGGCGGTGGGCGCGGGTTTGGGGGCGGTGGGGGTGTTGGTCAATGCGGCAGGCGGAAACCAGCCACAAGTGACCTTGAACGACGAACTGAGTTTTGAAGGTATTGAAACGGCGGATTGGCAGGATTGTTTTGATCTGAATTTGGGCGCGGGGGCCTTGCTGCCGTGCCAGGTCTTTGGTCCGGCGATGGTGACTGCGGGCAAGGGCAGTATAATCAATATCGCCTCGGTCGCCGCGCACTTGCCGGTCTCGCGGGTGGTGGCCTATTCGGCGGCGAAGGCGGCGGTGGTCAGCCTGACGCAGTTTTTGGCGCGCGAATGGGCGCAAAAGGGCGTCAGGGTCAACTCGATCACACCGGGTTTTTTTCCCGCCGAGCAGAATCGCCGTTTGCTATTCGAGGAAGACGGCAGTCCGACCGAACGCGGAGGCCAGATTCTTTCGCACACGCCGATGAACCGTTACGGGCGGCCGGAGGAGTTGGTCGGCGCGGCGGTCTTTCTCGCCTCGGAGGCGGCGAGTAGCTTTGTTACCGGCACCGACATCTGCGTCGACGGGGGCTTTCTGGCGACGACGATATAGGTCGCGGATGAGCTACTAACATTGCGGCTGCAGATTTGTTGGATCTGCAGCCGTTTTTTTGTGCATCCACGGGGGAGTTAAGCAGAAAAAGAGGAGTGATGACGGATAATATTTAGTACGTGGCGATTGCGACTGCTGGGCGAGACGGTGCGGGCCGGTGGCGGTAGTGGCGGATTTCCAGCGCAAGGGGGTCGGCGGGTAGTTGCTCAATTACGGGCATGATTTAGGGCGACAAGAGGATTATTCTTTCGCCTTTTTGTTCGGGCATTCGTCCTATTATCCGCGTTATGGTGACCAGACCAACACGCACTCGATCCGGCTTGGGCGACGGTGAAGGACGAGATGAGCGAGGCGGCGATGGTGTGCGTGCTGCAGGAAGGGGTGTTGGACGGATATTTTGCGGCGGTGGAGAAAGGGCGAGCGACGGGTTGTGTCAATTGGCCGCTGCCCTTTTTGGCGTACTAACGGAAGAGCAATCGCAGGTAAAAACGCGGGTCGATCATGGTTTTGCGCGGTACGGAGCTGGCGATCATGCCACAGATTAGGTCGCTGACCTCTATATTGTTAGCTGCTTTGCGGATGACGAAGTTCATCAGAAAGGGCCAGCAGCCTAGGCTGTGCAGCTTGGTGCTGATTTTTAGTTCGCCGCTTAAGGTGATAGCCGTTGATAACTACTAAGCTGCACTTAATCAAAAAGTAGCTTGAGATAAAAAAGTGGGTTTATTAACTGAGTGCGCGGTACGGCATTGGCCATCATGCCGCAGAGCAGGTCGCTGACTTCTTTGTTACGCGAAGCTTTGCCAATGACCATGTTCATAAGAGTTCCCCAATTACCTAGCCCGTGTAGTTGGGTGCTGAGTCGTAGTTCACTGCTGATTACCTTCCATAGACGGCTTTCGTAGCTATGCAGAGTCCGGGCGGAAAAGTCGCCGACTAAATGTGCTTCTGCTGCCATGTCTATGGCTGCACGTGCTGAATAGAAGGCGTTGCCGATTCCCTCGCCGGTAAAGGGATCAATCAGTCCGGCAGCATCCCCCAATAGCATAAACCCGTTGCCGTGAATAGTGCGTCGTTTAGAGCCAACGGGAAGGTTCCAGCCAATTGGTTTTTCCAAAGGTTGGGCGTTGGCGAAACGCGCTTGAAAAGATGGGCTGGTTATGGCATTTTGCAGCATTGATTTTAAGTCTGCCTTACGCTTTTTTATTTCGTCGTGTCCCATGCCGATACCTATATTGGCACGGCCATCGTCGGTGGGGAAAATCCAGAAATAGCCAGGTTTTACCTCATCTATAAAGTGTAGCTCAATTTTTCCCGTCATGCCTTCAACTCCCTGCCAGTATTGACGCAGGGCCACCATCCAGTGTTTGCTTTCTAGTTTGTACAAACCGGCCTGACGCGCGACGATGGAGCGGTAGCCATCGCAGCCCAATACGACTGGGGCATAAAGCTCGCGAGTTTGGCCGTCTGTATCTGTGCCGCTGATGCCAATAACTTGATCTTTATCCCAAAGTAGTTTTTCTACTGAAAAATCTTCGTAGCAGTCGGCGCATACTTCGCGCGCTTTTTCAAATAGAAAATGATCAAATACTTCCCGACGAATAACAAAACCTTCCATGGGCAGCGTGTTGCCGGTGATCAGGTCATTAAGGGGATAGCGATCAAGGGGAATACTCGCGGTGGTGTGGTTGGGGCTGCCAAAGACGATATGGCCAACGGGTGCACCAGGTAATGTGCGAACTTCATCGACTAACCCAAGTTCGTGCAATATGGCGACGCTTTTTCCCGATATAGCATCGCCGCAAATTTTATCGCGTGGGAAACGCTCCTTGTCTACCAACAGACATTTTAGCCCTTGGCGATGAGCGTAGAGGGCGGCGGTGGCGCCGGCAGGGCCACCGCCGACGATGATCAGATCGTAGGTTTCCACGCCTTTTCCTGTGTGGGTTATCGCAAAAATAGATCGCGTTGCGCTCAGTACAAGGGGGAAGCGGGAACTTGCCAAGCGAGCGTAGTTCCGTACATTTCCAGTCTCTACTATAATGAAATTTCCTCTTGGAAGCGACGAAAAACAAGGAGTTGCAGCGAGATGTCTGAAGAACAGCAGGTCGGTGACGACAAAGAGGGCCAGGTGGATGACGACAAAGAACAAGCAACCGGGGATGGCCAGGTCGAAGAACGTGTCTTCCAAACCGAGGTGCAACAACTGTTGCACCTGCTCATCCATTCCTTATACACGCAGAAGGAGATTTTCCTGCGCGAACTGGTCTCCAATGCTTCTGACGCGCTGGACAAGATCCATCATCGCTCGCTGACGGACAAAAATGTTCTCGATCTCGACGCCGAGTTGGAGATCGAGGTCGAGGTGGCCAGCAGCAACAAGGTGTTGACGATCCGCGACCGCGGCATTGGCATGACGCGCGACGAAGTCAACCAGAATATCGGCACCATCGCCCGCTCGGGTTCGGCTGAATTCGCCAAGCAGATGGCCGATGCCGACGACGAGGAGAAGAAAGTCCAGCTGATCGGGCAATTCGGGGTGGGGTTCTATTCGGTCTTTATGGTCGCCGATCGGGTCGTCCTGACCACGCGTTCGGCCGACCCGGACGCCGAGGCGGTGATGTGGGAATCGACCGGCGACGGGGCCTATACGCTGGCCAAAGCCGACAAGGCAGAGCGCGGTACGGAGATCAAAATCTACATCCGTTCCGACTGCGAGGAGTTCCTCGACGCTCAGACCCTGGAGGGGGTAATCCGCAAGCACTCCGACTTCGTGTCCTACCCGATCAAGGTCGCCGGCAAGCAGGTTAATGACACCGCCGCGCTGTGGACCCGGCCGCGCAACGAGATCACCGACGAGCAATACAACGAGTTTTACACGCATCTGACCGGCGACACGGACGAGCCTTTGGCACGCGAGCACGTGGCGGTCGACGTGCCGATCCAGTTTTATTCGGTGCTGTTTATCCCCAAGCACTCGCCGGCACAGTGGCTGTTCAACCCCGAGCCGAAGATCTCGCTCAACCTGCACGTCAAGCGGGTCTTTATCCAGGACGACTGCAAGGAGCTCTTGCCGCTGTGGCTGCGCTTCGTGCGCGGGGTAGTAGACTGCGACGACCTGCCGCTCAATGTCAGCCGTGAAAATTTGCAGCAAAACCCGGTTATCGCCAAGATCCGCCAGACCTTGGTGCGCAGGGTACTCGGCATGCTGCAGAGCATGGTCAAAAAGGATGAAGAAAAGTATCTGACCTTTTGGCGCGCCTATGGCCAGGTGCTCAAAGAGGGCGTGTCGATGGAAGTCGAGCACAAGGATCAACTCGCTGGGTTGTTGCGTTACCACACCTCGCTGGAGGACGATGCGGACAGTTATATTTCGTTGCAGACCTATATTGACCGGATACAGGACGAGCAGGAGAAGATCTACTACTTGGCCGGCGAAAATAAAGAAGCAATCGCGCAAAGCCCACTATTAGAGACTTTCCGTAAGCGCGGACTGGAGGTGCTCTACCTCGATGAGCCGGTCGACGAGTGGGTGATCCAGGGTTTGCAGAAATTCGCCGAGAAGGAATTTCAGGCTGTAGACGCGGCAGATCTGGACCTGGCCGCCGACGAGGACGAGGTCAAGCTCGAAGGGGTCGATGACGAGCAGAAGGCTGAGACCATCGAGTTGATCGCCTTTCTCAAGAAGAAGCTCGAAGGCCGGGTTTCGGACGTGGCCGAGTCGAAGCGCTTGACCGACAGCCCCTGTGTGCTGGTGGCCCCGCAAGGCGGGATGAGCCAGAACATGGAGCGTCTGATGCATATGGCCGACCGCGAGTTTAAGAGCGGACAACGGTTGTTGGAGATCAATCCTAAGCACGAGATCATTCGCAATATGGGCGCGGTGCTCAAGCGCGACCGCGATTCGGATCAATTAAACAACTGGGCGCATTTCCTGGTCGATTTCGTACTCTTGGGCGAGGGCAAGGTCGAGGATCCGCAGCGGGTCGGCAAGACCTTGCAGTCGATTATGGGCGTGGCCACGGCGAGCGCCGCCGAGGAGACTAAGGAGAGCTAAAGATGTCGCAACAAGTGCGTCAACTCGCACAGCGCGCGCGCGTCGCGTCGCGGAGTTTGGCTGCGGCCTCTGGAGAGGTGCGCAAACAGGCCCTGGAGACCATTGCGCAAGCACTGGAAGCCAACCAAGAGCGGGTTCTCGCGGCCAACGCGCAGGATATGGAAGCCGGTAAGGCGCTGATCGAGCAGGGCGAGTTGGATTTGCCTCTGCTCAAGCGGCTCGATCTGAGTGGGCGCAAATTCGCCGGCATGGTGGAGATGGTGCGCAGTGTCGCCGCGCAACCCGACCCATTGGGACAGACCCAGAGCGCGCTCGAATTGGACGAGGCGCTCAACCTCTACCGGGTTACGGTCCCGATCGGCGTGATTGGCGTGATCTTCGAATCGCGTCCCGACGCCTTGGTGCAGATCGCCTCGCTCTGCCTGATGGCGGGCAATGCCGCGCTGCTCAAGGGCGGCCGCGAGGCGACGCGCAGCAATCAGGTATTGGCCGAGGTGATGCTGGAGGCGACGGCGGGCATTGAGTTGGTCCCCGAAGGCTGGTTGGCGCTATTGGAAGGCCGCGAGGAGGTCCGTGCGTTATTGGACCAGGAGGGCGAGGTCGATCTGATTATTCCGCGCGGTAGCAACGATTTTGTCCAGTATATCATGCACAATACCAAGATCCCGGTGATGGGGCACGCCGACGGCATCTGCCACGTCTATGTCGACGCGGCGACCGATATCGACAAGGCGGTGAAGATAGCCGTCGACTCCAAGACGCAATACGTTTCGGTGTGCAATGCCGCCGAGACGCTATTGGTACATGAACATGTCGCCGAGGATTTTTTGCAGCAGGCGGTGCCGGCGCTGCTGCAAAGGGATGTCGAATTACGCGGTGACGAGCGGACCCGAGCGGCAGCCAAGGTCTACGGCCAGATCAAACCCGCGACGGAAGAGGACTGGAAGGCCGAGTATTTGGACTTGGTACTCTCGATCAGAGTTGTCAACGGCATCGATCAAGCGATAGAACATATCAACACCTACGGCAGTCACCATACCGACGCTATCGTCACCGAGGACCGGGTAGCCGCCGGCGTATTTCTGCGCGGAGTCGACTCGGCCTCGGTGGTGCACAACGCCTCGACGCGTTTTGCCGACGGCTTCAAATACGGGCTTGGGGCCGAGGTCGGGATCAGCACCAATCGTCTGCACAGCCGCGGGCCGGTAGGCCTAGAAGGGCTGGTGATCTACAAATACATTTTAGAAGGGGACGGGCATGTCGTCGATACCTACGACGGCGAAGAGCAGCGCCCCTTTACCCACCGCCGGTTGGACCAAGGCTGGCAGGCCTGAGGGAGCCTTTGATGAGCGAGCAAGAAACAGCCAACACCGCGATTGATCGCCATATCTTTATCTGCGCGACGCCGACTAAGGCGAAATGCCATGCGGGCACGGCCGGCGCGGAGTGCTGGGATTATCTAAAAAAGAGGCTGCGCGAGCTGGGCCATGGCGATCCCCGCAGCGGGATCCACCGCACCAAGGCCGACTGTCTGCGCGTCTGTGAATCGGGGCCGACGGTGGTGGTCTATCCCGAAGGTGTCTGGTATCATTCGATGACGGTCGAGAAATTGGAGCGCATTATTCAGGAGCATTTGCTCGGTGGTCAGGTGGTCGAGGAGTGGGTTATTGCGGAGCCTTTCCGCAATCTGGAAGCATAAGAACGGAAAACGCGAGATATCGTAGCCCTGCGGTCTCAACGGCCACAGGGCTTTCTATTGACATCACCCTCTATAGTGGTAATACTAAAGGTCATTCGTCTTCCCTGAGACGACGTGAATTGAATACCGCCCGCCTTCTCCGAGACGGCGGGCAAGGAGCCTGTTGTGAATAATAAACCCGCCGACAAAAAACACGTCGATCTCGAAATCAAGGACGCGAGTTTGATTTTTTCTCGTGTCTGCGACAGCCTGGAGGAGGAATTCGGGCGTGAGAGACTCTGTTTTCCCGGCGAGATCATTTGGCTCGGCGGAGCACCCGGCGCCGGTAAGGGCACTAATACGCCCTTTATCTTAGAAGCGCGCGGCATCACGGCCCAGCCAGTGGTCATCAGCGACCTGCTCAACAGCCCGCGCGCGCAACAGATTAAGGCCGCCGGTGGGCTTGTCGGCGACGAGGAAGTGACCTTCCTGATCCTAAACAAACTGCTGGACTCTGAATACGAAAAGGGCGTGATCGTCGACGGCTTTCCGCGCACGAAGGTGCAGGTCGAGTGTCTGAAGATGTTTTACGATAAGATGACCGAATTGCGCGAGGAATTTCGCGATCGGGACTTCCCGCGGCCGCTTTTCCGCGCGGTGCTGCTCTTCGTCGACGAAGCGATCAGCGTTGAGCGCCAGATGTACCGGGGCCAGGAGGCCCAGGAGAACAACCATAAGGTCGCGATATCGGGCGTCGGGCAGGTGGAGGAGATCCGCACGACCGACCTCGATCCGGAGTCGGCCCGCAAGCGCTATCAGGTTTTCAAGGAGACGACGTTCGACGCGTTGCGCTCACTGCGCGATATTTTCCATTTTCGCTTTATTGACGCGGGCCAGCCGCTCGAAGAGGTGCAGGAGGAGATAGGGGAGGAGTTTTCGTATCAGAGCTCGTTGGAGCTGTCGCACGAGACCTTCGACCAGGTCCGCGCCATTACGCCGGCCAAGCAAATGGTGCTCTACGCGCGGCAGGAGTTGGTCAAGCGCCTGGAGGTTTACAACGAGGATTACTCCGAGCTTTTTCAGCGAGTGATCGCCAAGATCAATAGCAAGTTTAT
>JABHFS010000175.1 GCA_018672475.1 Gemmatimonadota bacterium | reverse complement strand
TTCTTCGAGCTCGATACGAATTACGCGGATTAGGCCCGAGGTTTCTTTAAAGTTCCCGCCACTGCTTTCGGCGGCGGCTCCGGCGGCACCTAAACCCAACGAGTGCAGGCGCGGGTTGAGGACCAGGCGGTGCGCGGTATTAAAGCCGACTTTGCGAGAGAGATTATAGGCCAAGGTGCCGTTGACGGGAACGAGCGCGTTGGTGAAGAACTGATCACCGCCGGAGAGCAAGACATTGAAGAATTGGAAGGGTGCGGCGGCTTCGTCGAAGGTGATGACGATCTCGGAAGCGGTCACCAAACGGCCCAAGTCGAGTTCGATCCAGGCATTATCAATGCCCTCGGCCGGGTCGGGAGACCAACTGGTCGAAGGGTCACCGTCCATGATATTGACGGCGGCAGGGCTATTGGAGCCGACGTTGCGAATACCGCTGCCGAAGCTTTCGGCATTGCTGACAGCGTTGATATTTTTGCGCACGGGCAGGGGTTGCACGCGACCCGTAAGGGTCAGGTCCACGGCGCCAACAGGGTGTTTCCACTCCTGCCAGGCGGAACGGGTGTTGTAAGAGAGCCGTTCCGCCATGGCGGCGGGCGTTCCCAAGAGGGTTAGCGCCACTACAGCTAGGCCAGATACACGTGCAATTTTGATAGCCTTACTCCTGAATTTTGCAATTATTGCTGGGCTGCCATCTACTGCGTCCTATAAGACACCATACATAATAGGACAGCCAATTCCAACCAAGCGTTCCCGTCGGGAAAGGCCTTAATAGGCTAGACCCACGAGTAACGTGCGGTTTTCGGATCCGGTATCTGTGTCTATCGACAGACGCAAAAGGTAGATCCCAGGCGGCGCCATGACGCCGTCTTCATTTTTGCCATCCCAAAGCAGTTGCTGTGGTCCGTTGAGGGCGCCGTTGTTTTTTAAACGGCGTATTGAACGGCCCGAAAGATCGTATAAGGTCACGTCGATGGGGACCTGCACAAGGGCTCGCAACAGGATATACGAGACCTGTAGTTCGTCGTTGATACCGTCCCCGTTGGGGGTAAAAACCGGCGGATTGGCTTTTAATTCGAGCACAAGCTCCTGGCGCAGCGCGCCCTGGATTGAAAGACGGTTGGCCTCGGCCGAGGGTGTGGCGTCCCCGGGCACGACATCTTGGCCCAATTCGCCGGTTTGGCTGTCGAAGACCTTGGCGAAGAACGTCGTGCCGTAGACCGTGACCAAGGCGTCAAAGGTTATGCGCAGGACTTGGCCCGATACGGTGACTCGATCGTTCGTCAGCTCGATGGCCAGGCTATTCTCTTTCTCGGTATCGATTTCGCTGAAGGCTATGGGCACCCCGTCGAGCTCGACGGCCTGAACGGTTGCCTTAAAGGGCGTGCGAATCTGCACCTGGTCAAAGCCGGCATTGGCGGCGTCAAAGTTCGAGCGGATATAATAATCGAAGGTGTTGCTCTCGCCGAGGGTGACCGTCGCCGGGGTGACTTCCGCGGTTATTTCGGCGGCCAATGTCGGTATCGAATAGTCAAAGGAAAAAGAATCAACGAGAGCTGATTGGCGTGCGTCATCGGAAGAAAAGAGCAGGCGGAACTGGACGTATTGGCGGTTGCCGGGTGAGAGCAGGTCGCCGAAGAAGTCCTCATAAGGGGCCGACCATGGGGTCCATTCGTCGATATTGTCGACTATCTCGCCTTTTTTGGAGGAAGTCAGGTCGTCGTATTCTTCTTTAGCTTCGGGCGAGCCGACGGGCAGAATTGGTAATTCTTGCCGATCCTCACCTTCAAATACTTCTGTTTTACTATAGTAAACTTTGGGATCGGGCACGCTGCCGGTGCGTGTCTGCAGCATCGCATTGCTTAGGGGATCCAGTTGGGTTTGCAAGCGGATCTTGCCAAAATTGGCTGCCTGCCCAAGGTCGATGACGTCTGAGAGGTATTCGCCGGTCGGGGCGAAACCATCGCCGAATACCTCGGCCTCTTCAAGGATAAACTCCTGGCCCGAGCGGCTGATCAGGCGGATAAAACGTACGAATTGCAGCGGAATCGTCACATCTATATCCGGATCGCTTTGCTCGAGGTTGGAGCCGACTTGCTTTATATAGGCGACGGGCAGGCCCTCGCGCAGCGTTGCTGGGTCGCCGTCATGCACGAAAAGCTCGTAGGCGCGCAGGAATACGTCCCTATTGCCTTGGAAGCGGATGCGGTTGATCGGCAGAATTGCGCCCAAGTCGATGACCATCGAGGTGCCATCGGGGCGGCGCTCGCGGGTGACGCGCCAGAAAGTCTCGGAGCTACCGTCTGTGAGCACGCCGGTCAGGTCCTCACGCGCCTGCGGTGAAGATATGCTGCCGCCGCGCCGCCTGAGCGGTAAATTGTCAACGGCATTGGTGGTCGAGTCGACAACAGCGGGCAATAGGACAGACCCGTCAATGGTCAGTCCTGTCAGATCGCCAACCGATTCCCAGGTTAAACTATTGCCGCCCGCGGTCCATGTTTCCACGGCCCCGACGGGACCGATACTCAAAAGGCTGCTGCAGATTAATGCGTTGCCGAACAGCCTGAATCGAGACTTACCCATAGTGCTGTCGCCCTTGTCACCGAATTGCGAATTGAATCAGGATATTGAAAATATAAGAACAAACGGACAAAGAGGAGGGGAATCAAATCCCCTCCTCTTTGTTACTGCTAATCAAAAAGCTAAAAAAGGATCTTAGAGCTCTTCGTTGATCAGCGACTTGACCTGACCCCAAGAGGTAGCCTCGACTGCCGTGGCGCCATCGATCGGCGTCATGAAGATGTCGGGCATACCACCGCTGTTCATGAACTGCTCGGCCATGCTGAACTGAGCCTGCCAGAAGAAACCGTTCTCGCAGCAATCCTCGGCGAGAGGATCGTTGCCATTGGCGTTGAGGCCTTCGTCGGCGTCATCAACCGAGATCGACATACCGATGGTCTGCTCAGCAGCCAAGGTCCAGACCGTGCTGGCATCAGGACCACCGCTAATCGAGATCGGGTCCATCAGTTCGGCGCTGAACTCGTAGTAGTACTCCTGGCCCATGTTGACATGACCCGCATCGACGAAGTCGGTGTGCGTCCACCAGAAGTTCAGGGCGTCCTGCTCAAAGTTGCCCAAAGCGCCATTGTACATCTGGACGCGGGAGAACTGATCGGAGAAGCTCAAGCACATCTGATAGGCGGGCTGCAAGTCCTGGTCGTTAGGAGCGGAGTAAGGACCACCACCACCATTGTCCGGGTCGAAATGCACTTCGCAGTTGTCATCGCGGAAGGTGCAAGCCGGGTTCTTGTCGACAATCAGGAAATCGTCATGGACGTGAATCATGGCGTGGATGCGGTTGTTTGCATTGCTCCAACCAATGATCAAATCGATGAACAGGTCATCGGCATCGTCGGCGCCGCCGGTCAGCGCGTTCATGTCGTCGATGGTGACTTCGAAACTACGGTCTACCCAGGCCCAATCGGCGTTATCGCCGTCGGCGGTGGGCAGATTGCCGGCGGGAATACCCACGGCAAAAAACAGAGGTACTTCTGCCGGTTCCTGTGCGATGGCAGCATTGGCAACAAATAAAGCGCCCAAGGACAAAGCTAGGACTTTACGCATTTGAATCCTCCTCAAAAATATTTGAGTAAGTTTGGAAAAGAGACCTTACTGCAATAAAACAGAAGGTAGTGAATTAATGTATTTTCTAAGGAATTGACCGGTTTTGCCTGCAAGCCCTCCTTTCTACATCGAGAGAATTAGAATTACAAAGGTCTATATATATATAGGCTACGTAAGTTCTTGTCAAGATTTTTCTAAACTTCTAAACATCTGAATAAATTCCATTTACGACAGCATTCCACACAATTAACTAGCCACGATTTAGTGAAGTTATGCCTAAATATTTAAAGCGATATATAGAGTGACGATTCCACCGCGGAAGTGACGTGTTGGAATAAGCCGTTTGCCAGAGCCCGAACGGGCTCCTCAGAGGTGGTGAATTCCGTATATCAGCGGGGAAACGAGGGCAATGTGACGTATATTTTCAGTGGAAACAGTAACTTATGGTGTAGTGGCCGTTTTTTTTCGATCATTTTAAACGAGCAGTGTCTTTTCCGGACTGATTTCTCGGTGAGACGTTGACGATATGCCGTTAGTAAACCACCGAGATAATTTCCTGCACGCGCTCATTGGCGGCATCGCCTTCAACCAAGATTTCGAGAATATAAATCCCTGGTGCAACGCGATTTCCGCCATCGTCGTTGCCATCCCAGTTGAACTGGCGCTGGCCGGCGCGGACGTCCTCGCTGCGGTTGTAGACCGCACGGCCGGCCAGATCGTAGAGACGCAATCGCAGGGGCCGCGGCTCAAGCACATTGACCAAATCGACCGAAAGCTGAATTTCGTCGTTGATCCCGTCGCCATTGGGGGTGAGTACCGGTGAACTGAGCGCGATATTAGCAAAGAGGTTACGATTGACCGGTAAGCTGACAATATTGGTATTGCTCTCGATCTGGTCGGAGGCATCGCCCGGGTCCACGCGCTGGCGCACGCTGTCGCCCTGGTTCCTGTCCTGGAGGAAGACGTCGAAACGGGTCGATTGCCGGAATACGGACGATTCGAACTTAAGCTCGATGAGTTGGTCGGTGCGGATGCGGTTGGGTAGATCTACAAAGAACCCCTTGGGGATTGTATCCATCAGTACGTCGAGTTCGACGCCATTGCGCGTGATACTCATAAAGTGGACCGGCGCGGCGGATTCGACGGCCAAGCGGTCAAAGCCGCTGGTGTCTTCCGGTTTCAAATAATAGGTAAACTCGGTGACTACGCCTGGTTCGGCCTGTTGCGGGGCAATCTCGCCGAGCACGCTGCCGGCTAATGGCTCGGTAAAATTGGCGGCGAGGAAATCGAGCGTCGCCGCGCGGTCGGGTGAATCGGAAGCCATGCGTACGTCGATTTCCATAAAACGGCGCGGCGAGGGCGATAGGAAGGCCTCGCCGGAAAAGCTGTAGATCCGGCTCCATGCGCTCCAGTCGCCGCCGGGGACGCGCGTGGTATCGATCGCGCCGCGAAAACTCGGGATCAGCTTATTGTAACGCTTCTGGGTGACTTCTTTGCCGTTCTTGTCGTGGAAAGTCAACGCTTCGAGGACTTCGTTGCCAGTGCGGGTGCGGATTTCGACCCGGGTACCTTGTGGCTGGTCACCGCCCCATTCGATCGAATTGAAATTTTTACCCTCGCCCAAGTCGATAAGTGGCGAATGGAAGTCGACTTGTTGCGGAAAACCCTCGCCGAAGATCTGAATTTCGTCGGTAGTGCCGCCGGCGGCGCAGCCGGGCACTTCGTTGACGCCGCCTTCTTCACCTAGGCGTTGCAAACTGAAACAACTGGTGTCCCAGAATTTCCAGAAGATACGCAAGTAGCGAGTGGGCAGCAGGGCAAAGTGGTGGTCTACCAGGCCGCGGACCCGCTGTTTCTCGGGGGCTGCGCCCGAAAAGTGCTTGCTATAGAGGCGAGAGCCGTCGGGTGAGATTGAACCGTCGGAGGTCATCAATTCGTAAAAGCGGAAATCCCAACGTCGTCGCGATACATAATGCGATGTGGTAATTCCGCCGCCGAATCCCGAGCGTACGACTACGCCGCCGATAACGCGAACCTGGTCGACCCAATAGACGGCGCCGAGGTCGAGGATCATGTGGGCGAGGATATCAGAGGAGCCGCGCGAGGCGGTGCCGGCGCGCCAGCGTTCGTACAAATCGCCGTCGAAGAGAGATCTGGCCTTACCGAGTGGTTGCTGTTCGATTTGGGCGAGGTTGATATTGATGTCCACGGTGCCGCCGCGCTCCAGCAGGCCTATGGCGATATTGTCCCCTACGGACTCGACTTCGACCTCGACGAGGCGGGCATCGGGTGCTAGGAGCAAAGGTTGGAAGCGGATGATTTTCAGCGGTTCGGAGTCAATTTCTTCGATTTGGTACGTCACCCGATGGCGGGTATTCTCTTTAAAGCGCTCTATGGTGCGGTAGACGAGGGAGCCCTCGATGGGAGCGGCGATAAAGTCGGTTTCGGGTTCGCCGGTTGAAATTAGCAGATCAAAGAGCGCGAAGGGCGGGGCCTCGGCATCAAAGACCAGTGTGACGCTGTGGGCCGAGATGGCGCGGCCGAGATCAACTTCTATAAACCAATTATCGGGATCGTCCTCGGGGTCGGGCGCCCAGCCGGTCGTAGGATCGTCGTCGATGGCGAAATGGGCTATATTGAGATTGGACCCGGCGTCGCGGATGCCGCCGTCAAAGGCGCCCAAGTCGCGCACGGCGTCAGTGCGCCGCTCGATACGCGTAGGTTTGATTACGCCCAAGGCCGATAGGTCAACCGCGCCCAAGGGCAGCTCCCATTGGCGCCAGTCACGGGCCGAGTTGTAGCGCATTTGCTCGGCGTTAACCTCCTGTGTGCCGCTCAGGACGAGGGTAAAGATCAGGACGAGCGCGAAATATCTCGGGATATTCTGGTTCATAATGGCCCTTTTTTACACAAACATAATCGGCAGTGTTGCGAATATAAGTCGTAAAAATTGTATGTCACGGGTATAATAAATCAAGGTCAAATTAGCGCAACAAAGGGTAATTGGACCACCTGACCGGTCTATGGTTAATTTTTTTCCGGTCGTGCGATTTGCGATGGCTGGAGTAGAATTGTGCTCCGGACTATATTTAGAAACAAATATACACTATGGATGCCTACTGTAAATACGGAGATTGAATAGAAATGATCATGCAGATTGCTCTCAGTGCGGTTTTGCTGCTCGTGTTGCCTGTCGGCGCCCAATACGAGAAAGTGCAGCAGGTCGTGCGTTTGCCCACCGGTTTCGCCACTGAAATGGTATTGGTCCCGGCCGGTTCTTATCCGCGCGGCGCGGAGGGCGAGGCCTTTGACGAGCAGCCGGTGCGCCAGATTCATCTCGACGCTTATTTGATCGACAAATACGAGGTCACCGTGGCGCAGTGGGGTGAATACCAGCGGGTAACTGGCGATGTGCTTGCCGAATGGGTTTTGCAGAATACGGTGAAGCGTCAGAACCATCCCATCACCTTGGTGACTTGGGACAACGCCACGTCTTTTTGCCAATGGGCGGACAAGCGGCTACCGACAGAAGCGGAGTGGGAACGCGCCGCCCGCTGCGACGACGGCCGCAAATATCCCTGGGGCGATGGGCTCGACTCTTATCGGGCCAACTACTTTCAGAGCGATGATCCTTTCGAGCGCGGCTTCGGAGCGATTCTCAGCACTAATCCGGTGGGCTTTTTCGACGGTTCGGACCGGGATGGCTACCAGACCCGGGACGGTTCCAGCCCTTTTGGTACCTACGACATGGTCGGTAATGTCTTCGAGTGGACCAACGACTGGTATCACCCGAGCTATTACACCCACGGTCCAGACACCAACCCACAGGGCCCCGAAAAGGGGGTCGTTAAGGCGGTGCGCGGCGGTTCGTATGCCATAGACGCGAGTCATGTACGCCCGACCTATCGGGCGCGGGACGC
The DNA here is from genome assembly GCA_018672475.1 of Gemmatimonadota bacterium. Classification (GTDB taxonomy): domain Bacteria; phylum Latescibacterota; class UBA2968; order UBA8231; family UBA8231. Next base: position 2,028 of record JABHFS010000175.1, on the reverse strand, counting down.
CCCCAATTTTAAGGGGCCGGATATCGGTTTTCGCTGCGCCGCGAGCGTGCAGGCAGGCACGGCGGTACAGCTGCGTTCATGGGGGACGGTCAAACGAGCCCCACAGACTTTGCAAGGGGAGAATGGCCATGAATAAATACGCGATGACCGTTGCCGTGCTGGTTTTAGTCTTGTCGGCGGGCGTCATAAGTGCCCAGGCGCAAGATGGCGATCTACGCCGGCGTTTCGATTTACAGCCAGTGCCACCCGTGCCCTATCCGGCGAACAACGGCTTTAATCCCGAGCGTGTCGAGTTGGGCCGCTTGCTCTTTTTTGATCCGATCCTCAGCGGCGAGAAAGACACCGCCTGCGCGACCTGCCATTTGCCGACCTTTGGCATGGCTGACGGACGGCAATTGGCCGCTGGCGCTTCCGGCAAGGGCTTGGGGCCAGATCGGGTATTGGGCTTTTCGGCGATTACGGGTGATACGGTGATCTCGGAGCCGCGGCATACGATGACGACTTTCAATGTCGGCTATAATGGCGACGAGTCGGGCTTGCCTTCGTCCAAAGGTTTTATGCTTTGGGATGGCAAGGACCGCGGGCTCGAAGCCCAGGCATTACGCCCGTTGATCGTGCGGGTCGAAATGCGCGGTGATGCCTATCCGCGCGAGATGGCCGTCGACAGCGTGCTCGCGCGCTTGCAGAGCAACCCCGAATATGTCGAGCTGTTTGAGCAGGCTTTTCCAGCTGAAGCTGATTCGGTGGTCAGGCAACTGCCTCGTTTGGGTTGCGTGCACGATCCGACGCCTTTGCAATCGGTGATCACCCGTTCGACGTTCGGCCGGGCAGTTTCTGCGTTCCAACGCGAGCAAAATACGGTCAATACCCCATATGATCGTTATGTGGCTGGGGATGATGTGGCGCTGGACGCGGCTGAGCTGCGCGGGCTCGAGCTTTTCCACGACAAGGCCGGCTGCGTTAGCTGCCATAGCGGGCCCTTGTTCACCGATTCGAGTTTTCGCGTCCAGGGCGTTGAGCAGGTTGGCCCGGGCCGAGGGTCGACGACGACTAATACGGGTACGCCGCGGCCTACCGGCCGGGACGAAGGCCGTTTTCTCAATTCGGGGAATCGCGAGGACATCGGCGCCTTTAGGGTCGTCGGGCTGAGGCAGATCGCGCAGACGGCGCCCTATATGCACGACGGTGCACTGAAGACTTTAGAAGACGTGATCGAATTCTACGACCGGGGCGGTGGCGACGAAGCCTCGATCGATAGCGAGACTCTTGATCCAGCTTTGTTTGCGTTGGGTTTGACCGCGGGAGAGAAAGAGGACCTGTTGGCCTTTATGCACGCGCTCACCGATTCGACGTTTACTATTGTCGTGCCCGCGCGGGTGCCCAGCGGTTTGCCGCCGGCCGGGTTGGAATTGGCGCAGGAGGCGGGACTCGTCGTGTCGGGTTTAGTCTCGTTGACGAAACCTGCGGCGATAGAGCTTTTCAACTATCCTAACCCCTTTAACGCCGAGACGGTTGTGTCGGTGTCGCTGCCGCAGGCAGCCGAGATCGAGGTGCAGGTCTACAACGTCTTGGGCCAATCGGTGCGATCGTTGTTTAGGGGCTATCGTCCGGCCGGCGTCCAGCGAATGGTCTGGGACGGGCGCGACGAGGCAGGGCGGGCGAGTGCCAGCGGATTGTATCTGGTGTCGGCGCAAGTTGGCCCCCAGCGCTATCTTTCGCGGATGCTGCTGGTGCGTTGAATGGCGCCGGGGCCCCGATCAGGCGCCCGGTGTCAGACGGTCTTCGTAGACATGGGAGTTGATGGTTTCCGTCGATTTTCGCATATCGACAGATTATTGCGGTAGTGATCACGATGCTACAGATTGCTCGCATTATGGGCTGGATGGAAAAAAAGCGTAAGCTCTCGGAGATCGGTTGAGCTCTGGGGGTGTCGCGCGAATGGGCGAGGTAGATCAGGGACTCGGCGCCGAAAAAAATTAAACAAGGACATCCGAATGAAGAGTCAGGCTATCTGTATTGATCGTGCTG
>JABHFS010000174.1 GCA_018672475.1 Gemmatimonadota bacterium | reverse complement strand
TGGATTGGTCGGATTTCTTTGTGCCTTAATCTTGTCTATGGGTGATACTGCTTCTGCACAGGATCTGAAAATTTTTGAAGGTCACGCGGTGAAGTCTAATGGCACTGGAGCGGATAGACTAAAATTCAAGGATACGGATGCGGCAAATACTGAAGAATTTGTTGAGATCTGTAGGTCTAGGTGTGAAGACGGCGACGCAGATGGTAAAAACGGTAGCTGTGGTGGATTTGTCGTCAACTACACCAATCGAAGCAAGAGCACTCCAAAGCATTGCGTGTTTAAAAAAGAAGGTTCGCAGCCATATAAGAAGTCCAGCAAGGACACCTATATGCTCTCAAATTACGAATTGCAACTGACATTCCATATCATGCGGGATATCACAATGACTGTGCAGGGGCAGGAGATGACCACAGACCATATTACCCCTGAAGTGGTACAAAACGAGATAATGCCGGAAATTAACAAAATGTGGAAGCAAGCCGGTATTCATTGGAATCTCGAAGAAGTAATCCTTGAGAATGCGACGAAGGAAAATTTTGTTGGGGTTCCGGCCGGATATCCAAGTAACTACGCAGATTTGAAATCTATCGTCGAGAATGCTACACGTGACGAAAACAGAAGATCAGATCCACGGCGTCTGGTGCCACTCTTTTTTCTTATGGATTCTGAGAACCGAATTGAACGTGACGAATTCGGTACAAATAATTTCCATGTCTACATCTATCCGTTCATTGGCAACACTAGCCAAGGTAATGCCATGCGAGCCAGATTCGGATGGTCCTTTGGGTTTCATACTGTAATTGGTGCTTGGTCAAATAAGCACAACGATGGTGGAGTACCCGAAAGAGCGCTTATCGAAGAGGAATGGAACGAATGGGATGCTATCGATCGAGGGTCCCTTTCCCGAACTATAGGTCATGAAGTCGGGCATGTTTTAGGTCTTAATCATGACGACTGTGCGGGCAATTGCATGATGGGACCGACGCACGGCTATCTTCTAACAGAGGCACAAATTACTACCGCTCAGGATCACGCCGATATGAGGATCGAAGAAACGTGCGAACCTCTCAGTGAATGCGGTTATCGCGGCAATTTTGATACATTTTTTAGTGAGTAATGTTGTTTATTAACTTACGTCTGTAGACCAGTTCCAGGTTGCAAAAACCCTCGTTCGATTCAATATGAACGGGGGTTTTTGCCATAGGAACCATAATAACCCACCAATAATGTCGTTGGCCCTCCTTATCACCCCTCGCCGCCATCGTCACCACCGCGCAGATCCTTCACGGCCATCATCGTCAACGCTATCGTCAGGCGCTTGTTGGTGCGCTGTATCCGCTGATTCTGACGCTGTATCTACTGATTCTGCTGCTCGACCTGCTCCAGTCGCTGTTCAATGGTCATTGGTCTTCTCCTTTATCATCGCATAAACGTAAAATCGCTGCGTGTTCAGACACTGAAATTAGCCCTTTAGCGCTTCACCCAATCGGGCCAGTTGATCGTCATCCCATCACAGCCGCTTTCCACCGCCTGCAGCACCATCGCCCGCACCTCCTGCGGCGTGCCGGCGATGCCCCAGACCCGGATCTCCGCTGCCGCAATACGACCACGGGCGACCACCTCGACGTTGAGTGCACCGGCTCTGGGACAGAGCTGAAACAATTCCAGTTCGCGGGCTTGATCCAGTACTTCCTCGTCGATGGTCTGCACCAGCCAACCGAGCCGGCTACCTGGAGAAACATCCCTCATCCGCTCCAGCTGCTGATGTGAAAATGAGGTAAAGATAGTTTGCGCGTGGGCGCGATGCGCGTCGACCACGGCATAGGTCGCTGCAGCCAACTCCTCCGCACGCCCTTTGAGCTCGATGTGAAAGATGAAATCGTCGCCATGCGTCTTCAAGAGTTGGTCCAGACTCAACATTGGCGTAGCTGCGAAGAGGTGCGGCGAAAACCACGACCCCATATCCAGAGCCAACAACTCGTCCGACGCCATCTCCTCGACGACAACATCTCCGTGACCGTAGCGGGTGAGCACCAGGTCGTGACAGAGGACCACCACACCGTCGATCGCCAACTGCACGTCCAACTCAACTTCGCCAACCCCCATTTCTCGCGCCAATTTGAAGGCCGGCAGGGTATTCTCAGGCGTATAGGCCGAACTCCCCCGATGCGCGATGACGCGGAATGCCTCGGGTACCCGAATAGGAATATTCAACTCCACTAAGCCACAGCCCACCTGCACGTGCTCGATGGCCGCTGCCTGGGTACCAGAATAACTTGGAAGAGGGCTTTTCAATTTTCTATACTTTTCTCGCGATATAGATCGCCAAAGGTCGTCAGCAACTCGGTCGCGCCGCCTCGCGCTCCGGCCGCCGTATATTGGGTCCCGCTTTGGTGTTGACGAAGCGCCGCTCGCGATTGGGGTTGCGCCAACTGCGCACGCCGTGCGTCGTCGTGCCCGTGTACATGATCACCGTCCCGGCCACCCCCTGCATGTGCTTGGCCTGCGGCATCTCGCAACTGGTTTGCTTCGGGCGCGGCAGCGGCCGCCGCGCTTTGTGGCTTCCGGGGACTAACATCAGTCCGCCGTCGCCCGTCGCCGTCTCGACGTCTTGCAGCAGCCAGCCGATGTTCACCTGCTCCGTACGAGGCTGGCCGTTCTGGAAATGATAGGTATGGCCGGCGCCGTAAAACCAGCCGCCGTGCAGGTGCTGGCCGGCCGCCCCATCGCGGCTGACGATGGTGTAGCAGGTCGTCATTACGAAGCCCGGGTCGATCATCCACTTCAGCCGCGCGTTCACGAGCGGATTGTCGATCATCCGTCGAAAGCCATCGCTGAAGGGTGAGGGATGGGTCCAGGTCTGCGAGATGCGCTCTTCGTTGCAGCGCGTGCCCGGGGTTGGGGCAATGAGCTGCGAACAGCCCTCGTACTCCGGGTACTCGCCCACGGTGCTGCTCGAGAGGCCAACCGGCCGACGGTTGGCTTCGGCGAAGGGCGAGTCGAGCGCTGCGTTGCACTGGGCTAACCACTCGCGGTCCATCACGCCCGGCAGCACCAAGTAGCCTCTTAGGTCCCAGAACCACACCTCCTCGTGGTTCGGAGCGTCCGGTCGCGTGTTGACGCCCAGCAGCGACGGCGCCAGCTGCTGCTCGTTGCTGAGGGGCTGGCCGTCGTGGCCGAGGCCGCGTGGTGGGCCGGCCACCAGCGCTCGGCGCGCCGGCGTGAGCTCATCCAGCCAGCTGTCCACACCTGGTGCGCCGTGGCCGAAGGCTCCCCCAGGGTAGCGGGAGTCGTCGCAAAAGATGCACTCCTGTAGCGAGGAGCCCGGGGCGGCGGCGACCAGCGTGGTGGCCACCGCGAGCAGGCAGTCGCCAGCGCCCAGTTGCACGCGCTCCGTCGCCCCAAGCTCCTCGGCGCGCGCCATGCTCGGGGGTGGCTGGACGTTGGCCTTGTGCGACGCGGGG
>JABHFS010000173.1 GCA_018672475.1 Gemmatimonadota bacterium | reverse complement strand
TAACCCGCGTTTACGGGCGGATCTCATAGACATGTTCTACAAATCGGATGCCTATAATTTCATGTTCGAGAATATGTTGCTGCGGGCTATGCCCGTGAACGCTTTGGCTTGAACGTACTCGAAAAACCCTTGGAGGAATGTTCTTTTGCTGAGGAGCAATTCGATGTCGTGACAATGTGGGGCGTGCTTGAGCACTTGCTCGAGCCGCGTCAGCTCCTGCGGCAGATACGCGATTTTTTGACCGACGGCGGCTTGTTGGTCGTCGAAGTGCCGAGTTTCGACTGCCTATTGGTTGAATATCTAAAAGCCCATCCGGAACAGGCGGACCGCATTATCGACGGATGGGGCCATGTGACACTTTTCTCGGTGCCGACGATCACCCGCATGCTGCAAGAACAGGGCTATGTCGTAGAACAGATTCAGTCTTTGGGATTGGATATTCCAACGATTTTGCGCTATGTACAGACGGCGGATCCGGCCGCCGCCGAACATCCGCTGCATCGCTTTTTGGACGAATACGGCCAACCTCTGCAGGATTGTCTAGAATCGATGCACAAAGCCGATATGATCCGTGTATTTGTTCGCAAGGCTTAGGCCGCGATTTCCGCTTAGCGTTTGTGAGCGAATAAAGCCGCAAAAAAATCGAAATCTTCCTTGCTTAGTTCGCGCAAGGCAAAAAGCAAGGCGGTGTAGAGTCCAATCCCCGATAAAATGGGTAGCAGCAGCGTCTGCGGGGTGGGGCCGAAGAGCTGGTGTAGGGCGATGCCCATCGCCGTGGCGGCGAACCCAATACGCATGAGTGCGCGCCAAGGGATCGAATAGGCGACCGAAGCCCTCGCCATCAGCCCCGTCGCCACAGTATAGGCTGTATGACAGGCCAGGGTCGAAATGACTGCACCGAGAATCCCCAGCCTGGGGATCATTAGGACATTGAGCAGCAGGTTTACCAGCGCCAAACTCCCATTGAGGAAAAATAGCTGCCGGCTCTGGCCTGCGGTGACCATCAGGTCGCCGAAGGGAATCCCAAAACTGAACAGAATGAAACTGACGGCGAGCAACTGATAATACTGCGTTGCCGCCGCTGCCTCCTCGTGCAGTAATAAGGTCAACAAGGGGTCTGCGAGTATGAAGACTCCGGCTAGCGCGGGAAAGGTGAGCAAGGCGCTCAGGCGAATAGTACGGGCCAGATAGGGGGCGATTTCTTCCCGTTTGTCTTGATTCCACAGGGTGGCCATGGCCGGCAGCAGAACGGTGTGGATCGGGGAGGCCAGCGTAGTAAATAGGCTGCCGGCGATATAGGCGGCGGCGTATCCGCCCACCGCAGCGCTGCCGATAAAGGCATAGAGAAAAAACTTATCCGCTGAATCGTAGAGCCGGTAGAATAGCGAGTTGGGAATAAGGGGGATCGCAAAGGCGAGATAGCCGCGCAGGTGGGTAAAACGCGGCCAGGCAAATCCCCTGTGTGCGACGATACGAGCGAGGCCGATTGCGGTCAACAGGCCTCTGGTGCCGGCCAGGGACCACAGCGCGTCAGTCAGGGGCGATCCGCCTTGGAGCAGATAGGCTATGAGCAAAATTTCGCCGAAGTGCTGCGCGAGGCTGAGCGCTGAATGTCCGAGCATCAGTCGGAATGCGCGGAAGTAGGATTGCACGAGACCCAAAAGTGATGAACACACTAATACGCTGGCGATTGCCGGAGCATTAGTGTGGAGGGGGGCCAACTCGGCAATAGTGCTCAAGGGGGCGGCCAAAGCCCAGAGAGCGAGGCCGGCTGTCGCGCTGGAGATCAACACGAAGAAAAAAATAGAATAAAATCCTTCGCGCACAGTCGCGTCGTCGCACCCGGGCAAAAATCGCAGCAGGGCGCTATTGAGTGAGAAGGTGATCCAGGGGATGAAAAAGGCGATAGCGACGGCGAGCAAATCCCATTCGCCATAGTGGGCAAGCGACAAATGGCCGGCAATAAGCGGAATGAGAATCAGGTTGCGTAAACTGCGTAGTAAATTCGCTGCACTAGCAATGAGTACATCGCGGGCAAAACGTTGCTGCGACGCTGGGCTATTGTCCATGGGCGGCGGTAAAGGGCTAGAGTGGTTTGGGATTTTGCCTCGAGGTGTTGCTAATATAGGGCGGTGGGCTCGTGCGGATATAAGAAAAAAATTCCTATTTATTTTATCGTTTTGGCCGATCAATACAATATGGGTACTAATTACGGATGTATTTCACCCTCGATAAGACCACAATATAGTGGGATCAACCGGCCCAAGTTGGGCTATGAGAATCGCACCTTCTTATCTATATTGGTAAGATCATAGGTCCTTGTGGGGATCGGAGTTGCATTATTGTGAAACTTCTTTTCTCCCGCTTTTAGCACTAAGTGCGCGCACGGGGTATTAAGAAGGCCAAATCCTGGCAAGCTATTTGCTCTTTTTTATGCCAAAGTAATACAGAGTACACGGGTAATTCTTATATATCCCCTGTTTGAGGAATGTATGTCTCTATTGACTATTGACCCACAGCTCGAACAACGACGAGAGAGTTTGGCTACCTCCTTGCCATTAGCTTTTCCAATATCTCTCAATATCGAGAGCACGAACCTTTGCAATTTGCAGTGCTTCTTTTGCCCGCGCGAAGAAAGCTCCAAGGGCATCGGTTCGATGGATTTCGAGCTGTATTGCAAAATCATCGATGAGTGCGCCGCACACGGCCCGCTCAAATTGATCAATCTGCACAAAGACGGCGAGCCCTTGGCCCATCCTCGCATTTACGATATGGTCCGCTATATTGCCGATCGCGGCGCTGCTGAAGAATTCGGTTTTACCTCCAATGGCATCCTGTTCGACGAAGCCCGGGCCGCCAGATTAGTGGAAGCCGGCATCAACAAGGTCAGCTTCAGTATCGACGCGACGAGTGAGGATGCCTATGAGCGGGCAAAGGGGCGGCGCAAATACGGCATCGTGGTCGAGAATGTACGTCGGTTTCTCAAGAGTAAACCCGAGCACGTCAAAGTTGCGGTCAAGTTTATCAGCATGAAGGAAAATCAGGGCGAAGAAGGCGAGTTCGTCGAGATGTGGCAGGACTCCGGGGCCGAGTTGATTATCAGCGAATACCACGACTGGAGCGGCAGCGTGCGCGATAGCAGCTTGCAGGGGATCCTGCCGGTATCGGAAAACGCGTGCGAGAATCCGTTTTATTCGCTGGCTGTCAATTGGGACGGTACGGTTTCGATCTGTTGCGTCGATTGGGACTCGCAAAGCGTGGTGGGGGATGTGCACGGCCAGACTATCGCGGAAATATGGAACGGCGACGCATTGCGCCAAGTGCGGGAAATGCACTTAAGTGGGCGCTCTTGCGAGGTGGGGGCTTGCGGCGGATGCAGCTACAAAGACAAGCAAAGCCGCGAATACATCGGTGGTTGGCTGATGGCCAACCGCGACAGGGTTATGGACTATTGAAGCAATGAAAATAAATAAAGTTCAGTTTTCGCTGGGGTCCAAGATAAAGGACCTGAAATTCCATATCAATCGCGGTCGCGGTCATTTGCTGCGCTATGGGTGGAATCGTTTCAAGTGGCACTACTATCCGCGCTTGGGGATCGTCTCGCGTTTCCCGGAGCACGTCGATATTGAGTTGTCGAGCGCTTGCGACATGAAGTGCCCGATGTGTTATACGACGACGCCCGAGTTTAAAAAGATGGTGCCGAAGAAACTGCTCGACTTCGAGCTCTTCAAAAAAATCGTCGACGAATGCGCCGAGCGCGGTACCTATTCAATTCGCCTCAGCTTGCGCGGCGAACCCTTTCTGAACCGCGAAATCGTTGAGATGGCGCGCTATGCTAAGCAAAAAGGCATCAGGGAAGTCGCGACGCTGACCAATGGCTTGAAACTGACTCCTGAGATCTTCGAAGAGATGCTGGACGCGGGGTTGGACTGGATGACGATTTCCTTTGACGGCGTCGGCGAGACCTATGAACGGATCCGCAAACCGGCGAAGTTCGATGTCGCCGTCGACAAAATCCGCCAGTACCACGAAATCAAGAAGCGGCGCGGTAGCGAAAAACCCGTCGTCAAGATCCAGAGCGTGTGGCCGGCAATTGCCGACGACCCGCAGGCGTTTTACGACCTTTTTGAGCCGATCGCCGACCAGGTCTTTTCCAATCCACTGGTAGATTATCTCAACAACGACGCCGAGATTGTCTACGAGGAGGATTTCACCTGTCCGGTACTCTGGCAGCGTCTGGTGATCGGATCGGATGGCGGGGTATTCCTGTGCATCAACGACGAATATGGCAAGCACATCATCGGCAATGTACGCGAACAGTCGCTCTACGAACTATGGCACGGTCCGCATATGCAGGCGGCTCGGCGGATTCACCGCAACAAACAGGGTGTTGAGCAGATCGAATTGTGCAAGGAGTGCCATTTACCGCGCAAAACCGAAGCTTCGACTACGCAGGTCGAAGGGCGCGATATCGCTGTCGACAACTATGTCAATCGCGAGCAGGAAGTCGGCCGTTGATGTATTCGCGGCGATGAGGCTGGTCGGCCATCAGCCCGAGTTTCTGCCCTGGCTCGGTTTTTTCCACAAATTGACGTTGGGCGACATATACATGATCGTCGATAACGTGCAGTTCAAGAAGAAGCATTTCGAAAATCGCAACCGCATTCGCTCGCGCGACGGCGCCCTCTGGATCACCGTTCCGGTGCAGACGCAGGGGCGCTTCGAGCAGCATATCGACGAGGTCGTCATCGACGACCGCAACAACTGGCGACACAAGATCCTCAAGTCGATCGAACTCAATTATTCCAAGACGCCCCACTTCTCCTCGTACTGGCCCTTTTTTAAACAGTGCTTAGAACAGGACCGGCGGATGTTGGCCGAACTCAACGAAGAGCTGATTCGCGGCTGCATTGAATTTTTGGGAATCGAAGTCGAGATCGTCAAAAGCTCCGAACTCGGAGTAGATGCTAAGGGCACCGATCTGATCGTCGAGATGTGCAAGGCGGTTGGGGCTGACGTATATGTCTCGGGCCAATCGGGCAAAGAGTATCTCGACGAGGCTGATGTCGCCGCCGAGGGCATCGGGTTGGTCTATCAGGATTTCGAGCATCCCCAGTATCGACAGGTCGCCGAGCCATTCATACCCCAGCTGTCCGTGGTCGATCTATTATTCAACGAGGGAGGGAAAGCGGGTGAATATGTTCGCAGCGCCGGCACATTCGCAGAGAGTTAAGTTGCCCAATGCCGAGGTCGGTCCTGGTTGCCCGGTGTATATCATCGCGGAAATCGGCGGCAATTTTAGCACTTTTGAACAGGGCAAGGGCCTGATTGACGCGGCCATCGACGCAGGGTCGGACGCCGTCAAAATTCAGACCTACAAGGCGCATACCGTTTCCAGCCGCAAGGCGATGTTTTCAGCGGAGGGTATGGAATTTACCGGTGATGCCTCGCAATTCGACATGTTTATCGAATACCAGATCGACGATCGGGTACAAGAGGAGATTTACGCTTACGCGCGCGAGCAAGGCGTGGTGCTGTTTTCGACACCCGGCCATCAGAGCGACGTCGAATTATTGGAGACCTTGGGCAATAGCATTTACAAGATTGGTTCGGACGACGCGGTCAATCTGCCGCTCTTGCGCGATGTCGCGCAATTGCAGAAACCGATCATACTCTCCACCGGCATGTGTACCATGCGTGAGGTGGGGCTGGCTGTTGACGCGGTATTGGGCACGGGAAACGACCAGCTTATCCTGCTGCATTGCGTGACCAATTATCCGGCGGCGCCCGCCAGCGTCAACCTGCTGGCGATGGTCGAAATGCAGCGGGAGTTCGGTTTACCGACCGGCTATTCGGATCACGTATTGGGCAACGAGATCTGCCTGGCGGCGGCGGCCTTGGGTGCGTGCGTGCTCGAAAAGCATTTCACGCTCGACAAGAGCGCCGACGGACCCGATCACGCGCTATCGTCGACGCCCGATGAATGGCGGGCGCTCGTAGAGGGCACCCGTAGCGTCGAGCAGGCGTTGGGCGACGGGGTCAAGCGTCCCGCCGCCGCCGAGAAGACCACCAGGATCAACAATCGCAAGAGCTTGATCTGTACCAGAGATATAAAGGCGGGCGAGCCGCTACTGGCCGACGCCTTGGACATCAAGCGGCCTGGTTATGGCATTGCCCCCTGTTACTGGGAGGCGGTCGTTGGCAAGACCGCCAGGCGCGATATTCCCGCGGATGAAGTACTGACGTGGGACATGGTCGCTTGATCGGGATCGTATTACAGGCCCGGATGGGGTCGACTCGCTTGCCGGGCAAGATGCTGATGGAAATGGCCGGACGCAGTATGTTATGGCACAATGTCGAGCGGCTGCGCCGGGTGCAGCGCGCTGACGCGCTGGTGGTGGCGGTGCCCGAAGGGGAGGCGGATGAACCGCTGGTCCGTCATTGCGAGGCCGAGGGCTGGGACGTGTTTCGGGGCAGTGAAAATGATGTTTTGGGGCGCTATTATCACTGTGCGCTGGAGCGTGGATTTGCCCATACCGTGCGTGCTACAGGGGATTGCCCGCTCGTCGACCCAGAGGTGGTGGATGCGATGATCGAATTGCATTTGCGGGAGGCGGCCGACTATACCAGCAGCAAGGATGAGGTCGGCTGCAGAGTCCCCAATGGCACGGGCCTGGAAATGTTCAGCTTTGCCGGATTAGAGCGTTCGCATAAGCAGGGGCTGGAGAGCCATCATCGCGAACACATCAACGAATATATCATCGAGCATCGCGAGCACTTTTGCATTGCGGCCTATCGCGAATCGGCCGATAAATGCTACCCCGATCTCGACTTGACGGTGGATACCCCCGAAGATTTTCTCTTTGTACAGCAGATCATCGAAGCTTTTGCCGGTGATCACAACCGTTTGACAACGGCGGCGGTTATCGCCTATTGCTCGACTCAGAAGGTGCGCACGTGAATTGCGCGATATACACCTATGGCGGGCATGAGCGCGGCATGGGGCACATATATCAATCCCGCGCTTTGGCGGAAGAGTTGCGCAAGAACGGGGCCCAGGTGCGCTTTATCGCGCCGGATGTGCCGGAGGGCGTCGCAAAATTGCGCGAGTGGGGAATGGATGTGCTCGAAATTCCGCATCAGTGGGATGATACGGAAAAAGTTGCCCATATAGACCGCCTATTAGCAGGAGAATTGATCGATGTAGCCATCGTCGATATACTCGAAAGTTCGCCGTCGCTTATGTGTTATTGGGCGCAAAGAGCGGATTTGCTAGTCAGTTTAGACGATATCGGCGCAGGGCGCGGATGGGCCGATTTGCTTATCAATGTGATCCACCATCCCGAGCGTTTGCCCGATGCGCAGTATCGCGAAATTAATACTTTGAACTATGTCGTCTTGCGCGGCGAATTTCACCGGGCCCACCAGCGGGTTAAATACGTGCCCGACACCGTAAGGAAATTGCTCGTAAGCCAAGGTGGAGCCGATACTTTTGGTGGAATTTTAAAATTGGCGAAGGCGTTGGATATATTGCCGGAAGAGGTGGAAATTCACCTGCTTGTCGGTCCGGCTTTTCGCCACGACGGCCCCTTGGCGGCAGTCGTGCAGCAAAGCGCCCGGCATTTTGTTTTGCAGCGCGACGTACAAGATATGGCGGCTTTGATGCAGCAGATGGATTTGGCGATTACGGGAGGGGGCAAGACCCTTTTTGAATTGGCGGCGGTTGGCGTGCCTTTTATCGCGCTGACAGAGGAGCCGCGTGAACTAGAGACGACTGCTATTGTGGCGCGGGATTTGCTTTGTGAAAATATGGGTTTGAGACAGGAAGTTGCTCCCGAAGAAATCGCGCAGACCGTGCAGGGACTGCTACCAGATAGGCCACGGCGCTTGGCGATGAGTCGTTCGGGCAAGGAGGCTGTCGACGGTCTCGGAGCCTGGCGTGCGACGCGGGAGATTATTGCGGCATTGAGTGCCAAAAGGGAAATGGTTGATGGACTTGCGCTTTGAAAGGGCTCTTTTTGCTGGGGCACATCTCGACGATGTGGAATTTGGTTGCGGCGGCAGTATCGCCAAGTGGGCAGCGACTAGCGATGTCCGTTTTCTGACTTTGACGCAGAAGACCATAAATGCCGACGGCGAAGTGCAAATCGTGCGTGATCTTGGCGAACCGCATACAGCGGCAGATATTCTTGGCGTGCCGACGGAGCGCGTCGCGATCGAGGATCTAGACGGTCAGGTTTTGCAGTATCAGGCCCAGGCCGTGCGCGAGGTTTTTTTGCGCTGGCGGCGCGATTTTGACCCGCAGGTGGTCTTTGTGCCTGCGGCAGACGATATACACCAGGATCACCACGTAGTTTACGAGGAGGCGCTGCGCATCTTTCGCGAGCGCACCGTCATCGGTTTCGAGGTCGTTCGCAGCACATTGGCTTTCCGCCCGAATCTCTTTGTTGAGATCGGGGCTGATGATTTGCATAAGAAGGTGCAATCGATCCTCTGTTACCGCAGCCAGTTAGAGCAGAGCGCCGGTTATTATTTTAAAGCGGATATCATCGAAGGGCAGGCCCGTTTTAGGGGCGGACAGTGCGGTCGCGAGTTGGCCGAAGCCTTCGAGATATACTGCATGCAGTGGAGTTGAGCATGGCCGATGGCATCAAATGCCTCGTGACGGGCGGGGCCGGTTTTATCGGCTCGAATATCGTCGATGCGCTCGTCGTGGCCGGACACTCGGTCACCGTTGCCGACGACCTCAGCACGGGCAATCGGGCGCAGGTCAATGCGCAGGCGCAATTCGCGCAGGTCGACGTGTTGGCCGCCGAATTCGAGCATGTCTTTGCCGAGGGGGGCTTTGAGGTTGTTTATCACCTCGCGGCCCAGACCGACGTCATGACCTCGGTCGAAGATCCGGCCACCGACGCCCAGGTCAATGTAATCGGCGGGATTCGCCTCTTGGAACTGTGCCGAAAATACGGCGTGCGCAAAGTAATCTTCTCGTCGACGAGTTCGGTCTTTGGCGAGCCGGATTATTTGCCAATGGACGAAGGGCATCCGATCCGGCCACTGTGCCCCTATGCTGCCTCCAAGCACGCGTTTGAGCACTATTTGCATCTGTATAGCGAGATACACGATTTGGCCTATACAGTTTTGCGCTATGCCAACGCCTACGGCCCTCGCCAAGACCCACATCACGAGGGGGGGGTGGTGGCCATTTTTGCCTATAAGATCTTAAACGGCGCCGTGCCGATTATCTACGGTGACGGCGAACAGACCCGCGATTTCGTGCACGTCGACGATTTGGTGCGCGCGAATTTGATTTGTCTAGAACGCGGCGACAATAGCTATTACAATCTCGGCACGGGGATCGAAACCACGGTCAATGAGCTAGTTGCGCTATTAGATGAGTTGTCGGGCGCGAAGGCCGAGGTCGAATACGCTGCGGGGCGCCGCGGCGAGATGCGGCGACTGAGCTTGCAAAGCGCCCGTGCAGCGACCGAGCTACAGTGGAGCCCAACCGTCGGCTTGTGCGCTGGGGTGCAAAGTGTACTCGATTATTTCAAGGAGAACTAAAAATGGAACTTTATAAGCGACTCGTTCTAGAAGAGGGATACAAAGTCGGCGTCTGGGGCCTAGGGTATATCGGCTTGTCGACGGCGGCCTATTTGGCGCAACGAGGGGTGCGCTGTGTCGGCTGTGATGTCAACGCAGAGCGCGTGGGATCGGTGCAACGCGGCGAGCATTTTATGCCGGGTATGGACTATTGGCTCGGCTTTGACCTCAAGCCATTGGTCGAGGATGGCCATATCGAGGCGACGACTAATTGGCGTGACCTGATTCATCCGAAGGTATTGGTGCATTTTATCGGTGTGCCTACCGAACGCGACAACGAGCCCTATTACGAATATCTCGAAGATGTCATCACCAAGATTGCCCACCTCGGCGTATTGGATGCCGAGCACCCGCCGCTGATCATCGTCGAGTCGACATTGACGCCCAATACGACTGACAAGGTCATAATTCCGCTATTAGAGAAGGCCGGCCTAACCGTCGGCGAGGACGTGCTGCTGGGCGTCGCGCCGCGCCGCGACTGGTTCCTCGATTCGGATAAGAATTTGACCTATTTGGACCGGATCTATGGTGGTTACGACCAAGAGACGGCCGATTATATGCAAGAGGTGTTGGGCATTGTCTGTCAAAAGCTGCATCGAGCCCAGGACCACCGCCATGCCGAAATCGTCAAAAGCGTTGAAAACGCCTACCGCCATATGGAAATTACTCTGGCCAACCAGTTGGCTTTGGCCTATCCCTCGCTGGATATGATCGAGATCTTGCGGTTGGTGGGCACGAAGTGGAATGTCGGCACCTTTCGGCCCGGCATCGGCACGGGTGGTTATTGTATCCCGCTTTCTAGCAAATACGTCCTGCAGGGGGCAGAGGCCCCCGACGCGCTTACGCTGCTGCAAGAGACTATTAGGACCGACGACCAGATGCCCACGCACATTGGTGACATATTTGCCCAATGGGGGTGTCGCAATGTGGGTGTGCTGGGCATTTCGTATAAGGGTGATATCAAAGTACCGCGGGTGAGCCGTTCCGCGCAAGTTGCGCAGGGGCTGGCCGCGCGTGGCATCGGCGTTGCGCTACACGATCCCTATTTTACCGCTGCTGAGGTCGAAGAAGGTTGGGGGCTCGAGCATTTTGAGTTTCCTGGCGACATCGAGCGTTTTGACGGGCTGCTGGTAGCCGCCGATCACCGCGAATATACCAAGGCCATGTGGGACGAGCTCAGTGGAAAGCTGGCCAATTGCCGTCTAATTATAGACAATTGCGGCATTTGGAAAGATGTGGACTTCAAGCGCCACGGCATTCGCTATATGGAGCCGGGTACTAAGAATTGGTTGGCAGTGGAGCCGGTGCATGCTATGGCCGATATCCTCAAACAGAGTTAGGCGATCTTGCCGCAAAAACACCGACTAGGTTTAAAGAGATGATTCCGAAGGAATTAAAAGCGGGACTGTCCGCTTACCGGGCTGTGGTAAAAAAGCTGCCAGACAATAGCGCTGTGCAGATCCTATGCGCGCTGGAAGCCGTGCGGGCATATCAGGTTTTTGAAACGGTGTTTTGGGAGTCGAAGTCCGATCCGATCCCTCCGCTCGGCGCTGAGATCGCGCGTTTGACAGCGACCTTAACGGGACTGGATGGCGAATATGCCGACGCGATCTACGACAAAAAAGTCGCGCATCAGCCGGTGGGGACCAACACTGCCCTCGCCGCAAATAAGGTAGCGGATACCAAGACGCTGACGGGGGAACTCTACAGCAGCTTGTTCAATCGTTTCGACAATCGGCACTACTTCGCCGAGGCGACAGACCTGCTTCGTCAGCGCATCGACCGCAATGCCATCGGCTACGACTGGCTGCAGGGCAAAAAGGGTTTGGACGCGGGTTGCGGCGGTGGTCGCTATACGGTGGCCTTGGCCAGTCTGGGCGCGGCCAAAGTGACGGGCATCGACTATGGCCGCGACAATATCAAAGACGCAAAGTTACGCAGCCGGAGCGCGGGAATAGACAAGGTCAATTTTCGCCACGCCGATGTGCTTAATATTCCGTACAGGGATAATTCCTTTGATTTCGTATTTTCAAATGGGGTCCTGCACCACACGACGGATCCCCAACGGGGCATCGAGGAGCTCTTTCGCGTGCTCAAGCCGGGCGGTAAGATGTGGATCTTCCTTTACGGCAGCAGCCTGTGGTGGGAAATGATGGACGTCTTGCGCCCATTGAGCGCAAAGGCCTCTAGGCAGCAAATGCAACATGTGATGCAGTTGATGGGATATGCGCCGAATCGGATTTTTAAATTCATGGACAGCCTCTATGTCCCGATCATCGAAAGCTATACGGCCAAACAGATGGAGGGCATGTTAAAACGTGCAGGTTTTGCCGATTTGCAACAGTTGCACCGATGTGTTGAAACGCCATTTTTTCGCGGCGTCAACGAATTATTGTGGGACGGCGAACCTTTTGCCGATGTGCGGTGGGGTGCCGGAGAGTTGCGCTATCTGGGGCAGAAGCCTTTATAAGGCTCGACCGGATTCAACTAATAAGGAGTCACAAGATGCTTTCTTATCTAGCCACCCTAAAGGCTAGCCGCGAGCGCAATAAGACCCTTTATTTTATCGGTGACCTGGCTGATCGGGCGCATGGCGTGCAAAATCGTCAAAGCACCGACGGGGTGGCCGTATAATGGACCTTGTAATGGAGTTGAAGCGATCGACTGTGGCAAAAGACCTGTGTGTCGATATTGCCGAGACGACGGATCGAGATCTTTGGGACCAGCGTCTGCGGACCGTGGCTGCCGGCAGCTATCGGCAAAGTGCGATGTTTGGCCAGTACCAGACTGAGCACTGTTGTGAGCAGTCGCTATTTATTCGAGCGCTAGACGGCGAAGGGCAGGTGGTAGGTCAGCTACTGGCGCGTATCGGCGCACCTTTTAGTTG
>JABHFS010000172.1 GCA_018672475.1 Gemmatimonadota bacterium | reverse complement strand
GGCCTGAAGGCTATAATCAACCGCTGCGGCGTCATCGCCGGCCCCGGCCAATGGGGCAAAGTAGACCAAGGCGTCTACACCCTGTGGGTCGCCCGGCACTACTTCGGCATCGGGTTGACTTATATGGGTTTCGGCGGCCAGGGTAAACAGGTCCGCGACCTGCTGCACCCCGACGATCTCTTTGCCCTCGTCGAAGCCCAGGGCAAATGTCCCGACGCCTGGACCGGCGAGGTCTTCAACGCCGGCGGTGGCTTGGCCGGCTCGACGTCGCTGGTCGAATATACCCAGCTCTGCGAAGAGGCGACGGGCCAGACAATCGAAATCGGCTCGGTACCCGAGACCCGCCCCACGGACATCCCCTATTATATAACCGACAACGGCAAAGTCAGTTCGGCCTTCAACTGGAGCCCGCAAAAAAACGCACGGGATATCGTATTCGACACCCACACCTGGCTCGCTGAAAACCACGACCTGGTCCACAGCGTCTTCACCTAGCGATAGGAATGAGTTTCCATTGAGTATCGTCCTAATCACCGGCTCGGCCGGCCTCATCGGCAGCGAAGCGACCCGCTTCTTTCACGAACGCGGCTTCGACATTGTCGGCGTCGACAACAATATGCGCCAATACTTTTTCGGCGAAGACGGCTCGACCACTTGGAACCGCGAACAGCTCGAAGGCGGCCTGTCCAACTACCGCCACCGCGACGTCGACATCCGCGACACCGCAGCCATCGACGCGCTCTTCTCCGAATTCGGCAAGGATATCGCGCTGGTCATCCACACCGCGGCGCAACCCTCGCACGACTGGGCCGCCCGCGAGCCGATCACCGACTTTACCGTCAACGCCAACGGCACCCTCAACCTGCTCGAAGCGACTCGACGCTGCTGCCCCGACGCCGCTTTTATCTTTACCAGTACCAACAAGGTCTACGGCGACGCTCCCAACGAGCTGCCGCTCGTCGAAGGCGAGACCCGTTGGGAAATTGATACAACGCACCCCTACCACGCATTTGGCATTGACGAGAGTCTGCGTATCGACCAATGCAAACACAGCCTCTTCGGCGCCTCTAAAGTCGCCGGCGACATTCTGGTGCAGGAGTACGGCCGCTACTTCGGACTCAAAACAGCCGCCTTCCGCGGCGGCTGCCTTACCGGCCCCGCGCATTCGGCCGCCGAACTGCACGGCTTTCTCGGCTACTTGGTAAAATGCGTGGTCACCGGCCGGTCCTACACCATCTTCGGCTACAAGGGCAAACAGGTCCGCGACAATATCCACAGCCGCGACCTGGTCTCCGCCTTCTGGCACTTCTTCCAAAATCCCCGCGAGGGCGAGGTCTACAATATGGGCGGCAGTCGCCACGCCAATGTCTCGATGCTCGAAGCTATCGAGATCGCGCAAAGGCTATCGGGCAAAACGCTCGACTACTCGCTCTCCGAAGAGTCGCGCATCGGCGACCATATCTGGTATATCAGCGACGTACGCAAATTCCAGGCGCACTATCCCGAATGGTCGTACGAATACGATATCGAGCGGACGTTGCAGGAGATGGTTGAGGCTACGGAGGAACGGGAGAAAACTTGACGCACCGAACTGCCGATACCACCGGCGGCCCCATCTTTGGCACACCAAAAATAGAAAGTATAGTTGACGAAATTTGCCCATAAGACCCTACTGCTGTGCATTGGATGTTTTTTTCCCTGTGTATCGGTGAGCTCACCTTGCGGATCTATGCGCCGCGCCTGGGCACCCATGACGATTTTCTGAGATTTTCGGCGAATGCCCTTGAGCAGGGGCAATCTCTAGTCGAATACGGGACATATATCGACCAGAGGCATTTTGCGGATGATCCCAAAGGTCGCGATCTATTGGGCTGGAGCCGCACCAGCAACTGGTATGACGACAAACCCACCGCTCAAGAGAAATTCTCAATCCTGCTGCTTGGCGATTCTGTCACCCAAGGGGACGGCCTTGAGCCGCAAGAGGTCTATCCCCATCTACTTTACCGCAAATTCGCGAGAACAGCGTCAAGGTGTTAAACGCCGGATGCTCCGGTTATGGGATCGACCAGATGCTGTTCAAAGGATTGCGCAAATCCCATAAGCACAAACCGGACCTCATCATCTTCTCCTTCATACCGCATGACCTGATTCGCGTCAGCAAAAACTTTATGTACGGCAGGGGTAAGCCTAAGATAACCTTTACGGGTGATACTATTTCCGTCGACCCCGTCGTCAATGCGGGTTTGCGCCACGATAGCTACGAGCGGACCCTGAACGGTTCATCTCTTCTGTACTGGTATTTGCAAAACGAAATATGGCCTAACGCAGAATACTACGCACCGGAGCTTTACCGTAAATATTGCAGGAAGGTATACACCTACATCTACGAACAAATGGCGACCCTGGCGAAAGAACGGAGATTGGAAGTCGTCTTCGTCAAGCTCACCAACTCCTTCGAATTCCGAGGTGAGAAGACATTGATCTCGGTGGCCGAGGAGGTCTTTTCCACCAATACCGCCGCTGGTCTCAGCTATTACGACATGGATGAATGCATAGGGAGGGAAATTGACCTCGATGATCCGGAATCGGATAGCATGTTCTATTTCCATCCGACAGCAGAGGGACACCGTTTATTTGCCGAAGGTCTAAGCGAATTGATAACTTCGGCCAACCGGCAACACGCACCACAAAGCCACTAACAGTCGCTCTGTGCCGATACGGGCTGGGTACCCTTTAGAACTTGTGCTTGCGCAGCAACACCGCCCAAATGTACCACCGCAGATAATCCTTGCCCCCCTTCAACATGCTGAACTTCGACTTGCCCGCCGTCCGCCCGTGCCACACCGTCGGCACCTCGGTGATCTTCGCCCCGCGCAAAAATGCCTTCACCAGGATCTCCATCGAACAAGCAAAACCCGCTTCTTCGATAGGGATATTCTTGATGATTTCGCTGCGGTACATCTTAAAAGCGTTCGTCGCATCGTGGGTAGGCACACCGACTAAACGCCTGAGCGAAAGCCCGACAAAACGCGAAAACATCCCCTTGACCTCGCTGTCTTCGTCGTGCTTGCCGCCACCCGGCATATAGCGCGAACCACAGACAATATCGTAACCTTCGACAATTTTCCCGTACATCGGCGCCAAAGTCCCGGGGTCGTCGCAAAGATCAGCCATCATGGTGACGATCGCACCGTCACCGGCGGCGGCGTACCCCACCTTTAGCGCACTGCTGAAACCACGCGGCCCCTCGTTACTCACCACGCGCACATTGGCGTGCCGCTCGCCAAAACGCTGCACCACGCCTACGGTGTCGTCCGTCGAATGGTCGTTGACCACGATCACTTCGTGCGGCAAGGCGACCTCTGCCTCAATGCGTATCAAAGTCTGCTCGATGATCTCTTCTTCATTGAGCGCAGGGATAACGATATAGAGCGTCGGTTCGTCGGTTGTCGTAGGATTCAATGTAATCGCCTTATATTCAATCTATTCATCTGCTTTTTTGACCACTCTATACCCCAATACACCGTCGCGTTCGTAAAATTTATCCAACGGCAACCCCGTCTCCAGGTAGTTGCGGATCGGCGCATGTGCGCTATAGGGCGGGTGGACAAAAACATAGCCCAAGCCCACCGCATCAACTAGACCCTCCAGTGATCTCGAACGCGCGGCTTGTTCCGCAATCTGCCGCTCCACTGACGTGTCGGCGAGAAAATTTTGCACCGACTCGTCGCGCATCAGCCG
This sequence comes from Gemmatimonadota bacterium, assembly GCA_018672475.1. GTDB lineage: Bacteria > Latescibacterota > UBA2968 > UBA8231 > UBA8231. The sequence continues at coordinate 22,870 of JABHFS010000172.1, read as the reverse complement.
CTCGATTACAAATTCCGGTAAGTGCTGTAAAAGATCCCGCATCTGCGCCCGGATAAAGGGTCTACGGGCCGCCGTCGGCGAATACGGGGCCGGCAATTCCTCCTGTAGTTCCAGGAGTCGGCCGAGCCCGGGCAGCGCCGCCATCCGTTGCAACTCTTCTTCGGGTATGCGCGAGGCAAAACCCCCGAGCAAACGTTTGCCGTGCACGATCTGAAACAACTGCTGTCGGTCGAGGCTGCGCCCCGTGCTGCCCCAACCAGTACGCCAACCCAGCGGCACTTCCATAACGACCCGATCGCGACCGTCGCGAGCGATTGTCGCGTAGGCACTCGGCACATCGACCGGGGCCACGGGATAAGGCAGTCTAAGGTACTCCAGGGCAATCAATAAGACAATTACCGCCGTCCAGCGCCCGGGCCGTTCAACACGCCCGAGCCAATAACGGACCCCATAGGCACTAAGCACCGCCAAACCGAGGGCGACCATGATATCAAAACGCGCCGCCACCCGCGCCCCCTTGATCAAGGGCAAATAGCGTACGATGACATAGGGCAAAGGCACGGCAAAGCGCACCGGTCCGGCCCCAAAAACGAAATCCCCGCCTATATGCAGCAACGGCCCCAGCGAAAGCAGAAAGAAGGCCAGCGTCAACAACAACCAGGGACGCACCGCCTCGTCACCCCGCAAGCGCAGGGCACAGGTCGCCGCCAGCGCAAGCACGACATAGCCGGCAAAAACCGTGCCCTCAACCGCGTTGCCGCCGGAAAAAACCTCGTACAATCCGGCACCGATATCGCCATAGAGCAAACTGCCCGGCGGCGGAGTGACGAAGGCCAATAAGTCGGCCCCGAGTTTTGCCGAAGCACCCCATCCGCCATAGAGATAGCCACTTTGCGCCGTACCGAGAAGCATCCACAGAATTGGCGCGAAACCCACGACGGCGATCCCGCCCATCAGCGCGAATGGCCCAAGGAAGGCACGATCCATTACCACCGCCCTGTCGCGCCAAAACCGCCAGCCCAGATAAAACGCGGTAAACATCGTCAGATAAATCAGATAGTAGTATTCGCAATAAGCCGTCAACAGCAGACACAGCCCACCCCCAACCGCCCAACGCCGCTCGCGCGTTTCCAACAGACGAATCAGACATAGCGCATAGAGGGGAATCCACTCGCCGCTCAAATAATTCAGATGCCCCAAACTCCGGGTCAGCATATAGGGGCTGAAGGCATAGACCAACCCCGCTACCCACGCGGCCCGGCTATCGCCGGTCAGGTGCCGCGCGAGCAGAAACATCCCATAGCCGGCCAGCGTGAACGTCGCCAAAATCAAAAGGTTATAGGCCGTCCAGGCCGAGCAAAACCACTGTAGAGGGATCGCGATAAAAGCTTTGAGGAAGACAAAGGCGTGGAAGGCCAATGACGCGCCGTAGGGCGCGAAGATATAGTCACTGAAAAGAGGCGAGATCCCCGCCGACAGCGCGTGCTGCATCCACCACAAGTTCCATATATAGATCGGCACGTCGCCTTCGACTTCGCCGGGCACATGGGTGGTCAAACGCAGTACTAGCGGGAAAGTGAAGACGAGGCTACAGAGCAGATAGGACAGCAGAACGGGCAGAGAAAAACGTCTAATCACGCGCACCGACTATATACTGGTTAAAAGGGGATAAGGGCATGCCAAGTATATATACGGCACGCGCAAAGGGGCAAGCGGTCTACTGTTTCAGGAAACGCAGCACGTAGGTCGGCACCGTCTGGTCCTGCCAAAGGGCTTCGAAGCGGTCGCGGTATTCGTTGACGGCCGGGACCAAATACTGCACCGTCTGCGGGAAACCCAAGCTTTCGAGCACGACATAGTCGGCTTGTTCGCGTTCCATATAGGCCAACACCTGGGCAGGCTCCTCGAACGGGAAGCCGATGCAACGCCGACCGGAGACGATATACATCCAATAGCCCTTGCGGCATAGCACAATCGCATCTTCGGACGTATTGGCCTTGAGCCATAAACCGGCCTGGTAATAACGACTCCACGGCGGCGGGTAGTCCGCTTCGGCATAATCCGCTAGGCGTTTGACGCCGGCAACCTGGCCAACAAGACATATACAGAGCAACGCCCACACCAGAACCTTACTCACCCCGGCCCCGCCTTTGGCCACCAATATATCCTGGGTTTTTAATACGACCCAAACCGCGAGAAAGACCAGCACGGGCACGATGGGTATTAAAAAGCGATCGCCCGGCCAAGGCCAGAGCAACACCACGCCCATAAAAAATGCCGCATAGACCAGCAGCAGTAGATTCTCCCCGCGCTTGACACAAAATACCGTCGCCGCGACGGCGAGCAAGATCAACAACAGCGACGCAGGATGGAAGATCGTCTCGGCACTGTCAAAAAAGGGCACCAGTGTATTGGGCAGTTCCCGGGTCAGATAGAGCCCTATATGGCCGATAAACCGCTCAACAAAACCTGCGAAGTCGAGCAAGCCGCGATCCGGGTGGTAGGGATTGACCATAAACAATTGCTTGATATACACGCCCCCACCACCCACCGCCTTATTGCGCAACGTCCAAGGCAACCAGCAGGCGACCGCCGCGCCGCCAAAGATCAAACCCCGCCGATAATCGCGCCTGAGCAGCATATAGACCACGACCGCCGCGATCAGGGTAATGCCGGCCGTGCGTATATAATAGGCCCACATCGTACAGCCGAAACCGCCGATAAGCCACCAATTGTCCTTGATCCCCTCGCGCGCTATACCGCGTTCGACAAGCCACAGCGCCAATAGCGAAAACGTCAGATACGGCGCCTCGGACATTATTTGATGCGAATAATGCAACAACAGCGGACCAAAGACCAAGCCGTCCGGACCGTGGGTCAAATAGCTCTTACCGGCCGTCAGACTCAACACCACGACGGCCAAGGCCGGCCCGGCCCCAACCCGCTCTTTCGCCAATTGGTAAAGCGCCCCCATGCCCGCCGCAAAAACAACCAGCACCCAGGCTTTCATCGGCACCCAATCACCGGGGAAAAACCACTGCATCGGCGCCAACAATAGCGGAAGGCCGAACGGGTATTTGGTCGCGGGTTGGGGGTCCGGGGAGTTGATATGCAACAAACCTTCGCCCGCGGCCATACTGCGCGCCAAGGTGATGAATTCGGTATTGTCGCCGCTCAGCGAGAGCTTGGCATCGAACGTCCAGACGCCGACAAGCAGCGTCAGCACAGCGACGATAGCCGGCAACGCGAAACGCCCTTGCGCACTATCGGCATAGCGGCGGAAACGATCGGACGAGAAACGATCGGGCGGGTTTTCTGCAGGCGGGCGGGGCTGCTGCTTATCCTTGCGACGGCGCTCTTTCATAAGGATGAAAAGAACGTTGGAACGGGCTACTAGTCAAGCCCAAGCCGGGCTTTGAGGAAAGAGCGCACCCGGTCATTCAGTTCTGCGGGCACTTCACGGTTCTTGAGCACTTCGCGGGCCAGGTCGCCCGACTTGCGGTACGTCTTGAGGAAAGCATCGCAAGGAGGGCAATCCTGCATGTGGCGTTCAAACGTCGCCCGCTCCTCAGCGGTCAGATCCCCTTCGAGATATTCGGCCAGAGTCTCCAAGATCTCTTTACAACTCTCCATCTGCTTTTCCTCTCAAGCGCGTTTTTCGAAATAATCGGCCAGTTCGCGGCGCAAAAAGAGCCGCGCCCGGTGCAAACGAGATTTGACCGCCGGTACGCTCAACTCCAGGATTTGTGCCGTTTCTTCGGTTGAAAAAGCCTGCATGTCGCGCAACACGAAAACGGTCTGGTATTTCTCTTCCAGTTTTTCTACCGCCGTCTCGATCACCGATTTGGCCTCTTGCGCCAACACCGGGTCACTGGCCTGCTCGGACCAATCAGCGATATCCACGGTGATATGGCCTTCTTCGTTGAAGGCCGGCATAACTTCGTCGAGCGACACGCTGCGGTCGGTTTTGCTCTTGCGTCTGCGCATAAGAGCGGTATTAACCGCAACGCGGTGCAACCAGGTCGTAAAACTCGAATCCCCGCGGAAGAGTTCAATTTTCTCGAAGACGGTCAGGAAAACGTCCTGCGCGACTTCCTCGGCGTCCATCGGCTCTTTGAGAATCGAAAAGGCCACCCGCAACACCCGCTGTTGGTGGCGGGCTAGCAATCCCTCGAAGGCTTCGAGATCACCGCCACGCGCCCGCTCTACCAGCCGGACGTCATCGGTTGCCTGTGCAATCCCGCGTTGTTTCTCTTCGCTCATGAATATGGATGCTTTTTTTGATCCATTGGATATAAAAAACCTCAGAATCTTTCATCGACAAAGTTCAATTTCCATGCGGCGGCCATTCGTAATCACCGTGATCCTTGCGCGGCGGCAGCTCGATCTTACCAGGAATCACGTCCTTATAGGAACGTTGGGCAAGAACGTGTGCGATGCAATTGAGCCGGGTGCGACGCTTGTCGTCAGCCTCAACCGTATACCAGGACGCTCCCGGGATATCCGGTAAAAAAACGCCGATACGCAACCGGCGACCGCGATCTATTTTACGTGGTCCTCGATCACCGCATCCAGCACCACCAACTGCGCAGCTACGCGCGTTTCCATCTCCAGACCGGTAGGGGTCTCTACCGTCAACAAATGGTCAGTGTGACCGTAAAACATTTCCAGCGGAATACCTTGACCGCGCAGCTTCTCCACTTTCGAGATATCCGCATAGACGAGACCGCCGCGCGCCGGTTGCCCTTCAATCTCGGCGCTTTCGTTCAACGGGCAGACCGCTGCGACCCGCCGCAAAATATCCGGACCGATCTGAAAACTACCCCGGCGAAGTTCATAGAGATAAAAGCCCGGGCTCTCCCAATCCTCGTGGCAGTCGACCGCAAACTCGAAGCGCCTACCTTCCGCCAACGTCTTGATCACCTGTACTTCGACGACATCGTCGCGCGCATAAGACCAGTTAATATCCAAATCCTGGGCATTATTGCGGACATTGTGGACCCAGCCGTGGGGATTGACGCAGGCGATAACTTCAAAAGCTAAACGGCCCTCCCACAATTCTAAACCACGCTCCAAAAAATGCAGCACCGCCTCGACACCCGCCGGCTCATCTCCGTGCACGCCGCCCGTCACCAACGCGGTGGGCAAGTTTTCACCAACCCCGCATTCGATGCCCAAGATCGGATAGCCCGCCGCCTCGCCAAGCACCTTAGTCCGCATCTCATCGCTCACCAGAGCCTCGATCCGTCGCACTAACTCGTCGTAATCACGCACGTCCACCCGACTCTGCAAAATAGGCTTCGGCGTCGTCCTGCGGCTCATAACCGAGCCCGGAGCGCGTCTCTTCCAGATCGAAAACCCGCCGGCCGTTGGCGCTGACGACATAGGCCAGCATATACACTGTATCCACCTCCAGCGCCCGCTTGTGCGCCGCTATGCAATCCCGGTGACTAAGAAACATCGCCCGCAAGTAATCTTCGGCCGGTGTCCCACGCATCACCAGCGGCGTGTCCTCCGGCACGATCCAACCAATCCGCAACCCCACGAACTCGATGCCGAAACGCTCGCTATAGAGTTTGCCGATGTTTTCGCCAAAGAGCTTCGACACCGCGTAGAGCGAATCGGGGTTAGGCAGGTCGCCCAGCTTCATCCGCAGCTCTTTCTTGCGGTCCAATGTTTCCGGCGTGGTGAGGATGCTATTGCCGTGTTGGGTATGATTCGTCGAGGCGAAGATCATGCGCTTCACTTCCGCGCGCCGGCACTCTTCCATCACCTGATACATGCCCTCCAGGTTGTGCTCGCGCACCGCCTGCCAATCGGCCATAGGACTGGGGTCTGCGGCCAGATGGATCACCGCGTCCAGCCCCGTGAAAGCGCCCGCGACTTCGTCGGGTTTGTCGAAGTTGACGATCGTCGATGGGAACTCTACCGCGCGCCGGGTAAAGGCCGTCAGTTCGTAGTCATCGGCTAGGCCTTGCATTAATACTCTACCTACTGTGCCGTTGGCGCCGGTGATACCCACTTTCTTGATCGAACCCATGTGTTTTTGCCTCGTTAATATTTAGCGTATAACGGTTATGCTCGATATGGACGGTCTAGACGAAGGGCATCACTTCGATAAACCCTCCAGCACCTAGCCCATATAATCCATTAAGCTTGAATAAATCCCCGATCATTCGCAAGAGCCCCACCACATATTGACCAGACCCGAGCCACCGGCTACTTTTCCGACACAAACCATCCACAACACGCAACCATTAAGGCCAAAACCATGAACACCGACACCCGACCCAATCTGCTTTACATCCACTCCGACCAACACAATCCCTATGTCACCGGCTGCTACGGCGACTCCCTCGTCGAAACCCCCCATCTCGACGCGCTCGCCGCCCGCGGCGTGGTCCTCGATAACACCTATTGTCCCTCGCCCATCTGTGTACCTTCGCGCATGTCGATGCTCTCGGGCCGCTATCCGTCCGACAACGAAGTCTGGACCAATTCCCACATGCTCGACTCGGCCACCCCCACCTTCGCGCACGCCATGGGCGCCGGCGGTTACCGCCCAGCGTTGATCGGCCGCATGCACTCGGTCGGCCCCGACCAATTGCACGGCTATGCCGAGCGCCTGGTCGGCGACCACGGCCCCAACCAGATGGGCGGCTCCGGTAATAGCCGCGGCGAGTACGGCGGCACCGCCGGACCAGCACGCGTCAGCCTACGGCTCTCCGGCCACGGCCAGAGCGCCTACCAGGTCCACGACGAGGACGTCACCGCCTCCACCGTCGACTACTTCAACCGCCTCGGCGTGCAAAGGCGTGCCGGCCAATCCGCCGAGCCCTTTTCGCTCTCGGTCGGTTTTATGCTGCCGCACCAACCCTTTATCGCCCGGCTCGAAGACTATCGCCACTACTATGAAAATATGACCCCACCGAAAAACCCCGAGCTCTTCGGCGACCACCTGCACCCGCATATCAAATTGTGGCGCCAGGCCTGCGAAATAGAAGAGGTCAGCGAAGATGAGATCCGCCGTTCCCGCGCCGCCTATTGGGCTTTGGTCTACCGCATGGATGTGATGATCGGTCAAATCATGAACGCATTGCGCGAAAACGGCCTGGAGGAAAACACGCTCGTCGTCTATATGTCGGACCACGGCGAACAGTTGGGCGAACACGGCCTGTGGTGGAAGCAGACCTTCTACGAGGACTCGGCCAAGGTCCCGGCGATTCTCGCTTGGCCCGGTCACCTGCCCGAAGGCACTCACTGCGACAAGGTCACCTCTTCGCTCGACCTCAACGCGACAATGATCGACGCGCTCGGTTGCCCGGCCCTGCCGCACTCCAGGGGCCGGAGCCTGCTGCCCCTGCTCAACGAGCCCGACCATACCGAATGGGACAATGTGGCTTTTTCTGAATTCTGCCAGGATGCGGCCGGAGCGGGCGGCCCCTTCCCCGAAGAAGGCATCTTCCAGCGCATGGTTCGCCGCGACAACTTCAAGCTCAACTACTACCACGGCCAGCCCTGCCAGCTCTTCGACCTCGACGTCGACCCGCGCGAGCTCAACGACCTCGCCGCCGACCCTGCGCACCAGGAGACGGTTGCAAAACTCAAGGCCGAAGTCCTCGAAGGCTGGGACCCCGAATGGATCCGCGAGCGCATGGCCGCACTGCGCGCCGACCGACCGATCCTCGCCAACTGGTGCAAGAACGTTCAGCCTCCGGACACGATCCGCTGGGATCTGAAGACGGGTATGGATTACCTTGACGAAGAGCAGATCTGAAATGAGATAACGCGTGGAATCAAGGGATGAATAAGACGCCAACGGGGCCCACTACCGCTTCACCCCCTTCCACCCTTGGTTCCGGCATATCGCCTATGGCAAAATAACAAGCTGCGAGACGCGCCCATACCGCCCGATCGCCGAATACGGAGGTTGGCGCCTGAATGGAGCTTCCTTTGTGGCTGCCCGACTCAGCCGATATGCCGGGCTTCCAAACGCGGAATATCAGCAAGGCGCTGGCCGCCTGGCAAGCGTAAAATCGACACGCCTTATAAGAAAGCCCCCAGTCCACGACGGATCGGGGGCTTCTTACTGTCTGGCCATTTGGCTGGCCTAAAAGAAAAACTCCGCCGCCGTATCGCGCAGTATCCGCGCCCGATCCTCGGTCGAGATAAAGTCCAACCGCTGCTCGATCAACTCAACACTCGCCGCATAGCTATGCTCTCCCTGCACCTGATAGGGGCAATCGCTGGCCCACATCAGGCGCTCAGCACCGAACGCCTCGTAGACCCGCTGGATCAACTCGGCCAAATCCGTATGCGGTGCCTTCTTCTCACCCAACGCGTAAAAAGCCGAGACCTTGACCATCACCCGCGGATACTGCGCCATATCGCACAGCGCCGCGATATGCGCTTCGCTGATCGGCTCGCCGGCCCCGATCCGGCACAGGTGGTCAATGATCACCGGCGCGTCGGGGAACTGCTCGCAGCGCTTGGCCAAAGAGGGCAACGCCGCCGGGCTGATCAACGGGCAGATCGCTAGATTCTCCTCCGCGCCGCAAGCCAACATCCGCTCATAGCCAGCCCCTTGCATCCACTCTGCGACCGGATCACCCTGGTAAACGCGAAAACCGCGCACGCCCTCTTTCGCCAAACGCCGCATCTCGTCGTCGGGTCGTTCAGCCGTGGTATCGATCACCGCAATCCCCGAAAACACCCCCTTGTATTCGCGCATCATATCGAGCATATAACGGTTGTCGAAGCCGTAGTGGTTCATCTGCACCAACACGACGCGGTCGACGCCCGAATTCTTTCCGTGGCTGATAATATCCTCGGGATAGAAGATCGGCGGTTTGATCACCTCGGGGCTAAATCCATCCGCCAGCGGGTACTGACCGAAGTCGTCAGTCCACACATGCACGTGCGCGTCGATATAGTTCATTGTTTTACTCCTGCGCGAAAGGTTGTTTGCCGTCTTCCCACTTGCCGCCTACTGGCCTGAGCTGCCCCTTACCCATCACGGAAAATTCGCGGCCGTCCCGCCCCTCTACCGCAAAGCGCGCGAACCAATCCTGCAAGCGCGTCTTCAGCTCACCGATACGCGCCGTTTGCCGTGGATCATCCGCCAAATTCTCGCGCTCGTCCGGATCATGGACTAGGTCATATAACTCGTGCGGCCCGTCCGGGTGGCGGTGCACATATTTCCATTCTTCGGTGCGCACCATCCGCGTCGTCCCGTATTCATCGTAAATCACCACTTCATCCCGCCCCACGTCGTTCTCGCCTTGCAACATTGGCAATACGCTTTGCCCCGGCAGGTCGACCCCCTCGGGCAAGGGCAAAGCAAGATAATCCAACAAGGTCGGCATAAAGTCATAGGCGCTGACCATCGCCTGTTGCACGCTATTTTCCGGTATCCGGCCCGGATGGCTAATCACAAAGGGGACTTTAATCGAATTCTCGTACATATTAGGCGGATAGGTGCCATTGCCCTTGCCCCAAAAACCGTGATGGCCGCAACTAAAACCATTGTCGCTGACAAAAACCACCAACGTATCCTCGCGTAGCCCCTGTTCCTCCAGCTTGTCGAGAATCCGCCCGATATCATGATCCATCGCCGTCACCGCCGCGAAATAACCCTTGAGCATCTCGCGATTGCCAAGACAGCCCTCGCTCAACGGATGCCCTTTAGCCCAGGGGTGCATCTCCTCCTGCGGACAGGACTTAAAGGCGCAATCGTCATAAGAATCAACGATCTCCTGCGGATGCCCCGTCCACGGACTGTGCGGCGCAGTATAGTGCACACTCAAATAAAAGGGCGCGTCATCACCGGCCTGCCGATCAATAAAAGCCAGTGCATCGTCAGTGATCGCCGTCGTCACATACCCCGGTTCCTCCTCCAGCTCGCCATCCCGCACCATCGTCGCCCCATTATACGGACCGCCGCCCTCTCGGTGCGTATACCAATGCGAAAAACCGTGTTGCGCAAGCTGGCTGTGTCCCAAATGCCATTTTCCGCTCAAGCCGCACACCCAACCGTGCTCGGCGAGAATATCCGTATAGGCCACTTCGCCGTCTAGATAAGCGGCGGCGTTTCCACCCACATTGCCCTCGCGTATCCAGTCGTGCACACCGTGTTGCGACGAGATCCGCCCGGTTAAAAAGGTCGCCCGACTCGGCGAGCAGACCGGCGTCGCGACAAAAAAATTATCGAAACGCATACCCGTCTCGGCGATGCGGTCTATCGCCGGCGTACGAATTTCGTCGTTGCCATAACACCCCGCCGCCCAAGGCCCTTGGTCATCACTGAGGATGAAAACGATATTGGGTTTTTCCGCCCGACTCATGCTTGCTCTCCTCCACGATGCGCCCACAACCAGCGAAAGAGCAAAAGATGCCCCAACAACGCCGTCTGTACCAAGACCGTCGGCAACCAAACATAAGGTATATGGGCGACAAAAGTATTGGCCGGCTCGTTCATAAAGATGCGAAACTCGGTCGGCATCGACAAAATTGCAATCGTGACGATATTGGCCAGCAGTACCAGCCCGAATATGTTCCAGCCCCATAGGCCGATGCGCCGCATTTTACCCCGCCAGATCAACCAGGCCATCGCCGGCGCGGTCAAGCCGGAGAAAATGTCGAAGTTGAGCCCCGCATAGGTCATCTGCACCGGCACCTGCCCGGCCTCGTACATGCCGTGCAAAAAGATCTCGACCGGCAAGCGGAAAAACTGGAACGCGACCAGCCCGACCGGACCGATCCCGGCGATCAACACCGAACCAACCCGCGAAAAGGCCACACTGCAGGTCAACGCCACGGAGACCAGTAGCAAAAAAAAGATCCTCGGCGGCAGCGAGAAATCGAGCAACGCGCCGGTACTCGCCACCAAGCCCGTCGCCGCCAGCCAAATCGCCGCCCCGGCCACCGCGCGCACCGTCCACAGCCCGACATCATCCCGCCCCGTGCGCTGGGCAGCGGCCTGCACCGCGAGCACCAAGAGGGCCAATGTCCCTAGGAGTGTGGCGAGGAAAAGTATTTCTATGCGGAGGGGTACCTTATCTAATGCCAGTTCCATCGCTCTCTGCTTTTATTAAACCCCAGGTCGAATCGTCGACCGCCGTCTCAGCAGCGAGCGGGCCGATATATTCTCGGCTGATGACGACCTCGTCAAAATAAACGCGATTTACCCTTTCGCTCTCGTGCACATAGAGCATCAGCCAGAAATCATTGATCTTCAGCGCCAGCGTATCGCGCCAGCGAATGCCCTCGAAACGCCCGAGTAACACCCCGTCGACCCAGAAGGCCTGGGCCCCGTCGGCCTCACCCGGCGTATTGGCCTTGAGCATCATTTCCATACAGTACCAGCGACCTCGCTCGGGCACGAAAGGGGTCTCGGACCGCATCATCTCGCCCCAGTATTGGCCCATCTTCGCGTCGATTGGCATATCCATATGATATGTATAGAGCATCATCTCGCCCGGCGCCGAATGCTGCCCCCAATCACGCCAGGGCTCCAGACCGGTCGTAAAAAAATCATCACCAGCCGGCTTTTTCCCTGCCTGGCCAAAGGCCGAATAACGATTGTCGGCGCGGTTGGCCAACAGATGCGAAAAATGCATGTGGTTGCCCTGGTCGAAATCCTCGGCAAAACGACAATACCAACGCACGTGCACCTGATCGTATCCAGGGTAGAACCACTTGTTGAGCTTGGCACCGGCACCGCTGCCCGGCAGGGCGGTAATTTCAACGCCGTAGCGCCCGCGATAAGCAGCCTCTTCGCTCAGACGCAACCGCTGCGGGTCGTCCATCACCGAGTCATCATCCCAACGGTCCAGATTGCCGCTCTCAAAATCGTCGGCAAAAACTACCTCGGCCATCGCCGGCATGCGGCAAAATAAGAGAATGACTATCGCCGTTACCACACTTCTACCGCAAGCGCCTTCTTATCGCGCGCAGAAGCAAAAGCCGCGTCTACCACCGCCTGCACCGTAAAACCCGTGCCGCCATCGCAGACCGGCTCGCGGTCCTCGCGCACCGCCTGGACAAAGTCGTCGATCATCGGACGGTCGAAAAAAGGGTTTTCCAAAGGTTCAACCGCCCCCTCCTCAATCCCGTCCCCCGTTTCCACCCGCAAGCTCTGCGAACCGAATTCCAACGCGTCGATCATAATCCGCCCTTCAGTGCCATCGATATGCGCCATATCGCGGCGCGGGTTCGAGCAGAGCACTGTCGAGTGCACGCCGACGGCCCCATCGGCAAACTTCAGTAAAATCGCGTCGGTATCATCAACCGGCCACTCGTGGTGCACCGTCTCGACCAGCGCGCTGACCTCAACCGGCGCGGCGGCGAAGTTGAGCAGCACCTCCAAGCGATGCACCGCCATTTCCATCATTGCCCCGCCGATGCCCGGATCCACCCGCCACTCGTCCGGCCCCACCGACATCCAACCACTATAGTGCGTGCGAACGCAGACCACCCGGCCGATGCGCCCCTCTGCGATCAGCGCCTTAGCCTTCAACACCTGCGGAAAAAGCCGCCGCCGATAGGCCACCGCCAACTTCACTCCCCCATTTTGGCACGCCTCGATCATTTGCCGACATTCGGCCGCGTCGCGTGCCATCGGCTTTTCGCAGATCACGTGTTTGCCACGTCCAGCCGCTAACACCGTATAGTCCCGATGCGTGTCGGTCGGTGTCGCGACGATTACCGCCTCAACATTATCGTCGGCCAACAACTCCTCGGCCGAACCATAATGCGCACAACCGCCGAATTTCTCCGCGAAAGCCCGCGCCTGCTCTTTGTCGCGGCGACAGACCGCCACCAACTCGGCCTCTTCAGAATTGCACAGGCTCGGAGCGAACGAATTGGCGGCGATCGCGCCGCAACCGATAATGCCGAACTTTAACTTGGCCATATATCTCCTATACGGGATGGGTCGTCGGCCACTCCAGCTCGACGCCTTGAGTGCGCAACAGGCCTTGAAATTCTTCTACTAAACCTCGCTCACTATGCACTTGCTGTGGCGTCATCTTTTTCTGCAAACAAAAAGCCGCCAACAACCCGGCCGCCTCAGTCTGCAGCCAGTAGAACAAACTCAACGACAACTCGCGCACCCCCTGGCGAAAACGCCGATAAGCCCGCTGTTCAGCTAAACGACTCGAATCCATCGGTGTTCGTCCGGCGGCACCGCCTGCGAGGTCAACTGAGCGCCGATCCAATCCATCTCTGCGGTAAGCTACCACCCGGCAGCCCAGCGCCGCCGCCACACCGCCCGTACCACCGCCGACGACAGAGGATCTCTGTCCGCTGCTCCTTCACGAGCCGTCTTCCTCTAGATGCTCCACCCCAACCGACCAGGCATAACGCGGCGCATAGCCAAACACCCGCTTGGCCTTAGCACAACTCAATGGCGACTCGAAACCCTGCAAACCGTCGCGCAATTCGGTGCGATCGCCAAAATAGCGCTCGACCAGTTCCCGCGTCGGGATATCCAATACCACACGCGGCCCGGCGATATTGTAAGGACCTGATTCCACCGCGTCGACCTCCACCGCCAAACGGCAAGCCACTGCCGCGTCGCGCGCGTCGGTGCGCGTCCACAGCAACTTGGCGGCGCTCGCGGGATCGGCGACAATCTTAGCGATATCGCCAGGAATCTCGTCGGGCGTGCGCGTGCCTAGTATCCGCAACGACAAAATATCCAGGCCTTTGTGGCGGGAAAAATACTCGGCAGCCTGTTCGCCAGCCGTCTTTGACAGCGCATAGCAGTTGACCGGACGGCAGGGATGTTCTTCGTCGACCGGCGCGTAGAGCGGCGGCGCCTCGAAAAAACCGTAGACCTGGTTGCTCGAAGCCGAGACCACGCGGCGAATATCCAGATCAGCGGCTGCTTGTAAGAGATTGAACGTACCGGTGGTATTGTCAGCGTAAGTGCGGGTATCGGGCACAACGCCGGGGTTCGCCCAAGCGCCCATGTGCACGACCGCCTCACAGCCGGCTAACGCGCCGTAGACTTGGCCAGCGTCGGTAAGATCTACCAATAACTGACCGCCTTTGGCTTGCGTATCGTGCTGCACATCCAGCCCGACAACTTGGTGCCCTGCGTTGTCGAGTTCCTGTGCGACATAACGGCCGATGCGACCGTTGCTGCCGGTGACGGCGATTCTCATCTTAAGCCCCTCGTTATTTTATAGGGCACTAAGATAGGAATTTTACCTCTCACGGGCGAAACGCTAAGAAAAATGCAGACTATCGATTTTTTGCAAGCAAAAAAAGGAGCGGCTGTTACGGGCTTCGAGGCGAAGCATCCGTCACAGCCGCTCGAAATTCACCGGCGGCATAGAACCTCCTCTTGTACTGCGTTACGCCCCATCAACTCACACCCGCGGTCCCGTCTTCTAAAACACGTGACTACCGCTCATTCGCGCCGTCTCTCGCTTATCCGGTAAGTGCTTCCCAAATGTCAAATAAAAATCGCGCTAATTCTCTGCAAAGTTTGCGCTATGCGGGACTCTCCTGTCCGACCTGCGGCGTCCTGCCGGCCAAGTCGCGGTCCATCAGGAAAAGCCCGTCCTTGCTCTCGATAACGCGCTCGATATCGCTGACGATATCGCGCACGATCGCCTCCTCCTCAACCTGCTCGTTGACGAACCACTGCATAAAAGCGTGCGTCGCGTGGTCGCGCTCCTGCAAGGCCTCGTCCACCACCTCATAAATCTTCTGGCTCAAAGCCTGCTCGTTAGCCAGTGCCGACTTGAAGGCCTCCAAGGGCGACGCCCATTCGGCGCGCGGCGCGGCGAGTGGCTCTAGAATAACCCGGGCGTCGCGATTGTTGATAAAGGTGTAGATCTTGTCGGCGTGCAGCAGTTCTTCCTGATATTGGATCTTCATCCAGTGAGCGAAACCGTTGAGGTCGAGGTCCTCGAAATACGCCGCCAACGACAAGTAGGTGTAGGCCGAGTGGAACTCGGCGTTGAGCTGTTTGTTGAGTACCTGTTGGATTTTTTCGCTGAGCATCTTTAGTGTTCCTTTCTCAGCGGTTTTCAGCCGCCTGCTTGAGCGCACGACTGCGCTCATAAAATTCGCGCAAATCCATTTCCTTGATAAAGACCAGACCCCGCGTAGCGCGGATCAGCGGGCTGGGGTGTTCTTGGAACCACTCGCGGCCGAGGCAGGTCTTGATCTTCTGATACTGGTCGACCTGTACTCGCCGGGCCAACTCAGAGAAGGGGCCGTCGTGCTCATAGGAGGGAAACGACGCGTCGCGCTGAGAAACGAAAGTGGCCATAAAAGCGCTGTGCATCACCGACAGCATATTGAGCGAGACCGGCACGAAGATGTCCGCCTCACTCGGATCGAAACGGAACCACACATTGCGATAACCCCAAATTTTGATATCGGACCGACCGCTCTTCTGCTCGTAGTGTCTGAGCGCCTCGGTTACCGCCTGCAGTACTTTATAATGTGTATCCGGGCCACTGGCTTCCGGATCGAGCGCTACGCTGACCACGTCCGGCTCAACCTGATCGAGCAGTTTGACCACCGGCAGCACGTCGCCTTCGACCGTTGGCTCCTCGGTGAAGATATCACCGGTATAAAAACCGAGCCGCAAATGTTTGACATTGGCGCAGTCCCAACCGATATACCCCCAAATGCACTCGGCCTCCCATTCGCGGCACATGCTTTTGAGCGCCTGAACCTCAGGCACGTCTTTTTGGCCTGGGTAGCGGCCGGAAAAATAGGCTTGCAACTCCAACAGCCGCTCCTCGACCGCCGCGAGATCCTCTTCCCCGTAGGCGGCGACAAGATTGCGCAAAAAACGCCGTGCCGCGCCCTCGTTGCGCATCTGTTCGTCATCAGCGGCAACCCCGTCAAGATATTGCCAGACGTCCCGATTCCGCCCAATATCGTAACTCGGGTCGAAGTAGTTTTCGGCCCACAGACTGGCAAACTCGGCGCTGTGCAGCAAATGCCTCAACCGCTGCACGTGCGCCTCGATAAAACTATTCGTCACGGCCGTGAAACCGCCGGTAAAACAAACGAAATAATGCACATTGCTCGCATCGCGCACATGGCGGACGATATAGGGCAGATAGCCCAGCATCAGATCGTCGTGGTGCGGCTCGGTGTGCAAGAAACGCGTTTTCGCAAGAGTCTTGGTCCCCCGCTCGATCTTACGCACCAAACGGTCGCGCACCATCTGGCCCAACGCTTCGGCTTTCTCCGGCCGACGCGCCAATAGCGCGGCACCAAAAGCGTCGGCCGCGAAATCAGCCTCCGTCAAGTTGACGACCTTCTTGCCTAAATTGCTGGCCAGGTCAATGACGATCTTCTCCATCGCCTCGTCGTCGACCGCATCGCGTTGTTCAAAAAGCACCAATTGACGCACCTTGAGCTGTTTCGCCGCGCCTTGCGTGATATAAAAGCGCGCCATCGGCAAACGGTGCAACGACGAGGCCGGATAACACACGTCGGCCTCTTCTTCGATCGCGGCGGCGACAATCCCAGCCTTAGACTCGCCGGCAGCGACAATCAGCGCGCAGCAGTCTTCGTTATGGGCTATCGTGCCCAACCCGATGGTGATCACTAGCCTTTTACGCGCCACCTCGATACCGCCGAGATCACCTGCAGCCGCCGCCTGCGTCTCGTAATTAACGCCCGTTAGCCGCGTCGTTGAAAAATGGTCCGAGCCGCGCACATTAAAACCGACATGCCCGTCGGGACCAATCCCGCCCAGGAAAAAACCGATGCCGCCCAAGGCGCGGACCCGCTCTTCAAACTCCTGGCACCACTGATCGACGCGTTGCAATACATCCTGCTGGACCTGCTCAAGCCCCGTGCGGACCGCCCGATGACGCAGCGAAAGATCCACTTCACCACCCGGCCAGACCTCGCTTAAAATCTGACCCGGCTTAAGGCCAATCTCGGCGCAATTAATCAGTAGCGCCTTGGCCGGATCGAGGCCAAAACCGTCAATATAGAAGCGGTTCACATAGGAGTAGAAACTATTGTCCTGGCCAGGTTCAATCGGGTAGAATTCGTCGATTTGCACAAAGTGCAGGCTATGCAGATCCGGTTTGCGGTTCGGGTCAATCCCCACTTCTTCGAGTTCGCGGATGATCTTCGCCTCGCCCCAATGCGCCATCAAATGCTCGACCCAGCGGATAAAGTGCTCGGGGGTCTTGCCCGTCGGCAACGAGATCACTCCGCCGGGGTGGTCCTGGGCCCATTCGATAAAGCGCATCGCCGCCAATTTGCCCAACGCCGGGAAATTCTCGACCACGATGGTGTTGATCTTCTCGGTCGGAGGATAGATCTCGGCAAAAGGCGAAGCCCCGATGGCCTTGCGCTCGACTACGGTCAATTCCCCTGTACCTGCCATATCCTTCAACTCCTCTCGCCGGAGGCCTGAATGACCTCTCGGGTCTCGCGTGCAATCACCAATTCCTCGTTGGTAGGCACCACCAGAATCTTCACCGGCGAGCCAAGGGTCGAAATCTCGCCTTCGACCCCGGCATGCGTATGATTGCGCGCCGAGTCCAACTGCAAACCCAAGCCTTCCATATCCTGTAATATCCGCCGGCGGGCAGCCGGACTGTTCTCGCCGATCCCCCCGGTAAAGACCACCGCGTCGATTCGCCCCAACACCGCCAGAAAAGCCCCAATATATTTGCGCACGCGATAGGTAAACACTTCGAGCGCCAACTGCGCCCGTTTGTCGCCTTCAATAGCGGCCTGTTCGATGCTGCGCATATCCTTGGAGCGGCCCGAAAGCCCCAACAAACCGCTCTGCTGATTGAGCAACTGCTCGACCTCGTCCACCGTCATCCCGTGCCGGCGCACCAAATGAAACACCACCGCCGGATCCACATCGCCGGAGCGAGTGCCCATCGCCACGCCTTCCAAAGGCGTCAACCCCATCGTCGTATCCACCGAGCGCCCCTGACTGATCGCCGCCAGCGAAGAGCCATTGCCCAGATGGCAAGTGATGCCGGTAAAATGCTCAAGCTGCAAAAGCTCCGCTGCCCGCTGCGATACGTATTTGTGCGAGGTACCGTGAAATCCGTAGCGGCGAATGCCCTCTTCTTCGTACAGCTTATACGGCAACGCATATAAATAGGCACGTTCGGGTATAGTCTGATGGAAGGCGGTATCAAAAACCACGACCTGCGGCAGATCGGCAAAATACGTGCGGGCGGCACGAATGCCGGACAGATGCGCCATGTTGTGCAAAGGCGCTAACGCCGCACACTCCTCGATGCCTTGTTCGACTTCAGCCGTCACCAGCGAGGCCTCGAAGAATCGCTCGCCGCCGTGCACAATACGGTGGCCGATCGCCTCGACTACACCTACGCCGCCATAAACCTCCACCAACACCTCGTACACTCGCTGCATCGCCTCGCCATGATCACCCGCCACTACACTCCGCCGCTCTTCCTCGTCGCCGTGCGACAGCACCAACTTCGGAGCCTGCTCGCCGATGCACTCAATCAAGCCACCCAAGCGCAGTTCCTCCTCCTCGAAGAGGCTGAACTTTAGCGACGAAGAGCCGCAGTTAATAACTAGGATCAAGCCGAAACCTCATGAAAGTTGTGACGCCGCCGCGCGATCGAGCAGGAAAGTGCAATCCGCATGCCCCTGTAATAGGCTGGCCGGGCAATCTGGCGAGCGATTCCCTTCTATAGCCCGCGCCACTGCATCGGCCTTGTGCGCGCCGAGCGCGACTAACACAATCTGCCGCCCGTCGAGAATGGTGCTCACCCCCGCAGTCAGCGCTTCAGTAGGCACTTCCGCCGGATCCGCAAAATGGCGGCTATTGGCCTCAGCGGTCTCCGCATCCGGCGTCACCACCCGCGAACGACTCGTGGGGTCGCTGCCGGGTTCATTAAAGGCGATATGGCCATTTGTACCCAAACCCAATAACCACAAGTCCACGCCGCCCACCGCACGAATCTTAGCCTCAAAAGCAAGACACTCCTGCTCAGGATCAGCCGTTTTGCCGTCAAAGACAAAAGTATTCCAGGGGAAAATATCGACATGGTCGAACAAATGTTTTTGCATAAAGAAGCGGTAACTCTGGTCGTGGTCGCCATCAAGACCGAGATACTCGTCGAGATTAAACGCGCGCGCACGGGCAAAGCCGAGCCCTTCATCCCGATGCAACCGCACCATTTCAGCATAGACCGGTTCTGGCGTCGAGCCCGTCGCCAGACCGAGCACCGCATCGGGACGGCGGCGCAAAAGTTCAGCAAATAGACCGGCAGCGGCCACGGCCACGGCCGACGCGTCGTCGAGAACGCACACATCAATCCGACTGGACATTATGACCTTATTTATAATAGGTGCACAGAGGCTTGAATGTAGAGCACGAAGGGGGGGATGTAAAGAACGGGGACGGCGCTCTCTACGGCGAGACCACAGCGTAAATTTTTGAGGTGTCGGAGAAAGTATTGTTGAATTCTGCCAAGGAAATACCGCAACTAAACAGGTACAGACCAAACCGAGACCAGCGTCCTACCCAATTGATTGACGCGATATATTATACCTCCGCCCCTCGGTCTTATTTGCATAGCTTGCTGTCTATTTTTCGGCAAATTTCGTCGCCATCGACCGGCAAACCTGCAACAAAAGATAGCCTTTCTCTACGAAAGCTATGCTATTAGAGATACAAAGGATATTCTATCAATCTATCCAGGGGTTCTCCAATCTGCCCGCTCATATTAACATATATACGTCAATTGCACTTGCAACCCATTCACAGGTACTGAAAATTGAATAAGGAAACCCTCAAGGTCTGGGCGCAAGTCATTGGCTTGATCGTTGTGCTCTACGTCTTCCTAGTCAGCATCGGCCTGCTGGGCGGAGCCTTCAAGCTCTTTGGCAAAGACCTGGCCCAACAGCTCATCGAAATGACGTCCAACCCGCTCGTCGGGCTCTTCGCCGGTATTTTAGCCACCACCCTCGCGCAAAGCTCTTCGACGACCACTTCGATCGCTGTCGGCATGGTCGCCGGTGGCGCGCTGACGATCGAAGGGGCCATTCCCGTGATCATGGGTGCCAATATCGGCACCAGTGTCACCAATACCCTGGTCTCGATGGGCCATATCACCCGCAAAGAAGAATTCAAACGGGCACTGGCCGGCGCCACGGTGCACGACTTTTTCAACCTGCTCGCCGTGCTGATATTGTTACCTCTGGAAATCGCCTTTGGCTATTTGCAATTTATCGCCGAGCGTATGGCCGATTTCTTTCAGGGCGTCGGCGGCATGAAATTCTCCAATCCGCTCAAGGCCATCACCAAACCGGCGATCTCGGCCCTTATCGACCTGCTCGACAAAAACCCGATCGCCTGCCTGATCGTCGCCCTGATCATCATGTATATCTCGCTGAAGTTCCTGGTCGACCTGGCCCGCGGCGTAGTGGTGCAGCGCTCGGGCGCCTATCTCAACCGCTATCTCTTTGGCGCGCCCGTCGTCGCGATGCTCTTTGGCGCGGTCATGACCGTGATGGTGCAATCCTCCTCCATCACCACCTCGATGATCGTGCCGCTGATCGGCGCCGGCATCATCACTTTGGAGCAGGTCTTCCCGTTTACCTTGGGCGCCAATGTCGGCACCACCGTCACCGCGATGCTCGCCGCGCTAGCCACCGGTAATATCGCCGCGGTGACCGTGGCCTTCGCGCATCTATTCTTCAACCTGACGGGCATCGCCCTGGTCTACCCGCTACCGCCCATCCGCAAGATACCGCTAAAGATGGCGCGCGCGCTCGCCGAGTTGACCAGCCAGTCCAGGATTTACGCCGTCGCCTACGTCGTCCTGGTCTTTTATGTCTTCCCCCTGCTCTTGATCTTTCTCTGGAGATAGACCCATGTTCAAGCAAATCGTCGAAACCAACAAACGCACCTCTCTCATCGTCGACGCTTTCGAGGAGGTCACGCACATGATCGAACGCGCCGAGCGCATGTTCGACGCCGCCTGCACCGCATTTATGAGCGACCAAGAACGAGATATCGATATCAGCGCGGAGGACCGCGCCATCAACGAAGGCGAGCGCATGATTCGCCGCCTGGTCACCCAGCACCTGACCATAAATCCCACACAGGACCTGCCCGCCAGCCTCGCACTCTTCAGCATCGTGCACGATGTCGAGCGCATCGGCGATTACGCCAAGAGCCTGTCGGAGCTTTGCCAGTGGCAAAGCGATAGCGAAGGCAGCGACGCAGGACGCCAACTACATAAAAAAATCGCCCCGCTCTTCGGCCAACTGCTGCAAGCACTGCGCGACGAAGACGTCAACGCGGCACGCCAGGTCATGCGCACGCACGAGGAAGTAAAAATAGCCTGCGACACATTTGTTACCGGCGCCTTCCAGGACGAGGCCAGCAACCGCCACACGGTGGTGCAAGTCATGGCCGTGCGCTTTTTGCGCCGGATCTCGGCCCACCTATCCAATGTCGCCTCCAGCGTCGTCAACCCGCTCGACCGCATCGGCGGCAAAGAACAGGAATAGGCTTATCGCATAAAAATACCGCTGAGCACGCAGACTTTGCGCTCACCGGTATTTTTTGTGACAGCGGTTAAATACATATAGCCCACCCGCTGACAACACCGTCAGCGATTTAGACCATCGCGCAATAGCTATTTCTTCAAGACGATTTCCCGCCATAGGCCGCCAACCGCAACGCCCTGAGCTGTCCCACCGCATAAGCCCAGCCCATCTGCGTCTCTTCGGTATCGCCGACAATTCCCGGCGTGTGGTCCGGGTCTATGCCGCCCTCGTATCCCACCTCGGCGAAGGCGCGCATGCAGCCGACGATATCGCACTCGCCCTCGTCGAGGAAGGTCTCGGTGTATTTGTAGTAGGGCTGCTCAACACGCACATTGCGAAAGTGCACGATGCCGATGCGGTCCCGCTCGCCGAAATAGCGGATCGCCTCAACCGCGTCGTCACCGTATTCGGTCGTCACCCCGGTATCGAAGAACAGGCTATTCGCCGGGCTGTCGACAACTTCGATCAACCGCTTCATGCCCTCCAGGTTCCACAACGGCTGCGCCACCCCCCTGTACTCGGGCACCGGCGGATCGTTCGGATGCATCGCCAAGCGCACGCCAGCCGCTTCTGCCGCCGGCACGATGCGCTGCAGACAATATTCCAACCGCCCCCACATCGCTTCCATACCGTGTCGCCCCACATCGTCTAAAGGCGGCAAGTCGCGAATACGCGCATCGTCGAAGTCGCGTAAATGCGCCCCACCGCGCCCCGCGCCCTCCTGCGCCGCATAGCCTTCTGAGGCGCGCAACGCGGTAAAATTCCAGGTCATCACGGCAAAACCCACGCGCCCCGCCATCTGAATTCGTTCGATTACATCCTCCAAGTCTTCATCCCGCCCCTCCTGCCCCAGCAGAATGCGACCCGAAATGGGCAAGCCAATCGCCGTCGGCGCCAGCTCGAAGCCGCGCACGTGATCGCAGATGCGCTGAAGCTCGTCCTCGTCCCACGCGGGGGGCATCGGACCAGCCGCTTTCTTCTGCGTCGGCGGCACCAAAGGCCGCAAGTTAATATTCGTATTAAAGCGCTCCGGCACTTGCACTTCTTCGACACCGATCTGCCGGTAGAAGCCAAGCGTCGCCGCCGCCAAATTGCCCAATCCCTTGCTGATCTTGATCATCGATCATCTCCTTTGCATCTTGTAGGCCATGGAATATACACCAGACCTCTATGCCCGCCGAGTTGAGCTTTGAAATTATAGGAACCTTACCCGGAACTTTTCACCATCCGCGACTGGGTTATGTCGACGCCTTCGTCATGTGCAAGCAACTTGCGACTTGATACAGGAGAATAAATATGATTAAACACAAGGTGGCCTCCG
>JABHFS010000171.1 GCA_018672475.1 Gemmatimonadota bacterium | reverse complement strand
TACACCCACCAAGGGCCACGAACAAAAAGACACACCCGGGTTTACACCCACCAAGGGCCACGAACAAAAAGACACACCCGGATTTGAGGCGCCAGAGGTCGAAGAGAAAGACACACCCGGATTTGAGGCGCCAGAGGTCGAAGAGAAAGACACACCCGGGTTTACACCCACCAAGGGCCACGAACAAAAAGACACACCCGGATTTGAGGCGCCAGAGGTCGAAGCTAAAGAGAGCAAGATAGGTAAGCGGAAAAAAGGAGAGGTGCGAGGCGAAAAAAGTAAAAGAGAAGCCCTCGAACGTATGGCCAAGGCCAAAGAAGAACTCGAACGCCGCAAAAAAAGGAAAAAGCCCGAACTACAAGTCAAAGAAGAAGACAAGGATTCTGAAGCTGAAGAAATCAACACTGCTGATCTTCTAGCCAAGATTACCTATCAGGTCTCTCTCGACGATCTTGAGAGGAAACTCGGCATCCAAGTCGTTCCCGAAGATCGGATGAAGTTAGACCTGCAACTGGCCAAAAAAATGCGCGAACCGGCTATACTCGCGCTACTTGAGGGGGCCGAGAAAGAAGGGGTGACTCTGGCGATACTGCCGCGGCTGCCTAGATGCATCCGCGCGGGTCAGCTCTTTAAGGTCACGGGCGCGAATATGGTGCGCAGCTATCCGCAGTTTTTTGATAATGTGCAACAAGTCGTGCTCAAATTGCGCACCGAGTCCTTTTTTTTACAGGAAAGCCCAGAGTTGGATTGGGCTATTTTCTCTTGCGAAGTTTTGCCCGATTCACGAAACAAAAACTATGTGCAACAAAAGCAAGTGCTCAAACAACACGCGCAACGCTACCAATCCAACGAACTTCGTGTGCGCCGCCGCAACCTGATCGAGACTATCTACGATCTAATCATTATAAAGTTAGTGCATGACCAGAATCTACTCAGCGAAACCGTAGACCTGACCGAATCGAAAATCGGTCGGCAAAACCTGGCTTTTATCAACTTCGGCGAAGATGGCATTCGCATCAGTGATATTGCCCGGCAACAAACCCACGCGCAACTCGGCGTCTGTCCAAGCTGGTAAGCCGCTACCCTCCTTTGATCCGCACCTCACGCCCTGTCCCGGCGCTTTTGAGCAAGGCTTCCATCATTACCTGTATTTGCAAACCGTGCGACAATGGTGCTGTACAGCTCGTCCCATTCAAGATACAGTCTATAAAATGCCCTGCGATATTATCCCAGGCCTCGGGCTGATGTCGCAGGTTCACCGCGGTATCCTGCTCCGCCCCGTCAACCGTACTATATAACTTGAGGGGATTGTAAGAAGCCCCGGCTTCGGTGCCAAATAGCTCGATCTGCATCTCCCCGGGTTGGTGCGAAGCCCAAAAACTTTCCACCTGCAAACCAAGGCCGCCTTCAAAGCGAATAAAGCCGGCGGCGTAATCGTCGGCGGCGAATTGACGATAGGTCGCACGCGTCACTGGGCGGCTGTAGCCTTTGCCCTGCGGCCCAAAATGAGCACCGGCAACCCCAGTTGCCGATACCGGCCGCGGAAAGCCCAACAGACTCCAAGCGGCGTCCAATACGTGCACCCCCATATCGCGAAAAGCCCCGCCGCCCTCTTTTATAAAACCCAGATTCCAGGCCGGTATCCCGTTGCGGCGAACGCTGCGCGCCCTCGCATAGTAAAGCTCGCCGAAATAACCGGCACGATTCTGTTCATCCAAATACTGGCATGCCGGACTAAATCGCGTCGACAGCGACATCATATTTACGACACCGGAGCGATCGGCCGCATCGACCAGCCGCAAGGCCGCCCTTTCGGAATCGGCTAAGGGTTTCGTGACCATTACATGCTTATCGCGTCGCACCGCCTCAAGCGCCACCGGCACATGCAGTTGATTCGGCGTTCCGACAAAAATAGCATCCAGTTCCGGATCCTTGCACATCGCCTTGTAATCGGTATAGGTCTTGACCTCACCGGGCAGTTCGGCGGCGAACTCGGCCATTCGTCCCTCGTCCAAATCGCATAGCGCCGCCACATGCCCCTGGGCATGTCGGCTAATCGCACGTGCATTGGGCTTGCCGATTCCCATGCCGACAATGCCGACATTAACTTTTTTCGTAGGCATTCTTTTCTCCTCAAATGCTGATGTAACCCGTTTATACGCTCAACCTGGTAAGCCCGAAAATGCGCTTCCGCAAACACCTAAAAACCGTTCAAAGCAAAATCTATCCGCCAGCGATATCGGGCCGGAAACTAGGAAAATAACCATAGCCTTCCAGACTTATTCGCTGCCCTGGGACCGCCCAATCGACGTCTAATTCGGAAAAAAGCTGGCTTGAGACGTAAGCGCGTTGAATCAGTTCCGTCATGCCCGTGACCTCAATGCGTCCACTTGCCGCTTCAACGCGGCGCAAGCCTACGGGAATTTCATGGATTGCCGAGGACTCGAAAGTAGCGCAAGCACACAGCGTCTGCGCCCGGGCCATCGCCAGGGATGCGGCGGGCTGATCGCTAGCGTTGGCGATCGCTCTTATTGTATCTTCGAAGACCCCCCTCTCCCCCTTGCCGCCGATCAAGTCCTCGCGGCGACCGTCGCTCCATATAACCTCGGCCTCTCCTTCGTATGTCATTTCTATTCGCCCCAAATCCCCTTGGATTTCAAAACGCGGATCGACTCTTTCTTCGCTGCAATGCGTCACTGCAAAAAAGACATCGACCGCCGCTGCAGTCTCGACCCTGAATACGGCCGTGTCCGCAGACTGGATCGCATTGACCCGATACAGCTCAGCTTGCACTGCCGTCGGTTCAAGCATCTGGCCAATCTGCTGACAACCCAAAAAAAACATCGAATTGACCGCATGGGCCAGCGCGTTATTATGCGGACTATCCAGCACCCAGGTATCCCCTGCCGCCAAATTTCCTGCCCACCCATTGCGCCCATAGTATTCCGGGTCGCGCGGCCAACAACCAAAGCCCTTAATCGAACGGACCCGCCCCAAATTACCCGCGCAGATCCAATCCTTGACAAATTGGTAGTTTTGTTGGCCCACATGCTGGTAACCAACCGCGCAGATCCGCCCAGACCGCACCTGGGCCGCCAACATCGCGTCAACGTCCTGTATCGAACCGGCAGCCGGTTTTTCTACCAAGACGTGACAATCGGCTTCGAGACCAGCGACGGTCATAACGCGATGCAGGGGGATCCCCGTAGGAATACACAATAAGTCGATTTCGTTGCGACAAGCAGCGAGCATTTCCCGCAGCGAAGCAAACACCCGAACGCCCTTGTCGGCCAACGCCTGTACCTCTGTCGGAAAATTGCGCTGATCCGCTTCGATCGCGACTTGCGCAACATGCCGGCCCACCCCCCCAACTTGCTCGATGTCCCGCAAGTAAGTACGGGCAAAGCCCCCCATGCCAACTATCGCTATTCCGACTGGCCCCATCTCGCCCCCCTATGCCGCCGCGAAATCGCGTTGATGCAATTCATCGGCCCGTAACAATTCTTCCTCGCCATAACTCGGCGCATTGCATGCTCCAGCGCAATCCGCTACTTCCACCTCGTTTTTGGCTCCGGTCAAGACCAACGAAACGCCCGGTTCATCCAATACCCAGCGCAGGGCCGCCTGCGCCATCGACTCGACCTCCGCCCGGACGAGAAAAGACAGCCGCTCGACTTGCTCGACTCGGGCGACGATTTCCTCGCGTTCATAACGGGCATTGAGCGTGCCGGGCTGAAAGACCGTGTCTAGGCCAATCGCCCCGGAGAGAAAACCATTGGCCAGGGATTCACGCGCCACCACCCCGATGCCTTCAGCGCTCAAATCCCGGATAAGGACTCGCGCCTCGCGATTGAGCAAGCTATACACGACCTGAATGGCATCTATCTTGCGCTGGAATGCCCAAGTGCGAGCCATTTGCTGCGTATCCGCGAATTTGGAAATCGAATGCCCGATAAACCGCACCTTGCCCGCGGCCTGCAACCCATCGAGCGCCGCCCAAACATCGTCGTGAATTTCCTCGGCGGCAAAGGGCGAATGAAAGAAGAGTAGATCGATATAATCCGTGCGCAAACGGCGCAGGCTTTCTTCGACCGACTGCACCGCATAAGCCCCGTAGAAATTGGCCTTGTTGCCCTCGGTCGGCTTGCGACCAAATTTGGTGGATACGATCACCTCGTCACGCCAGCCCTGCAAAGCCTGGCCCAAAACCTCTTCGGCAATGCCGTCCTGGTCTTTGTCCCCATAAAGAGGCGCCGTATCAAAAAAATTAATCCCCACCTCGCGCGCCTTCTGAATGGTGCGTTCCGCATCGTCGACAGCGACGGGTCCATAAACCGAGGAGTTAAAGGCCCAGGTTCCAAGGCCTACTTCGCTTATCTTTAAGCCCGTTTTACCCAGCGTTGTATATTGCATCGCCGCCTTTCGTTGCCTGAGTGTTCTTCCGGCCTATAGTTTGTTGGAAATTTAGGCCGCTTAATCCAATCCACCGCGCTGCTCAATTTCTTTAAGTTGGTAGCCAATGTCAATTGGACCCCATTTCCTCGCTCAACCATCGTTATAACCATATCCACCTCTTTTACGACTTGACAAGGATAAATAGCTATCCTAGGATAGAGTATCCTCCTAAACAGATTTCCCAGAGTGTATTTAGCTACACAAATACTCAAATCAGCCCTCGTTCCAATTCTCATCCTGTTGCCGGCTCCCGGACCAAGTATTGAACGAGATATGACCAAGGATATCGACCGCCTACAACGCGCTGAGTGCGAGTACAAAGGCATTACGGCTAGTTTTGACGAGCTAACGCGAGCTTATATCCTCAAAGTATACGAGCAGGGCGAGCTATTGCGGTGGCAAGCAGAGCCGAGCCCTTTTAATCCCGAAACAGAGACCTTAGTCACCGCCGTATTTTCCGCCAAACGCCAGAGAATTCCAGCCGATACCGCCGAAATAGCGCAAATCCGCAATGAAAGCATCACCACAGCCGGTATCACCTGGCGCTATAGCACCTTGGCCGCCACCCGGATTACCGCCCACGGGAATTTCGCGCTCGATGCGATGGCGGTATTTAGAAAGACCGTCGACGACTTTGTCGGCCGCATGGTCTATGCACCGGTAGCCATCGAATTACGCAGCGAAATGTCGACGGACGCCCCGATACACGCCCTCGTCGAACCCGGTACCGTCATGCTGATCGAAGAAGAGCACGATACTTGGTTGCTCGTTCGACAACCTTCGTCCACAGATACCGGCTGGTTAAGACGCAAGCAAATCCAATTCATTGACGAGCAACATGCCCGCAGTAATTAAAATTCGCGACCTAGTAAAGACCTACGAGATGGGTTCGACCCAGGTCCACGCCCTGGGTGGAGTCAACCTGGACATCGAAGTGGGTGAATACGTCGCCATAATGGGACCGTCGGGATCGGGAAAGAGCACCCTACTCAATATCCTCGGCTGTCTCGACGTGCCCACCGCGGGCAGTTATGAGTTGAGCCAGAATATCGTCAACGAAATGGACGACGACGATTTAGCCCGAATCCGCAATCAGGAGATTGGCTTCGTCTTCCAGACGTTTAACCTATTACCCCGGGCCGACGCCCAGGGTAATGTCGAGCTGCCTTTAGTCTATAGCGGCATGCCGGTGGGCGAACGACGCGAACGGGCGGCGCGCTCACTCGAAGCGGTGGGTTTATCTGACCGCGCCGACCACCGGCCCAACGAACTTTCGGGCGGCCAAAGGCAACGCGTCGCCATCGCCCGCGCGTTGGTCAACGACCCGTCAATCATCCTCGCGGACGAACCGACCGGTGCCCTCGACACCCGCACCGGCGATGAAATCATGGACCTCTTCGATGACTTGCACGCAGGGGGCAATACCATCATCCTCGTCACTCACGAAGAGCACATCGCCCAACACAGTCGCCGCATCGTGCGTTTTCGCGACGGCCTAATCGAAAGCGATCTTCCGGTCACGGAGGACGCCGCGCAATGATTCGACTTTTTTGCGCCCTGCTCTTTTGCGCCCTGCTCTTTTGCGCCTGCCAGTCTGCCCCGCTGGACCTGCCCACCGCAAAAGTCACCCGCGGGGAGTTTCGCGTTACGCATTATGAAAGCGGCGAGATCAAGGCCGCCGGCGGCGAAATTATCTCTTCGCCCAGGATCGGTGGCCGGCTCAAGATCGTCCACCTCTGGCCCGAAGGCGAAACGGTCGATCTCGGCGACCTAATCCTGCAATTCGATCCGGCGGAATTCGAACGCGAAATGCTCGACCGCGAAGGCCGGCTCGAACAGGCCAGTTCTGATTTCGAAAAGGCACAGGCCCAACGCGGTCAGCAATTATCCAATATCAAGCGCAAGATCCAGCAGCAGGAAGCCCAACGCGATCTCGCAAAACTCAACCAGCAAAGGCAGGAATTCGCCTCGAATATTGATCGCGAACGCGGGCAGATCAATTTGGAAAAAGCGGTGCGCGCTCTAGAGGAAGCCCGTCAGGAATCGATCGCTCAGGAGGTCATCAATCGCGTTGACCTCAACAAACACGATCTAAGCATAGACCGTAACCGACGGCGCTACGACAGCGCCCAGCGCGATTACGACCGCACCAGCGTCTATGCGGCCAAACCCGGCATCGTGGTCTACCGCAAGATCTGGAAGCCGGGTACCGACCAGGAATCCAAAGTCGCCGTCGGCGACCAGGTCTGGGGCGGCAAACCCCTGCTCGACATCCCAGATATGAGTAAAATGCAAGTCCGCTGCCTTATCGGTGAAATGGATATCGAGCGGGTGCGCATTGGCCAACGAGCAAATATCCGCCTCGAGGCTTTCCCCGGTCCAGTCTTTAGCGGCGTCACTAGCGAACTAGCGACGATGGCCTCGCCGCAACCCGGCGCGCCGGACATCCAAGTCTTCGGATTAGTAATCGACATCGACGAACAGGACAACCGGCTCAAACCGGGCATGTCGGCCGAAGTCGAGATCATACTCGAAGTCGTCCCCGACGTGCTATCGATCCCGCTCGCCGCCCTTTTCAATCGCCAACGGGGTTTTTCCGTCTTTCGACTCGAAGACGACAATTATGAAGAAGTGGCCGTTGAACTCGGGGAGAAAAATGCCACCGAGGCGATCGTCACCTCTGGGCTTTCCGATGGCGATATCGTCGCACTCGAAGATCCCACCGTGCCCTAAATCGAGAGGTAGTTTTGACCGAGATCCAAAACAAAAAAAAAGATGGCCGGCGCAAATGGTGGATTATCGGCATCTTGTTGATCGTCGTGCCCGCCGGGGCGTTCCTGGCGACCAACCAGCTAGCTGCCCCGACCGAGTCGTCCATCCCCTCCTACCCCGTGCAACAGGGTGAATTCGTAATTTCGCTCAAGCTCAAGGGCGGCGAGTTGGAAGCGATCGAAGCCGAAAATATCGTCGCCCCCAGGGTGCGGGGCCAACTCAAGATCGTCGAGCTTTTTCCCGAAGGCGAACAGGTCGAAGTAGGCGATCTGCTCGTACAATTCGAGCAGACCGATTTCAATAAACGCGTCATGGACGCCGAACAGCAGGTCGAATCGGCTAAGGCCGATATGGAAAAAACCCAGGCGATCCATAAATCCGAAATTTCCAAGCTCAAAGCCGATATCAAAAATATGGAAGCCAACCTGCGCCTGGCCGAGCTAAAGGTCGAACGCATGATCTTTGAAGCGACAGTGCAGAAAGAGGAGGCCGAGATCGAAGCCCGCAAAGCCGGGCTGAGCAACGAACAAGCCCTGGAAAAACTCGAATCGCAAAAGATCATCAATGGCGCGGAAGTAAAAAAACGTCAACTCGAAATCGAGCGCAAAGAACGCGAATTGGTCAAAGCCCGCAAGGAATTGGCGAGTACGACCATCAATGCCGAAAAGCCCGGTCTAGTTGTCTATGGCAAAGTCTGGAAGGGCGAACGCCCCGAGAAGATTCGCGTCGGCGACGAGGTCTGGGGCGGCGTCAACGTCATCTCGCTGCCCGACCTCTCCCATATGCAGGTCAAGACCTATGTCAACGAAGTCGACGTCGACAAACTCGACACCGGGCAAGTCGCCAGTATCAAGCTCGACGCGCTGCCCGAGCCAAATTTTATCGGCAAGATCAAAAGCATCGCCTCCCTTGGCCGCGAAAAAGAGGGCGAGAAAAACGTCAAGGTCTTCGATGTCGTCCTAGAGATCGAAGGAAAGGACAACCGGCTTAAACCCGGCATGTCCGCCACCTGCGAAGTTATCATCGAGACCATCCCGCCCAAGCCCCAGGCCAGACCCGATTCGATACAACCCGTAGCCACCGATGAAATCGTAACCGAGACGGCCCCGATGCCTCTCTATATCCCGCTCGACGCCGTCTTCGAGAAGAGCGGCCGCACACTCGTCTATCTCATAGTCGATGGGCAAGCAGAAGCGCGTGAAGTCACACTCGGCAAAAAAAACGAGGACTTCGTCGTCATCGCCAAAGGTCTGGGCCCCGATGACCGCATCGCCCTACGCGATCCCACCCAAGCCGCCGACGCCATCGGCGGGATGGAAGCAGCCGAAGAGTCGGCTTCACCACAGGTGCAATAATCCTTGGATCTACGCGAAACAGTTTCCCTCAGTTTGATCGGCTTGCTCTCGCACAAGTTGCGCACCTTGCTGACTATGCTCGGCATCATCTTCGGCGTGGCCGCGGTTATCGCGATGCTCTCCATCGGCGAGGGCGCCAAACAAGAATCGCTCGAACAGATCCGCCAGATGGGCATTAGCAATATCATCGTGCAGCACTGGGATAAGGAAGAGGACCAAGAGGATTCAGCCGATACCGACCAGAACAAATCCCAAGGGCTAACTTGGGATGACGCGCGGTCCATCGAGCGCATTTGCCTGCTCGCCGAATACGTAACCCCGCAACGAGACTCAAAAATAAGAGCCCAAGCCCACGGCAATACCTTCCGCACCATGGCCGTCGGCACCACGGCCGACTACCTTACCGTGCTCGACGCTCGCATGGGTAGCGGGGTCTATTTTTCAGCGGAGGACTTGCGCGGTGCCAAGCGGGTCTGCGTGCTCGGCGCCGATGCCAAGCGGGCTTTGTTCTTCTTTGATGACCCGCTCGGCGACCGAGTCAAGATCCGCAACCAGTGGTTCACGGTTATCGGGGTATTGGCGGATAAGGGCGCAGCCGGCGGCAAGATCGGCGGCGTACTCGAAGTGCGCAATACCGACGAGGATATCTATATACCGCTGACGACGATGCTTTCCCGCTTCCACTGGGAACCAGGTGACGCCGAATTGAGTCAGATCACGGTCAAAATATCCGATTCTAAGCAATTGCAGGAAGCCGCGGCCATTGTCCGCACCATTATCAACCGCCGCCACCGCGGGGTCGAGGATTTCAAGATCGCCATCCCCGAGGAATTGCTGCGCCAAAGCCAGAAAACCCAACAGATCTTCAATATCGTTATGGGCTGTATCGCCGGGATCTCGCTGGTCGTCGGTGGCATCGGCATTATGAATATCATGCTCGCCTCCGTGCTCGAACGCACGCGCGAAATCGGGATCCGCAGGGCCCTGGGAGCCCGCCGCCACGACATTCTCTCGCAATTCTTGGTCGAGTCGCTGCTGGTCAGCCTGTTCGGTGGTATGATCGGCGTGATTCTAGGTTATGCCGTGCCGGAAATCATCACCCTCTACGCAGGTTGGCGCACTATAGTCCAACCCTGGACCATCGCCCTAGCTTTCGGGGTCTCGGCATCGGTTGGCATCGGCTTCGGCATTTACCCCGCCCGCCAAGCCGCGCTGCTCAACCCCATTGACGCGTTGCGCTATGAATAATCGCTCAAACGATTTGCGCGAGGATATATTCCCGGCCACGCCGTTCCTGCAGATAGGCCAACGGATGTTGCAGATAGCGCACCCCATCGATGGTTTCGTCGCAAGGGATTACCAGGAACAAAAAACACCGTGTGGAACCGCTCCTGTAGGAATGCGAGGGTTGCCTCGCCCCGTTCAATCATATGCGCAATATCCCCCGCATATGATCAGCGCGTCGTCCGGATAATCATATGCGGACAAGCTCTCAAGCCAGGTCCAGTTCGCCAAGAAGTCCGTGTGCAGGTCCGAAGTAGCGAATATCCGCATAAGTTTTGACGGCGACCTTCCCGTTGACTTAATTATGGACATACACTTCGGCTACCGCCCTGCCCAACACAAGGATCCCGCATGATTCGCTTTAAGCTGAAACAAATCGAACAAATGCTCGAAGCCCGCAAACCCGAAATCAACCTGACGACCTACCAACATATAAAAAAGAACATCGATCGAGGTGCCGAGGGCATGGATCCCTATACCCTATCTAATCTCTGCCGTGATCTCCAATGCCTTCCTACCGATATTATCGAATATCAATAGTATACCCGTCTCCTTCAGGTTATCGCAACTCGTAAACCACTTCGAGCCGCACGGTCGCGCTTTGCTCCCCGGGTTTGATCACCCCGCCCCCCGATTCCATCGTCAGCATCCTCGCCATCGGTCGCCCCCCGCCGCCCTCTACGATCCGTAAAACCTCGCCCAATTTTCTTCCGTGCAGCCGTGCCAATTCCTCGGCTTTGGCTCGCGCTCTTTCTACAGCTTTTGCCCGCGCTTGGACGGCCAACGCCTCGACATCTGAAACGACCATTTCAACCCCCCAGATCTGATTCGCTCCAGCGCGCACGACTTCCTCCAGTACCGAATCGACCTGTTC